>NZ_PPRN01000051.1 GCF_002902685.1 Staphylococcus pettenkoferi | reverse complement strand
ATCAGTTAACTAGTATATACAGAAGAGATATAAAACATATGCGTTTGAATGAGTGGTCTACTAAAAACTATAAAGATTTCTTTGAACTTTCTATTTATAAATTGCTTGAAACCTTAAAAAATAATGTGATTATTGATGAAGTAAAAGAAAATAGTGAAAAAAATGTTAACAAACTTATTAAAACTATAAATGCTGATTCGACTAAGTATCTAGCTAATTCCGATCTTAAAGAAAAATTTAACTGTGTAATAACATCGCCACCATATTTTAATGCTAGAGAATATTCAAGTTGGAATAATTTATACATCTATTTAATTGATATGATGTTGAACGCAAGAAGTGTTATCTCTAAAATGGATTCTAATGGTATATATGCGTATAATATAGGAGATATCGTGGATAAAGATAAAATTTACGTTAATTCTAATATGTCAAAAAAGAGACAGATGCTCGGTTTCTACAGTATGCTTATCTTTTATTTAGTAGGATGCAATGTTCTTGGAAATGATATATGGTATAAAGGAGAAGTCCAATCTAAACGTAATAGTTCAAATAACTCGTTTCCTGGTTTTTTAAAACCTATAAATTGTTATGAACATATTATTTATTTAAGCCCAGACTGTAAAAAATCTATTAAAACTGAAGTATTTAAAATTGACACTGTAAAAAAAATAAACTCTAGAGGAGAAAATAAATATGGCCATACTGCACCATATCCTGAAGAGTTAGTAAGAGTAATCATTAATAAAATAAAAGATTATTTAAAATTAAAATTAAAGATATTGGACCCATTCCTTGGTAGTGGCACCACTTTAATAGTAGCTAATCGATATAGTATGCAAGCTTGGGGAATTGAAATGAATAAAAAATATTATGACTTAAGTATAGATAGAATTAATAATGATTTTGCCAATTTAAAATTTAATCTATAAAGAATTTTAGTTTAAGAGTAATGATTCTAACTCTAAGAATTAAAAGGTTATTCTAATTGTGATACCTCTGGTATATTTACTAATAATATTTAAAGCATAGGCTAGTTTTTTATCCTGTTATGATGAATTGTCAATTTAAGCGCAAGATTTCTAAATTTATAATTTCATATGGAGTGTCCTAATTAAGACACTTTCTAGGTCTATGGTTAATTGCGTTCAAAGCATAGTCTAATTCTTCTTGAGTTACTTTAGCTAAGTCAGTTCTTTTAGGGAAGAATTCCCTAAGTAAACCGTTAGAATTTTCATTCGTGCCTCTTTGCCGTGCAGAATAAGTATCAGCGAAGTAAATATCAACATTGAATTGAGATTCAACATCTTTATAGCACGAGAATTCTTTACAACGGTCTACAGTGATTGCCTTTACAATCCTCTCAGAGAAAGCATGAATGAGCTGATGCATCGCTTCTTTCATAGATTGAGAAGAACGGTCAGGGATAAGTCAGGAGAAGTAATAGCGTGACTTTCTTTCTGCGAAAGTAGCGATACAACCCTTACTTTTCCCTCGACTTGAAACGATCGTATCAGCTTCCCAATGACCGAACTCTTGACGCTTTCTAACCTCTTTCGGACGTTGTGAGATGGTCTTGCCTACATTAAACCGACCTCGCGTCTCTTTTGGGTGTCTCTTCCCTTTCTGTCTGAGATAAGGTAACATATTCACCTTCAGTAAGTTAGAGTTAATCCATCTATAGACGAATTTAAAAGAAATTTGATTTCAAAATAGACGACCCACAATCTGTTCTGGCGACCAGCGTAACTTCAAATAATATTGAATGAACTGTGATAGCGTTTCATTTAGTTTCAAACGACGATTACAACGTCTTTTATTCGCTTTTTATTGCGTTTGTGCTGTAGGCACAGAATAACCTTCTTGCGTCATATTGCTTAATCTCACAAGAAATTGTGGAGACTGAACGGTTAAGATGTTTAGTAATCTCTCATAGAATAGTTTTCTTTTCTTAGTGTCTCTATACTTGAACGTATATATATATAGTAAGATATGAATAGCTCATATTAGCACACTCTTGTATTTGTTTTTAGTCGTGTATTAACATCTTACAACGAAGTGCCAATTATGAGCATTTTTTATGAAATTTTTTGGGTGTTGCACTTAATATTACAATCCGTTATTCCTAAATATATGATATGTCCTCTTTATCAGTGGTTTTAGGAGTACAATAATAAAATGAAATTTACATGACATTTTTGTATGTATTTTTAGAAGGGTAACTTAATATTATAAACCACAATTTATAAAGGAGATTATTTGATGTATATTTCACAGCTGGATATCGTAAATTTTAGAAATTTTAAAAATAGTACTTTAAAATTTAAAAAAGGAGTTAATACTATAATTGGAGAGAATAGTTCAGGAAAGACTAACATTCTTTATGCTTTGCGTTTATTATTAGACGACAATTTACCATTAAATGCCACCAAGTTATTAGAAACTGACTTCAATACTAGTATACAAGAAGACTGGAAAGGGCATTGGATTATAATTAAGGTAACATTTTCTGAATTAAACAATGATATCAAGGATAACTTTCTTACTCATTACACTCAAAATATTGAGAGCGAAGATAATACTGGTAGCTTTGCGTATTACTTTAAACCAAACGATAATGTCAGAAAACAAATGCATAAGTACTCCCAACAAATAAACCAAGATGTTAAAGATAATTCGGAAGTGCAAGGAGAACTAAAAAACTACCTAAAAGAATTAACAATAGAAGACTATGAAGTGGTTTATAAAGAACGTGTACAAGGTGATTTTACAGACCCTAGTCAATATAGAGAAATTGTAGGAGACTTTGATAAATTAGATTTTCCTAATCCAGAAGAAGATAATAAAAAAATATTAGGCATTGCTATGTCTCATCTTAGTCTAATGAAGCAAGAAATTTCATGTACTTATATAAAAGCGCTTAGAAATGTTATACATGATTTGAAACAAAGGAAACGAAGTCCACTGTTGCAGTTGTTAAAAGGTAGTACAAGTAACTTAGAGGTTAATCAGACTAAAAACATACAAAGGCAAATAGAAAATATTAATGAATCAATAAGTGATCTTGAAGAAATAAAAGAATTGACAGAAAAATTAAAGGAGTCACTAAATAATACATTAGGATTAACCTATTCTCCTAATGTTGATATTAAGTCGGAATTACCTGAGGAAATAGAAATATTATTCCAATCTTTAACGTTATGGGCTGGAGACGATCACTCAAGTAAACAAGGGAAAATGGAAGATTTGAGTTTAGGAGGAGCAAACTTAATTTATATAACTTTAAAGTTGCTTGAATATGAATTTTATCAAAATAAAAGAGAAAAAGCTGCTCATTTTTTACTAATAGAAGAACCAGAAGCTCATATTCATACGCACGTTCAAAAAACTTTGTTTGATAAATATCACTTTGAAGATACTCAAGTAATAATAACTACACATTCAACACACATATCTTCATCAAGTAAAATTAGTTCAATGAATATCTTAACCAAAGAAAAAGGTTACACTGAAATATGTCATCCTAGTAATGGTTTAGATAATTATAAAATAAAAAGAATTGAAAGGTATCTTGATGCAACGAGATCAACCTTACTTTTTGCCAAAGGTGTTATTCTAGTAGAGGGCGATGCTGAAATGATTTTAATACCTGAAATGTTTAAAAAGGTATTTGGAATTAGTTTAGATGAAATTGGAATTAGCGTAATAAACATGAGTAGTGCTGTTTTTGATAACATCGCTGAGCTTTTTGATGATAATAGAATAAAAAAAAGATGTGCAATTATCACTGATTTAGATATTCCCTTACCAAAAGATTCTAATACAGATAATATGGATGAAGGGAAATCTCGAGCTGCTCAGAAGAGCGGAGAAACTAGAATTAATAGATTAAATGAAAAGTATGATTCTAATTCATGGGTAAACGTTTTTTGTGCTAAATACACATTTGAAGCAGACTACGTAATAAATAACAATGAAAAAACTGTAATAAATACATTAGAAAAAATTTATAAGAATCAAAGCGATAAAGAAAGGTCAGCATCAAAACTAAACGGGGAAGCAGCAGAAAAAATGAATGAAATATTACGACTAGCTAAAAAAGAGGGGAAAGGTTGGTTTGCATTATTATTAGCAGAAGAAATTAATGAATATACTAATATACCCAATTACATTCTAGAAGCTATCGCGTTTGTATCTAAACATATCACTAGTGAACATTTATTTGTAATGGCGAAATATAGAATTCAAAAAACTGTTAATGACCAGTATAAAGATATAAATGAAAATAATCTTAGTGAAATGTTAAATTATTTATGTGAAAATCGGAAAGATATATTAAATGAATTTGTAAATAAGGTGAAAGAATAAAATGGGAGATAGATATCAAAATGATGCAGTAGAATATGAGGGGAACGCTTTAGTAAATGCAGGACCAGGAAGTGGAAAAACAAGAATATTAGTTACGAAGGTAATACAGGAACTCGATAAATTAGCACATAGGACGAAGATGGTTGTAGCTTTAACATATACTAATAATGCGGCAGAAGAAATTAGTGATAGAGTGTTTTCGGCCACTGAAGATAGTTCTCAATTATGGAGTGGCACCATACATGCATTTTGCTCAAGGTGGATATTAAAGCCATATAGCATGTACATACCTGAGTTAGAAAAAGGTTATACTGTTATAGATAAATATAAATCGGAAAGAATAAAAAAAAAGAAATAAAAAAGGAATTTAATGTTTCGCCATACAGCGATATTAATATGACTAAAAATTATGACGGTAATTTTTTAAATGAGGAGAACAAACACAATGAAATAGCTAAAAACTATCATAGATATTTAAAAACGCACAGACTGATTGATTATGATTTGATACTATATTATTCTTATAAATTAATAGAAGAGTATCCTATTATAGCTTATAATTTATCAAGGATATTTCATTACTTTCTTATAGATGAATATCAAGATACACGAGAGATTCAATATTTAATAATAGGTAGAATAATAGCTTCTTCAAAAGGTAATTGCAAGTATTTTATTGTAGGTGATGTAAATCAAGCAATTTATCACTCTCTAGGAGGGAAAGTTAAACCTATAGACGAAATAGAAAAAATTATGGGTAATTATCCTTTAATGCGGTTCACTTTATATTATAATTATAGATCGAGCCAAAAAATAATTGATTTTTATAGTCAATTTAGTTGTTCAAATCATAAAATAGAATCTGCGTATCCCGAAAAATATAAAGAAAGCATTATAGAAGTAGATAAAAGCATTAGCAAAAACAAATTGTCTGAAAGAATCTCTGAAATAATTAAAAAACATATTCTAGAAGGAGTACATCCTAATGAAATATGTATTATCGCACCTCAGTGGAATATACTAAATAATACTATTAAAGAAATAATATCTGAATTACCCAATGTAAAGTTTAATGCGTCTAATTTAACTGTTATGTCACGTGTACCTCACAATATATGGTTTAAATTTGCTTGCTTAATTTTAACAATAGCTAGTCCTAATAATTATACAAGTAGACTTAGTAAAGCGAAAGATATTTTAAATGAATTAGATGTAAAATTTGACATTAGTTTTGTAGATAATGAGTATACTCCAAGAATGATATTAAACATAATCAACTCTATACAAATTAATAATAAATTAATCACCCATTACTTAGAAGAATGCTTTTTATTCATTATGGAAAAATTAAATATAAATCATGAAGACTATAAGGATTTAGTTCAGGGATGGCAAGAATATTTTGGAGCTCTACAGAGAAACATAAATAACTACCAATTCAAAGATTTGCCTAGCGATGCTAACTATATAACGAAAATGTTTAATTCTATCGACGGGATTAATATTAATACAATTCATGGAGTTAAAGGTAAAGAATACCATACTATAATAGTATTTGGATTACATGAAGGACGTATTCCTCATTGGACTACTATTAATAAATATCCGGAATATAGAACAGAAGAATCAAAAAAACTCTTATATGTTGTTTGTTCTAGAGCAAAAGTAAATTTATATTTATTTGCAGAAAAAGATAGAAAGACTAAAGAAGGTGAACTTTATGAGATTAATTCACAGCTAAATAATATCACAACTGATGAATCCTCTATTTAGTGCATCATTTGTAAGGATAAAAGTTCATAAGACCTGGCACTGCCACCAATATAGTACCCACTTAAAAACACTTGAATTAGGCTGCTACTTTTCTGTTCACTAATTTATACTTTGTATCAAATGGATACACCATTCTGCGCATAGAAAAACACTTTCGTATGATTCATTTTACTGAATTCAACGAGAGTGTTTTTATAAAGCCACCACTCAATGTGAATAGCCCAGATAATTATTGGTCTAAGATAACCTTTATCTGAACAGTAACCTTAATATAGCTCAAGTTACCATTCTATTCATCTTCATCCGTTGGCAAGAGGTCGTGGTTAAAGATAGGGGATTCTTGCAATATAGAGTAATAGTTCTCCCCACTATATATGATGTGATCCCATAAGTTGATCTGCATGATATGACATACCTGCTTCATAAGATGTGTTATTTCTATATCCTGAGGAGATGGAGTTACATCCCCACTCGGGTGATTGTGCGTAATAATAATACTCGCCGCATTTGAAAGGATTGCGACTTTCATTAGTTCACGCGGATGGACGGTACTATGATATAGATCTCCTATAGCGACGATTTGTAAATGAGTGGGTTCGCATCTCGTATTCAAGCATATTATTGAAAGGTGTTCTCTGTCGCGTTCTCCAAGATAGTTTTGTACGATATCCACTGCATCTTTTGTGTTAAGTACTGCATTTTTTTCAAAAATAATTGTCTTTATATACTTTAGTACCACATCTACTATTTTGATTTTCTTCATTTTAATGAGCTCCTTTTTCATTTGCTGAGATTTCTAATTTTATACGTTGTTTTTTTTACTTAAGAGTCACAATATTAAAGTTAAAAGTATATATGATTATCTCTATTAAGGTGTTTTCCAGATTTATGATTAATTGTGTTTAAAGAATAACTAATTTCATCTTGAGCGACCTCTACTAAAGCCGTTCGTTTAAGAAAGATGTCCCTTAAATACGTGTTGTTAAAAAAGACAGCCCCACACATTAGGGCTGTCTCACACATTAGTGATTAGAAATGCTTTGCACAATTAATTTTATAAACCTAACCGGTAAATATATCGGTTTAAAAACATTACTTAATATTAATTACCATCAGTGATAGGTTAGAGTATCAGGGTTTAATACAAGAATAGCTTTGATAAATACTTAAATTGTATTTATTAGGGAAGGAAGTAGCCTGTTGAAGCAGGCTATCCTCCCTTTTAGTTATCAAAAGCGCTTTGCACACTTATTTTTATAAACCCAACCATTAAATATACGGGATTAAGAACAATTACTTAACGTTAACTTTCACAAATATAAGTCATAGTATATAGCATGAGGTACATATTCAATGACGAGTATTTATAAACACGTTAACTGTAATTTTTTAGGAGGGGGATAGCCTAGTGTTATAGACTATCCACTCCTTTTCATTTAATGAAACTTAAATTATTAATACATACTTATACATACAACAAGATAATACTTAAAACACTTCACCCATGTATCTCTTCTGAAATCACCAACGCTACAGGAATATTTAACGAGCCTCTCCTGTATTGTCGAGAGATACATTCTTTCCTTAATGAGGTTATTGATGAATAAACAAACGCTTTCCTTAATGATGTTGATTCTAGTTGTCATAGAAAGCTATTAAATTGTAAATCAATCGTTATTTGCTGAGTGCGACGGTGCATCTGAAAGGTGTTAAAGTGGAAAGTTGAGGATGAATATACATGATGTTTTAACAGGGGGAATTTCCACTATATATATCGAGATCTATAAGGTTTAAACAATTTACTTGCTCACATAGTTTAGATTTTTAAAGAGGAATCTCGATGATAGTGTGACATTACCCTTCAGATGTTTGTAAGTTGAAGTTTGAGAGTGTTGAGATACATAGATTCTTAAAAAGATGAGTTTTATCGCTAAATATTCTCATATAACCTTCTTAACAACTATTAATTTTTTATTCTCCGATGTCACTTTGGAGAACTTCTCTCTTGAAGTAAACTTCAACTATCTCTAGTTATTAATATATTTTTTTCTGAGATGGGGGAGTTCAGCTCCTTCTGTGATGTATTAGGAATCAAAGGCTTAGCGCTTTGGAGGTACCTTTCGATTGATTCCTTAAGTCTATAATACAATATCCTGGTTAAAAATCTAGTATCAATTTTACTTATAAATGAAATATGGTAAATTTGGTGCGCTATTATATCATTTTGGTGGAAAATTTCGAATACTTAAATTTCTCACTTTAATTCTATTCATATAGTTCAATTTTACTACTTGAATAGTGAAATTATTAGGTTATAAGGTGTTTTGTTAACAATTTGTGGTAAATATGATGATAATTTTAACTTCTTAAGAAGTAGTTGAGAAAGACAATAAAAATATCACGTTTTGAATCATTTGAATTGTGATTTTTTCACTTAGATTCAACTTTATTTTACCATTTTATCCGTAAAAGTATAGTGAAAATTTAAAGAAATCACTGTAAAAATGAAGATAGAGCTGAAAGACTTAAAATGATAAGAAACGAATTGTTTTTAACTAACACTTAATATCTAAGTTGAAAAGGATATAAAAGTTATGTAATGCTTATAGCAAGAAGGTAATGATGTACGGTAGGACTATGAAGTAGCAACAATATATTAACGACAAAGGTGGGTAGAGTACCATGAATGCATATCGCTCATTCTGGCGACGCTACTTTGACTTTAAAGGTCATTCCACGCGAAAAGAATACTGGGTGCCAACGCTGGTTAATATAGTAATCATGGCTATATTGCTTGTGTTGATTTATGCCAGTTCTAAGTTGGTTTGGCTAGTAAATACTCTCTCAGGAATTGTTCTTATATTTGTAATTGCGATGATTATTCCACAAATTGCAGTACAAGTTCGACGATTACATGATATTAATCGGAAAGGGTTTCTCGTTTATTTAAATCTTGTCTTAGTATTAGTTGAGTCTTTTCTAAGAGAAGGTTCAGTACTCGCTACTATCATCAACTTCATAGGTTTAATCCTAGGTATATGGCTCTTTGTCTACATGTGTTTAGGTACACGAGAGCATGTTGAGAAGGAAGAACGTCTATGGATTTAACGAGGTCACACCATGCGTGCGATCTTTCCTAGTGGTTGGGGAAGTAGTGGGGTTAGTTGTTAAAGTGTGGTATGGAGTTGCGAAGCGATATTTGAGAAAGTGATTAATTGAAGAGCGGATGTGCGTCGGGAGATTTGTGTAAGTGTGGATGTGCGTAATGCAATATTTGAGAAAAGGGAAAAAGTGAGTTGAGTAAGCGTGGATCTACGTCGGACATTTATTGAGAAAATATGAAAGGGACGAACCTATGAAAACTATATTTTGCGCAGTGAACGTTATTAACTATTTGATATTAGTAGCTCTTTTAGTTATTAATTATCATAATTTGAGTTATAGTGGGCTAAATATCGTCACGTATTTTATAGCAGCTAGTCTCATGTTGTTAGTGGTTTCGCTGGGGTTTCATTTCTATGCGAAGAAAGATGTAGGTCTTGTTAGCATGTTTATTAATATCGTGAATCTATGTTTAATAGGACCGATGTTGTTGGTGTTCTTGTTTTAAGATATAGGACATTTTACCTAATCAATTAAGAATAAATTGCAGAAATTAATAATTTCTACTGTAAATGACATCATATGTCGCCTCTATTCGTTATACTGCAAGTGTAAATTTATCTAAATGGAGGGTCATTTTATGAAGAAATTAGGTATCACTTCAGCAACAGTACTTACAGGAGCTCTCATCTTTGGAGGCGCGGGTGCACATGAGGTACACGCTGCAAACTATGATGCGGTCACAAAGGACAACGCGACAGACATCGCAATCCAAATTGGTGCAGAGAATAATCATAATGCGAGTGAGAAGAACTTCTTAGAGCCTAAAGATGAAGGTGACTATATCGAAGTTCCTGCAGCAAACAAATCTATGCATGGTTCTGCGGACTATCACGTTTATAAAAATGGTGACGTTAAATATCGCTATGGTGCGGTAGAGGACTTTAAGAAAATAGGTCATTATGATTTAGCTGAGAAAAAAGACTCTAATGGACAAAATGGAGCTGCGCAAGATACGCAAAATAATGACGGTCAGGCAGCTGCGGATAATAAACAAAATAGTGGCAAACAGGCAGCGGGTGAAGCACAACAAAATCAATCAGTAAATCAAAGTGCGAATGACGGAACTGTGCAGCAAAATGCTAAACAACAGCAAGATCAGCAGAAAGTTAATTCTTTACCAGATACAGGTAAAGAAACTTCAGGAATGACGATCACTGCAATTGCTCTATTAATGACAGGTTTAAGCTTAATTAGTTTCAGAAAACGTAAAGATGCATAAGGTGAATTGAGTTTGGTTCGTTTCTAATGTATGAACTCTCCCTACTTACTTAAACATAGTTTGAGTGTTAAGGGGGGAGTTTTTGTGTGGGAGAATGAATGTTTGGCGGTGGGGGAATGACTTTGTGGCCGAATATGCCAGGAGGGCAGAGGGTATGTCAGAGGGAAGTATATTGGTAAAGGTTAGCGTGAGAAATGTCGCAGTAGAGGAACTGGGCAAGATAGAGCGAAAAAAGTAGAGCAAATCAACACTAGGTGGAGCTCGCTATTTTAGTTTATTAATGGGGGTGGTTCTTATATAATAAGGCTAGAGGTTTTAGGTATGACTGATTCATTTTAGTACTCTGTAATTTTAGGTATAAGTTTTAGTACTCTGTAATTTTTGGTATACCGCGATTGGAAACGCCCACCCATATGACATGAGTGAGCGTTTTTTAATTTGTTTACTTTTCTTCATTATATTCATTATCCTCTGAGCTATTATTCTCTTCTTGAGTAGATTGATCACTTTCATTATCTTCATCTACTGACTTATCATCTTGCTCATTAGATTCCTCATGATTCTCATCTGAATGATTTGAGGAGCTATTCTTATCATCCGCTTTACTATCTTCTTTTTCATCATCTTCTTCCTGTGAATCTAATTGTTCAGATGTAGAGTCGTTATCATCATTATCATCTTTGTCACTTTGAGAATATTGATTTTCAGAACTATCTTCTTCTTTCGCATCCTCATCAGACTCTGCTTCTCTTTGTGCTGCAGTCATGTACTGTTCCTGATATTCCCCGATAGGTTTCATGACCTTACTGTATTCTTCCTCAGTTACCTTGGTCTGACTATGGCTGAATTTGTCATTTTCCCCCTGAGAGACAAAGGTATTGTAAAAATCAACAGCAGCGTTGTAAATTTTCGGATGGATATATCCGTCTCTAGGACCTACCATATCTGGATAAGCACCGAGTATTTTGGAATCTAATATTTCTCCCGTATAACGATTGATTTTGACATAGCCTTTAGTAGATTGATTTTCCCCGTACATGGGCGTTTCAATAAATATTTCGTCATTGCTACTCTTATTTTGATTATATTCAAGTTGATTACGTTGGAAGAAGTTTTGATTATCTTTTTTAAAATAATCCATAGCAATATCCTTCGCTTTTTCAATTGAAATAGGTTCCTGTTGATTATTTTGCTGGGAGTTTTCGTCACTTGATGCATTCTTATTTTTATTTATAGAAGTTTTCTTATCATCTTTTTGCGAATGATTATTATTTTTCTGCTCATCATTATTTGAATTATTGCTTCCACAAGCCACTAGTAACACCGAACTCATCATTACAGTAGCTATCAATTTTAAACCTTTCATAATTAACTCCTCTTTCTGTAAAACTTACCGTACTTAAAGATATCTCTATTTATAATGATATGACAGTGCTATATTATAATAAAGAGTAATTAATGATTTATATATAAAGTATATTTTTCGGAGGTCTTTCATCAATGAATTTAAAAGAATCTATAAGTTATTTAGGTTGGTATGATTTAATATTTTTAGTACCTATGTTCTTCTTATTCGAATATTTACCGACGAACAATATATGGAGTATTTTGATCAATTTGGTTATTGTAATCTTTTTTAGTCTCGGACTAGCGACAATTACGCATATAATTATAGATTCAGTGAGGAACAAATGATGTGATTAGACTATGGAAGAATAGACGTCATGTACCAAGTAGAATATGACATATTGAATAATAGTGTTTTATTGAAATGTTTAAGTTAACTTATATGAATTGTTGTGGTGGATTTTAATATTAAGTTAGCCACCCTAAAAAAGCATACAAAAAACGCCATGTGAATTTCATGTTATTATTGAAGTCCTGACACTAACAATAAAGGAATGAATTCACATGACGCAGACTCATTGTAACACGAAATCACGCAAAGGAACACACCTCTCTTATGGAGAAAGAGAAAGAATCAAAGCGTTCCATGATTGTGGCTTATCTAACAGAGAAATTGCACGTCGGTTAGGTCGCGCACCTCAAACGATTAATAATGAAATTGAACGAGGCCAAGTCTATCAGGTTAAGCAGCGACAAAACTATAAGGGCAAAGTGTATGAATACGGCTCTGTCGACTACGAACCTGAACGCGCACATCATCGTTATAAAGAAAAGCGCCTCAATTGTGGTCCTAAAGGTATCCAAGCACATAATCCTGAATTTCTTGAATGGGCTGACGAGAAAATGTTAGACGATCACTGGTCTCCTGAAGCACTTATTTTAGACGCGAAGCGTCGCAATACTTTCGATAATAAGCCGATTCCTTGTACGACCACGTTGTACGCCTGGATTGATGAAGGCCAGTTAAAAACACGTAATATTCATCTTCAAGAGAAATGTCGTCGACGTCCTAAAAATAAAACATATCATCGTGCTCATCAGCGTGTATTAGGTATGAGTATTAATGAACGACCTCAAGCAGTTGAAACACGTGAAGAATTTGGTCATTGGGAAATTGATACGGTGATTGGTTCGAAAGATAAATCTGAACCTGTACTCTTAACGCTAGTTGAACGCAAGACACGGTTTGAAATACTTACTTTGATTGAAAACAAGAGCGCTCAATCTGTAACACGAAGCATTCGCCGTCTTCAGACACAACTTGAGTCTTATATGAACCATATATTCAAATCGATAACAGCTGATAATGGATCTGAGTTTAGTTTATTAACTTCACAGCTCAAAGATCAGGTTTCAGTCTATTTTGCCCATCCGTTTGCCTCATGGGAAAGAGGGACGAGTGAAAACCAACATAAAATAATTCGCCGCTTTTTACCGAAAGGTATGCGGTTCAGCGGTATTTCAAATCTCAAGGTTCAAGCGATCCAACGATATATGAATAACTATCCTAGAAAAAATTTAGGTGGCCAACCCCCCTTCTGAGTGCTTTAAGCGCGAACTTCAAAAGCTTAATCCAGGTGAATAACTTTTTAAAGCCCTTTGACATGGAGCCTGTCGTCACAACGTTTCTTCCCAGAGGGAACAGAAGGAAAAAGCATCTGTTCACCTATAAGGTTAACGCTGTGCCTTCTCCATATAAAAGGTACGACATGAATTAAAATAACGACTTCGAAATAACATGAGCCAATTAAAAATAGGTGGCTAAGTTAAACTTGAAATTTACGATATGAATTGTTGTATTTATGTAAAGATTTTTATAGAAATTGACAGTAAATAAATTCTATGTCAATATATTAGTTGACACGTATCAACTAATAGAATTATCCGGATGGTTAATTATGGAAGAAAGGGTGAATTTAATGGAACACCTTAACAACATTGGTGAAGCGGTTGTCAATATTGTTACAGCGTCTGAGAATGCTGACGGCGCTGGAATCGCTAAGGGCGTGATCAATATTGTTACTAACGCTGGCGGTATCATCGAAGATATCGTGCACATGTTTGTCGGATAACTTAGCAGAATCGATACACTCACTATAAACACACCCAACACGGCGGCTACACATTCTTTGTGTGGTCGCTTTTTTGCGTGGGGAGTATGTATAGGTTATTAGTTTAAAATATTGTCGGATTCCTAAGGCAAAAGTTTATTTATTGTAGCCCCCATTTTAATGAGGACTTGCGATATAATATAGATAAAGAATAAGGTTGGAACGGTTTTTATTGAAAATAGTAGGTATGGCGTTTTCTCATAAATGTGCCTAGACCTTCTACAGAAAGAGATAAACTGGGGTGTGCGTGTTGGAAACATTTGAGGTTATTAAAGATTTTGTAATTTTTTCGTTTGAACTACTATGTATTTTAATAATGGGGTCATTTATATGTGTTTATTGGCCGTTTCAATTGATTATGAGTTTTTATGTAGTAACGAGAGATTGGGCTGCAGAGCATTTCGGAGTAGAAGAAACAGGCTGCATAGGGATGTTAATTGCGATTTTTGTCGTTTGTATACCGTATTTAATTGTCATTTTCTTATTCGGAAAGTTAGCACAAGTCATTGGAATAGGAGGCTGGATGATTGTTCCTTTATTCCTTATTGGCATATTGATTCATTATTTAGTTGTGAAATCTCGGCGTGGCTAGGTGCAGTAGGTGAGCGCGAAACGACGGTGTATGCCTTATATTGACAAGAATACACTTTCATAATAATTGAAGCGGTTTAAGCGTAGAATTCAAATTATCAAAATTCAATTTCTGCTTCTCAATTATTGCGTGGGAAATAACTACATTAATGAGAAACATTTTATTCATAATTGTAGGATAATGAGAGTCAGGAATTAAATAACTAACTATAAAATACGAAAAAAGAGGCTAAGCACGATGCTTAACCTCAATTTTTTTACCTCAAAACATAACATACAGAAATTACTTATCTGCTTTGCGACGACGGATACCGAAGAAAGCGAGAATACCGCCGAGCGCAGCCATGATTGAGATACCAGCGTTATTTGACTCGTGCTGACCAGACTCAGGAAGGCCTTGCGCAGTACCACGAACTGGCTGTTGCGTCTGATCTACTGCAACTTCTGTCACTTGAGTCGTATGACCTTGAGCGTCTTGCTCAACCACTGTAACAATGTCGCCCGATTTCAAGTTCACATGCTCAGGCGTTGGTGCGTTCCAAGTGCCGTCTGGGTTCACAGTCGCGTGAGTTGTCGTACCGTCCGGATAAGTGACTGTGATCGTGTTGCCAGGTGTACCATGCTGACCTGTCACGCCATTATCGTGATGTGTCACTGGATTAACTGTCGGTGTGTTAGGCGTGTTTGGATTGTTTGGTGACTCTGGGCTATTAGGACTTGTTGGTGTACCCGGCGTACCATGTGTTGCTTCAGGCGTTGTCGGTGTACCTGGTGTTGGTTGATTTGGATTGTTAGGGTTTTGCGGATTCTGAGGGTTGTTTGGATTTGTTGGATTATTAGGATTCTGCGGATTCTGTGGATTGTTAGGGTTATTTGGATTAACCGGTTCGTTAGGATTGTTAGGATTTACCGGTGTGCCAGGGTCTGTTGGCGTACCAGGATTAGTTGGCTCACCTGGATTAGTCGGTTGACCAGGTTGTGTTGGGTCAGGCGGTGTACCGGGATTTGTCGGATCGCCAGGGTTAACTGGTTGAGTTGGATCAGGTGGTGTACCAGGGTTTGTCGGATCGCCAGGGTTAACCGGTTCTGTTGGATCAGTCGGCTCTCCTGGGTTGGTAGGTTCAGTCGGGTCAGTTGGCTGGTCAGGATTCGTTGGCACATCTGGCTCAGCACCTGAACCTTGCATGAAACGGCTGAGGTAGTTGTGATAGTCGTAAAAGTCTGATAAGCCGTTGCCTAATTGATTTTCAATAGTCGTTGTTTCAGTGATATTATCCGCATCTTCGTAAGCATCACTCTTCGTATTGATAATAAAGCCTTGTCCATCGAGATCGTAACCGAAATCAATAGTTGCTTCTGTGCCATCGTCATTATATTGAATATCGTATTGATCTGTAACATCCTCTAAATCTTCATAATTAGGCACATAACTGTCTACCATTTGATCTTTTGATGAAGATTTATAAATTTGTAGGTTACTAAGATTAGAACCTTGTGTAGAGATGGTCACGATAGAATGGTTCATTGGATGATAACCTTCGTTGAGATATGTTGTACGTGATTGATGCTTATGATCTTGACTACGTGAATCCCAGAATGAAGATACATAATCAGATTGATGTACGTAATCAAATTGAAGATTTGTAGAATATTTTTCACCAGCCACATCGATGTCGATCGGATAATCTTTGAAAGAATCGGTCGCATTTCTACGATTTGGGTAAGCTACGAAGTCAAAGCTACCTTTCACATCTTTATGTTGATCTACGAAATCTGTGAAAGTGTATTTCACTTTATTTGTGTCTGGATCGTACTTCGCAGTTGCGACAGTTTGTGAACCATTGTCATTATAAGACTTCAAATCCTCAGGAACGATAGGGTCTTCCAAACCAGTAGGGCGTACGTAATCGCCGTAATCTACGTAGAAGTAGTCACCAGATTTCACACTATTGTCTAGCTTGTAATTACCTTTGAATCTGAGATAACCGTTGTTACCGATTTCTACATTATCTTTATTGTCAGGATTGTTAGGGTTCACGCCAGAAAGATTGAGATCTGAGAAGTGCACGTTGTCACTGACGTCAGAACCGTCATCAGAACCGTCGTTATTTCCAGCTTCTTCTGTAGTTGGTTCGGCATCTCTAAAGCTTGTAGACTCGTTCTGATTTGTGGCAGAAGTTGTGCTGACAGGTGTCGCAAATAATGTAGTCGCATTTTTCTTATCTGAGTAGTCTTTAGCCGCACTTTCTAAAAATTTCTGTTGAATTGTAGCTTGGTCGTCTTTGTCGAAATCAATGTCGGAATTCTCAGCAATTTCATTAAGGTCAGATTCTGACATTTGGTTACCTGTTTGATCTTTGTAGTGATTCACTAAATCTGATTGATTGTGGATATTTGTAGTATCTTGTTGAGAATTTGTGTCGTCATTTGTTTGTGGCACTGAGAAAAAAGTGTCTTTATTGTGGTCGGAAGCTTGATTGTTATCGCCATCATCATTCGTAGATTGTTGTGAGTTTGGGTTTTGTGTAGCTTGAGTTGTATCTTGAGATGATGAAGCGGATGTATCTTTAGTTTCTTTATCATGTTTAGGTGATTGTTCTTGGGAAGATTGTGGTGCTTGTTGAGCTGATGAGTCAGTTTTGTTTTGAGCAGAATTTGAGTTGTTTTCGTCATTTTTTGAAGTAGATTGTTTCATGTTTGAATTTGTATATGTTGTGTCATTAGCGGATTGTGGTTGAGATGAGTTAGAATTTGAGTTTTGGTCATTATTGTTTTCTGCATTTGAGTTAGTAGAATCGTTAGTGTTTTCTGCTTTATTGTCAGTAGTTTGTTCAGAATTTGAAGGTTTGCTTTCTGAGTTTTGGTTATCATCAGCTTGCTTTGGTTGTTCTTGTGCTGATTTGTCGTTGTTTGTATTATCTTGGTCTGATGATTGATTTGAAGAAGTTTGGTCATTTGAAGATGTAGAAGTGTTAGTGTCTTGTTCGTTGTCAGGTGTTTGAGTATTGTCCTCATTTTGCGCTTCAGAATCCTGGTTGTCATTAGTGTCCTCGCTTTGAGTGTTGCCAGAATTTGAATTTTGCGCATTTTGAGTATGTGTCAGGGGAATATTGGGAAGTTTGATCTGAAGTGTCTTGTTCTGGTTGGTTTGATTGGTCATTGCCATTTACGGCATCTTCAGAATCTTGATTTCCGTTATCTTGAGAAGATTGTGTCGTCGTAGTTGTGTCGTCAGACTGCTGTCCTTGTTCTGCGGCATGTGCTTGTCCTGCACCAAAGAACAACGTTGCGCCTACAACGATACTTGCTGTTCCAAATGTGAATTTCCGTATGGAATAGTTATGCTTTTTATTCATAAATTGTGGTGAGTTTTTTCTCATAATCAAAGCCCCTTTCTTAAATATTATGTACCACCCTAGATGTAAGGCCACTATAGATAAAATGATTTCGAAATGAATGATTGCACAATCAATTTTAATTACATTTGTAAATCACAGTATTGTTATAAATATAGTGACCTTTTTAAGTTTTACCCGAATACATAATCGACTAACGATAAATAAGAGACTTTTTCTAATGCGTGCATAACTTAGTTAAGCGTAACTTAAATTAAAATGCTTATCTTTACATATACAATGGATATAAATATAATATAGTTACAAGCTACTTAGTGTAGTTTGGTATTTAATTAACTATCCCCAAGGAGTGGGACGTAAAGCATTAGTGTTTTAGCGTCTCATTCCGTCTTTATAGATTTAAATCAAATATTCCTCATTTTATCTTCTGAAATCACGATAACTGTAATGCACTTTCAAACCAGTCGAACGTTCATTTATTCGAAAACTGATAACTATCTTACTGCGATAGACCTCACATTATTTGATATAATGTACTACAAATCCAGAAAGTTAAAAGGGGTCACACTTTGAGTATTAAAAGCAAGATTATCAATTATCGTAATAATCGTGGTTTATATAAATATGTGAATATGCGCCGGCATAAGCGAATTAAGAAAAATTATGTACTCCTAGAATCGATGCATGGGGGTGCTGTTTCAGGACAGATATATTATTTAATTCCAGAAATTCAAGATATTCTCCGAAATAGTAAGATTTTTATTGTGTCACAAAATCCTGAGGAAGATGCGCAGTTTTTGAAAAAAAGAGGACTTTCTCATTTTAAGATAGTGAAGCATATGTCCTTACAATATTTCGAATTACTCGCAACTGCCCAGTATCTCATTAATGACACCACGTTTTATCCTTTTTTTAATAAAAGAGAAGGCCAGCAATATTTCATTATTTGGCATGGAACACCTTTGAAGAAAATGGGTAAGGATACGGCACATATTTTTGATTTAGCAAATGTGCAACGGAATTTTTACATGGCCGATCAAGTTATCGTCAGCAACGACTACTCGAAAGAAATTATGGCCGAAGCCTATAATCTCAATCACGTGTATAACGGTGACATGGTTGTCGGGCCAATGCCACGAAATAGTGTCTTTTACGAAAAGCAGTTGCGTGAAAGAATACGTCGCGACCTTGATATAGAGGATAAGAAAGTGCTGTGCTACATGCCTACGTGGCGCGGACAGATCGGTAACGTGAGTGATGCACGTCAGTTGGAAACAATGTTGTTGTACTTAAATCAATATTTAGATGCAGATACAGTACTATATGTGAAATTGCATCATCTCGTTAAACGTCAGCTAAAAATGAATTACAGTAATATTAAATTTGTGCCGGATACGTATGAAATTTATGAATTTCTTACTGCTACTGACGGGTTAATTACTGACTATTCTTCAGTCATGTTTGATTATTTGAATATGGATAAGCCGATTATTTTATATTTATATGACCTGACAGAATATCAGCGAGAGCGTGGACTTTATCAGTCTCCGTCAGACTATCCGTTTACAACAGCTTATACGTTATCAGAGTTAGCTGAGTCTATTACAAATTTAAATTCTGAGGCGCATTACACTGATATTAAGGATAAAATGGTTCCTTACGATAATCGACAAGGTGCAAGAGAAATTGCGCAATTAATGATAAATGGTAGTACTACAAAAAATATCAAAAGTTATCGTCTTGAGGACAAAAACACAATTATTGCCGTACATTTAGATTCTAATAATGTTGAAGAAGTACTGGGTAAAATGCAGTCGTTGGAAAGTACGAGTGCGCAATTTATACTTTATTTCGATAGAGAAACGATTTCTGTTGAACAATTCCCGCAATTGATGAGCATGCCGGACAACGTGACGTTCTATCCAACTTTAGGAAATATGAATGGTAATTTCTTAGATCGGTTAGTTATGAAGAAGTTACAGTTGAAAAAAGTTATGAAAAATAAGGTGCGCCGTCTAAAACACGAAGAAGAAGGACGATTGTTTGGCGATGTCGCTATTGATTGTTTCGTTACTTATGTAACTTCTGAAAATTCATCGCTGCTTCCAGCTGTAAATGATAGAGGTAAGACTGCGGTATGGCTTAGCGCTCACTTATCTCAAGTTCAAAGTAAGGCAATGTTGAATAAAATGGATTTGAGTAAGATAAATTATATCATTACTGATAATCAAGACTTAGCTAACCATTTTTCAAAAACAGCTCAACCTCAATTCATGACAGAAAGTGAGTTTCTGCGACAATTTTAAAATGAAAATCTGTGGTATCAGTGATGTGATAATGTGAATTTTAGATAACCATTATAATGATAGAAAGGCTTGCGTTGAACGCAGGCCTTTTTTACACGTCTAAGCTTCAGAAATTACCCAGCCATACGGGTCTGAAAGCGCAGTCCAATCAGCCTCGAGCTCATTACTATTCACTAAACAAGCATCGAGTTCCTGTTCAATTTGTTTTGGATTAAGATTTTGTCCAATAATGACAAATTGTGTCTTGCGATCACCATATTCGATGTCCCAATCTTCGGCTACGTCAGGGCGCTGTGCTAGGATAGCTTCTCGTTTTTCTGGTGCTAATCCTGCTACCCAATATGTGACAGGGTGGATGTTACAGGAAGAACCGGCTTGAGATAGCAGACAAGCGACATGATTATATTGGGCGAGCCACACAATGCCTTTAGAACGGACGATGGATTCATCTAGTTGTTCTAACCATTTATGAAATCTTTCAGCATGGAAGGGAAGCCTTCTTGAATAAACGAAAGAAGAAATTCCATATTCTTCGGTTTCTGGCGTATGTGTTTCATGGCCACCTTCAGTTAATTCTTTAATCCAGCCTGCAGAATTACTCGCTTTCTCAAAATCGAAACGTTGTGTTTCCAGAACTTCAGCTAATTCAACTTCAGCATTTACCGTTTTGATGATTTTAGCTTCAGGTTGAAGTTGTTTTAACACGCGTTCGAGCTTTTCTAATTCTTCAGGGGTAACGAGGTCAATTTTATTAATAACTAACACATCACAAAATTCCACCTGATCGATCAACAAATCTGCAATCGTGCGCTCATCTGTAGCGTCAGCACCTTGACCACGGTCTGTCAGCAAATCTTCAGAATGAATATCGTGTGTGAAGCGGTTCGCATCAACGACTGTGACCATGGTATCTAGCCTGCATATTGAAGTGAGGTCGATGCCCAGATCCTCGTCCACGTAAGAGAAAGTTTGAGCGACCGGCACAGGCTCGGAAATTCCTGTAGATTCAATCACTATGTAATCGATGTTGCCTTTCTGAACGAGGCGCTCGACTTCTTGAAGCAAATCATCACGCAAAGTACAGCAAATACAGCCATTGGAAAGCTCTACCAGTTTCTCATCTGTTCGAGAAAGACCGCCGCCATCCGCCACGAGATCCTTATCGATATTGACTTCACTCATATCATTTACAATAACTGCAATTCTGCGTCCATCACGATTATTCAAAATATGGTTCAATAACGTTGTCTTCCCAGAGCCAAGATAACCACTCAGAACTGTTACAGGTATTTTCGACATATTATTCCCTCCATGGTAAGTAAAAGTTTAGTTTTAGTTCTCTTTAGTAAAACGTAATTGTTACGATTTAAAATTGTACTAGAAATTTGGAGAAAATCAAGAGGGAGGGATGGCGGAATTGTTTTGTTGAAATAAAAAAACTCCAAAATTGAAGCTTTGCGCGTCCAACTTTCGGAGTTTAGTAGTTCTTTTCTTAAGTTTTAAATAGTTAATTTTTCTTCTTTTTCTTCGCATTAAGTGCTATAAAATAGCCGATAAGCGCAGCGAATACGATAAAACAAAATTTTAGCATAATAAGCATCCTTTTAATAATTTAAAATAATTCGAGTTGTTTTCTAGAAATTAACTCTTTTAAAAACCATCTCATATTTAAAATATATATTCAAAGTTTTATAAATTTATCTTTCTTCCTACACTCCCAACATCTCTCTGAACGTTTCATCAGAATATGACTTTCTGTATAAATTACGTTTCTGCATTTCTGGCACGATAAGGTTAACGAAATCTTCTAAACTGCCAGGAAGTGTGGGTGGCATTAAGTTGAAACCGTCTGCCACGCCTTCATCAACCCACGTTTCCATAGTATCGACAATTTCTTCAGGTGTACCAATTAATGTGAGATGACCGCCGCCTGCACTGAGGTAACCTAAGAGTTCGCGTACTGTGGGCTGTGTATCTTTGATAATCTCTAAGACTGTTTCGTATCTACCCACGGGGCCTTTGAACGCTTCAACTGGTGGCAGTTCTGGAACAGGGGCGTCTAATTCCCATTTTGAACAGTCTTGTTGGACAAAGAAACTGAGTTGTTTCAATGCTGAATCGATAGGCAATTGGTCGTCTAACGCTGCCTTTTTGGCTAGAGCTTCTTCATGTGTAGGTGCGACGTATGTGACGAGGCCTGGGAAGACTTTGATTTTAGCGTTGGGTCTATGACTTTCAGCGATAGCCTGATCTAGCTTACGACGATAGGTCTTAGCTTGATTCAAATTCCAAGAAACGGAGTACACTGCGTCTGCATATTTCGCTGCTAAAGCGATGCCTTGCTTAGAAGCTCCCGCTTGCATTGCGACAGGTTTGCCTTGTGGGCTTTGTGGTGTAGTGGATGGTCCATTTACTTGAAAATGTTTCCCTTGATGAGCGAACGAATGTATTTTCTGACTATCTACAATTTCTTGTTTTTTGCGATCAGGTGAAAATGCCTCAGAATTCCAAGAAGTGAAGAGTTGATTCATCACTTTCGCAAATTCGTCTGCTTTCGCATAACGCGCTTCTCTTTCTGGTAATTTAGGCATACTATGATTTTGCGCTTCTTGATCGGTCATTGAAGTGACGAGGTTCCAACCGACACGTCCTCCAGTAATATGGTCTAAACTCAAGAGCTGACGCGCCATGGTAAAGGGATTGCTGAATGTACTAGAAATTGTTGAAACGAGCCCCACATGCTTGGTAACTTGTGAAATCGCAGTTAAATTGATGAGCGGGTCATACCAGAATGCAGGTAGGGAACGATTGTCAGTAGGATTAAATGCTTGATTATCTGCGAAGAAGACTGCATCGAAATAGCCTTTCTCAGCAAGTTGTGCAAGGTGCTGGTAGTAAGTAATGGAACCGATTTGTTCGATAGATGAGTCCTTCATGAGCCACGCAGCCTGATGGTGACCACAACCCAATAGTAGGATACCAATATGTATATGTTTGTTTTGCATTTTACGAAACCGCCTTTACTAGATATTTTTAAAAATTGCACAAGGAACTGTTTTACAAAAATACAAAAGCTAAAGCTCGCTATTCTTAAAGAAACGAGCTTTAGCAACATTTCATTAATTCATCGTTAAACCGCCATCAACTGTAATATTCTGACCTGTAATGTTGGTCGCGTGTTCTGATGCTAGATGTGCCACCATGTTAGCCACATCTTGAGGTGTAGTGACTTGTCTGGTCGGCGTAGTTTGAGCGATTAAATCGAAGACTTCTGGCGTCGTAGCTGCACTCGCATCTGTCGTCTTCAACAAACCGCCAGACACGACGTTCGCAGTAATGCCGTGTTGACCCAATTCAGAAGCAAGATTACGAGTGAAGCCGATTAGACCCGCTTTGGCAGTCGTGTATTCGTGATAAGGCACCACCGGATTCTGATATAAATTAGTACCAATACTGATAATACTGCCGGATTGACTCTCCATAAATTGAGGAATGACACTTTGAGAAACATTAAATGCCGCTTTCAAAGTACCGTTAATTTGTTGTTGATAGTCTTCCCAATTGAGATCTTTAAATGACTTTTGCGCACTAGGGTCGAATTTGAAACCAACAAGCGCGTTGTTGACTACCACGTCAATTTGTCCAAAGTGCTCAGTGGCTTGTTTGACCATTGCTTCAACCTCTTCGCGTTCGGTGACGTCGGCTTGGATTGCGATGGCTTGGTGTTCGTATCCTTTAACCAGTGTTTCAGCCTCTTCTTTACTTTGATGATAGTTCACAACAACGTTGAATCCTTGTTTGAGTAGCGTTTTGGCGATTGTTGCTCCGAGTCCTCTGCTGCTTCCTGTTACTAATACTGTTCTTGTCATATTTAACACTCCCTAGTTCAATTTTTTGGCAAATAAAAATACACAACCTTCACGAGGAAAGTTGTGTAAATGACATAAACGAATCTATAAATAATCATAGTAAGCGTGATTAATTATTGTGAATCGGTACTACACTTTCCTCCGCTAGCGCAAACTAGATCAGGTTCAAAGGGTTTGGGCCAGGCCCATCTCAGTTCGATGACACCCCTAGTGTATGTATGAAGTTATACTCTAAATGTAAGGTTATTACATGTCAGAGTCAAGATTAATGAGTTTTGGTGAGAGGGTGAAAATGAAAAACTGTCACGATAATCGTTTGAAATTAAGAAATCTGTACATATTTTGTAAGAGAATATTTTGTCAAAACTCCTTTAAGGTTCGTGTTTTGAGTTCAAAAATTTTAAAATTTATCTCCTAATCAACTTTAGATTATGATACGTTATTAATAGATTATGGAAAAAATTGGGAGGGCTACCATGATTTATAAGTCGGAGAAAATGTTAAATATGATCGGTATAGGACTACAGATGTTGACTATATCGGTATTAATGCCGTATGCGTTATATAAGACGCGCATGCATATTTATATTAATAAGAAACTTGAAGGTGTTGCTGACCAAATGATTGGCTATCCGATTGAATCATCGGATCAAACTTTATTTTGGTTATGTATCCTAATGATAGTGAGTGTTATTACAATAATATTAGCTTTTGTTGCTGCTAAAAACTTTAAAAATAGACCCAAACTCACAATAACTTTGATGTTTATTTGTGCTATATTAAGTTTGGTGACGAGCTTGCCAGCTGTCGTAATTTGGATTATTGCTGGTATAAAGACGATAAATACATATAAAAGAAATGGTAGAAGTGAAATAGTGAGAGAGAATGAAACTTCAAAAATTAAGAAAATGGACGGATTTGAATTAGGATTACTTATAGCAAGTTTGTCTATTAGTATTCTTTGTATATTCATTTACGCGTTAGCATCCATCCCTTATGCAATGATTATAAATTCTGAGGCGCCCCGTACATTCCATAGCGACCCAAGTGTCATTGATGGTTATACTCAAACTATGATATACAAATCATTTTTATATACGAGTTTCATATACTCTGGAGTATTAGTTACAGTAATTGCGATAGTAGTGCTGATTATCTATTTAATTAAAAGTAAAAGCGTTAATTTCTTAAAAGCGAATTTATTTATTATACTTGGTTGTGCTAATTTAATATTTAACATTATTGCAGGCATGTTCTTACTTATAGTAGGAATTCTGTTATATAACAAAATGGGACAAAAACCAGAATATGATGAGAGTAATCGACGTGAAGAATTAGCACAGTAAAAAATAGCGAGATTCACTGGAATGGTGAGTCTCGCTATTTAATTTACTTCTCATTCTCATAAATTTCTTCATTAATGGTATTTTGCAGTGTATTAACTTGATTTAATCCTGCTTTCATTAAGATGAAAACTAATAGCCAACCGAGAACAATTAAAATAATGATTTTCAAGTTATAACTACCTAAAAATGTTATATTTACGTCCCAAATTGCGTGTAATATAACAGATGCGAAGAAGAAAAATAGAAATCTTGGATCTACAATGTTATTAAATTCGAATTTTACTTCGCTTTTAGCAATAACTACGGCAGCACCTACAATTGCCGCCCAAACAAGATGACTTCCAAGGCCTGTCCAAGCTCGTAGGATGATCATATTCATGAAATCACCTTGAGTAAATAAGCCAAATTTCAAAATATAACCTGCTGATTCGAAAACGGCAAAACCTGCTCCGATTGCCGCACCTATGAGTAATCCGTTAAGAATCTTATTTGTCTTACTCATGTTCACAATTATAATAATGATAATTGCTTTACCAAGTTCTTCTACGATACCTATAGAGATAGCATCAGTGAGCGTCATTAATCCAAATACTTCTGCCTCTTCGCTAAATGATACAAAGTTATAGAGGAAGAGTGTAACTAAAAGTGAGAATACGCCCCCAATAAAGAACCATTTCAGAACTTCGAAGATACTGATATTTTTAAAAGCGTTAGTCTCATAGAAAAAGAAGAGTCCTGATAAAGGTACAGTTAAGGCTCCAATAAATATAAGACCTGGAATGGCGTTCTCATTTTCAAATGATGTAGCCATAACCCATAATAATATAAATGTTATAGCCATTGCCGCAAATACTCGAGAAAATAGCCATGGGCGGCCCCATTCATTGGAAACATCTTTAAGGGCAGGCGTCGTTTCTTTAGTACCTGCAATAAAGATACGATCGGCTTCTTCTCGAGAGTGAGATTTAAATACTTCTGAGAACATATCGCGTAAATTGAGATTTAGACTTTCTTCATTTCCTGCCATTCTACCGATAGATTTCGTCGTATTGTTGAATAATTGTTTCGCTTCGTCCGCGAGACTCACGTTCTCTTTAGTTTGGTTTTCGAGAGATTCAGTATGTGAGAAATTAGTATTTGAAGCGGTCGCTAAGTTGAATCCGCACTGCATACAGAATTTGTCGTCTGGATTGACTTCTGCATGACAACTTGGACAATGAGGGACTGAAGTAGTTTGTGCTTCTTCAGAATATGTAGCACCGTCATTTTCTAAATTATTACCGCAATACATGCAGAATTTATCTTCAGGATTAACTTTTTGATTACATTTCGAACATTGCATGAGCATCCACCTTTGTTTTTTATGTATAGTCATATTTTAATTTATTATTAAAGGAATTGCTATATGATTTTTGGATTGGTTAAAAGGGGAAGCACATAATTTACGCATACTTAGAAAATAGATGTTTAGAATTTTTTAAATAAGTAATTAAATTCACGTTATTTCATGATAAACTATGTTTGAGCAAAGTCAGAAGGGAGTTTACATAAATATGAAATATACATCAGAACGTGTGTCATCTTGGATTGCTGTCGGATTAATGGGACTCGCATTATTAGGGTGCTTTCTAGGAACTATCTTTTTCGCAATTATGGGTAATCAAACGAAAGAAGGACTTATAGCTACAGATGCATTTAGTTATAGTGAAGCTGATGATTTTATTACTTTGTGGGGACCTATATCAGTTTTTTTCCTCATTTCATCTATTATTCTCATTATTTTTGGTATTATTGGTTCGATATGGATAGGCAAGAAGACGAAAGCAGCAGCGATTATGCTTTTGGTTATTGGTATTCTATCAATAGTCTTTAACTTTTGGCCAATCGGTCTGATTTGGATTATTGCTAGTATTAATCTTTTCCGCAAACATTCTAAAGAGCAACCTAGCCAAGGATCTCACCAAGGTACATATGATAGACAACAAGATTATACTAACGAGCAAGATAAACACTCTGATTTTCTAGAAGATGATGCTCGTCGTTATACGAAAGAAGTCAAAGATGATCCGTATAAGTATTAATAATTTGTAATGATATGTCACTCTACCCGCAGTCTAAACGAGCGATGGAAGAGTGACTTTTTCTATGTGTTAATTCTCTGTTTTTATTAAAAAAATAGGATTTATCACAAAAATATTTAAATTCACGTAAATTTTACAGAATCACCGATTAATTATACGCGTTTTTATGATAAAATATGGGCTAGAAAATAAGAAGGGAGATAACATAATTATGAAACGTACAGCAGAACGCGTGATTTCTTGGATAGGCGTAGGAATTACAGCACTCAGTTTCTTAGTAACTATCTATTGGATATTTAACTACATTGTTTTCGCTAGTAGTACTAAAGAAGCGCTAGTTGAATCAGGTTTATATAGTAATAGCGAAGCAGAAAATTATATTAGTGTTTGGTCAATTTTTTCAATTCTGTCATTCATCTTAGCTATTATCTTTCTTATTCTAAGCATCATGGCTGCGATTTGGATTGGCAAGAAGACGAAAGCTGCGGGAATTATTCTCCTTGTTAGTGGTATTATCAACTTCTTTTCTATTAACTTTGTAGCAGGAATACTTTGGATAATCGCAGGTATCATGCTATTAGTGAGAAAGCCTAAACAGCCGATTGATCAAGGCGCTTACCATAATTACAATAATAACCAACAAACACACACTAACAACCAAGATTTTATAGACAATGATTCACGTCGTTACACTGATGAAGTGAAAGACGATCCGTACAAGTATTAATAAGTGTTAATGATATGTCACCCAATTATCGAAATAGTGATAGTTGGGTGGTTTTTTATTTAAAGTATAAGCCATCTCCAATCCCGCCCTTATCTGTCTTAATAGAAATGTCAAATTTTCCTAACCTGCTTGTGTTGTAAAAGCAAGAAATCTTTATTATGATTAGAAATTGCGTGTGACAAGAACGATAACAATAATGAATATTTAGGACTTTTTAGCGAAAATCTAAAAGGTTCTTTTTGTTTTGTCCAGTATTTAAGAAATAAAAATTTTACTAAAGGAGATTGATTCTATAGTAGGAAGGGAGGACAAGTGAATATGAGTAAGAAAGCTATTCAAATTCACACTAAAAATATTATTTTCTGCTTGCTAGGTACGTTCCTCATTGGGGTGGGCGTCAATGCTTTTATCATCGCAGCAAACCTCGGTGAAGGCGGTACGGTCGGTATTTCCTTGAACCTCAAGTATACGCTCGGTCTTTCACCAGCGCTCACGTCATTCATCATCAACATCATTCTCATCGCAGTAGGTTGGAAGTACTTAAGCAAGACGACAGCGGTTTATACACTGATCACGGTGATTGCGAGTTCGGTTTGGTTAGCGCTCACTGAATCTTTCAATCTGCATCTACAGTCAGACTTTATTAACAGTATCTTCGGTGGTGCGTTTATCGGAATTGGTACAGGTTTCGTTATTTCAGCTCGCAGTACGCTTGGTGGTACGTCAGTCATCGCGAAGATTATCGATAAATATACGGAAGTGAAGACGTCGCAAGCGCTATTCGTCTTAGATACGCTCATTGTCCTCTCTTTCTTAATTACGATAGATATTGAGAATGTACTTTATACCATCGTTATGCTCTTTATTGTGGAAAAATGTATGGCATTTGTTATTGAAGGTTTCAATCCTAAGAAGGCCATAACCATCATTTCTGAGTATAATGGTGAAATTAGTGACCAAATTCATTATGAAACAGGCCGCGGATCTACGTTGCTTAACGGTGTAGGTGGCTACGAACGTCGACAAACGAACGTGCTTTACGTCGTTGTGCCTCAGAACCAACTGGCACGTATTAAAAAAATCGTCAATGCGCACGATTCCAATGCTTTCTTAGTTATCCACGATGTGCGGGACGTCTTAGGTAACGGATTTATGAAAATGCAGTAGATCGGATGTCTTAAAGTTGAAAAATAAAAGGGTACCCTAACCGAAAGTTGAAATTTAAGATGGTTAGGGTACGTTTTTTATCTAATAGCGTTGATTAACTAGGAAGGGCGTCTTCTTGATTGATATATTGAATCACTTTATCAATTTGTTCACTAAAGGTACCATCAAATTTGTGATCGAAGAAAGCGCTCCCTATCGTGAATGCCCAAGGATTCACACGCTTAATGAAATCAAGTTTGTCGTAGCTATCGATACTGCCTGCGACACAAACGGGTAAGTCGTTCTCTTCTACAAAAGCTTCAATAAGTGCTTCAGGTGTCGTCTCATGACGATAACCTAATAAATCAAAGCCACTCACACCTCGCTCTGATAAATCTTGAGCTTGTTCAATAATTTGTGTGATGTCGCCTTTCAATACGGAAGGTCGACCTACAACTTCTCCAGCGAATGGAAGGTAAGTGATGTGATTGGCTAAACAGAACGTGTTGACGGAGTCGAAATACGTCGTTCCCATGAGAATATCTGCGTCGCATGCTTTAGCAAGTTCCGCGCCCTCTAAACTGCTAGCTTCATCATATTCAACGACTTCCAAAACTGTGGTTTTACCACACGACTTCATGTAATTAAACAATTCCTTCATTTCAATTTCTGGTAAGCCTTTATCTTTAAATCCCCAATATTGTGCTGCAGTATCTTTGCATTCCTCGAAGATTTGATATGCGTTCTGAACTGTAAAGTCTTGATATGTAAGCATAACGATTAAATTACTATGATGCACGTTTCTCTCTCCCTTTGATGTGTAACTTCATAGACTATTGATTTTCTTATGTGGACAGTTTACACTTATAGAGTGAATATAACAATAGTTTTATTGTATTTTTTTATAAAATCTTTTTCAGTGAGGTATAAAAAACATGAATTTACTACGAAGATATATGCCTGACGCCTTGAGCGAGAGCGTTTATGATATCAATTACAACAATTTATACGATGTGGGTTACAGAGGACTCATCTTTGATATTGATGGCACATTAGTTCCACACGGAGCGGACACTACAGAGAAAGTAGATGCTTTGTTTACTGAAATACATAATATAGGCTTTAAAACATTATTATTATCAAATAATAGCGAGGAACGCATTAGTGAATTTAATCGTCATATCCAAACTCAATTTATTCCGATGGCAGATAAGCCAGATGTGAGAAATTTTCATAAAGCCGTTGAGCAACTCGACCTTTCTAAAGATCAAATCATCGTGATTGGCGACCAATTATTTACAGATATTGATGGCGCGAATAAATGTGGTTTAGCGAATATATTAGTGAAATTTTTGATGCATGAAGATGAGACGAAGATTGGTAAGAATCGTCGCGTAGAACAGCTTTTACTAAAGGTGGGTAAAATATTTAAAATTCAACAACGCTCGCCACTACAACATCAAATTAAGGAGACAGACATGACAGAACGTAAACCTCTAAGCGAAAGATATCCGAAACTTTATGATTTAGCAGTTAAAAAAGAAACAGCAAAACGTCATATTCAAGATTTGAAAGGGCGTAAAAAGTTTGCGCAACATCGACAAAAATTGAAGTTACCGAATGTGGTTCATACCGTTTCTTCATATTTGATTAAAAAAGGGCCAGGTATCGATCCTGTACTACAAACGAATAAAGCTGACAATATTGATTTAGCAGCTTCTAAAATTGATGGAATTGTCATTAATCCTGGAGAAGAATTCTCTTTTTGGAAACTCGTAGGAAAAATTAATAAGAAAAACGGCTATAAAGATGGCCGAGTTATAGTGAATAATCAAGTTCAGGCCGGCATGGGTGGCGGAATTTGTAATTTGGCTAATAATCTACATTTACTTGTAATTCATAGTCCACTTCAAATCACTGAATTCCATGCACATTCTGATGCGCTCGCGCCTGATCAAGGTGAGCGTAAACCATTTCAGAATGGGACGTCAGTTTCTTACAATTACGTGGACTATCGTTTTAAAAATCCAACTTCGCAGAAAATACAAATCTGCTTATGGATCGCTGATGAAACATTGTATGGTGAATTGAGAAGTGAAGAGGCCTTTCCTTGGAAATATCATTTAGAAGAAGAGAATCATCGCTTCGTGAAAGAGAACGGCAAATATTATCGTAAATCAAAAATCTATAAAGTGACTGAAGATGCGGCTACTTCTAAAGAAATTGACCGTGAACTCTTATTGGATAACCGTTCTGAAGTCATGTTTGATTATGACTTAATTCCAGAAGATCAGATTAAGAGTGAATAAGGAAGTGGGATTATCTCACACATTTAGATAAATAAAGGATAATTCAACTCGAAAAATAGAAAGCAGTGAGGTTGATGACTCAGTTATATGAAATTTATCTAGAAAATAATGAAACAGTCTTTACAGTTGGTAGTATAGTGGCTGAAACAGAGGAGTTATATATAGTTGAATCACTTGATGAAACAGGAAGATTGGACAGCTTTCAAGTGCGCCCAAAAGCTAAAGTTGGAAAGTTAGTCAGTTCATCGAAATATCTTGAATTAATGGAGTTTACTAATAACTATAATGTCGATAATGGGAACTATAATCCTTTAGGTTTGGAATTAAACTATGATGACTATAGTAGTTTAGAAGGTACCTTTCATCAAATGCGAAATTCAGAAGATATTTATACTATCGTTACAAGCACTCATGAAGAAGTGTTGGTTGGTAGTGTTAAAGATATTTTTGAAAAAGAGGTTATTATGAACGCGATAAACTTCGAAGATTTTACGCAAACAGAGGTCCCCATTGATAAAAATGAGATTATTGCTATCGATATTTTGAGTTATGAGAATGTGTTACTTCGAAAGTTTTTAAAAAGAAGTAGAAAAGTTGAATAGAGGTGGCTAAATGCCATATAGAGAAGCGGGACAGTTTAGCGTCTCGCTTTTTCTGTTTTCTTCATCAGTTTCACGAAGTTTCTCATAAACTAACACATTAAATCCGTTCTTAATGTTAACTTATATTTTTATTAGGTTTACAATTACCGATTTTCAATTTAAGATATAAATATCCTATTAAATTTTTAAAGTAACTGGTGAGAAAAATGAATATTTTTATTACAAGTACGAATACGGACATTGGTAAGACTTATATAACAGTGAATTTGTATCACTTTCTGAAAAATGAAGGGTACAACGTCACGATATTCAAACCTTTTCAAACTGAAGAAATGCCTGATGGAACCTATCCAGATTTAGAAATGTATAAGACAAAGTGTGGATTGAGCTACGAAACCACATCCCTGTATAAATTTAAAGATCCTATTTCTCCGCATTTGGCATTTAAGAGAGAACCGCATCAATTGTTTGATAGACAATTAATCATTGACCGTTCAGAAGAATTGGCCGCAAGACATGACATTGTGCTAATCGAAGGTGCGGGTGGTATAGCAGTTCCAATACATAACAGTGACAAAGAATGGTACATGACGGCTGATCTCATTAAGGATACTGGCGCTGATCACATTATTAGTGTCGTGCCTTCTAAACTAGGAGCAATTGGTGATATTGTTGTACATCAGCATTATTTAGAGTCGCAGAATTTACCATCCAACACACTTATCATGAATCGTCATTCAAATACTGATGTAGAACAGGACAATCTTTTAACAGTAAAAGATTTATTGCATAAAAATGTTGAAACTTTTCCAGAAAATGGGGCAGCCTCAGAAATTCCTAAATCAATACTAGATCACCTGAAAGGAGTTAAAAACGATGAATCTTCAAAAGCATGAGGATTTAGTTAATAAAAATTTAGAATATGTGTGGCATCCGTTCACGCAAATGGGAGTTTATTCAAAACACGACCCAATTATTATTGAAAAAGGGAAGGGTAGCTATCTCTATGATACGAAAGGAAATAAATATTTAGATGGCTATGCTTCGCTGTGGGTAAATGTGCACGGGCACAATGATAAGAAATTGAACAAAGCGATACATAAGCAGTTGGACAATATTGCGCACTCTACTTTGTTGGGGTCTTCAAATATTCCATCCATTGAGCTTGCTGAACAGCTCGTTCGTATCACGCCGGAAAGTCTGAAGAAGGTCTTCTATTCAGATACAGGAAGTGCAGCTGTTGAGATTGCGATTAAGATGGCTTATCAATATTGGAAAAATCTTGATCCAGTCAAATATGCGAAAAAGAATAAGTTTATTACGTTACATAATGGATACCACGGGGACACAATTGGTTCAGTAAGTGTAGGTGGTATCGATGCATTTCACAAGATTTTCAATGACTTGATTTTTGAAAATATCCAGGTTGATTGTCCGTCTTTCTATCATAGTGATTATGAATCTGAAGAGGAAATGGTGGAATCGATTCTCACGCATATTGATACGATTCTGCAAGAAAGAGCCGATGAGATTGTAGGTTTCGTCATGGAGCCGTTGATTCAAGGTGCGACGGGTCTGTTCGTTCATCCAGCCGGCTTTTTAAAAGGCGTCGAAAAACTTTGTCGTAAGCATAATATCTTATTAATCGTAGACGAAGTTGCGGTTGGTTTCGGTCGTACTGGACAAATGTTTGCGTGCTATCACGAAGATGTGAAACCAGATATCATGTGTCTAGGTAAGGCGATTACTGGAGGATATCTTCCGTTAGCTGCGACGCTCACTTCGCAAAAAATTTACGACGCTTTCCTCAGTAATTCACATGCTGAAAAGACATTTTTTCATGGTCATACGTATACAGGAAATCAAATTGTATGTGCCGTCGCTTTAGAAAATATTCGTCTCTTTGAGAAGCGAAAACTGTTAAAACAAATTCAACAAACTTCAGCTATCTTGAGTAAGAAATTACGAAAATTGAGTACGCATCCTAACGTGGGAGATGTGCGTGGCCGCGGTTTAATGTATGCCGTAGAGCTTGTGGAATCTAAAGAGACTAGCGAACCTCTCAATATTCCAACTGTCGAGCGTATCATTCACGAATGTAAAAAGCGTGGCTTAATGATACGCAATTTGGAAAATATTATTACCTTCGTTCCAATTTTAAGTATGAGCAAGAAAGAAGTTAAGAAAATGACGGATATCTTCACTGAAGTATTGTTAGAAGAATTAGGGCAGTACGAATTTTAGAAAAGTGAGCTTGATAAGATGGATATAACTCAAAAGTTGAGTCAATTGGAGGAACAACAGCGTTATAGAACTTTGAAAGAAGTACATCATATCGAAGGTAAACAGATTCGTTTGGGAGAACGTGAATATATGAATTTTACTTCGAATGATTACTTAGGATTAGCGCAATTGCCGTTAGATGTTGAGGATTTCTCAAATTTTGTAGAGCGGTACGGCACTAATTTGGCCAGCTCACGTCTCGTAAGTGGAAACTCGGTGTTATATACAGAAATTGAACAATTACTGAGTCAGCACTTCAATTTTGAAGAAGCGGTTATTACGAATAGCGGTTATGATGCGAACTTAGCGTTGTTTAATACTTTTAAAGGTGAAGAGGTGGTCGTATTCTCAGATAGTGAGAATCACGCGAGTATTATTGATGGGCTGAAACTGAGTCGTATTTCCAAGGAACTATATCATCATTTAGATTATCAAGATTTAGCACGACGGCTATCGGCCTATCCAGATACTACGAAATTGATCGTAACAGATAGTGTATTTTCCACTAATGGCGATATTGCAGATATTGAATATTTGGTAAAGCTCAAACGGCAATTTCCTAATACTTGGCTGATTGTCGATGATTCGCATGGGCTTGGGTTAGATTACTTTGATGATTATCAGAATATAGATGTAATCACTGCCAGTTTGTCTAAAAGCGTAGGTGCACACGGTGGCGTTATACTGTGTAGTCAGCTGTTTAAAGAACTACTTGTGAACACTGGCCGCGCATTAATTTATTCTAGCGGTATGCCTACGTCGAACCTTTACTTTATTTTAAGAAATACTCAAGCTCTGTTGAACGAACCATATAGAAATCAGCATTTAAAGCAGTTAAGTCTTTACTTTAATACAAAGTTATACGCTTGTTTAGGTAAAAAGTGCGACTTACTGACACCGATTAAAAGTATTGAATTTAACGATCATGATGAAGCAGAAAATTATTACCAAGCTTTAATGGGAGCTGGAATACTGGTGAGTTATTTTCGTTATCCAACAGTGAGTCGTCCGACTTTGCGCTTTTCGTTAACCTATTATCATCAAAAATCAGATATCGATCGATTATTTCAAATCATTTTAAAACAGAAAGAAGATGAAGAAACAGATGTTTAGTGTGAAGATGCGTGCGAGCCAAGATAATGAACATATTAGTGGTGCGGAAACGATATGTGAAGAGCATGATATTGAGACGGCAATACAGCATTTCTTTAGAAAAGGGTTCAATCATCAAAATGGGAAAAGTGATTTCCTGAATCTGAAAATAGAACAGGTGAAGGAGCCTCTGATTCAACTTTCTGCTCTTCAAATTATTGATGAACAACACGTTGATTTAATGAAATTATGTACAGAAAATGGCATAACAAAGCAAGCACTTGAACGAGGTTTAGATTACATACATGACGACACACGGTATACAGGTGCGCTTATTCTTTCGACGCAAACGGGGGAACGTCTAGATCAGACCGGTAAACGTGGCGTGCGTGCTACTCGCTTTTGTTTCAATAATACTCGTGAATATATTCAGTTGAAAGAACGCGTCCAAGATTCACTATCTCTAGCGACGATTCTCACACATCATGACGCCGTACATGGAGAGTTGTGTGTTTCAGATGATATGCATTATACGACCGGTTACTTCGCGACGAAAAGGTCAGGGTATCATCGATTATATAACGTTAAAGAAGATAATAGTCGTGCTGGTGGACGTATCGTTTTCGTTGAGGACAGTCTAAATATTGAAGACTATACAGAATTTCTAGAATTAGTGCCGAAACAGGTGAATTATTAGAGCTGACCGATGAATTTTAGAAGTTTAAGACTGCGGGTGTAGTAGGAAAACTAAATTTTGTGTTAGAAGATGTATAAGTACATAAACATTGATAAATAAGTAAATTTGAAGCGGAACGAAGCAAGCTCATAAAAAAGTGGGCTTGTTTTCTTTATTGATAAATTATAAGTTGAATAGAGGAAAAAGATAATCTTATAAAATTTGGTGGTGTTATTATTAAATACAGTAGTTTCAGTAGACGAAGGCTATGGGCATTTATACTAGTAACGCTAGTACTACTTACTATTGCCTTTTATATTTCTGGAATCATTGGAGGAAATGGTGACTTAAAGATAATTATAGCTGGTAGTTTCTTGACTATTGGTGTTTTAGTTGTACTTTTTTATTGTTCGAAAGTTTATAAAGGTATACCTACTCTAATTGGATTAGGAAAAGTGAGGGATCTGAAAAAGTTCTTCATTGGTTTATCTATACCTGTAATATTATTTGTCCTTACTTTATTAATTGGTTTAGCTACAGGACTGATAAAAGATGTTCAATTGAAATTAGATAGCGTGATTTGGATAGGATTTTTAATTAACATCTTAGGTACTTTTCTTTTTGAAGCATTTCCAGAAGAAGTGATGTTCAGAGGCTTTATATTAACTGAATTAAAGAAAAAATATAAATTTGTTAGTTCGTTAGTTTTACATACTATTATCTTCTGTGCAGTAGCAGTATTTGCGGCACTTCTTAGTGGTTTGTTAGCAAATGATATTAGCTTTAATATATTAAGAAATATACCTCAATATATATTATTTGTGATTGCTTTACATCTCTATAAAGCATACACTCAATCAATATGGGTGACGATGTTTTTCCATCTGTTCCATTTAGAAATCGCTAAGTACGTACTAATACCTAACAATTTATCTATTTTATCTTTTGATGAAATGTATACGTACGTATTTGAAGGAATAGGAATGTGGGTATTTTATCTTGGTAGTATCGTTATTTTAGGTATATTATTAACCATCGATCGTTATAGATGCAAAAACAAGTGAGACGAATTCTAATTTTCGTCTCACTTTTTCTACCTAATTAAAAGTAACATCTCCGGAATCGTTATCAATACTAATGACATGCGTTCCGTTTCCAATTCGACCATTTTTCAGTTCGTTTCTTTCTATATTAACGTCTCCAGAATCGTTTTTGGAGTTTATTCTAGTGTCTTTGAGCGCTTTATCATAACTGAAGTTAACATCACCGCTGTCATTTTTAATATCCATTGGGATGTCTATAGGTGTGTTTGAAACATTAATACCTCCAGAGTCGTTATCAAAATGACCTTTCTTGAACTTAGATTTCTCTATATTCATACCTCCGGAATCATTATTAGCTGAAAGTTTGCCTAAGTTACTATTTTTAACTGTTATATCTCCGGAGTCATTATTAAGTGTAGTATTCTCACTATCTAAATCAGTAATTATTGTGTCTAAAGAGTATGAGTTTAACTTAGTATTTTTAAGTTGATGTGGTACAGTGACTTCAATCGTATTTTCGTTATTATTAAAAATATTGAAAGAAATGATCTTCTTCTTCATACTATTTGAGATGTTTAAAGTACCTTTATTATTATCCGCTTTAGCATTCACCTTATCTTTAGGGCCGATGATTTTCACGTGAAACTTTTCGCCTTTTTTAATTTTTACATCTCCAGAACCACTTTCGATATTTAAATTTTTAACTTCGCCTTCTACATTTTTATCTACTAAAGTAGAACTTTTAGTGTGCTTTGCCTCTTCTCTCATATCTTTTATCCCCAGAATTCCAAACACGACGGCGAGGATGAACCCGACTACAAAGACGATACCTAATATCTTTCTCATGCTGAAGCACTTCCTTTCACGACATGAATGTTCCATTTAAGATATTTGATGAATAGTATGCTGAGCCATTTGACAGCTACGATCAGTACGACGATGAGCATCATTAACACGCCGATGCTTGCGATGGTGATGTAGATGTCGCCGTGCTCGACAGGCCCATATTCAGGATTCACTGCTTTGACGATTAAAAAGACTGGGAACATGAGTAGGGTGATGCCGATAGCTACGAGTCCGACTAAAATCATTAGTAAGAAGAATGCTGGGATGAACACGATAAAGAAGTTGAGTAAACTTAAGCCCATGACCGCAAGAATCGCCTTGCCTATATTCTTAGAACCGCCTTCTGATTTCGCGCTTTCCACTGCTAATGTCGCATTCAACTCACGGGCGAGTTGCTTCGGATTGCCGAGTTCTCGTGCGATTTCTTCTTCAGATTTACCGTCTTCCTGACCACTAATGAAATGCGTTTCATATTCAGCTAGCACATCTTGGCGGTCTTCTTTAGAGACGTGTTTCAGATGCTTATCCAACTGCTTCAAATATTCATTTTTAGTCATTGATCTCACTCTCCTCTAAAAATAAATCAATTGCTTCAGTGAAACTGTGCCATTCGTCGAGTAACGTAGCTAACCGCGCCTGGCCGCTTTCAGTGATACTGTAGTATTTGCGCGCTGGACCTTCTGTAGATGGTTTAAAATACGTCGTCAGATAATCATCTTTAACAAGACGGCGCAATAATGGATAAACTGTGCCCTCTGAGATACTAATTCTTGGTGTGATGCGTTGCACTAAGGAATAACCATATTGATCTTCGCCCTGAATGATCAACAAGACGATGAATTCCAAAGCACCTTTCTTAAATTGTATGTTCAATATTTAGACCTCCACATCATTCAGTATTAAACCTGTCTCTTATACACATCT
>NZ_PPRN01000050.1 GCF_002902685.1 Staphylococcus pettenkoferi | reverse complement strand
AGATGTGTATAAGAGACAGCAAATAAATAGGAGGGATTCTTCAAAATGTAGTTAGATTACTTTTATAAAAGGAGAGTGAATATAAGGTGGTGAGAAGTTGACGAAAGAAGACTATATAATGAAACTTTAGGAGATCGCTATCTAAAGTTAAAAAAGCGCAAAAAAATATGCCCACCCTATTGGGTGAGCATCTACGGTCCCGACGGGAATCGAACCCGCGATCTCCTGCGTGACAGGCAGGCGTGTTAACCGCTACACTACGGGACCAACTCAATGGTGACTCCTACGGGACTCGAACCCGTGTTACTGCCGTGAAAGGGCAGTGTCTTAACCGCTTGACCAAGGAGCCGTTCTTAAGCACAAGATAAATTATAGCAACTCTCTAACGAGATGACAAGCACTTTTTTAAAATTCTTTCACAAAAATTTAATACAGAAAAAATAAAGGGGAGCGAGACTGAATTCTAGCTAAGGATCATCAATCATAACTTTTCTGAAAAGACACCAGAGATGATATCATGAGAGAATCTACTATTATATGTTTCTTACGTTGAATCATAGAATTAGTATAGCTTTAATGGTAAATTATAAAGTAGAGACATATGAAATAATAAATCTATGCGTACTACAATTGAGAAATGAGGTTTAAATTATGGCTAGAAAAGTTGTAGTAGTTGATGACGAAAAACCAATTGCAGATATTTTAGAATTTAATTTGAAGAAAGAAGGTTATGAAGTGCACTGTGCATACGACGGTAATGACGCAGTGGACTTAATCTATGATGAAGAACCGGACATCGTCTTACTCGACATCATGCTTCCTGGACGTGATGGTATGGAAGTATGTCGTGAAGTCCGTAAGAAATATGAAATGCCGATCATTATGTTAACGGCGAAAGACTCTGAGATTGATAAAGTATTGGGCTTAGAGTTAGGCGCAGATGACTACGTAACGAAACCATTCAGTACACGTGAGCTTATCGCGCGTGTGAAAGCGAACTTACGTCGTCATTATTCTAAACCAGCTCAAGAAGAAGACGATAATGCGACAAATGAAATTTCAATCAAAGACATCGTGGTTTATCCTGATGCATACTCCATTCGCAAGCGTGGTAAAAATATCGAATTAACACATCGTGAATTCGAATTATTCCATTATCTATCTAAACACATGGGGCAAGTAATGACACGTGAACACTTGCTACAAACGGTATGGGGCTATGATTACTTTGGTGACGTGCGTACTGTAGACGTAACGATTCGTCGCTTACGTGAAAAAATTGAAGATGATCCTTCTCATCCAGAATATATTGTGACGCGTCGTGGTGTTGGATATTTCCTTCAACAACATGACTAGAGGTCGTCTGAGATGAAATGGCTTAAACAGTTTCAATCACTTCATACTAAGCTGGTAATCGTCTATGTCCTACTCATTATTATTGGTATGCAGATTATCGGATTGTATTTTACCAATAGTTTGGAGAAAGAACAGACGCAAACGTTTAAAAGTAATATTTCCCAATATGCGAAACAGATTGAACTTGGCATAGAGAAAGTCTATCAAGATGACAAATCGGTCAACAGTCAAAAGGAAGTTCAAAACTTATTAAATGAGTATGCGAACCGTCAAGAAATCGAAGAAATTCGCTTCATCGATAAAGATCAAATCATTGTGGCGACGTCGAAGCAGTCTACCCGCAGTCTAATAAATCAAAAAGTGAACGATAATTCGATTCAAAAAGCATTATCTCTAGGTGAATCGAACAGTCATACTGTGCTTAAAGATTACGGTAATGGTAAGCAACGTGTCTGGGTCTACAATCTGCCTGTGAAGACAAGCAAAGGTACGATTGGCAACATTTATATCGAATCAGACATTAATAACGTGTATGACCAACTGAATAATATCAACCAAATCTTTATCGTGGGTACGGCGATTTCACTCATCATCACGATTGTGCTCGGTTTCTTTATTGCGCGTACGATTACGAAACCGATTACGGATATGCGTAACCAAACGATTGAGATGTCTAAAGGTAACTATACGCAGCGTGTGAAGATTTATGGTAACGACGAAATAGGTGAGCTCGCCCTTGCGTTCAACAACTTATCGAAACGTGTTCAAGAGGCACAAGCGAATACAGAAAGTGAGAAACGTCGACTGGATTCTGTCATCACGCACATGAGTGATGGTATTATTGCGACCGATCGTCGAGGTCGTGTGCGTATCGTCAATGATATGGCATTGAAGATGATGGGCATGATGAAAGATGAAATTATCGGTCAGCATATGCTTAACATTTTAAAGCTAGAAGAAGATTTCTCACTCGACGAGATACAAGAGAATAACGATAGTTTCTTGCTCGATATCAACGAAGCGGAAGGCATCATTGCCCGAATTAACTTTAGCCGTATCGTACAAGAGACAGGCTTCGTGACAGGTTATATCGCCGTGCTTCACGACGTTACTGAACAACAACAAGTTGAACGTGAACGTCGTGAGTTCGTGGCGAACGTGTCACACGAATTGCGTACGCCATTAACCTCAATGAATAGTTATATTGAAGCACTCGAAGAAGGTGCTTGGAGAGATGAAGAGATTGCGCCTAGTTTCTTAAACGTGACACGTGAAGAGACAGAGCGAATGATTCGTCTCGTTAATGATTTACTACAACTCTCACGTATGGATAACGAATCCGATCAAATTACGAAAGAGATTGTCGACTTTAACATGTTTATCAACAAGATTATTAATCGTCATGAGATGTCGGCGAAAGATACGACGTTCGTACGTGAAATTCCGAATGAAACTATTTTTACCGAAATCGATCCAGACAAGATGACGCAAGTGTTCGACAATGTCATCACTAATGCGATGAAATATTCTCGTGGCGAGAAGCGGGTTGAGTTTCACGTGAAACAGAATGCCGTTTACCACCGTATGACGATTCGCATCAAGGATAACGGTATCGGTATTCCAATCAATAAAGTAGATAAGATCTTCGACCGCTTCTACCGTGTGGACAAAGCTCGTACGCGTAAAATGGGTGGTACGGGTCTCGGTCTCGCGATTTCCAAAGAAATTGTTGAGGCACACAATGGTCGTATATGGGCTAACAGTGTCGAAGGCCAAGGTACGTCAGTCTTTATCACGCTTCCATGTGAAGTCATAGAAGATGGTGATTGGGATGCGGAGTAAAGAACATATCAAGACGGTCATCTTAGCCCTACTTGTGCTGATGAGCCTCGTTCTGACCTATATGACATGGAAGTTCACGCCCGACTTACAAACGGTTGATAAAGAGGCGAACAAAGAGCACGCCTCACAGTCGATAGGTAAGACGAATAACGTGGATATGAGCGAGGTCATCACGCCTTATCAAATTATCTATTCGAAGGCGGATCATCCAGAAGGTATGGTCGCATCACGTCATAACGTGTCGACCGTTCTGGAACCGCTTAAGAATCAGCACGTGACGCATTCAGACCAGATGCACAGCGATCACAACCTCATCATCCCTGATCTCACCGATGAGTTTCTCGTGCTCGATTTCACCTATGACATGCCGCTAGCGACGTATCTCGGGGATGTGTTGAACATCAGTGCGAAAGTGCCGAGCAACTTTAAGTTCAATCGCTTATTGATTGATCAGTCGCATGACGATAAGATTCAACTCTATGCGATTAGTAAAAACCGACATGACGTCGTTCGTATGACGTTGTCTTCCAAAGCAAGTTCGGTCAATAAGACAGTTGCAGCCTTGAAGAAAGACATGGAGCCTTATTCAGAGATGATTACGAATAAAGATACGATCGATAGTGCGACACATATCTTTGCGCCGAAATCACCGAAGCATCTGAAGTCTTATCGTACAATTTACAATCACATTAGTGTGGATAAAATGAATTCCGTACTCTTCGACGATTCCGTCGTCGTGCGCAGTGCGAAGAATGGAGCGACCACGTACAACAACAATACAGGCGTTGCAAACTATGATAATAAGACTGAGAAGTATAAATACAACAACTTGTCTGAAGATAAAGCAACTTCGAAGAATATGCATGAAACGATTCCAGGTACGTTTGATTACATTAACGAGCATGGTGGTTTCATAGATGACTTTAGACTGTTCCATACGGATAACAAATCCGGTGAACTCACATATCAGATGTTCCTCAACGGACGTCCGACGTTTAATTCAGGCGACTTAAATACAGTGAAAGTCTCCTGGAGCGAAGATGGTATCTATAGCTATGCACGTGCCTTGCTGAAATCCAATGTCACGATTGATAGTGGCGAGAAAGATGAGAAACTGCAAGGTGCCGAGAAAGTACGCTCAGCCTTGGCCAATAATCCAAATATTGATTTTGAAAAGGTCAATAACATCACAATTGGTTACAAACGCGTCGATCAACCTGACAAAGATGATATCGAAGTGCAACGCAATAGTGAGTTCAAACCACATTGGTACATCGAATATGATGGCAAATGGTACGCCTATGACAATGATGGGGGGCTAGAATAAATGAATTGGAAATATGCGAAGACGTTATTTATCTTAGTATTTATTCTAGTGAACATCAGCCTCGTCGTCATTTACGTAGACAAAGTGAAGAAATCTCATATTCATGAGAGTAAAGAAGAGAACGAAGTGAATTTTAAACAAGAGCAGATTAAACTGCCGAATGATATCCCAAGTGTCGATGGGATAAAGATGCAGCTACTGACGGCACGGTCCAATGATTTCACTCAAGCGGCGAAAGGGAATTCTGACAAGCATGCAGAGGATGACGGCGCGCGTGTGAAGGTAGATATCGACAAGCAGGTGCCCGTGAGTGCTGACAACGTTTCGGATCTCAAGGATTACGTGAATAAGAACGTTTATGATGGCAAGCATTATCAGCTTAGTGATATGGATAGTAAAAGTACCACGTTTGAACAAACTTACGGCGGCTATCCGATTATGAATAATAAGAAAGCTCGACTGACATTCAATATTGGTAATGATAAAGCGAAAAGTTATCAACAGTCCGCTATGAAGACGATCGCACCTTCTAAAGGTGAGAATAATGATGCGAAGCAAGTGATAAGTGCAAAGAAAGCGTTAGAGGCGATGTATTTTAATCGTTACTTGAAGCGGAATGATGAAGTCACTCAAATTCGTCTAGGTTATTACACGGTGGCACGTGAACCGAATGTACAGGTGTTACAAGCGAATTGGGAAGTGACTGTGAAGCATCAAGATGAAACGAAGACGTATTATGTTGAGGCGATTTCTGATAATCCTAAGATTATTAAGGAGTAGCTGAGGGATGATACGTGAAAATGAAGAAAGCGTACACACTGTTATGCGGTGTGTACGCTTTTTGATTAGCTACGTAATAATAAATTTTGTTTTTTGGAGGCTTTCGCTTGCTTAAGGGGACGCACTCAACTAATACTTTTCGCTCTTAGAGCTCAAAGAATGGATTTTCGTTACGACCGTGTTCCTTCAAGGGTATCGAATTGTCTACGGAAACAGCTAAAATACTTTAATCAAAATGCCACGCTTGTCATCCTTCTTATTTATATAGAAGAATGCGTTGTCTTCTTATTCAAAAATAACTAGTCCGCAAGATAGCAAGAGTTATTTTGAATTCATCAGTTACGAATCGTTAATGCATTTTACTCGCAATGAATTAAACAATGCCTTGAATACGTAGGACAATATCTGCAACGACAGCTGAGCCTACATAAGTGCTAATCAAGACGACCATACCGACGATAATCGTTCTCCAACCGAGCTTGAGGAAGGCTAACCAAGAGTTACCGATTGAGATGCCAGCATAAGCTACCACAGGTGTCGCAAGTGCCATCAAATCAACTTGTTTCGTCCAATGTGCGATGTGAGCAGCGCCTGGCACACCAGGAATCGTCAGGATTAAGCCTAAGACGCCGATGTAGGCGATACTTGGAATATTCAACGGGATGAGACGTCCCAAGAGCATTCCGATGAAAGCAATCGCCATCAGTGCCACTATTCCTGGTAGCGCTTTAAATGGTCCATGATGATAACCGAACCAGTTGTTGATGAGTGAAATTAATCCTACGATAACGAGCGTCATGCTCCAATTCTTAATTTGAGAAGTCATTGTCCCACCCCTTTACTTGAGAGAATTTTCCTTTCACTTTTGTTAACAGTGCATAGTATTTTTCAGTCAACGGTAAAGCAAAGATGATTGCCATGTATAGTCCAGTGACAGATGTCAGTAAGTTACTTGTACCAGAGAATGCAGCAAGTGTGCTCGCTTGGTCTGGAAAGGCTTCTACCAGCGGCCCAAGAGCTGCAGTCGTCATTACGCCACTTCCTACGCCAGTAGCCATAGCAAATGACAGTGGGTGAAGCGGCAAGATTGAGATGAGCACGCTAGAGAAGACACTAAAGAAGATTGCCCCAAATATCGTGCCGAAGATATACATAGACATCACACCTTGCCACTCAGGTGAGTTCGTCTTGTATCTTTCAGTGATGAGTGCGAGATTAACTTCGCGACCAATAGAATGTGTCATTCCAATTGTTTCACGTTTCAAGCCAAGCATGATTGCGATAGGCAGTGAGATGAGTATTGTTGCTAGGTTACCAAGTTCTTGCAGAATGAGTGCCGGTCCAGCAGCGATAATCTTAGGTAGTGCGGGCCCAGCTTCCACACCAAACTTTGCGATGAGTAGCGCGACGGCGATAAATACCATTGGTTCAGCGTTCTTAGCCTGTTTCTTTTTGACGAGCGGAGTGAAATACGCGATGAGACCCAAGATAACCGCGTAGACTACGGGCATTAATAAGAGGGACGTGGGTCCTAAATTAAATTTGTGCGTTCCGATACCTTCTGAAATGAGCACGATGACGAAAGTTAACGTATGAAGTCTCCAATCTTTCCAAAGTTGTATTTGCTTATTCATAAAAACGTCCCCCTTTATTACTATTTATCTAAAAAGTAAGAATTTTTAAAAATATAATGACTCTAGTCTAACGGTAATTGTTGAAAAAGAAAAGGGGGTCGTGAAGAAAAGTTTGGAATTTATGAAGATGTATTTAATACTCTTTTGTTTTCAACTTTTCAATCCTCACTTGCTTATGTGGTCACGCTCAACTCATTTTTTCTCGTTTAGCTAGCTCGAAAAAATAGGTTTTTATTACAACCTAGTTCACTCAAAAGTGTTTTGAGTCATCTTTAAAGCGATTGTTTATTACAGTTTTAAGAATTGTTCTCTTATGTTTCTAAGAAACAGGTTGATTGCTCAAGCAGTTTTTAAACTGATATAGTATAATATGATTGTTAATTTAAAAAATGGACGTAAATGAAGGAATAGTAGGCTTAAAGATACGATAGTAAAGCTTACTATTAATAAAAGCTTAATCGCTGAATACACAAGGGTTTAAGGCATATTTAAGATAGACAGGTCAGACTGCCGTATCACTGCAGGTAGTATGCCCGCAGTATAAATTTCAAAAAATAACATAGGTAGATTTAGGAATTTGAGAAAGGGTGAATCGCTTGATACGAATGAGTGTCTTAGCGAGTGGTAGTACTGGAAATGCCACTTACGTTGAAAGTGATAAAGGAAGCTTGTTGGTCGATGCAGGATTAACAGGCAAGAAGATGGAAGGGCTCTTTAGCCAAATTGATAAGGAAATTAAGAACGTCAATGGAATTCTCGTCACACATGAACATGCCGATCATATTAAAGGTTTAGGTGTGTTGGCTCGTAAATACGGACTACCGATATATGCGAATGAGAAGACGTGGTCAGCAATTGAGAAGAAAGACAGTCGCATTCCAATGGATCAGAAATTCATTTTTAATCCTTATGAGACGAAATCTCTTGCAGGATTTGATGTGGAATCTTTTAATGTGTCACATGATGCGATTGATCCACAATTTTACGTGTTCCACAATAACGGCAAGAAATTTACGATTCTCACTGACACAGGTTACGTTTCAGATCGCATGAAAGGCATCATTAAAGGCAGTGACGCCTTTATGTTCGAGAGTAATCATGATGTGGATATGTTGCGCATGTGTCGCTACCCATGGAAGACGAAACAACGTATCTTGAGTGATATGGGTCACGTATCGAACGAAGACGCGGGTCTTGCGATGACAGATGTGATAACTGATAACACGAAACGTATTTATCTTTCTCACTTATCTCAAGACAATAACATGAAAGATTTAGCACGTATGAGTGTTGGTCAAGTGTTGAAAGAGCACGATATTGATTCAGATAACGAAGTGAAGCTTTGCGATACAGATAAAGCGGAAGCGACGCCGATTTATACATTATAATAAGTGGAGCGCACGTCCTTAGTGGTAAGGGCGTGTTTTTTTATGCAGTTAGAGGATAAAAATAGTTCAGTTTATTAAGAATTATACGGATTTAATTTAAACTTTTAACTTTAAGACGGTAGGTAGTATGACCGCATTGCATACGTGAAAGCGTTATTGTATAAAGATAATAAGATGGAGAAAGGTGATGGGATAAGGTTTCAACCTTAATATTGTAAAAATAACGTTAAGGTTGTGAATAAAAATGTAAGACAGACGGCAAGTTATCCACTAAATTGTGCAGAGTTATCCAGAGTTGTGAACAATTCACAATAACATACCCACATTATTCACAGACTTATCCACAAATCCACAGGATATTACTTTCTTTTTGTGTATAACTCGTAAATTTTGTAAAATGCATTATGTATAATAGAGAAAACTAAGAGGGAATACTGTGAACAAGTGAATAACTTGTGGATAACTAGGATAACTCAAGTATTATCAACATGTGTAGGAGGTCAAATTGTGAAAATCACTATACTCGCAGTGGGAAAGCTTAAAGAAAAATACTGGAAACAAGCCATCGCTGAATACGAAAAACGATTAGGTAGTTATACGAAGATAGATATCGTAGAGGTGCCTGACGAAAAAGCACCTGAGAACTTAAGTGACAAAGAGGTTGAACAAGTGAAAGCGAAAGAAGGAGAGCGTCTCCTTAATAAGATTAAACCCCAATCCACAGTCATTACTTTAGAAATTGAAGGAAAGATGCTGACATCAGAAGGGCTTGCGAAAGAACTGGATCGACGCATGACACAAGGTCAAAGCGACTTCACATTCATCATCGGAGGTTCAAATGGCTTGCATCAGGACGTCTTAAAACGCAGTGATTACGCACTTTCATTTAGCAAGATGACCTTTCCACATCAAATGATGCGGGTCGTCTTAATCGAGCAAGTCTATCGTGCGTTTAAGATTATGCGTGGAGAAAGTTATCATAAGTGATGTTAGAAATTACTAATCTTATAAGAAGTATTAGATTTATTACATTTTTTGGCTACCGGTAACTTTAAAGAGACTATAGTATAATATTATCATCAGGAGGCTATAATATGAGTACAATTGATTCAAAGGTTAACAAGCAAATCGCTAAAAATCTTTCGCTTGAAGGTATGGATTTAACAAAGGAACAACAGGGACAAATTCTTGATTTTATTAATAATAGATGAATTGTCAATTTAAGCGCAACATTTCTAAGTTTAAGTGTCCCAATTAAGACACTTTCTTGGTCTATGGTTAATTGCGTTCAAAGCATAGTCTAATTCTTCTTGAGTTACTTCGGTTAAGTCTGTTCGTTCGGGAATAATTACCTAAGTAAACCGTTAGAGTTTTCATTCGTGTCTTTTTGTCATGTATAGTAAAGATAAACGATGTAAATATCAACATTGAATTGAGATTTAATATCTTATTTTATTACTTATCATCTGATACTTAATATGTCAAGCCGTAATTACGTCATATGAAGCTATGTGAACTCATTCCTTTATTGCTGTCTCTTATACACATCT
>NZ_PPRN01000005.1 GCF_002902685.1 Staphylococcus pettenkoferi | reverse complement strand
TTATAGAGATATTCGTGCCTTTTTTGGTGTATAAAGAAAATTAACGGCTAGTGATTTTTTCATCACCAACCGTTAAAAGTGTACAGCCAAAATAATACGGTTGCCTTCGGGTAGCCGTTTGTTTATGTTTATGCATAGAGCGATGCACGAATGTAGGAAGAGTCAACAAGCGATATTCAGAAGACCCAGCATTTTAACGCTAGTGAAATTGTGAGTAGTGATGTAACCCCGAAACGCGTAAATGACTTATATTATCTTTAAAATTACATAAGAAAAAAGGGTAAAAAACCACAAGTATGTAGTCTCTACCCTTTCCTCATCATTTTTGATTGAATTATAGTCTTGGTTTAAGTTAATAGCAATATTAGTTGTTGAATTCTAATTCAGTGTCTTTGATTTCTTTTAAGATCTCAGTTGTATCTAAACAACTTGAAGAAATTTGTCCATATCTCTCAGCTAAGCGATATGAAGTAATATATAATTCTAATGCATCTTTAGCAATATCTTCTGCATCTTCGCTTTTTGAGGGATTCGCTTTCACTACTAAATCTGCGAAATGTTCTGCATCAATATGAATTGACATGTGTGAATTACAACTCCTATATTATTTATTTAACTTTCTGTTTATTTCATACCACTCAAAAATGATTTAAAACACTTTATCGTCAATTAAATTTCGGATTAATTTCTTACAGTAGTGAAATCAGTTTGCATTTAAGCAGAATATCTAACAAATGCAAGCGAGAGAAACATCAAACTTTTCAGAGCTAACAATATGCTATACACTAATGAGCAGAGAGGATGTACGAACGAATGCGAATATTATTTATCGGAGATATCGTAGGTAAGGTGGGCAGACAAGCTATCAGTGATTACCTACCAAAGTTAAAACAAAAATTTCATCCTACCGTGACGATTGTTAACGCAGAAAATGCAGCTCACGGGAAAGGATTAACTGAAAAAATCTATAAGCAACTCTTACGCGAAGGAGTTGACTTTATGACAATGGGTAACCATACATACGGTCAGCGTCAAATTTATGATTTTATCGATGATGCTAATCGCATGGTGCGCCCAGCCAACTTTCCTGAAGAGGCACCAGGTGTTGGAATGCGTTTTATCCAGATTAACGCAGATAAGTTAGCGATTATTAACTTGCAAGGACGCTCATTTATGCAAGATATCGACGATCCTTTTAAAAAGGCAGATGAACTCGTCGAACAAGCTCAGAAAGAGACGAACTATATCTTTGTCGACTTCCATGCTGAGACGACTTCGGAAAAGAATGCCATGGGTTGGTACTTAGATGGTCGAGTGAGTACAGTTGTGGGGACACATACACATATTCAAACTTCTGATGACCGCGTATTACCTCAAGGTACGGGCTATATAACAGACGTCGGTATGACAGGGTTCTATGACGGCATTCTCGGCATTCAACGTGATGAAGTCATTAAACGTTTCATTACAAGTTTGCCGCAACGTCACGTCGTACCAGATACAGGTCGTGCCGTACTTTCAGGTGTGGTCGTCGATTATGATAGTCAAGGACGGACGAAACATATTGAACGTGTGCTCATCAATGATGATCATCCGCTTGATTAAGTATCGTCCGTTCGTATGAATTTCAACGAGAACCTCGCTAAGCATAGTCATTTAGCGAGGTATTTTGATATTATAAATAATGAATGAATATATCCACTAGGAGGAACAATGATATGCGAAATCAAATATCATGGAAAGTGGGCGGACAACAAGGTGAAGGTATCGAATCAACAGGTGAAATCTTCGCTACAGCTATGAATAGAAAGGGATACTATCTTTATGGTTATCGTCACTTCTCAAGTCGTATCAAAGGGGGTCACACGAATAACAAGATTCGAGTATCTACATTACCCGTACACGCAGTAAGTGATGACCTAGATATTCTTGTGGCATTCGACCAGGAAACGATTGAAGTCAATCATCATGAAATGAGAGCCGACAGCGTTATTATTGCAGATAGTAAAGCGAAACCAGACAAACCTGAAGATTGTCGTGCTCAAATGATTGATTTACCTTTTACTAAAACAGCGAAAGAACTCGGCACAACATTGATGAAAAATATGGTTGCAGTAGGTGCAACATGTGCGTTGATGGATTTAGAAACAGAAACCTTTGAATCACTGATCACAGCGATGTTTGAGAAAAAAGGTGACAAAGTTGTTGAAATGAATATTCAAGCGCTTCATGAAGGTTATCGCTTGATGCAAGAACAACTTGAAACGGTAGAAGGTGATTTCCAACTCACAGCATCTCAACAAGATCCGCACCTTTACATGATTGGAAATGACGCAATAGGACTTGGAGCGATTTCAGCAGGTTCACGTTTCATGGCTGCTTATCCTATCACACCAGCGTCAGAAATCATGGAATATATGATTGAGAATCTTCCTAAAGTGGGAGGTACAGTTGTTCAGACGGAGGACGAAATCGCTGCTGCTAACATGGCGATAGGGTCTAACTACGGTGGTGTCCGTGGCTTCACAGCAAGTGCTGGTCCGGGACTTTCTCTCATGATGGAAGCCATTGGACTTTCAGGTATGACAGAAACACCATTTGTCATCGTCAATACGCAACGTGGGGGTCCTTCTACTGGCTTGCCAACGAAACAAGAGCAATCTGATTTGATGCAGATGATTTATGGTACGCACGGAGATATTCCTAAAATTGTCGTAGCGCCAATGGATGCAGAAGATGCATTCTATTTAACGATGGAAGCCTTCAACTTAGCTGAAATTTATCAGTGCCCAGTTATTATCCTCAGTGACCTGCAGTTATCTCTCGGTAAACAGACTGTAGAACAGTTAGACTACAACGCGATTGATATCCAAAGAGGCGAATTAATTCAATCCGATATCGAGCGTGAGGAAGGGGATAAAAGCTATTTCCGTCGTTACGCTTTAACTGAGAGTGGCGTGTCTCCAAGACCATTACCGGGCTTGAAAGGTGGCATCCATCACGTTACAGGTGTCGAACATAATCAAGAAGGTAAAACGAGTGAAGTTGCTCAAAACCGTCAAGAACAAATGGAAAAACGTATGCGTAAAACACAACATCTGCTCATTAACGAACCTGTAAGTGGACAGGAAACGCATGATGAAGCGGACATTCTTTATCTCGGCTTTATCTCAACGAAAGGCGCTATCCAAGAAGGTGCTGAACGTTTAGAAGAGCAAGGCATCAAAGTGAATCACCTTCAAATTCGTCAACTTCACCCATTCCCTAAAGATGTAGTTCAAGAAGCCGTGAATAAAGCTAAAAAAGTAGTTGTGGTAGAACATAACTATCAAGGTCAACTGTCTAATATTCTTAAAATGAATGTTATGGTTGGAGATAAACTCATTAATCAAACGAAATATGATGGTACACCGTTCTTACCACATGAAATTGAAGAACGTGGTCAACAAATTGCCAATGAATTAAAGGAGAGGGTCTAAATGGCTACATTTAAAGATTTCCGTAACAACGTTAAGCCCAATTGGTGTCCAGGTTGCGGTGATTTCTCTGTTCAGGCTGCGATTCAGAAAGCAGCTGCGAACATAGGATTAGAACCAGAAGAAGTAGCGATTATTACTGGTATCGGATGTTCAGGTCGTCTCTCTGGTTATATTAATGCCTATGGGGTGCACGGCATCCACGGGCGTGCGTTACCGTTAGCGCAAGGTGTTAAGATGGCGAACCGTGATCTGACAGTGATCGCTTCTGGTGGTGACGGAGACGGATATGCTATCGGTATGGGCCACACGATTCACGCATTAAGACGTAATATGAATATGACGTATGTCATTATGGATAACCAAATTTACGGCTTAACGAAAGGTCAAACGTCACCGTCTTCTGCGCCTGGCTTCGTGACGAAATCTACGCCTAAAGGTAATATTGAGAAGAACGTGGCGCCTTTAGAACTCGCGCTATCATCCGGAGCTACATTTGTGGCTCAAGGTTTCTCTAGTGATATTAAAAATTTAACCAAATTATTAGAAGACGCAATCAATCATGATGGCTTCTCATTTGTGAACGTCTTCTCTCCATGTGTCACATATAATAAAGTGAATACGTATGATTGGTTCAAAGAACACTTGACGAACATCGATGACATTGAAGACTATGACGCTTCAGATAAAGAGAAAGCGATGGCTAACGTCTTGAAATATGATTCTTTACTCAAAGGTATCGTTTATCAAGATACTGAAACACCTTCATACGAATCACAAATTGAGCAGTTAGATGAGACGCCGCTTACTAAGAAAGATATTCACATTCAAGAAGATCAGTTCAATGCATTAACACAACAATTTGTTTAATTCCTGGCTTGAACTAGATTAGTTGAAATGAGTAGCTATTAAAGGGAAAGTATATTGCGTGTTATTTGCGAAGCAACACTTTCTCATTAAAGATACTAGGTTTATTAAGATAGCAGCGCTGATGCATGTTATTAATACTCAAAGGATAAAGATGAAATAACAATATGATATGTAAGGAGTGGAATGAGAAATCGCAAAGATGGGATGTAACATCTCGTGAACTCTTCCACTCCTTTTACATGTCATAGCTTTCACTATCTACAAAGCCGTTGCAAATATGGTACAGTGAAGTAAATTCATCTTCTGGAGGTAAATTATGGTAGATCGCTACACATCGTTTACAGACCTTGCTCAGCAGACGACCGAGGGAGAAGATTGGTCTATACACACTGAAGAGCGTGGCACGCCCCATTTGATCACTGCGATTCATGGTGGTGCTATTGAAAGAGGGACGTCGGAAGTAGCTGAACTCATTGCACGTCGTGGCGGTTATGACTTCTACACCTTTAAAGCTACGCGTCGCAATAAGAACAATGAGCTACATGTCACATCTCGTCACTTTAATGAACCGCAATTAGAAACTTTGGTCCAAGGTAAAAGGCACGTGATTTCTATTCATGGCTGCAGAGGTGTGAAATCTAAGGTTTATTTAGGCGGTTTAGATCTTGCGTTGCGCGAGCATCTAACGCATGCTTTGGAAAAGAGAAGCTTTCTAGTTGAAGCGGCACCTCCACCTATCTCAGGAATGCATACGGATAATTTCGTGAACTGTGGAGAACGTAAAAAAGGCGTACAAATTGAACTTACCGAGCCGTTACGGAAATCATTTTTTAACAATAAGAAGTTTAATTTACATAATCGAGAAGATGAATCTAATTGGAGTCCAGTCATGATTGCGTTTGCAGAGGCAGTGATTGAAGCTATAGATGTCATGAATGAAGAGGAGGAATAATCATGGATGATACACTCATGAGTATCCAAGTAATACCTAAGACGCCGAATGGGGAAGATGTGATTCCTTATGTTGATGAAGCGATTAAGATCATTCAAGAAGCTGAAATTCCATATCGTGTGGGAGCCCTTGAGACGACTGTTCAAGCAGATATGAATACGTGTCTGATCCTCATTCAGAAGATTAATGATCGCATGGTCGAATTAGAAGTTCCAAGTATTATCAGTCAGGTGAAGTTCTATCATGCACCTGAGGGTATTACGATTGAAACGTTGACTGGTAAATACGATAGTGATCGAGTGGAATAAAGTTTAAGTTATGAACTGAGACTAGCAGTTAAGGGTGCTAGAATTTGTAGTGAACAATAATTATGAATAAATTTTTTATCATTTCATCGTTCTTAGTGGGCGTGATTGCTTTCAATACCCCACGCATTTTAACTGGAAAAGTAGTGGTGTCTTTTTGCACATATAAGTAGAATTTAATATAATATAAAGATGATTATGCACAAATCGAAGCATGCGTAAATTAAAGCGTTCAAGCATGCGCGAAGATGGAAAGAAAGGGTTATGTAGTGTGAATGAAGAGCAAAGAAAGCGTACTACGATTAACATCTTAGCTGAACGAGATAAGAAAGCACAAGCGGAGAGTAAGAACTTTGAACACGTTTATCAACCGCCAAGTTTGAAACAAGCACGTAAGCGCGGTAAAGAAGAGGTTCAATATAACAATGATTTCCAAATCGATGAGAAATATCGCAATATGGGTCGCGGTCGCACATTTATGATTAAAACCTATGGCTGCCAAATGAATGCACACGATACGGAAGTGATGGCAGGTATTCTCAGTGCCTTAGGTTATCAACCTACAGAAGATATTAATACTGCAGACGTGATTCTCATCAATACTTGTGCGATTCGTGAGAATGCTGAGAATAAAGTGTTTAGTGAAATCGGTAACTTGAAGCATCTCAAACGCGAACGACCTGACGTCTTGCTCGGCGTATGTGGTTGTATGTCACAAGAAGAATCTGTCGTAAATAAGATTCTGAAATCCTTCCAAAATGTAGATATGATTTTTGGTACGCACAATATTCATCGTTTACCGGAAATTCTTGAAGAAGCGTATCTTTCCAAAGCGATGGTCGTTGAAGTGTGGTCTAAAGAAGGCGACGTCATTGAGAATTTACCGAAAGTACGTGAAGGTAATATTAAAGCATGGGTGAATATCATGTACGGTTGCGATAAATTCTGTACTTATTGCATTGTGCCTTTTACTCGAGGAAAAGAGCGTAGTCGTAAGCCTGAAGATATTATTCAAGAAGTTCGTGAACTCGCACGTGAAGGTTATCAAGAAGTGACATTGCTCGGTCAGAATGTAAACTCATATGGTAAGGATATCGACGGTTTAGATTATGGTTTAGGTGATTTACTCGCAGATATTTCTAAGATTGATATTCCACGTGTGCGTTTCACTACGAGTCACCCGTGGGACTTCACAGATCGCATGATTGAAGTGATTGCACAAGGCGGCAATATTGTCCCACATATCCACTTGCCAGTTCAATCTGGTAATAACGCAGTATTGAAGATTATGGGTCGTAAGTATACCCGTGAAAGTTATCTCGATTTAGTCGATCGCATTAAGGCGCAAATTCCTGATGTAGCGCTAACGACTGATATTATCGTGGGTTATCCAAATGAAACAGAGGAGCAATTTGAAGAGACGTTATCCTTATACGATGAGGTCGGTTTCGAACATGCGTACACGTATCTCTATTCAGAGCGTGATGGTACGCCAGCTGCACGTATGAAAGACGATGTGCCGAAAGAAGTGAAGAAAGATCGTCTTCAACGTTTAAATCGTAAAGTTGCTGCCTATTCTGGTGAAGCGATGAAGCCATACGAGGGTGAAGTCGTGAGCGTGTTATGTGAAGGTACAAGTAAGAAAGATGACGAAGTGCTTGCTGGTTACACTGAGAAGAACAAATTAGTTAACTTTAGAGCGCCGAAGTCAGCTATTGGTAAAATTGTCGATGTGCGCATAGATGAAGCGCATCAATTCTCACTTAACGGTACGTATCTTGGTGAGCACGAAGAAGCGATGGTGACGATGTAATGTATCGTACTGAAGAAATACTTGAGCAAGCAGATCGTTTAAGTGCAAAGATTCAAGATTTAGATCTCGTGAAAGATTATCGACGTGTAGAAGAACAGATTCATGCGAATCACAGTATCGACACACGCATGAAAGAATTGAAACGCAATCAGAAACAAGCTGTTAACTTTCAGAATTACGGCAAGATAGAAGCACTCAAAGCGTCAGAGCATACGATTCAGTCGTTAGAGAACGATATTAACCAACTTCCGATAGTCGGTGAATTTCGAACTGCGCAACGAGAAGCCAATGATTTACTTCAATTGATGATTGAGACGATGTCGAAACGCTTAAACAACCATCATCCAGAAGATTGAATAACGAAAGGGGTTGGGTCGTCGAATGAAGACGAGAAACTTTACATTTACCGCAATATTTATAGCACTCAATGTCATATTGAGTAGCTTTATAGTCATACCAGTCGGACCGATTAAGGCTGCACCTATTCAGCATATGATTAATGTCTTATGTGCGGTGTTTGTTGGCCCTTGGTTTGGACTGGCTCAAGCATTGATTTCTTCACTGTTGCGTGTACTGTTTAACACCGGAAGTGCCTTTGCGTTTCCTGGTAGTATGGTAGGTGTGTTACTTGCGAGTGCATTCTATATTTATCGTCGCCATATCTTTATGGCAGCAGTGGGTGAAGTAATCGGTACGGGGATTATTGGCAGCTTGATGTGTATTCCAGTCGCTTGGATTATCGGTTTACACGATTTTGCAGCGAAACCTTTAATGCTAGCCTTTCTCGTTTCAAGTATTATCGGATCAGTCATTAGTTACATTATCTTGATGGTGTTGAAACGGAGAGGTATTCTCGATCGCTTTTTAAAATAAAAGATTGAAAGTCGAAGTCCGAGAAACACGGTGTGTGTTTTTCGGGCTTTTAGATTTTTGTAGTTAGTTGATAAATTCTTTAGCTATTTCCAACAATGTCACGAAATTGTGTTGCAGTTATTAGTTTCTTTCTTTAAACACTTTAGATAAAATAATTATATAATTCGTGTGATTTGTCGGCGCACTGATGTAGGACTGTCTCTTATACACATCT
>NZ_PPRN01000049.1 GCF_002902685.1 Staphylococcus pettenkoferi | reverse complement strand
ATTCATGAAAGCGCTTGTGCAGTGTACAATATTGTGGTATATTTTTAACTGAAAATGGTTATCATTATCACGAATCGAAACCATTACTTCAAACCAACGCAACATATTTTACATAGAAGGGATAGGGACATAGAGCGATGAAAAGAATCTTATTACCAATCATCTTAGTCGCTGTACTCGTGCTCACTGCAGCTTGTGGTAACGGCGGAGACAAATCAGGCTCTAAAGACGGTAAGAATGGCAAGCTTGTCATTTACAACGGTCAACATAAGAGCGCTACATCTGCTTTAATCAAAGCATTTGAGAAAGACACTGGCATCAAGGTTGAAGAACGTGACGGTAAGAGTAACGAGCTTGCTCACCAAATCGTTGAAGAAGGTAAGAACTCTCCTGCTGACTTAATCTACACAGAAGAATCTTCACCTCAAATCATGTTAGATAATAAAGGTTTACTTGCGAAGATCGACAAAGACGTTAGCAAACCAATCGATTCTAAATACAAATCTAAAGACGATACTTGGACAGGATTACTTGCACGTTCAAGAGTTGTAGCTTACAACAAAGACAAGATCTCTGAAAGTGAACTTCCTAAATCAGTGAAAGACTTAACTGATTCTAAATGGAAAGACAAATTCGCTTTCCAACCTACAAGCGGTGCGTTCCAAGCGCAACTTTCAGCAATGATTAAACTTGAAGGTAAAGACGCAGCGAAAGAATGGTTAGAAGGCATCAAGAAGAATGGTAAGACTTACAAAGACAACAAACGTGCGCTTCAAGCTGTTGAGAACGGCGATATTCCATTTGCGTTGATCAACAACTACTACTGGGATAGACAAGCAGCTGAGAAAGGTAAAGACAACTTAAACTCTCGTCTATACTTCTTCGGTAACCATGACTTAGGTGACATGTTAACTGTAGCAAGTGTAGGTGTTGTGAAATCAAGCAAACATAAAGAAGAAGCTGAAAAATTCGTTAAATTTGCAACTAGTAAAAAAGGTCAACAAATCTTAACTGATAAGAGTAAACAATATCCTTTAAACAAAGAAGCAAATACTAAAGGTATGAAACCATTCTCTGAGTTGAAACCACCAGAAGGTACACAAGATTTAGGTAAATACGCTGACGGTAAAGAAGCAGTGAACTTACTTAAAGAAGAAGGTTTACTATAATAATGAATAGTAATACACAAGGACGTCTTTTTCGAGGAAGAAATTCTAAGAACGGGAGACGTCCTGTTCTTCTGTATATCATTATTTTATTTCTCGCTTTACTGTTCTTGTTACCGGTGGCTTATGTCTTTATCAAAGCTAAAGAAATTGGTTGGCAAGCTTCTTTAGACTTGCTCTTGCGTCCACGCATGTTCCATCTCTTGTGGAATACCATTAAATTAAGCTTCTTCGTCACATTAGTGAGTGTCTTGATTGGAACGACGACTGCTCTTATCGTTGAGCGGACGAATGTGCGTGGTGGTAAACTCCTAAACGCGCTCATCACTTTACCGTTCGTCGTTCCAGCCTTTGTGGCAAGCTATAGTTGGATTTCTGTCGCACCATCCCTAGAAGGGTTCAAAGGTGCACTCCTTGTCCTTTCGTTATCCAGTTATCCACTCGTGCATCTGCCCGTCGTAGCTGCGTTAAAAGGGCTCGACCCAGCGCTTGAAGAAACATCACGTTCCCTAGGTCGGAGTAAATTCACAACGTTCGTACGGATTACGTTACCTCAGTTGAAACCAGCTATCGTGGGTGGAGGTATCTTGATTGCACTCCACATGCTTGCTGAATTTGGGGCGCTGGCGTTTTTAAACTATGAAACCTTTACGACAGCGATTTTTGACCAATATGATGTTGCCTTCAATAGCTCGGCTGCGGCAATGATGACGCTCGTGTTGCTCATGTTGTGCTTGGTGATTATTTTTATCCAAAGGTTGATTATCGGCAATAAGTCATTCACATCACGTCGTTCAGGTCGCAGTAGCCAACAGTATAAAGCGCGTTTGAATATCTTCGGTCGTGGCCTCGCGTACTTATTTATCGCGATCTTGAGTATCTTGTCCGTAGGTGTTCCGGTCACAACGATCATCTACTGGGCGATTTATGGTAACTCTACGTACTTTGACTTAGATGAAATTATCCATACGTTACTCTCTACTTTGAGACTCGGTCTTGAAGGCTCAGTCGTTACTGTGATCGTCGCGCTACCGATTGTCTATGCGGTTGTGCGTTATCGTGGTTGGGCGAGTAAAGTCGCAAACAACTTGCCATTTCTCATTCACAGCTTGCCAGGGCTCGTGATTGGTCTCACGCTCGTGTTCTTCGCGATTCGTTATCTCAACCCGCTCTATCAAACGGTGACACTATTACTCATCGGCTATGTCATCCTATACCTGCCGTTAGCTCAGTCCTCTATCCGAACGTCGATGGAACAGATTCCGCCAAGTTTGGAAGAGGTAGGCCGGTCTTTAGGTAAAAGGCCTATAACTAACTTTTTCAAAATTACCTTGCCGCTACTCACACCAGGTATCGGCTCAGGTTTAGCCTTAGTGTTTCTCGAAGTGATGAAAGAACTCACTTCAACCTTACTCTTACGTCCAGTAGGCATCGACACCCTCTCGACGAAGATTTGGGAATTTACCAATGAACTTGAATACGGTGCCTCAGCGCCGTACGCCTTATTACTCATCGTCTTCTCAGGATTACCTGTGTATTTATTAACGATGAAATCCTTTACTGATTGGAAGCGAGTGAAGACTGTTGAACACGAAATTACAAGTCAAACAACTAAGTAAACAATTTGGTAATGTGCACGCTTTACGCGATATCACGATAGATGTCAAAGAAGGCGACATGTTAGCCGTGCTCGGGGAATCCGGATGTGGTAAGACGACGTTACTGCGCTCGATCGCCGGATTTGAAGATCCCGATCATGGTGAGATTAAGATTGATGGCGAAGTCGTCTTTGATGCGAAGACGAATGTCGCACCGGATAAGCGTAAGATCGGCTACGTGCCACAAGAGGGGATGCTGTTCCCACATCTCAATGTGAAACAGAACATCGCTTTTGGATTGACGCGTAAAGAACGTAAGTCGAACCGTGTCCAAGAGATGCTTGCACTCGTGAACATGCAAGGCTATGAGAACCGTATGCCTAACGAGTTGTCAGGTGGACAACAACAACGTATCGCATTAGCCCGTGCACTTGCGCCAAACCCGAAACTCGTGCTGTTAGACGAACCGTTTAGTGCTTTAGATGCCGGTTTGAGAACGACATTACGTGCAGAAGTGAAACGCATGTTGAAACGTGTTAATGCGACGTCAATCTTCGTAACACACGATCAAGAAGAAGCGCTGTCTATGGCAGATTCAACAATGATTCTCGTAGAAGGTCGCAATATTCAAGAAGGCACACCTACGACGATTTATTACTATCCTAATTGTAAAAAGATCGCGGACTTCGTCGGCGATGCAGTCTATTTAGATGGCCATATTGAAGGTGATTACTTCAAAGGAAGTATGGGTCATCTTGAAATTAATGAAGTGTCTCAATCTGAAGGTTCAGAAGTTAAGGTCATGATTCGTCCAGAACAGCTGGAAATTAGTGACGATAACACTGGAATTGAAGCAACGGTACAAGATACGGATTTCTTCGGACATGATTCACTAGTCTATTTAGATATTAAAGGAATAGGTCGAGTGAAGACACGTATTCTAGGTGCTTGTCAGTACGAAGTAGGGGACAAAGTTCACGTGAAGATTAATGGTAAGGCTCAAGTGATTGAAACAACGGTATAATATATAAATCGAACCCACTCACGCAGTCGAGTAGATATGCGCGAGTGGGTTTTCTCATGATTAGCGTGAAAGTGTGTAGTAGTGGGCTTTGTAGCTCGTGGGTCAGAGTGCGGGTTGTCTGCAGGAAGAGTCCCGGACGTCTAAATGAGTGCGAGGATTGAGTGAATTATTATGGTGTGACAACGCTGTAACTCAGTCATACTTGACTTGATAATGATCTGCATGTACTAATCGTGTCTTCCGTTCAATACCATAATCTTCTACCATACCTACTTCACCGATTTTGAGATAACAAATCACTTTCGCTTTAAATTTCACTTTTTCATTCATCAAGGCTTCAACGTCTTTTAATAATCTACGTCGTTCTATAAGCCAAATGTGGGAAACGAAAATACCGTTAATATACACTTGAGTTAAGAGAATACGTAAGTTACGGATATAGTTATTATTTGAGGTGCTGCTGTAGCGTAGGACATAGTCAGTTACATAACCAGTAACGATGACGGTCTTATGCTTCAAGGGGCGTAGTTGATTGCGCATGATGAGGACCTCCGAGGGTAGTCTAAGATGATGTATTTTATATTATTATAGCAAGATGACATTCAAATAGTGAGCAATAATATGGATAGTGGGTAAATTTATATATTTTAAGATGTGCGGATAGAGTGAAAAATTAAAAAGCGTAGGTGTGACCACACAATGTGAACGTCAGCCTACGCTTAAACATATTAATTATCTTTTTTCATACCTTCACGCCAAGTGTTATAAATCAATTTACCACCTTGCGCTTTGAACTTCTCGTTCGAAACGCCACGTTCATAATCAGCGGCAGGTTGAATATTCATTTTAGGATTCACACCTAACATGTCAGCAAACCACTCAGCCCACTTGCCACCAGTCACTGGTTCGTCATCTGCAACATTGTAGATACCACTATCGAAGTTGAGCGCTTGAATCGCAGTTTCGACCGCGTCATCGAGATGAATGAAAGATTGTTCGCCATCTGACATCGTCACTTCGCCATCGATAAATTGATTGTAAATCATGCCACCTTCGCCGAACCATGTACCAGGACCATAGAGATAGCCGTAACGTAAGATGACGTGATGAGGTATTTCTTGGGTTTGTGATTCTAAACCTTCCACGCCATCCACTGTCACTTTGCGATCGCCTTCAGAGTTATAATCGAGCGGCGTTTCTTCAGTAGCTAGCCCTTCACCGGGGGCGTACGTAAACGCGATGCTTTGCGCTTGCATATGTTCGACACCATGTTGTTGCGCAGCTTTGACGAGATTTTTCGTACCTTCAACTCGCACGCGCGTATTCGCCGACATATCTACAGCTTTCAAATCTGTCAGTTCGTTAATGATAATCTCAGGTTGAAAGTCACTGATTGCTTCTTCTACATCTTCATAGTTAAAGATATCTCCGATGTAACCTTTCACTTCTTGATTTTCGAGTTTCTTTTTACCATGGTTAGAAGTCGTAAAGCCTGCAACCTCATGGCCTTCCTCAACGAGACGACGTGTTAAACGTGTGCCAATGAGACCCGTTGCGCCTGTAACGAATATCTTACTCATTATCATCATCCTTTAGTTAAAAATTGAAGATTTCAGTATAGAGGTTGGAGTTTATTAAAGAAATAACTTTGCACTTTGCTATCTACCATTTATAGAACTGAGATAAACTTGTATAATAGCAATTAAGAATGTAAGCGAGTACATGAATGGGAAGAAGGTGAAATGATGGAACGAGTGAGTGGAATAGATGAGTGGATGGAAAGTACGGAATACTTTCACTATATCGAGCAGATGATTGAGCGTAATTTCAAACAACAGTACGGGTTGAGTTTGAGAGAGTTCTGCGTGCTTTATAATTTGTATAAACAACCGGAAAAGCGCTGTAAGATTAACGATTTGATTCAATCAGTGCGTTTGAGCCAAAGTGCGATGTCTCGTTTAGTCAATCGACTCGAACGTGGGGAGACGCCTTACGTTTGTCGTAATGAGTGTGCAGAAGATCAGCGTGCGACGATTATCTGTTTGACGGATAAGGGCATTGAAGTTGCCGAACGGATGATGCAACAATTTCGTAAGTTATTGGATAAGGTAGATTTCGATAATATTGATATGTTGTTGACTGCGACGAAAGCGTCGTTGGGGAAAGAATAGGGCGAAATTTTGTAGCGTTGATACAACAATTTGGGACACAGGCGAAGCGCTTAATGTAATGAGGTGCTAGTTAGAGATTAAATAACGATGAGGGAAGGTGAATGTTCTGGACGGCAGTGTGATTAAAGTCATTATTATATTTGTGAGTGTACTCATTGGCTCAATTTTAGCGAATAAAGTGATTAAGGCTAAAAACATTACGAGTAGACCTAAGATTATGTTGATTTCAGGTGGAATGGGTGCTGGATTTGCAATTCTTCTATATATCATCGTATTGATGATAAGCAGCTTATTTCAATAATCTCAGAGATCGACCCCCAATTACGCAAAATACGTAATTGGGGGCATAATGATGCTTATATTATTTCCCGGGTGATAATTACCACAAATTAATCCGTCGTTGCGCCTTTCGAAGCGGAGTTCACTAAGCGTGCGTATTTATAAAGTGCGCCTTTGGAAACTTTTAATTCTGGCGCTTTCCATTTCGCTTTGCGACGTTCTAATTCTTCATCTGAAACATCGAAGTCGATGAGATGGTTCTCGGCATCGATGGTAATGATATCGTCTTCTTCAAGCCATGCCATAGGGCCGCCGACTTGTGCTTCTGGCGCTGCATGTCCGATGACGAGACCATGGGAACCACCAGAGAAACGACCATCTGTTAGTAATCCAACCGATTCGCCTAAGCCTTTTCCAACAAGAATAGAGGAAGCGGAAAGCATTTCAGGCATACCTGGACCTCCTTTAGGCCCCGCATAACGAATGACGACGATATCGCCAGGATGGATGCGGTCGTTCAGAATTGCGTTGGTCGCTGCTTCTTCGGTATCAAAGACCTTCGCTGGCCCTTTAATGTAAGTTTCGCTTAGACCGGAAATCTTCGCCACAGCACCCTCTGGAGCAAGATTACCTTTCAAGACCACGAGTGGACCTGTCGGATATTGTGGATTGTCGTAATCGATGATTTTACCGTCGTCGGAAAGATCTGGCGCTTCAGCTAAGTTCTCCGCAACCGTTTGACCAGTGACGGTCATGCAATCACCGTGAATCAAGCCGTGTTGGTACAAGACTTTCATCACACCAGGAACGCCGCCATAGTCATTCAAGTCTGCCATGACATACTGACCGCTCGGACGTAAACCAGCGATGTGAGGCACACGAGCACGCACCTCTTCGAAATCATCTAATGACAGATCGACATCCATCGAATGTGCAATCGCGAGCAGGTGAAGAATCGCATTCGTTGAACCGCCCAACGCCATCGCAACAGTAATTGCATTCTCAAACGCGGGCTTTGTCATAATATCTTCCGGATAAATACCACGTTCGAGCAAGCGATACACGGCCTGACCTGCAGCACGACTATCTTTAGATTTATCTGCAGAAACAGCAGGATGTGATGCACTTCCTGGTAAACTCATACCAAGCGCCTCAATTGCAGACGCCATCGTATTCGCAGTGAACATACCGCCACATGACCCTGCGCCAGGACAAGCAGAACATTCAATTTGATTTAAGCGATCGTCATCAATTTCTCCATTATTGTACTGACCTACACCTTCAAATGTAGAAACGGCATCTAATTTCTGACCTTCCAAATTTCCAGGTAACGTCGTACCGCCATAGACGAAGACGGCAGGTAAGTTGAGACGCGCGATACCCATCATGCAACCTGGCATATTTTTATCACAACCCCCAATCGCGACCACGCCATCGAGGTTCTCCGCATTTACGACAGACTCGATGGAATCGGCAATCAGTTCACGACTCGGCAGGGAGTAACGCATGCCCGGCGTCCCCATCGAAATGCCATCGGATACCGTAATCGTATTGAAGATGAGCGGATTCGCACCCATTTCACCGATACCATGCTTCACATCACGCGCCAGACCGTCGATATGTACGTTACATGGCGTGACCTCACTCCACGTACTCGCCACACCAATCATTGGATTCTGGAAATCCTCATCCTCAAATCCAAGCGCGCGTAAGTAAGAACGATTCGGCGTCCGACTCACCCCTTCGCTGATAACCTTGCTTTGAATGCGCAAATCTTGATTCTGTGATTGATGGTTTGAAGCCATCCAATTCCCCCTTGTTTGAATAGATTAATATTGCATTTTTGCATATCAATGCATTTTTCATATAGTTAAAAGTAAAGTTGTTTGAATTTTTAAAATAGAATGAATTACTAGGATAAAGTGAATCGGGTGAGCTGTCAATGGATGGGTAGTCCGCAACAAATTGTAGAGAAGATGCTCTATCAACACGAATTGTATGGTCATCAACGTTTCATGGCTCAAATTGACTTTGGCGGCGTACCTTTCGATAAAATTATGAAAAACATTGAGCTAATTGGTGAACAAATTATTCCAAGTGTGAAACAACATTTGGAATCTAAATAGGAAGATGCATGAAGAAAGAGCAATTCTTGCCTAAATGGTAGGGATTGCTCTTATTTGTAAATGTGATGATGTTGTTAAAAAGTGATTTATTATGGTCGAATGTGCGCTATTGCTCTAGATGATGTGTCACATGTTCAGCGATATAGGAGGGAAGGTTTGGATTGCCGAATTGCTTAAAGTATTCCTTGAAACGCGGATCTTGTTCATAACCTTGGGCAATCATGATGAGCACCTCATCTGAGAAATCGGCATGTTCGCACATAACATCTTTCCATTCCTCAACTATAGTTCGCGTCTCGTTGAATGGTGCTTGTTGCTCAGTTAAGGCATTGAACTTTTCAAACACGTTATCCATTCTGCGTTGCACCTCCTCGAAATCAGCGTTTGAACGTGAGGCAAAGCGTTCTTGATAACTTTGGTAGTCGGGTGTCTCTCCATATTTAATTTCTGCTTCTTTAGTGTATTGGTCTTGAAGCGGTTGCTTAAAGATATCCAAGTTGATGAGAGGCGCACCTTTTAAGAATTCCGTTAGATGATGGTTTAACTTCTTCAATTCCTCGATTTTTGCGAGTAGCTGTTCTTGATAAGTTGTTAGCGCTTCTCTTAACTCCTTGTCCTCGAGTTTCATCATTTCTTCAATATCTTTAAGCGGCACACCCAGTCCTTTTAGAAAGAGAATCTTCTGCAACTCAATCAAATCTTGCTGACTATACATACGATATTGATTCTCCGCACGATGAGACGGTGACAATAACCCGATTTCATCATAATAGTGAAGCGTGCGTTTCGTAATTCCAGTAATCTGTGTGACCTCTTTCATACTATAATATTGTGTCATTTACGATGACCTCCATTGTATAAGTTTGCGAATTCTCTTTGGCCAAATTGTTTAAAAGTACTTTATTAACTCTAACTTTAAGTTAAAGGATAACGTAACGTGAGGGTCAAGGGGGAGTTAGGAGGTTTATAAAAAAGATGAATTGTAAAGATTTAAGTTTATTAACTGTAGAAAGGTAGCGAATAAACTTGCACAAAAATAAATTACTATTAAATGCAAGAGGTAAAAGATTATTTAACCTATATAATCA
>NZ_PPRN01000048.1 GCF_002902685.1 Staphylococcus pettenkoferi | reverse complement strand
AAATAATAAGGGTCGAAAAGGTGTAATTGCCTTTTCGACCCTTAATTTATGAATATATAGATTGTAGTTACTTTTAATAAACTTAATTATGCCTCTAGCAGAATAGCTTCACTGAAGCCTTTTATCTACTATTCCTTACCTTCAACATCTTTCGCAATCATGTCACCGATAATTTGAGATGCGTTACCTTTCTCAATTGAGCAGAAACGGTCGTAGAATGCATCAATTTTATATTGGTAATCTTTTTGTACTTTATCAAGATCTTTCAAATTCTCTGTGAGCTCATAAGCATCTGTGTGAATTGGTCCAGGTAAGTCTGATTTGTAATCCATATAGAATCCACGTAGTCCCTTATCGTATTTTTCAATATCATACGCAAAGAAGAATTGTGGACGTTTCAAGATACCGTAGTCAAACATGACTGAAGAGTAATCTGTAATCAATGCATCACTGATTAAGAAGAGTTCAGATACGTCATCGTAATCAGATACATCGATCGCAAAGTCTTCATAACCTGCTAAGTCCAAGGCATTGGCGATAAGATAATGCATGCGCAATAGAATTACAGTGTCATCCCCAAGCTGTTTGTATAAGTTCTCTAAATCGATCTTCAGATTAAATAAATACTGACCTTTCTTCACAAACTCATCATCTCGCCAAGTCGGCGCATACATAATCACTTTCTTACCTTCAGGAATGTTCACTTTCTCACGAATATGATTGATGAGTTCCTGATCATTCTGGCGATTAACTAAGATATCATTGCGTGGATAACCTGTTTCGATAATACGATCTCGATCCATCCAGAACGCAGATTGGAAGATATCTGTTGAATAGCGGTTTGGAGACACGAGATAATCCCAACGATCTGTTTCTGTACGGAAGTTCACTTTATATTTCGCTGTTGTTGTACCTGGCATACGTACATATTTCTGATCGCCTGCAAGACGTTTCAGTGGCGTACCATGCCAAGTTTGGTAATAAAGTTGATTAGATTTCTTATTAATCGACAGCGGTATACGTGCGTTTGATACCCAGTGACTCGCTTGAGAGTATGCCTCATAGTATTCACGTGAATTCTTCTTCACTTTCTCAGCTGGTCCTGGCACTTCCGTTTTATCCGGTTTTTTCACAACCCATTTATAGTTGAAATAAGGATAATGTTTAGCCATGTACTCATAAATATACTTCGGACTATCACTGTAATTCTTGCCACCAAAGGCTTCAAATACAATCGTCTTGTCATCTACATTCTCAGGTTTATCTGTTAGCTTGTAACGTGATAAATCTTTATCTTTGTTACGCAAGAGAACATTCTTCAAATGTCTTGTAATATAACGGAAATGGTTAAATTTCTGAGCAGAGTCATTTTTACCTAGCGCAGTTAAGGCCATTTCTACTCCAAATAAGAATTTTTTACTTTTCAGAATAGATGGAAGTAAATCTTTACTTACTTTCGATAAAAGATTGCGATGATCTAGGTAACGCTCGTGTACGTCTGGGTGAGACGGATCAAAGCTTGAAATGAGTGTGTTGACCATCTTCGTTTTTAAGAATTGTTGGTTCTCTCTGTTATCAGTAAGTTGAATACTTTTGTAAAAGCTTTTCACATAGTCATTAAAACGCAGACTAAACGCTCTCTCTGATAGTTGCAGTGTATTAAACGGATCTAATAACTCACCACGGAAGTAGAACGGGAACCCGTAGATACGAACGAAGCGATCTACGTGTTGAACGTATTGAAGTAAGAATGTCTGATCCGCATAAATTTGAATATCTTCGTCAAAACGCAAATTGTTACCTCGCACAATGCCCGTACGAAGCACCATATTACATACAGAGTTCTTACGAAGGAAAGAATTCGCATTACCTTTGCCATGATAATGACGTACTTTCACTTTATTTAAGTCAACATATTGTGGTGTACGCACCGCAAACTTATGAATAGGCGCAATTAATGCATCTGATTGATTTAAATTCTGACTGTAGAATCTCAGAGCATAGGAAGCTAACACATCATCTGCATCGACAAACATAAAGTAAGGCGTATTGACCGCTTCCATACCCTTATTACGTGCATGTGCATGGCCATGATTCTCTTTAAGTGTGATATGTTGTACACGTTCAGCATCGACATCTGCCATTTCACGTTCGACAATTTGTTCTGATGCATCTGTGGAACCATCATTAATAAAGATGTAGTTAAATTGTTGGTAACGTTGGCCTTTCAAGCTGTTGATACATACTTTGAGCGTTTCTTCATTGTTGTAGTAAGGAACTATTACTGTTAAGTTGTTCATCAATTTTGTCCATCCTTTTAAATATATCTAGTCGCTTATCATCATGAATATTAAGTTGAGTTTACATCAATTATTATGTTTCAAACGAAACAAGTAACCAATTTAATCTTAGAGATAAGCTCATAACTTTTCAACTAATTTTGCGCTTGATCGTTGAAGTTAAATTACTATTTGTTTACTTTGCTAATATTTTGATAAATGATATATTGTAAAACAAGATAATTACATGGTGACATCTACGGGTATAGTATTCAATACTACTTGCGAGGGATATGTTTTATGATTTATTCAATAACTACAACGTTACCACCTCAACATGGTGGACGTACAAAATCGTTACTTAAACGTAATAAACTCATCACAGAACACCTCAGCACTGAAGCTACTATCATCACGACGAATTACAACGCAGATTATCCTAATATTATTAAAGGATTTAGAGATAAAAATCTGATTAACTCGTCAATTTATCATGAAAACATGTACGATTGGCTCTCCAATCACATGCTCTTTCATGTACCTACGCGTAAATTCTCCAACCAACCTCATTTTACAAAAACGCGTCTAAAGATTAGAGGTTTGCGAAGAGTTCAAACGAAAGCGAACCATTTCAAGTATTACGATGCGCAAAATCGACTTATACGTCATCGCGTTTACTATAAGAATAGTCGTGTACTTAAAGCTGACAACAGATTCGACAGTATGAGCGGTGCTTTAGTTGAAAGACAATTATTTAATCGTTATGGACGTCTACATAAACGTATTGCTTTCGACATTGACACAGAGCTGACCATACATGAATCATTCTTTGATACAGCAGATCAACTTTATTGTGAAAAATTTTATGACTGCGATGAAAATAATACTTTACATCTTATAAAGGTGCATCGTCCAAATCAATATCCGAAATACTTTAAGACAGAGAAACAACTGATGGAATATTATTACGAGTGTCGATTTAAAGAGAATGACATCGTCTTTAATGATGCACGACTTTTAGATAAACCACTCATGCATAAATCTAACAAAACGTACAATGTCATCGTTCTTCATAGCACACATTTGAAGGACAACGATAAACTTAAAGGTTCATACAAATATGCCTTAAAGCATCCGGAACAACTTTCAATCATTATAGTCTTCACTGAAAAGCAGAAAGAAGACCTTGTGCAACGCTACAAAATAGAAGAAGACAAGATTAAAGTGATTCCGCATTATATCGATGATTATAGTCATTATCATCGCTCGTTCGAACAGAAATCTCACTTTATATATATTGGACGATTCAGTCATGAGAAACAACTTGATCATTTACTAAGTGCGTACCAACAATTTCTATCTAAAGGCTATCAGACGCCACTCGTACTCTTTGGTGGCAGTGACAAACAACAAGTTAAACAAGTTCAAGCGTGGATTGATAAATTCAATATCCATGATTATGTCACGATAGAGTCATTTACGAATCAACCATTAATTGAGTTTAGTAAAGCGATCGCTTCTCTTTCCACAAGTCAGTTCGAAGGTTTCGGCCTGTCTATCATGGAAAGTCTTGCGGTTGGCACGCCAGTCGTTTCTTACGATTACAATTATGGACCAGGTGAGATGATTGTTGATGGCGTGAACGGTTATCTAGTGGAGAAGAACAATACGACACAGTTTGCGGACAAGATGGCACAACTTATGAATCAACGTCTTGCTCAAGTAGAGCTTAAACCACAGTTCCACACACAAAGCGCGATTGCTAGTTATCGTGACTTAATACAGTCATTTAAATAACGACCTAACTACTTCATCACAACTAATATAGATATTATGACTTAAATAGGAGTTTAATTATGATCTATACAATTACCACTACGTTGCCTCTTGAACATGGAGGTAGAACATTCGCAACACTTCGTCGTAATTTACTAATGGCAGAGCATATTAAAGAACCTATTAAAATTCTTACGACGAATTATAACGCAAATTATGAAGATATTTATGAAGACTATATGAAAAAATCAAAAATTAGCACTGACTTTCAACTTGAAAATATGTATGATTGGTTATCAGGATATCAATTACTCAAACCACCTACACGACGTTTTAGTCAAAAACGACGCTACTTTACCACACCCATAGAGATTGAAGGACTCACACACAAAGTGGATGATAAAAAACCGGCTGTTCGATATTACGATGGCGATACGTATGTGCTTTACCGTAAATACAGACCTAACAGTGACATACTCAGTTTCGAAGATTTGAGAAGTCCGATTCATAAGAAACGTCTTGAGCGTCGTCATTACAATAAATATGGTCAACTCCATATGGTGACTCAGTTTTCACCAGTTAAATGGACACGTATTAGTGAAACGTTCTATGATACGAATGGTCATATTTATTGTCGCAAATACTATTCTGCAGAAACGAAGAAGATTCGTCTGATTGAATTAATCAAAGATAACCAAGTCTATCAAACATTTCGGTCACTGAGTGAGCTTCGCGCTTACTACTTTGATCAACGTTTTAAAGAGGGCGACATCGTCTTTAACGATGCACGTAAGCTTGACAAACCTCTGTTAGGTAAAAATGTCAAAACGAAAAACGTGCTCGTATTTCATAACATACATTTCTTACACGAAGATCCATCTCGACTAGATGGACTCTATCGCTATGGTCTAGAACATCCAGAAGAAGTCTCAAGATATTTAATATTAACACATCAACAGAAAGATGATTTGCAACGTGAATTCCATTTTCCAGATGAGAAATTCGCAATCATACCTCATTTTAGTGAGCAGTTGAAGAAACCTAAAAATGCGACGACACATCGACGTTATTTCGTCTATATCGGTCGCTTTAGTTATCAAAAACAAGTCAATCACTTGATTGATGCTTATGCGATTTATGCTCAAAGGGGAAATAAGACACCTTTACATCTATATGGTAGCGACGACGATAATTTCTTACCAGAGTTGAAGAAACAAATCAAAGATTTAGGCATTGGGGACAAAGTGACGATTCATGGCTATACCAATGAAGTTAATCGTATATTCTCTGAATCGAAAGCGTCTCTTCTTACTACACGGTTTGAAGGGTTTGGGCTTACCATCATGGAAAGCATTGCAAATGGTTGTCCGGTTATCTCCTATGCATCGCGCTATGGTCCGAAAGAAATAATAGACCATGGACATAATGGATACCTCGTCGAACCTAATGATGTAACATCTTTTGCTAAATATATGGAGAAAATAGATCACTATCCATTCAAAGAAGTCGCATTGTCAGAGCATTTATCTGAAGGCACAGCAATTCAGCGTTATGCTCAACTCGTTAAGACACTAAAGAAAGAATAATATTTCTAAAAGAAGGGAGCTAGTCATCGAACAGATGATTGACTCCCTATTATTTATACTAACTTGTCTAATTGCGCCCGTTCTGTAACGAATCCTTCCGCGTACTCTACGCCTATTTCAAGTCCATGGCGGGCATTGTAGGTTCTCACTCGAGAATACAATGAATCATCACGTTGTGAATATTTAACAATTTGCGAGTGATGTAATCCTATTAAATGGTGCTTATGGTCATATTCATTTGAAATATCGTAGAATGTATCAGGATTGAAATGTTGACTCGTCACTGATTCATACAAATAAAGTGTCCGCTTCTTAGCTGACGCACTTGTCACTTGATAAGTCGTTTGATGATCTTGATGATAATCTGAAGCGTAATGTGTAAAGATAATTTGTGGATCCACTTCCTGAATAATTTCGGTGAGTTGGTCAATCACCGTTGGATCTTTCTGCATATAGCCATCCCGACAATTTAGGTAAAATGTATGATTTGCTAGTAAATAGCGAGAGGCCTCCTCTTGTTCAACTATACGTACGTTCTTCGTCTTACACTGCCAATTCTCACCATTAGTCATGATAACTAAATAGATATCATAACCTTTCTTAACTAAACTCAGTAAAGTACCTCCACAGCCAATTTCAATATCATCTGGATGAGCACCGATTGCTAATACTGATTTTCTCATGTTTTTCTCCTCTTGATGTTAATTTGTCCACGTTGAAATGAGGTCATGATAATATATTTTCTTTGAGGGCTAGATACCATTCTCTGGCTCAACTCAACACATTATGACTCGCATCCACCGTAACTCGATAAAGGTATTATATTTTGCTCTTTCTCTAAAGTCAATTTTGAGTTAATTTTGCTATGTCATTTTAGAGGTATAGTAAAAAGGGATTATGGGAGACCTACTATCCACCATAATCCCAATTATTCAAGTTATAACGATTTTTCTTTAATAAACTTCTTAATTTCATCTTTCATTTCTGGATCTTTCAACGCATACTCAATTGTTGTTTTAACGAAGCCGATTTTCTCCCCGACGTCATAACGTGTTCCTTCGAAATCATATGCTAGCACTTGTTCTTCTTTATTCATACGTTCAATCGCATCTGTAAGTTGGATTTCATCTCCACGACCTTTAGGTTGATCTTCTAAATAGTCAAAGATACGTGGTGACAAGACGTAACGTCCCATAATCGCTAAGTTTGAAGGCGCTGTACCTGGTTCAGGCTTTTCTACAAACTTATTCACTTTATATAGGCGTCCGTCTTGAGAAGATGGATCAATAATACCGTACCGTGAAGTATCGGAATCTGGCACTTGTTGTACTCCGATGACTGAGGCTTCGTTTTCCTCATACTGTTCTATTAATTGTTGAATCGCAGGTGTTTCTGAATCAACGATATCGTCCCCTAAGAGTACCGCAAATGGTTCATCACCGATAAACTGTTTCCCAGTATAGATGGCGTGACCTAAGCCAAGTTGTTCTTTCTGACGTACGTAGAAGATGTTCGCTAAATCTGTCGCTTCTTGCACTTTTTCTAAGTATTCATCTTTACCTTTACTTTCTAAGTTGTCTTCTAGTTCTTTTTGATTGTCGAAGTGATCTTCAATCGCACGTTTGTGCTTTCCAGTTATAATGATGACATCCTCAATACCTGCTTTAGAT
>NZ_PPRN01000046.1 GCF_002902685.1 Staphylococcus pettenkoferi | reverse complement strand
CAGTTGTATACCCCTTATATATTTATTATTTTAATTATATTATAGCGTAGATAAACAATGATTGAAACCGCTTTCTAAAATTTTTATAATAAAGTTGAACAGAAAATAGAGATAAGCTGTTTTTAAACCAAATATTTGAGGAGTGATGATATGAGTGAGTTTTTAGCAGCTATCGCCGGAGGTATCTTATCCCTTATAGGTACGATATTTATGATGAGATGGCAATTTAAACATGAGGATGATATACGGAATAAAGATTACGATAATGAAATTATTAGTATGATTGATCTCGTTACATATAAAGCTGCAAAAATCAGAAATACAGAATTTACTTATAAAAATGCGAATTATAATCAGCCTTTTACTACCGACTGTTTCGCGGAAACCAAGCATTACTTTAAACTCTTAGATGATCAGCTTCAAGAACTGATTCTGAAAGTCAGTCATCACAGCGATAACCCACATGATAAAATTCAAAAGTTACTACAACATTATGAGCCTGTAGAGAAACAGTTCAATACGTTAACCATTGCATTTGAGATCTACACAAACAACTTTGAACACACTGATCGTAACGCACTCGTTAATTCCAAACGTAAATTAGATGAGAATATCGGTAATTTTATTGAGAATATTAGTCGATTCGCAGGAACAGAGTATCATCACAGTGTGTATCAGCCCGCACTCAATCCATTAGTTAATAAAGCAGATGCAATTACACTAAATAATGGAAATTATAATAAGAAATAGATAAGAAAAACTTCGACTCAGGTTTAGTGGTGGGTTGAAGTTTTTTGTATTAGGAATATTTTAAAGTAAAAATAAACAAATAAACAAGTGTTCCTTAGAATATAAATATTTCACAAAAAATACATATAAAATCAAACTAAAATTGCTACAATTATATTAAAGCATTCTCTATCATAGGAGTGAAAAAATGAAGATAGATAATTACTCTTTAACGGTAAAAGGAAAGACTTTAATTGAAAATAGTAATTTAAGCTTTTATTCTGGAACGATTAATCACATCGTCGGAAAGAATGGAGTTGGAAAGTCTCAGTTGGCAAAAGATTTAGTATTGAATAATAGCGGTAATGTTCCTAAAAATATTTCCAGTAAAAGTACTTTAATTTCGAGTTCATCGAGCGTTCCAGAAG
>NZ_PPRN01000045.1 GCF_002902685.1 Staphylococcus pettenkoferi | reverse complement strand
CCAAAAAACAGTAGACGCTTTGAACAATTATTTGAGTAAAACGTTGTCGGATAAACGCTCTAGCGTATCAGCAAGTAGGGTTGCTGAATAACTAGTATTAAGTTCGATTATATAACTAAATAATGCGTTTATATCGACATTCCCATCAAAATCTGTAATTTCATCCATCTTGGAATCAATTTCTTCTTGAGTGAAGAACTTGGATTGGACATGATTAACAGATTCGATAACTATATCTTCATATTTTGACATATATATCACCTCCTCATAAGGAGTATAGCAGAAAAAATAATAAGGAATGATTACTATGCCACAAACACTTAATGTATCAGTACCAATTCCAGACACACATGTACTCATAGAAAAAGAAGAATACGAAGAACTGTTCAACTACTCTTTAGATCCGGTCTGGGACTTAAAAGATTTAAAGAAAAAGTTAAAGATGTCTTCTGATGACACGATTAAAGATAGATTGTTATTCAATCCTAAATTTGAAAAGATCTTGAAGAAACAAGGGATAGCACACTATCCAGATGAAAGTTTTAACAGATGGAGATTCAACGCAAGAAAGATGAATAAATTTATCGATGAACATTTCAATGAAATACACGGCAAATAAAGGAGGTGATGAAATGAAGTATCTATTGGCATACCTAACAATGATTATCGTTGCATTAGCACTTGTGTTATTAAGATTCCATTTAGCTACAACACTAGTTATTAGCTTATCCGTATTACTAATTGCAATCCCATTCTGGAAGACTTGGATTGAAGAAATAAAAAAGACTGAATGCTAACTCGCGCTTAGCAAACAGTCAAAAAAACTAATTGGAAAGTAAACATAAATTAATTATACCCCAAACTTATGGAGGTAATCAACTTGAAAGAGACGATAACGTATTTAATCAAACGTAAAGATACAGAGTTATTTGTAACTAATAAACCAACTGACAGAAATGGCGACATCAGTTATTCGACAAACTTTAACCGTGCTAGAGAATTTAATGGCATAGAAGACGCAAGTATAGACATGACAAACCATGTCGCTATTAAACATACGCACATTGAAAAAGATGAATACGAGGAGGTTACTATAGATGACTGAAAAATTGAATCTATATCAAAAGATTGCAGATGTTAAAGCGAACATAGACGGATTCACAAAAGATACAAAGGGCTTTAACTATACGTATGTAAGTGGTTCTCAAATTCTACACAGAATCAGACAAAAGATGATAGAACACAATCTATTATTAGTGCCGCATTTAGAAGATGAAGAATATGAGCAAGTAGAACTAACACGCTACAACCATAAAGCAAAAAAAGAAGTGACTAGTACAGAGTTTGTAGTAAAGGTAAATCTAACTTATACGTGGATTAACGCAGACAATCCACAAGAAAAATTAGAAATTCCTTTCTATGCCATAGGTCAACAACAAGATCCATCACAAGCATTCGGCACTGCGCTCACATATTCGGAACGTTATTTCTTGATGAAATTCTTTAACATTCCAACCGACGAAGATGATGCAGATGCTAAGCAAAAGCAAGAGCAGTATTCAAAAGCAGATAATAAACAAATCAAACTATTGCATGAAGAAATTAAAAACTTTTTAGATTTAATGACTTCCCTTAATAAAAAAGTGACTGAAAAACAAGTAAGAAATCAATTTAATATACCAGATGATAATAAGATATCTCAATCCCAAGCAGTAGGGTTTATTAAACAATTACAGTTAACTGCTAGCAAATATAAGGAGGACAAATAATGAACTCAATCAATCTAATCGGAAATTTAGTCAACGAACCGAAAGTATATGGACAAAATGGGAAGGTTATTAAATTTATGGTAGCGGTACAACGTCCATTTAAAGATAAGCAAACAGGTGAATATGAAAGTGACTTTATCCCTTGTATTGCCTTTAGTAAGACGGCAGAAATTATCAGTAATAACTTCAGTAAAGGTAGCAAGATTGGTATCACAGGACGTTGGCAATCAGGAAGATTTGATAAAGATGGCCAAACAGTCTATACAAACGATTGTGTTGTAGAGAATGTCACCTTCATTGAACGTAAGTCTAAACAGCAAAATCAAAAATCTAATCAATCATTCAACGCTAAGCAACCAGTATCACAAGATGATAATCCGTTTGAAAATACTGATATAAGTTCAGACCCGTTACCGTTTTGAGTTGATTTAAATGGCGATTATAACGAATTATATTCAGCAGGAAGACGGTACGACAACTGTAGTAGTTAAAGATGTAGAACTATCAAGTAAAGATTTTTTATTACTTGACAACGATTTAGAAGTTGAGTGTGACGTAGATGTTTTAGATCCTTATCAGATTACAGATAAGCAACGTCGTAAAATATTTGCGATGTTGCGTGACATCTACGACCACTTTGCCCAACCGATTGAGTATTTACGCTACATGTTTCAAAAGCAATTAGAGTTACTGAATGGCTATGAACCTATCTCATTAAGCAACTGCACTCGACGACAAGCGAGTGAGCTAATCGAACTTATACTCGATTTTGTATTCGAACATAATATACCCATGAGAAAGCGCACAAGCGCTCTCATGAGCAATGACAAGTATTTCTTATACAAATGTACTGTAAATAGAGTTTGCGTTATATGTGGCGCACAGAACGCCGAGTTGGCACACCGATATGCAGTAGGTAAAGGACGCAATAGACATAATATAAATCATAAAGATAACCAAGTTCTAGCTTTATGTCATTCGCATCATTCGGAGCAGCACCGTATTGGCATGGACTCATTTAATAACAAGTATCACTTAACTAATAGTTGGGTGGATGTAGATGGGAAATTAAACAAAATGTTGAAAGGAGAATCAAAATGACAAAAAAAGACCATATCATTTATTTATCGTTAATTTTCCTAAATTTGATAGCGATTGTTCTTTCGGTAGTTTCCCTGATAGTTCAGTTTTAAAGTAGATGAGCGCTTAAATAAGATGTTGAAAGGAGTGAGTAGATGAATAACTTTTCTAAAGAAAAGATAGAAACTGGATTCACGCAAATCCCTAATGAAATTTTACGTAATCCTAATACAACCGCAAAAGCTAAATGGTTACATTGCTATCTCATTAGCAGACCTGATGATTGGACATTTTATCTATCAGAAATAGTTAACAACACTAAAGAAGGTCGTACAGTAATAGAAAATGCAATGAATGAATTAATAGAACATGGTTATGTAACCAGAACAAGAATGAGAGACAAACAAGGAAGACTAGGTGCATATCATTATCATGTACGGTATACACCAGTGCAGGTTTCCTACAGTAGATTATCTACAGTAGAAAACCTACAGTAGATTAACTACAGTAGAAAACCTACAGTAGATTAACTACAGTAGAAAACCTACATCTACTAATACTGATAGAACTAATACTGATTTAACTAATAAAGACATTAATAATACTGATAGTAATATGAGCGCAACTAAAGTTACGCAAGAGCAATTCAACCAATGGTGGAATTTATATGATAAGAAATTAGATAAGAAAAAAGCATTTAGTTTATTTAAATCAGCATTAAAGAAACATGACTTTGAAACGATTATGAATGGAACTAAAGCATATAAGAAAACAATTACTAACAAACAATATCAAAAATATCCTAAGACATTCTTATCACAAGAAAGCTATATGAACGATTACAGTAAAGAGATGCCTAAATCGATAGGAGAAAGCAACAAAGATACTGGAGGGAGCTATTTTGAACGAGTTAAAAATGGGGAGGCATAATTAAATGGGAATGACTAAAAAAGAAGCTACGACAATTATGAGTTTACTTGAAACTGCCTTCGTTATGAACTTTCCTAAAGACGATTTAAAAGCAAAGTTGTGGGTCGAACAACTTACTAAGTACGGTGATTACGATAGATCATTACACAAGACTAAAAAATATATACGTGAACATAAATTTAAACCCACGCTATCTGAAATTGTAGATAGCAAACCTAAACAATCAAACGACGCCGTAATACCAGAAGAAGAAACTCACGAGTACAGAATGAAGCACGATCCTGAGTACGCTAATAATCGTGAAAAATTAAAGCGACAGTGGGAGAAAATGAAACAAGAATGGATGGGTGAAGATGACTAAAATAGATGTCTTAAACACCGAAGAGGCTATTGTCTCCAACCTTATGCACAATCCTGACTTACTAGGCAAGTTGAAACTTAAACCACAAATGTTTACAGACGATAAAATTCAAGGCTTTATCCAATATGTAATGGACAACGGAAAAGTTGATGTGAACCAAATCTATTTCAAAAGCCGTGAGGACAAGAATTTTATATCTACAAAACGATTAGGTGATATATACAATTCAGACGGCACAGACAAAGTGTTCTTCATGCAAGATCAGATGAATTTATTACAAAACTATGTGATTAGCGAAGCTCAGAAACAAGCTAATGAGTTTAACAACATGCCTACGCAATCAAACTTCAATTATCTCATAGAGCAACTACAACAATTAAGCAACATGAGAATAAATAAAGACAACCCAACAGACAACTATCTTATGGAATTGATGGATAACATATTATCAGACAAACCTAAAGACTTTATCAAAACAGGGATTAAGTCGGTTGATAACAAAATTATAGGCTTTGAGGCTGGCCAATTAAATGTGTTAGCTGGCAGGCCTTCAACCGGAAAGACTTCACTAGCATTGAACATCATGTGGAACATTGTTTTGAAAGGTTATCCTACGACATTCTTTAGCCTTGAAACAGGTGGTAGTAACATCGTTGAGCGTTTGGTATCAAGTATTACCAATATACCTTTGTACAAGATAAAGCAAGCTGATGGATTAGGTGATAAAGGTACAACGCAAGTGATGAATGCGATAGACCGAATTAAAAAGCATAGTAACTTACGTATCGAAGATCAAGCTCAAATGACTCCTCAAGATGTAAGAGAAAGAGCGATGGATCAATCGGAATTACCACATGTGATATTTATCGATTATTTAACTTTGATGCAATCAGATGTTCCACAACGAGATAAACGTTTAGAAGTCGAAAAGATTAGTCGTGATTTAAAAATCATAGCGAAAGAAACAGGATGTGTAATTATAGCATTATCTCAGCTAAGTCGTGGTGTTGAATCACGTAATGATAAAAGGCCAATGATGAGCGATTTAAGAGAAGCTGGTGGCATTGAACAAGATGCTAATATGATTTTCCTATTATATCGTGAAGATTATTACGATAAAGATCTAGTGGATAACGACACAGGCAAATCTGATATAGAGTTTATCATAGCTAAAAATAAAGACGGAGAAACAGGCACAGCAGAACTTGAGTTTTATAAAAAATCTCAGAGGTTTTACGGATGAAAATAAATGAACTACAAGAGACGTTAAGACGTATGTACAAGGAATATGAACGAGAACCATTAATCCAAATGCGGATTATCGATTGGGGCAAAACAATCAATCGATTATTAGATGAGAAACGACTCAACATTTTTGATGACTTTGAAGAAAATAAAGATTTCATATTTGACGAAATGGAGGCATTTAAGCATGCAAGAAGAGAATGACCAATACTATCTGTTTACTTCAGAGAGTGAACGAGTATTTAGAGTGACTGAATTAGGTGACGGTGATTTTTACGTAGATAATCTAGCAGGACAACGCTATTGGAACGTTGATAGCAAAATGATGACGCCGAATTCGCTAAATAAATTCAAAGCAAATCATAATCTATATCTTGAAGAAGAGTTAAATAGTCAAGCGACTATCTTTGATATGTAGGTGAGCGAATGGAAACGATTGAAATTAAACTTGATAAGCCTGTAGCGTCACCACGTCCGAGATTCAGACGCATGGGCAAGTATGTTCGAACGTATATGCCAAAGAGCTATGAAGACCATAAACAAGACATCCAGTGGCAGTTACCAATGTTGATGATTGATAAGCCTATAAAACTTGAACTTGAGTTTTACTTTCCACCGTTAAAGTCATGGAGTAAAAAGAAATGTAACGAAATGATAGGTCAGTACAAAGGCAAAAAGCCCGACATTGATAACTTAATGAAAACGGTCCTAGATGCTGCGAATAAACACTTGTGGCAAGACGATGGTCAAATTGTAGAGATAAAGAGTTTTAAACGATTCTCAGATAATCCAAGAATTGTTTTAAAACTAGAAGTTGTGGAGGGATGACATGGATTATAAAGAAACGAATGTCAAAGTTGAACTGAATATCAAAGCACAACTCAATGTGCCAGTTACTACTAAATCAACATATGACTATGATGACGAAATTCAAGACGAGATAGATCGACTCTTCTATGAGTTTGTGAGAAGACCGAGACTTATTGAGTACGAAGACCTTGAGTTTTTAGATATTGATGACGTTGAAATAAAAGATATTGATTAGGAGTGAGAACATGGGAAAAACAATTAATTTGCCAAAGAAAAAGGACAATAAAGGTCGCTTGTGCTATCTAACAACAGATGGCTCAAAGCCTTATTACATTCCTGTTGATGTATATAAAAATGCTGTAAATGTAGGTATGAATCATAAAGAGATTAAACAAGCGTTTAAACAAGGGATTCGCAATCTCAAACGATCAATTAAATACAGAGAGAATCCAGAGGCATTTGAAGAAGACAAGGAGAAACAAAAGGCATTAGACGTTAAACGAGATAGAAAAGATAAGCTCTCTCGTTTAGCAAGAATCACTCAACACCGTAACGTCTCTTCTGCCGAAATGGTAACAACATACAAAATACGTGATGATTACTGGTTTGAAAATACATTTAATCAAATGTTTGGAAAGTGGGGTCAGCGCCATGCAAACAAATGATATGCAACAACGTAAACGCAAACAGATGAACGACGTCCCTTGTCATTATCAAGGCGCCGATGGAATTGATGTTATTGAGTTCTGTCGCCAACAATTTACGCACGAAGAATTAGTAGGTGCTTTGAAATTCAACATTATCAAATATGCTACTCGTTTAGGGCGTAAAGAAAATGATTTAGAAGACTTGAATAAGATTGGCGTTTATCAACGTCGTTTGAGTGAGGTGCTAGATAATGAGTAGAAAAGTGTACTTGGGTGGCGATATGCTTTCTCACGGCCAACAAATGAGAAGAGAGTTTGAGAAAAAGGAACTCGAGCGCTTAGGGTTTGATGTCTACGCACCACAAGATGATGACGACGTTAATGATAAAGTAAATGCTAATCAAGAGGGATTAGCAGAACGTATCGTTTATAACGACACAGCAGGTATTTACAAGAGCGATATACTCATCTTTGACTATTTGCCCCATGCACAAGGGACGATAGCAGAAATGGGCTATGTACATGGGTTACTGCAATATGTAGATAACGATAAATATGACATCTACGTTCAATGTACTGATGTTAGACAAGGTACTGGTCATATACCGAGTGAGCAAGATCGAACAGAGTTCTCGATAAATCAGTATGTGTATGGTGTGATACTAGATATTACTGAAGGTCGAGGTATTCAAAGTTTTGAAGAAATCTGCCAAGAACTTATTTCTAATGAGGAGTGGTAATGATGATAGATTACTTTAAAAATAAACACTACCTCTTAAATAATGATGGCAAAAGAGTAGCACATGTTCATATTATCAATGGATTGTATAAAGTATGCGGTCATTATCGGACAATGTATCACGGATTGAAATTTCGGTTTAATAAGTCAGAGTTTGAACAGTTTTTAAAACAC
>NZ_PPRN01000044.1 GCF_002902685.1 Staphylococcus pettenkoferi | reverse complement strand
TTATTTAGTTATATAATCGAACTTAATACTAGTTATTCAGCAACCCTACTTGCTGATACGCTAGAGCGTTTATCCGACAACGGTTTACTCAAATAATTGTTCAAAGCGTCTACTGTTTTTTGGTAGGCGTTTGTTTGTTTTCTTGAATCTCTAAATCTACTTCTAATCCTTTGATTTTTTCTGTCATTGTTTTCCCTCCTAAAAACTACACTTCTAAAATTGCTTCAATAATTCCTGGTCTCTGATTGGGTTGATAACCTCCCAATCATCTGCCATTAAGTCATCGGCCGAAGGTTGCCAATATCTGACTAGACATTTACCATCATTACTTGACAATATGCAGTTTAAAAAGCTATCGTTCGTTGGTAACACTTGAGCTTGATGACTTTCTTTCCATTCTTTTCGTGTCATTGTTAATAGTTCTTTCGTAGCTAACTTTGTTGCTTCTTGAATGTTCATTCCATTTCCTCCTTTAATCTCTCTCGATTGTGGGTTTTGGTATAATCACCTGAGGAGGTGATTGTTATTACACCTGGTATATATTGGAAGCTTTTAGTCGCTTATATTAAAGGTTCAGTGAATATTGAATTTGAAGATAAGAACCTTCCTGAAATGTTAGATAAGAATTATATTGACTCTGAACCTGGCGAAACTTTCTACATTAACGGGTTTCCTTTACACGGATCAACAACTAAAAGGTTTATAACTACCGATGGTAGAAAAGCTTTCTGGAAAACAACTTTTAAAGTTTTAATCCCTTCTATAACAGGAGTATTTGGAACACTTCTAGCACTATTAAAATTATTAGTAAGCAGTTAAAGAAGTTTAATTTCCTATTAATGTCAACTATCTCCCAGCCAGTAATCTTGATGTGGTCATCGCTACATCGAGATTTTTCTTTTTGTTCTGGTGTCATTTAAACTCCTCCTAAATTAGCTTCATAACCGAAGTCAGTCATGACTTCATGTATTTTCAATCTACCTTTTTGAGTCCATCTGGTTTGTAAAACTGTATCCTCTCTACCGTCAGAGCGTACAATTGGTATAGTGTCTGATTCTGTATAGCTTTTGCCCATATGCTCTGAGTAAAGAACCCACTGTTTGTTCACTTTTCGTTGTAATCTAGCTTCATGTAACAACTTATTTAACTTTTGCGCTGAAATACCGTAGTCTGCTGCGATTTGTGTTGTAGCCAATGTCCCAGTTGACTTTAATATTTCATCAACATAGTCTGCTTTGGGTTTTAGTTCTCCGATTTCTTGTTGTAAAAGTAAATTTTGTTCTTTTTCTTTCTTATACTCAGTCAACACTGTAATAATGTAATCCGGATTCTGTATCGTTTGTTCAATTACGCTGTCCGTTGCGTAGATTCCATGTTTGCGAATTGCTGGTAAAACTTCTGATGTTACCCATCTTTTGAAGCGTTTTGCTGATTCTAATTTTGATGAGAATATTAGGCTGTATAAGCCAGATTCGTTGATAATAGTTTGACTTTGTTTACCACCAAGGGTGTCGAGTTTCACGACGTCCTTATCTTCACCGTCAACGTGTCTATATAATGCGTCTCTCGTGTTTGAGTAGCCCAAGATTCCCGCTACATCTTTACCGACGAAAAATGGTTCCTCATTTACTGTTAACGTCCTTACTGGTAATTCTTCAAAATTGAAAATTTGTAAATCTTGCATTTGAATTTCTCCTTTAATTTGTTTGTCGTTCTTTTTCGGGAACGTCTTGAGTAAAAAAAATATCTAAATTATTTGTTTCGTAGCCTAATATCTTTGCCATTTTAATAAACTCATTCGCTCCAATATCTACAATTCCGTTTTCTCTTTTAGCATATGGAGTTCTTGTTTTCCACCCCATCATTTGTGCCATCTCATCTTGAGTTATTCCGCAAGCTATTCTTTCTGCTCTCAATCTTTTTAAGTTAAGTACCATGTCGTCACCTCCGTTCGTTCCCTTTTGAGAACTGTATATAACTTAACATCTTACGTTCCCGTTAGTCAACACTTTTTACTCCAAAAAATTCAAAAAGATTTTTTCTACCTATATATTGTATTCATTTGAGAACGATGCTATAATCTAATTGTTCACATGAAAGAACAAATAATTTATTCAGGAGATACTTAAAATGAGAAATAATGATGAAATAATCACAATAATTAAATCAGCTATGAAAGAACAAGATATGTCACTTAGTGAATTAGCTCGTCGTGTAGGAGTTGCTAAATCTGCTGTATCACGTTATTTAAACTTAACTAGAGAATTTCCGTTAAATCGTACAGAAGATTTTGCAAAAGCACTTAGTATCAGTACAGAATACTTACTTGGTTTTGACAAAAGTGAGCAACAAGATGAACAACCAAAACATCGTGCAGCACATCTTGAAGGTGAATTGACAGATGAAGAATGGCAACGTGTGCTAGATTATGCAGATTATATAAGAAGCAAACGCAAATAAAGGGTGTCTTTATGGGGTTATATGAAAAAATGTTAATAGAACATGATTATATAGAAGTTAGAGAAACAAATGTTATGCCTAATGACCTACACGGTCTATGGTTAGGCGATTTAATTTTAATTAAGCGAAACTTATCAGAAATACGAAAAGCCGAAGTCTTATACGAAGAACTCGCACATCATAAACTTACATACGGTAACATATTAGACCAATCTAAATGGATTAACCGCAAGTTTGAAAATTATGCTAAACGTCACGGATACGAGGCTGCACTACCCTTACGTATTATCGTTGAGGCACATCACTACGGTGTAAGTAACTTATATGAATTAGCTGAATATGTTCAATTAAGTGAAGAATATATAGTAGAAATATTGAAACATTACAAAAATAAATATGGTATTGGAACTCACTACGGAGAATACCTAATTACATTTGATCCGTTAAGAGTTTTTAAATATATAGAAATATAAAAAAGGAGAAATATAAAATGAAAAAAGTTTTATTTTTAATATTTGCAAGCTTATTAGTATTAGGTGCATGTGGACAAAACGGGGATAACTCGAATAAAGATGATAATAAGAAGTCTGAAAGCAAATCAGATAAGAAATCTAACGATCCAAAGAATAAAGATAAAGTAAAATCTACAAATAAAGAAAATCTAAATAGCCAGAAACAATCCTCTTCAGAAAAGAACAACCAAAATATAGATTTATCTAATATACAAGACAGAAACACTTTAGAGTCAATTATATATGGCAATTACACTGAAGAGCAAAAAGTACAAGCATACAAAAGCGCAGTTGCTAACGGTGTAATACCACAAGGTAACGTCATGCAAGGGCCCGCAACTAAAGCATATGAAAGTTCTCTAAGGGTAGAAAGTGGACAAGAAAAGTCAGTATATGATAATTATAGTTCTTCTAAATCTTCTTCAGGTACAGACGCAGGGATGATAGATTACGATGAAGTAGATAAACAATTAGAAGAAGCTAACAAAGCATCACAATCTCAAAATAATGAGCCTGATGAATGGGTTAAAGGTCAAGAAGAATGGGCAAATGCTAACCAATCACAAAAAGAAGAAATGCGAAAACAAGACGCAGAAAAATATGGTTATGAATATGACCCTAAAAATTACGAGGAATAACAATTCACCCTTTTTTCACTACGGCGAATACTCTATTACGTTTGAGCCGTTGAGGATGTTTAAATATAAAAATAAAGAATAAGGAGAATGTAAAATGAAGAAGTTTTTAGTTTTGATTTTATCAAGTTTTTTAGTATTGGCAGCGTGTGGGCAAGAAGAACATAAAGATAAGGATAATAAGACGGAAACAAATAAGAAAGCAGAAAAGAAAGATAAACAAAAGAAAGCTGATAACAAGAAAGAAAAGAATGAGGAAAAATCTGCTACAGAAAAATCTACAAATCAAAACGAAACAGATAATAATCAATCCCAAAACTCACAGCCACAATCTCCTCAACAAAATCAAGAACAAACAAGTAACCAACAAACAAGTAACCAACAAACAAGTAACCAACAAACAAGCAATCAACAATCAAATCATTATTTAACTAAAAGTCAAATGCAACATAGACTAAAAAGTGGTCAAAGCGTAGATGGTATGGTTGATACAGATGGCGATACTTGGTACCAAGCACCTGGTAACGGAGATGTGGTAGGCTACACTAAACCTGATGGCACAGTTTGTACTGTCGGAGGATGTAGGACACCCGAGGAGCTACAGCCACAACAAGATAAATCCAATAATGAAGAGTCTGAAGGTCATGAAGAAAAACAGAGAAGTGATTCTCAAGACAATAACCCCGATCAAAAGCAATAGAACTCCTCATCTACCGAAAAACAATCAGTTAATGAAAGTGAGAAAACACCAATAAGGGGAGTCGTTGTCGCTTCCCTTTATTATTTTTTTATCTTTTTTAAGGGGGGGGACAGTATGCGAACACGTTGTTATGATGGTAAAAAATGGCAATACGAATTCAAATACGAAGGGAAACGTTATCGTAAGAAAGGCTTTAGAACGAAACGTGAGGCAAATTCAGCAGGTCTAGACAAGTTGAATGAATTACGTCAAGGATATAACTTTGATAGTTCATTGACATTAAAAGACTATTTTAGAAATTGGTGTGAGACTTACAAAGAACCTGTAGTTACACCTACTACTTATCGGCATTATAAATTCACCTTACAACATTTAGAAAATCATAAAATAGGGAGTATGAAACTTACAGAGCTAAATAGACAAGTGTATCAAAAGTTTATTAACGACTTTTCTGATAGTCATGCTAAAGAGACTATACGCAACACAAATGGTGCAATTCGCTCCTCATTAAATGATGCTATATACGATGGACTGATTAGCAAAAACCCTACTTATAAAGTGAATTACAAAGCGGGTAAAGAAACAAAAAAAGAAAGTGAAAAATACGTCACTATTAATGAATATGAAACTCTTAAAGAACACTTTAAAAACTCTAATTCACGTGCAGGATTGGCTTTGTATATTATGATTTGCACAGGTTGTCGTATTAGTGGAGTTAAGTATATGAAAGTACAATATATAGATCAAATTAAAAATCAAATATACATTGACGAACATAAAACAGATTCATCTCCTAGATATGTTACTGTTGCTAAAAAAGATATGCAACATATAGTTAGCGCTATTGATGATATGATTATTAGCTATGATGGTTATATATTTAAAAACGGTGGCATAATCCTAACATCAAACGCTATTAATAAAGCTTTAAAAAAAGCTTGCATTAAATTAGGTATTACACCGATAACTTCACATGCTATACGACATACTCATTGCTCTTATTTACTAGCGAAAGGTATATCTATTTATTACATTTCCAAGCGATTAGGACATAAAAATATATCAATAACTACCTCAATATACTCACATCTTTTAGAAGAGAAATTTATCGAAGAAGATAATAAAGCGGTAGAAGCATTAAGTGAAATGTGATTTTTAGGGACCCGTTAGGGACTTCGATCCTTATGAAATCCCGTGTTATAAGGTGTTTAAATTCCCTTCGAGGAGGTAAAGTTACACTTTGAAGCCGATGTCATCAGTGCTTATGATACTGTTGATATCGGTTTTTGTCTGTGTAAAATATGAGTTTCACGGCTCCCTAGTAAATCTATAGGTAGCTGTTCAAATTGATCAAATCCCATCGGCCCACTTAATCTTTATACCCTCATTCTCAACCACTAACTTTAATGCTAAAATATAATTAATAGAACTATTAAAAATAATATTTTAGGAGGATGTATTAAAATGCGAAAGATATTGGCATTAACCCTAGCTAGTATATTCGTATTGGGAGCTTGTGGGGGAAATGATGATGATAAAACCAAAACAACTAATCATAAAGACTCAAAAGATAAGCAAGAGACATCGAAGAATTATGATACAACTCAAAGCCATAATAACTCTAAACAGAAAAATAATAACACGCAAGAAAACACAACTAACCAGAAAGTAATAACGCCTGAACAAGCTAAAAAAATTGTTAAAGACAAGAACAATAATGGAGCTCTTACAGAATTAAGCTATAATAAAGAAAAAAGTAACAACAACAGGATATACATAGACTTTATGGGACCTGGTGCAATTGACCGTATTCCTATGCAAGCTATTGTCGATGCTCATTCAGGTGAGCTAGTAGATAAGTATGTAAACGAAACCGAAGAGCATAAAGCGATGAGAGCTCAATATCATTTAAACACACCTCAAATAATTAACAAATTAAATGATCCTTTAATTGAAGAATATCAACCGGAAGCATATAATAGGATAAAAAATTATGCTCAAAAACATCCTAATGCATTTTCAAAAGATGATGGTCAAGCTAACCAAAGATTAGTAAATAAAATTTTAGGTAACCAAGAGGAACCAAACAAAGCCCCAAACAACTCTGAGGACACTAACGAAAAACAAACTAACAACGATGAAACTACTGAGGAGGACAACGATAAAGAAAATAAAAACGAGCAACCTAACTCTGATAAAGATGACCAAGAAGATTCCCAACAAGAACACACCAACCAAAACGAATCCCAACAAAACGACTCGGCGCAAGACGCAAACTCTAACGAAAATGAATATAACTAATTCACAAAACTAACCAGCAATAAAATTTCCCATTACATCAAAAAGCTACTTCCCCACTAATCACAGGGAAGTAGCTTTTTCATATCTTATATAGCGAAACGTCTCCGTTCAACCTACCGACTTTTACAAATTATCCTAATAAATCTTCTAGCGCCACTTTCAAGTTCGCATATTTAAAGTTAAAACCGTGTGCTTGTAATTTATTCGGTAACACTTTTTGCGTATCTAACACAACGGTAGCCATCTGACCCATCACAGCTTTCATCGCGATAGCAGGTACCCAAGTGTAGTGAGGACGATTCATCACACGACCTAGCGTATAGCCAAACAAGTTCTGGCGTTCTGGCATCGGCGCGGTCATATTGAACACGCCTTCTGCACTATCATCCTCAATAACATGTAGCGCACCTCGTACAAGATCGTCGATGTGAATCCATGAATACCATTGACGACCAGAACCTAGTTTACCGCCTACAAAGTATTTATAAGGCATCGTCATGAGTGGCAGTGAGCCACCTTGATCAGAAAGGATAATTCCGAAACGACCCATGATGACACGTGTACCTAGCGCTTCAAATTTACGTGCATGTCGCTCCCATTGATAGACGACGTCAGATAGAAAATCAAACGGTAATGTACGATATTCTTCTGTGTAAGTGTAATTTGTATCAGGTGGGTAGGCACCTACTGCACTCGCGTTAAACAGCACATCAGGGCGTTGTTTGCGATTCGCAAATAGCTCATATAGCGCTTCAGTACTCTTCATACGACTGAGCATGATTGATTGTTTATTCTCTTTCGTCCAACGTTGCATCAAGCTCGCACCAGCAAGGTTAACCACGACATCAATGTCAGGCACTTGTTGCTCCCAGCCGTCCTTAGACCAGTTGATATAGTCGATTTGTGCATCGTGACTCTCTTTATCTTGACGTGTGAGTATCGTAATGTGGTGACCTTGTGCTTTCACACGTTCTACAATCGCTGAACCGACCATTCCAGTTCCGCCGGTAAATAGGTAACGTTGCATAACAACACCTCTTTCATCTTTCTACTCATTATTTCATAATTCCCGTTCTTTATTATGGAAAACACTTCTGTTGTGTAAGGAAAAAGTCAAATATCACATCTAAAGTCATTATACCTTACAACTTTCACAGAGTAATTGATAAGCGCTCCCAACTTTTAACCAAATAAATAGTAGGCACTACCTGCGATGATAAGAATAATAGCGCCTATAAGATACGGAATCCATTTATGACTCGAAGTTTCTTGTTCGTCATGCACTTTCATCATTTTACGCAAAGACTTACGTTGATCTTGGTCATGTTCTTCGAAAAATAACTTCAATTACTCACCTACTCTATTATTTATTATCAGCAACTATTGATTTATACAAAGAAGTTGAAAGTCATCTTATGTTTAGCTTACTATTAAGTTAACTATATTAATAGCTTTAAGAAATCAGTTTCATTAAATTTAGATGACAAATAGCTATATGAGGCTGATTTACGTTTAAAACGTAGCGTAACTGGCAATCTTGCTATTAGTAATTATACCAAAGCGGGGGAAAATGAATGTCGAATCGCCAACAACACAAAGAACAAAATCGTAATTTGACAAGAGAAACAAAGAAGAAAATGAGTACAGGTGCGAAGATCGTCAGCACTATTATCGTTTTACTTCTACTATGTGGCTTAGCCTTTGCGATTTTCGCCTTTGTCGACCACTCAAACAAAGGACAAGAACGTTTGGCTGATAAGCATAAAGAAGAGCAACAGAAAGATAAAAAAGCGGACAAAGATGACTCAGATAAGGATACAGACAAAAACAAAGATCACGACAGCGATAAAGAGAACAAACAGAAACAAGATAAATCAGCTAATCAGAATAACCAACAACAGCAAGCCCAACCAAATCAAAACGCTCAACCCAACTACAATAACGCACAGCAGCAAAGACAACAACAAACGAAACAACGCCAACAACCAGCACAGCACAATCAACAAACGCAACAAAAAGCAAATAATCAAAAACCTAAGAAATCTACTTCGGATAAAAATGACAAATCCCAAAAAGATTCAAATTCTAATAAAGACAATAATGCTTCAGACAACGGACAACAAAAACAGCAACCTAAGCAACAACCTAAATCTGATAACAGCACTAGCCAAAACAACGGTAACTCTAACAATTCTAGTAACGCCAACAATTCAAACAATAACGGCTCAAATCAAAACGGCGCACAACAAAATCAATCTCACGCACAAGATGCGCAAACAAGAGCTGTTCGTCGTCAAAATCAATTGTGGCAACAACATCAAAAAGAACAACAAGGTCAACAGAATCAACAATCGTCTTCTAATCACAACGCTCAAAACAATAACCAACAGGACAATTCATAATCGACCAACCTCAACACATAAAGAAGCTGATCCTCATTCTTCAGAAGAAACGAGGATCAGCTTCTCTTTTTGTTTAAATCTATTAAGAATCTTAAATAGTGATATAGAAAAACGATAATGATACTTAGCGAGAATGATTTAAACAGTCGGTTTGGCCACGTCCCCTCATGTGTCCAATACATTGTTATCGTACTGCTAATCACTAATAAGATACATAGTAATCCAAATTTAATAAACACCCCATCCACTCCCTTTAAGGATATTTTAGTGGATGGGGTGCAAATTTGCAATATTTTTTCTGAATATTATAACATTCTCTTACTATGACTTTATCTTACTAATTAATGAGATTTACTTTTTTCTTCAGCTTCACCAAAGATTTTACGTTTAATTTCTTGACCAGTTGGTGTACCGGCTAAGCCACCCATACCTGTTTCACGAAGAGATGAAGGTAAGTTACGACCAATTTTATCCATAGCTTCAATAACTTCGTCAACTGGAATACGACTTTCAACGCCAGCTAGTGCAAGGTCAGCAGAAATTAATGCGTTACCTGAACCGATTGCGTTACGCATAACACATGGAATTTCAACTAAACCACCTACAGGGTCACAAACAAGACCGAGTAAGTTACTGATAGCTAAGGCCATTGCGTGACCTGCTTGTTGTGGTGAGCCGCCTGTCACTTGTGTTGCAGCTGCTGCCGCCATAGCTGATGCTGAACCTACCTCAGCTTGGCAACCACCTGTTGCACCTGCCACACTACCGTTGTTAGCGATAACTTTACCTACAAGCGCTGAAGCAAATAGGAAGTCAATCAGTTGATCTTCAGTTAAGTCATGTGTTTTTTCGAGTTTAAAAATAACTCCAGGAATCGTACCTGACGAACCTGCTGTTGGTGTCGCACAGATAATACCCATTGCTGCGTTAACTTCGTTCGTTGCAACGGCACCTTTCACAGCGTCCATCATTTCATTGCCCGCTAATGCATGATTTTCTTCACGATATTTTTGGAGTTTAATCGCGTCTTGACCAGTGTAGCCCGTTACACTTTTAACGCCTTCTCCAGTAGTCCCTCTTTTTACGCCGTCACGCATAACTTCCAGGTTCGTCTTCATTTGTTCACGAACGTCTTCTCTAGAAGTTTCTTGTCTGTCCATTTCTTGTTGAATCATCATTTCAGCGAATGTTGTTTGATGTTGTTCTGCATACTCTATTATTTCTTGCATCGTATCAAACATGTAAATACACCCTTTCTAATGTACGTATGAGAAGTTCAAGTTACTGTATTTGTCTCGCATTTGCTCTAGCAAGTCAGATTTCATATCTTTATTGAGATGAAGTGCAAGTAAGCATCCATCTTTATGAATTGTCTTGATTTCTTCGTTAATGTCTACATCTTTATCGATTAAATCGTTGATCAGGTGGTTGATTGATGCAATATCTGAATCCCCGTCAATAACTAAGATTGGTAAACCGTGATTCATTAAGATACATAATCCATTCACATGGATACTCTTAATCTTGATTGTTCCCCCACCGATTGAGATACCGTTGACCTCAACGTGACGATCACCAGCATCTGCTTTGAGCAATGCACAGTTAGGATGTTCACCTAAGCTGTGACCTGACTCTTCAATGATATCGACTTTGATACCTTCTTTCTCAGCAATCTTTGTTGATTCTGGAATACGCTCGTCAAATGTTGTGAACCCAAGCGCACCACCAACGATTGCTAAATCTGTACCATGTCCTTGGTGTGTAGCTGCAAATGATTCATAATAATGTACTTCTAAGTTCTCTGGTTCGTGTTGTAAGACTTCTCTTAATGCGTTACCGATTTTGACTGCACCTGCTGTGTGTGAACTTGATGGACCAATCATTTTTGGCCCGATGATATCAAATGCACTTTTAAAATCTTGTGTGCGTGCCATAACGACATTACATCTCCTTAATTTGCTTGTTTATTTAATTTAGGCGTTTTGAAGTTGAGTTTAGACAAGTTAAGTTTTTTAATCAACTTACCAATGATAAGACTTAATATAATACTTACAACTGCAACGATTACTAACGTAATGACTATTCTAACAGGCTCGTTGAAACCGAATAAAACGACAGGGCCTGCAATCGGTGTAGCCATACCTGGAGTGTTAAGAACCAACCCACTCACTGTAACAATAATTGCGTTGACTACGCCAATAATAGCGTTTGTACCATAGAGCTGAAGTGGATACTTCGCTATGATATCTATTTGAGTCAACGGTTCAATGGCAACGGCGAATGCTTTAGATGGGCCGCCAATCTTAAGCTCTTTGAAGAGTACGAAGTTGACGAAAGATGCACCCATACAAGTGATCGCACCGATAGCCATAGGTGTACTTGTCAATCCGAGCAATGTTGCTAATACCATTGAACTTAGTGGTGTCATACCCGTTACTGGAATAATTAATCCAAGAATGACAGCTAATGCGTAAGGGTTGTTCTGACCTACTGCAGTAACCGCACTACCAATTTGATGTAACACAGCAATAACTCCTGGGCTAATCAACTTAGCAATGCCGTAAGCAATTGCTGGTGCGAGTAAGATAACTACAATTAAATCTAATCCTTCTGGTACTTTCTTCTGAATATATTTCAATCCAAACGCAACTAAATACGCTGCTATAAACGCAGGTAATAATTGGAAGTCCTTAAGTACTAAACCTACGATAACAGCAAAAACTGGTGAAATGCCTAAGTTTAAGCAAGTTAGAATACCAACTGCGACACCAGTTAAACTTCCAGCTAAATCACCAATATCCTTTAAGAATGTAATATGAAAGATTTCACCTAATGCATAACTAAGAAACGCTTGTGGTAGCATTGTCGAACAAGCAGCTCCCGAGAGTGCTTGTAATCCTTCTTTACCAAATGGCGCAAAGTTTAAAAATAACGTCATCGCCAATAGTACGACAAGCAACGTTCCTATCCCTAAAACGATATCCATTTCCCATAACCTCTTTTCCAAAAGTAATATAATATAGTTTTGTATTATATTAATCTCTCATTGCATATATATTCTATTATTTTAAGAAAGCACTTACAAAAGTAAATGTTTATAATTGTTGTCAATATTGTGAAGTTTTTCACAAGTAATTTTAAAATCCTTTCATGACGCCTTTTAAAGACATAAAATAGTTATTGACTTTCAAAAAAATAAAGGTATACACACTTAATATTATGTGCTTTTATAAATTGTGACAGAATTTTAAACAAAAATAAAAACGCCGAGAAACCTAGTAGTTAGGCTACTCGACGCTATTACAAAACGTTGCGTATTCAAAATATTCTTTATACATACCTTTAGAAGAAAGGAATGATTTCGCTTGCTTTAACAATATCTTCAGTGAAGAAATATTGCTTGCCCTCACCTGTATAAGCTGGTGTGAGAATTAAATTGGCTTTCGCACTATAAAGCCACTCGGGATGCAAGCCACTATTTAGGATCTCTTGAAACTCCTGAAACTCTTTCTGCCAATCGATATGAATATCTGCTTGTTTCACATTGTCCCTCCTCTTATCACACTTAAGTTATAGAGGATTCATCTATTTAAACTCCCGTTAATGTTTAATGTAATGTTGGTGTCAATGTAAATTATCTTCGTAAGTATTATGAGATGTCTTAACTATAACACAAACATACATTCGTATAAAGAAGTGTGCACAATATAATACCCCACTACAACGATTGCATTCTCAGCAATGTGTAGCGGGGTGCAGTTTAATCATATTAAGTTGTCGCTAAGGAAGTTATAACTAAGCTACTTAGCCATTTTGGTTCGCAAAGACTTTACCTAATTTAATTAATTTCTCTGGTGCATCGTCAATATTCATTTTCACTTCTACAAGGTGCATACAATCGGAATGTTCATCGATTTGATTTAAAGCATCTTGTAATTGCTTACTTGTTTCTACGTGATGTGTCATTACTTGATCTTTGCCACCGAAGACTTCAGGTAACATTGTATAATTCCATTGCGTAATATCATTGTATGGCGCGCGTTCACCATGAATTTTACGCTCAACCGTATAGCCGTCATTGTTGATAACGAATAATACAGGTTTAATATCTTCACGCATCATAACAGCAATATCTTGTACTGTAAGTTGTAAAGCACCTTCACCTACTAGAAGTAAGTTGCGGCGTTCTTTATTGGCGATTTGTGAGCCTAATGTTGCTGGTAAAGTATAGCCGATAGAGCCCCAAAGTGGTTGACCAATATACATATTGTTTGAGCTTAAACCTAAATTGTAAGAACCAAAGAATGATGTACCTTGATCTGCGAGAAGCACGTCATCTGCTTTGATAAATTGTTGTAACATCGCAAAATATTGTTTTTGAGTTAGTGCTTCATCTGAAACTTGCACTTCTTCAGATGGACGTTCGTATTGAGGGTAGTCTACATCAAACTGCACATCGATATTTGTCAGTTGTTGAACTAAATCGATAAGATGTGCGTCTTGACTTGTTGTCTCACCTGCTTGGAAATTGCGGTGATTGATTGTGATAACATCATCTAAATCGAATTCGTAGCTAAAGCCAGCTGTAGCTGAGTCAGTGAGTTTACCACCGATATTGAGGATACAGTCACTATGATCTACATAATTTTTAATTTGTTCTTCAGCTACTTGGCCGTCATACATGCCGATGTAGTATGGATTTTCCTCGTTAAATGCGCCTTTACCTAGAGAAAGTTGTGCTACAGGAATGTGCGTTTGGTTAACGAACTGCTCTAGCTCTTCGTGTAAGTTGAAGCTGTTGATTTCATGACCAGTTAGTATGACCGGTTGTTTCGCGTCTTTCAAACGTTTCTCAACCGCTTCGATGAGATTTGAAACATCGCTCTCTTGATGTGTAGGGTGTTTGAACGTTTCTGTCACTTCGATTTCTTCTCCAGCCACATCAATTGGTAAGTGAATGTGTACCGGACGTTTCTCAGTCCAAGCTGCAGTAAGGATACGTGGAATTTCTGTTTGTGCGTTCTCTGGCGTAATATACGCTTCTGAAGTAGTTATCGGTTCATACATTTGACGGTAATCATCAAAGCTACCTTCACCTAATGAGTGGTGTAAATAAGCGCCCGCTTGCTCTGCAGAACGTGTTGGAGCGCCTGTGATTTGAATGACGGGTACACGTTCAGCGTAAGCACCTGCGATACCGTTAACCGCACTCAATTCACCAACACCAAATGTTGTGACCATCGCGCTCATACCGTGCATGCGTGCATAACCATCAGCGGCATAGCTTGCGTTAAGTTCGTTCGTATTACCTACCCATTTCATGTCGTCTCTTTCCGTAATATCATCTAGGAATGTTAAGTTGAAATCTCCAGGAACACCGAAGATTGTCTCGACACCAAATTCACTAATACAGTCCATTAAATATTGTCCTACACGTCTTTTCATTTCCATTTCTCCTTTGCGATTGATTACTTCTAGGATAAATCTATCTGTATTAAAGGTCAATTAAGTTGACCTATTTGCATAAAAATTTTTCTGTCGTACGTCACTTTGTATGACGACATTTTACGACACTAGTCTCTTTTTACCCTTTTAAAAGGCATTTCAATCTCAATTTTTGAGGCGGAAATTCGAAAAAGACCGCACTTCAAACGAAATGAAAAGCGAGGAAGAATGAAGGCACTTTGGTAGTGACCTTTATTCTTCATGTGTCTCGCGAGTTGATTCGTGCTGATGTTTTAAATGTTTAATTTCTTTATATCCGGAGCGATAGGACGCAAATTCTTCCATAATCGCATACCAGTCTGTCCCGACACGTTCTTGAATTTCACTAAATAAATCATTTTGCGCTTTATTCAGTTCTTTGACGAGTTTCGTCCCCTCTTCTGTAGGGTACAGCCGCTTCACACGACGATCTTTAGTGGATTGTTGTTCTTGAATTAGCCCTTTATCCTTGAGCTTTTTCAAAGTTGCATGACTCCCTTGTTTCGATATTTCAAGACTCTTTAACAAATTTTTCACTGTAATGCCCGGGACCTTTTCAATAAAAAACAAAAAACGATGATGTTGACGACTCAAACCATACGCTTCGATAATTTCATCTGCCGTATTAATAAATGTCTTATAGGCAAAGTAGAACAGCAAATTCTCATACTCATTGTTACTTGAAGCCATAATTCATACTATCCTTCCTAATTTCATTCAATATCTCAATATTCTTACAAATATTTAGTTAACTCTCTTCGCAATTTTGTACTATCAGAGCCATTGTAACATGCTTTATACTTGAGCAACACTTCAGTATACAAAGGGGGATTGTGCGATGAATATCTTGTCATTTGTCTTCTATACCTTTCTCGTCACTGGAACGCCGGGACCCACGAATCTAGATATATTGAACACTATTAAGTCTCAGGGGCGTCGGGCAGGCATTCAATATACATATGGCGCATCACTCGCTTTCTTTACTTTACTCGTATTGTCAGCGCTAATTAATAGCTTGTTCGCTCAATATATACCTCCCGTTCTGACGATTATGAAAGTCATTGGTAGTTTGTACATGCTATACTTAGTCTACTTATTGTTTAAATCTCACGGTAGCGATGAGCCTACAAACAAAGGGAGCTTTAAATCGGGTTATTTATTACAATTTTTAAACCCTAAAGTCATCACTTTTACACTTACGGTACTACCTTCATTTGTACTGGGTACCTATCACACTTTCTCGACGATAAGTTTATTCATTATCGTTATTACTCTTATAGGTGTCTTCTCTTTCGGACTATGGGTCGTCTTTGGCGCATTACTTCAGCGCTTTCTTCAACGCCATGAGATGGTAGTTACGATTGTGATGGCAATATTTCTTGTTTATGCTGCTGTTATAGTTTGGCTTTGATATGAGGGGCGATGATAGATGATGAATCATTTTAAGTATAAAAATGCAATCGGCATCACTGCGATGCATGCGCATTTGGATGACTTTCAATATAAGAAACATGCCCATCAAGAATATGCTATGGGCGTGACATTGCGCGGTCTGCAATCTTATCATCTAGGTGGTATACATCACCTTTCTCATACGAGTGGTGTGATGTTATTTAATCCTGAAGAAACGCATGATGGCCAATCGTATGATGCTCAAGGACTTGAATATATTATGCTCTATATCAAGCCTGCTATGTTGAGAGAAGCATTGGGACTCACCACAAATGTGAAGTTTACGACTCCCATTATCTACAATCCACGCATTTCAGAGCGTATCATCAAGTTGTGGCAAGCGATATTTTATGACAATTCTGAAGCTGAATGTCATGAACGTTTCGTAGATTTAATCGATCAATTTCCAAGACAAGCGGTATCTTCAACTTCAAGAGCTGATAATGCAAAGACAAAGTTAGCTATAGAAATAATTAAACAACATTATAATGATAAATTGAATTTAGAGCAGTTGAGCCAAGCTCTAGAAATGTCTAAATATCAATTTATACGCTTCTTTAAAAAGCAGACAGGATTAACGCCGCATCAGTATTATATTAATTACAAAGTAGAACGTGCTAAGCAAATTATCGAGACGTATAAAGATGTGTATTGGGCTATTGCTGAATGCAACTTTGTGGACCTTGCTCATTTAAATAAGTGTTTCAAATATCGCTATGGCGTCACAGCCTATCAATTCATGTCGGGATTAAGATAATATGGAGTTTATCATATATAACTTAAGCGCTTTTCAGATACTCGAAGTTGAAAAGCGCTTTACTATTGATATGCATCTTTATTAGCTTAGAGCACGTGGCCCCTCGCGTTTTACCACTGCAAGTCCTCAATCTACATCTCTATCGTTTCACCACTACGAATCTTATCTGCCAGTTCATTTAACTTACGCAAACGATGGTTAACGCCAGATTTTGAAATTTTGCCTGAAGACACCATTTCTCCTAATTCTTTCAACGAAATCTCTTGATGTTGTACACGTAATTTCGCAATTTCTCTCAAACGATCTGGCAAATTATCTAAGCCAATTTCTTGGTCGATAAGCTGTATGCTTTCAACCTGCTTCATTGCCGCACTTACCGTTTTATTGAGATTGGCCGTTTCACAGTTCACGAGACGGTTTACAGAATTGCGCATATCTCGAACGATACGCACATCTTCAAATTTCAATAAGGCTTGATAGCCACCAATGAGACTGAGGAAATCAGAAATCTTCTCCGCTTCTTTCAAGTAGACGATGCTACCTTTCTTACGCTCCAGATATTTCGCATTCAGGCCGTAGTGGTTCATTAATTTCACTAAACCTTCTGAATGCGTCTCATATTGTGAAAAAATTTCCAGATGATAGGAAGAGGTTTCAGGATTATTGACAGAACCTCCTGCTAAAAAGGCGCCACGTAAATAACTTCGGCACATTTCGTCATCGTCGGTCATCGCTGAATCTATTTCATGCATAAACATACCATCACGCAAGATGCATAAATCGTCTAGTATTTTTTTCGCTAACATTTTAATACGACAAATATAGATGTTATTTTTCTTTAATTTCATTTTTTTACGCACGAGGATTTCGACTTCTACATTAAAAACTTTTTTAATCAACGAGTAGATTCGACGTGCAGTTGTCGCATTCTCCGTTTGTACATCAATGATAAACTGTTGATTAGAAAGGGAGAGCGCACCGTTCATACGAATCAACGCGCTTAGTTCTGCTCTTGCATTCGCTTCATCGACTTCTATTCTCGTTAATTCATTTTTCATATCAGATGCAAAACTCATCGTTATGACAACCTTTCTAATCTACATATTCACTTAATGATTTCTGCGATTTTTATCCCTTTTAAACTCAATCGTACTTGTCTCACGCAACGCAATTTCATAAATCATCTTAGATAAGACTTTCGTGTTGTGGCGCACGTAATGCTCTGACGAAATTTCGACAAGATCTTTACTTGAGAAGACTTCTACGCCTGCCGCTTCTAATCTCTCAATATCACAAGTCACAGGCTCAGCGTTCTCTTTGCGATACCGTTCGAGCACCTCATCGTTATACGTTTGGTCCCCACAGATGATATAGCTGATGAACTCTTGACCTACGTGGTCGTGGATAGCTTGTAAGTGGTCCATCGCAGTATAGTGCGTCGTCTCGCCTGATTGTGTCATTACATTTGTGACATACAATTTAGGCGCATAACTCTCTACAAGTGCTTCAGAAATACCTTTAACACATAAGTTAGAAATCACACTAGTATAAAGCGAACCTGGTCCAAGAACTATGAGATCTGCCTCTTCAATTGCTTCGATGGCTTCACTCATTGGCTCCACATCTTCAGGCTCTAGAAACACACGTTTAATGCGTTTATTCTTCTTCGGAATGTTAGACTCCCCATAGACCACTTCGCCATCATCCATTTCGGCATTCAAGCTCACACTCGAATTGGTAGACGGAATAACCTGTCCTTTAATGTTTAAAATCTTACTCAATTCTTTCACTGCATGTCCGAAATCATCCGTGATATTCGTCATCGCAGCAATGAGCAAGTTACCTAACGAGTGCCCTTCAACTTGATCTTCTTCAAAGCGATATTGGAAGAGCTGTTCAAGCACAGGTTCCGTTTCACTTAAGGCAGAAATGACGTTACGAATATCACCTGGCGCAGGAATATCCATTTCGCTTCGAATCTTACCGGTACTTCCGCCGTCATCTGCCACTGTTACGATTGTCGTAATATCTATAGGAAATTGCTTAAGTCCACGCGCGAGCACTGACAATCCAGTGCCGCCGCCGATAAGCACGAGTTTGATTCGTTTCATTATTATTCGCCACTTTCAATATGTGCATCGCGATGTTGCACATATACATGATAATCAAAGCTTTCTTTCAATTCTGAGCCGATTCTTTTCGCTAATGCGACAGAGCGGTGCTGTCCACCTGTACAACCTATCGCAATAACAAGCTGAGATTTACCTTCTTTCTTATAACCTGGAATCATAAATTTCAATAAATCCATGAGTTTGTTATAGAAAATTTCTGTTTCTTTCCATTTCATCACATACTGATAGACACTATCATCTTCACCTGTTAAAGGTCTTAATGATTCAACATAGTACGGGTTAGGTAAGAAACGCACATCAAAGACGAGATCCGCATCAATTTGAATCCCATGCTTGAAGCCAAAGCTAGTTACGTTAATACTAAAAGGCTCGTATTTATTGGAAGTGAAGTAATCATTAATACGTTTCTTCAATTCTTTCGTTGTTAAATGTGTCGTATCAATCGTGTAATTTGCTAAACTTTTAATTTCTGATAACAGTTTGCGTTCTTCATCAATCGCTTCTACTAACGAGCGTTGACCTTGATCGTTTAATGGGTGTGCACGTCGAGACTCTTTATAACGTGAAATCAGTTTCTCATTCGTCGCTTCTAAAAACATTAAATCTACAATAACGTCATTACGACTCTTGATCTGATCAATTTCTTTAATCAAAGATTTAAATAACTCTTTACCTCTAAGGTCTATGGCAATAGCGACTTTCTGTAACGATGGATTCCCTTGCTCCATCAGTTCTACAAATTTCGGCAAGAGTATCGGCGGTAAATTATCGACACAGAAGTAGCCGATGTCTTCTAAAGTTTGTATCACAAATGATTTACCTGCCCCTGATAATCCTGTTACGACTAACAGTTCACTTTTCACAATATCTTTGTCATCTCGTTGCATTTCTCAATCCACCATCCGTTGCTTTATGTTATGTTGTTGCTGCTTTGTTTCACGTTACCTTTTCTTTAACGTCTTCTATGCTTGACCACTAGTCAACTATGTAAAATTTCAATTGTTTCAAGTTACAATCTAGAGCTGCTCTTGCGATAAAGAACGCTTGTCTCTCCATCATATTTTACATGAAAAGTCATACATATCACAATGTTAAGTTTAGGAATTGAGCTGAATATAACTATAGGCAATGCAAGTTCTTCAGACTCTATACGCCATCATTATGTATAGAAAAGAGATTCATAGAGGGTCAGAATACCCTCAATATGAATCTCTCAAAAGATCGAAACTCAATTAACCTTCAAGTTTCTCTTTCACTTGTTCGATATAGGCATTGGCACTTTGCGCTGCGATACTGCCATCACCTGTAGCTGTAACAATTTGACGTAAACCTTTCTCGCGTACGTCACCAGCAGCATAAATACCAGGGATAGATGTGCTCATATCGTCGTTGGTAACGATATAGCCTGTCTCATTTGTAATGCCTAAATCTTCAAATGGTGCTGTTAATGGTTTCATACCGATATAGATAAATACACCATCAGCATCCACTGTTTGTTCTGAACCGTCTTTAGTGGATTCAAGTGTAAGTGAGCCTACTTTACCATCTTTTTCATTAATCGTCTTCAACGTATGACTCCAAATGAAATCAACTTTGTCATTCTTGAACGCACGATCTTGTAAGATTTTTTGAGCACGTAATTCATCACGACGGTGTACAATCGTTACGCTATCTGCGAATTTAGTAAGGAACGTACCTTCTTCGACAGCTGAGTCACCGCCACCGATAACGTAAAGTTTCTTACCTTTGAAGAATGCACCGTCACATACGGCACAGTAACTTACACCTCTACCGCCGAGTTCTTGTTCACCAGGGACACCGATTTTCTTGTATTCTGCACCAGTGGAAATAATCACAGCGTAGGCTGTAATTTCTTTGTCACCTAAATTAATTACTTTATAGTCACCTTTGTCTTCAATTGACTTGATATCGCCATATTGATATTCAGCACCGAATTTCTTCGCATGCTCAAACATTTTAGTAGAAAGGTCTGGACCTGTCACAAAGTCGAAGCCAGGGAAGTTCTCAACCTCTTCTGTATTTGCCATCTGACCGCCTGGCATACCTCTTTCAATCATTACTGTACTTAAATCTGCACGAGAAGCATAAACTGCTGCTGTCATACCTGCAGGACCTGCGCCTACAATTGCAACATCGAAATCCACTTGTTCAGTCATCTACATTGCCTCCTAGTTATTTATCATCAAGCGCATTATATAACACGCCCTATCTTTGTAAAAACTATATGCTCATGAATATATCTATTGCTTTATCAAGACGATAGTAAGTTAAATCAAACCAGTCACATAGCTGTTTCTTCGTCATCTTTAGTCCTTCTGAACTGAAATACAAATAGATAGTTGCAGCTACAAAGGGTTCTACTTCAGGCAACTCGTCATAGGTATCGATTATCGTTTCGGCTAAATCAATCCATCTGATAAACACATCTTGATATTGTCGCAATGACGGTTGCTCATATATCGCTTGTAAACCCCGATGTATAAAATCCAATTTATTTAACTTCAAATCTTGAATGAGATAGGTGAGATAAAGTTTCTCGTAATCATTCATGCTCTCAAGTATCTTCCAGATTTCTTCAGTGAGTAGAATCTCTCGGCCTTTCAATTGATTAAGTAAGAAAATACCATAAATACGATAATGATCATCGTCATCTAACAATAAAGGTAAGATTTGAGTATTAAATTGTTCTTTACTCTTCTCTATCATCCAAGGTGGATAACCGCTTTCTACTTGAGAGACTTCGCGTAATTTATTCCAATAATATTCACTATCCTCAATATTTCCAAGGAAATAATTGTTATAGCTTAAGGCGTGATACATCTGTAAAGATAAGAACTTCCCTTTTTTATAGAGCGGAACGAGTAGTTTTTGAGAAGCCTCGTATTGTTTCAAGTAACTTAAGACAATGCCAAGTTTAAATGACTCGTCGTCATTCATAGGCACAACTTTACTGAGTAATTTCAAATAGCGTTGATACTTCTCTGTCTCGTTCATATTATGCAACAACAATGTATAGTGACAGAGTGCATGCACATCTGTATTATCTTCAGCAAGTAACGCTTCAAACATCGTTTTGGCTGTATCGTACTCGTTCATATACAAGTAGCACATAGCCAAGAGATTTCTCACGATGCGATGTTGCTGGATTTCTTCACTTTGTCTATAAATGAAATCATGAGCCGCTTCCATACGTCCCTGAGAGAATAAATATTGGAAGATGAGTTGAGTCGAGAATAATTGCGCTTCCTTTTCCAAATTCTCTGGTGCATGATAAGAGACTTCGAACATCGACTCTAACTCTTTTTGATAATCTTTATTGCCTGAAATAATCACGTAGTTAATTCCAAATAAGAATGCTTTGTTCGGTTCATTTAATGTAATGTTTAATTGACTTAATTCATAATAGCTCTCTTCGACATTCGCACCTTCTGCGATTTGTTCGAAATAGAGCGCTTCAGCCTTTTTACCTAAACCTAATTTCGTCAATGACGTAGCATATTTATTCAGCACTTGAAAGTCTTGAGGTGACGCTTCCAGCACTTTTTGAAAATACGTTGCCGCTTTTTTAAAATCTTGTTGCGCAAATCGATGCTCAGCCATATTTCGATAGAAACTTTCATCTCTCTTCATCGGGATCACATTATTGCGTTGTGCCATGGAGTCACCTCCTTTAATCTTTAGTCTTTAATAATTTGCATTGGATTTCCTTTTACTAAAGCACCATCAGGAACATCTTTACTCACGACAGTTCCTGCAGCGACTTGAACATTTGATCCAATATGAATACCAGGTAGTATTATAACATTCGCACCTATCAATGTATTGTCACCAATATTTACTCGACCTTTACGATGTGCTTGAACTGTGAATTCATGAGTGAGTATGGTCGTGTTATATCCAATGACACAATTCTCACCTATCGTTATCAGTTCAGGATAGAGTAAATCCGGCACAACTTTAAAAGCAAATGCTGTATGTTGACCAATCGTCATGTTTAACAAATGAATATATACCCAGCGCTTGAACTTTAAACTGGGTATATAACGTGTTAACTCTATGATCAGTGTATTCTTAAATAAACGGCCGCGTTGCACAAAGCGATACATTTGCCACAGTGGGTTGGCACCTTTCACTTTCTGTTCTTGTAACTTACGCACTAACGCTCACCTGCTCGTTGATTTGGCCATGGTAAAGGCTTAGCTTCTTTAAAACGTTGCGGTTTGAACTTCACATGTCTAACAATAATGATGACAATACCCACAATCACGAGAACGATAGACATCAGTTGGGCGATGCGGATATGACTCGTCAACATTAAACTATCAGTACGTAATCCTTCCACAAAGAAACGACCGATTGAATACCAAATGAGATATAATGCAAACGTATCACCGATTCTCAAGTGCTTGCGTAGACTGAGTAGGATGATAAATCCAAGGACATCCCAAATCGATTCATATAAAAATGTTGGATGATAGTAAACACCATTAATATACATATTATCAATAATAAAGTCAGGAATATGTAAGTGTTCTAAAAATGAGCGTGACACTGGTCCGCCATGCGCCTCATGGTTCATAAAGTTACCCCAACGTCCGATACCTTGAGCAAGTATCATACTTGGCGCGGCAATATCTCCCATTTGAAATGGATTAATATTTTTACGCTTACAGATGAAAATACCTGTAATGAAGCCACCGATAATACCACCGTGAATGGCAATGCCTCCATGCCAGATCTTCGGTATTTCCGCTGGGTGCTGCGCATAATATGGAAATTGGAAGATAACAAAGTAAATCCGAGCGACGATAAAGCCAATAATCGCACTCCAAAAGAGAATATCTACGAGTACGTCTTTATCAAATCCGACACGTTGAAGTGTTCGTTGCGCTATAAAGTAACCTAATAATATGCCACAAGCGATGATAATACCGTACCATCGCACTGCAATAGGGCCTAATTGAAAGGCAACGGGATCGATGTAATTTAGAGTTAAATTCATGCCTTAGTTCTCCTTGTCCTGTTCTTTCTGGCTATTTCTTAATATTTCGGCGTTTAAACGGTCATTAAATTCTTCCGCTGTATTAATCCCCATGACATTCAAGCGATAATTCATCGCTGCAACTTCGATAATGACCGCAACGTTACGACCTGGTCGCACTGGAATGGTCTTCTTCTTAATTTCCGTTTCTAATATTCGCAGCGTTTCTTCGTTAAGTCCAACGCGATCATACAATTTATCTTCATGCCAATTTTCTAAATGAATATTCAAACGTATACGTTTTTCTGTAAGTATTGAACCTGCGCCAAAGAGTGTCATCACATTGATGATACCTAATCCTCGAATTTCAAGTAAATGTTCGATGAGTTTAGGTGGCTTTCCGATAAGTTCGTCTTTCGTGATTTCACGAATTTCTACGTTATCATCTGCAACGAGACGGTGTCCACGTTTGATAAGTTCTAGTGCAGTTTCACTTTTACCTATGCCAGAATCACCTGTGATTAAGACACCTACGCCATATACGTCGACAAGCACGCCATGGATTGACGTCGTCTTAGCAAGTTCGTGTTCTAAAAAAGTAGTAAGTCGACTCATGAGCTGCGTTGTCGCTACTGATGACATAATGAGAGGCGTATCGAGTTCTTCAGCTGCTTGATACAATTCTTGAGGTGGCTCAAGATCACGAGTCACAATAATAGCGGGCGTTTCAGGACGGCACAATTTGCGCATACGCCCTTGTCTCTCCTCGTCTGGTAATAAATTATAGAACGATAACTCTGTCGTTCCGAGCAGTTGAATGCGGTCTGAAGCATAGTGAGAGAAATAGCCTGCCATTTCAAGGCCTGGTCTTGAAATATCAGTATTCATAATCTTCTTATTCAAACCTTGTTCTCCAGCCACGAGTTTCAGTTCAAAGCGTTCAATAATACTTTTCGTAGTTAACATCCGTACACCTCTATCACTCTTAGTACTTTTCAAGTCAGCTGATGCTGATTGATGTAAAAGTCACTACATTCATTTCATTCTATCATTATTTCACTATAAAAGTGAATTGCTCTAATCATTGTCATAAAATAGTAACCTTGGAAGTGGCTCAGAAATATGCAATATCGTAGTTCTATCACCACAAGTAGTGCGAGAGTTTGAGACAGCTACGTGCCCTCTTGTATTCAACCAGCTACCCCGCTTTATATTAAAGGTATATTTTCATGAAAATCGGCAATGATTCAAAACAGATTCTTATCTTACATAGTGAATTGTAATATGCATACACTCATTACACCATACTACTTTAGTGTCATGATATCAAAAAGCATTATTGGAACACACTAAAAGTTGACTAGAAATGGTATAAATAGCGAAGTAAAACGTGAGATGCAATGATATAAAAAGGCATTCTCACTTTCTAACTCACTCAAGAAAATGAGAATGCCAATTTCTATCTAATGGCGTGTATCTCTTTCTAATACAGGTTTCAAGTATTGACCTGTATAACTTTCTTTAACTTCAGCCACCTCTTCAGGTGTACCTGTCGCTACAATGGTGCCACCACCGTCGCCACCTTCTGGTCCTAAATCAATCAGATAGTCTGCTTTCTTAATAACATCTAAGTTATGCTCGATAATTACCACGGTATCTCCATTGTCTACAAGTTTATTGAGCACATTCAGTAGACGACGAATATCATCAACGTGAAGTCCTGTCGTTGGTTCGTCTAAGATGTAGATTGAACGGCCTGTAGAGCGTTTGTGTAATTCGGAAGCAAGTTTAACACGTTGCGCTTCACCACCTGAAAGTGTCGTCGCAGGTTGACCTAACTTCACATAACCTAAACCTACATCTACCAATGTCTTCAACTTGCGGTGAATCTTCGGCACATTTTCGAAGAAGTGGGTTGCTTCTTCTGCCGTCATCGCAAGCACATCCGCGATATTCTTACCTTTATAAGTCACTTCTAATGTTTCGCGATTATAGCGTTTACCATCACAAACTTCACAAGGTACATACACATCCGGTAAGAAGTGCATTTCAATCTTGATGATTCCGTCACCTTTACATGCTTCACAACGTCCACCTTTAACGTTGAAGCTGAAACGGCCTTTAGAATAGCCTCTGATCTTCGCTTCATTCGTTTGAGCGAAGATGTCACGTATATCATCGAACACACCCGTATAAGTCGCCGGGTTAGAACGCGGAGTACGTCCAATTGGAGATTGATCGATATCAATAACTTTATCAAGTTGATCAAGTCCATCGATACCATCGTTATCACCAGGTTTTACTTTCGAGTTATTAATTTCTTTCGATAACGTCTTGTAGAGCACTTCGTTGACTAATGAACTTTTACCAGAACCTGACACACCAGTAACTACCGTCATTGTAGATAGAGGTAAATCCACGTTAACGTCCTTCAAGTTATTGCTACGCGCACCTTTGATATGAAGCTTTCTATCTGTAATTTCACGTCGATGTTCAGGAACTTCTATTAACTTCTGACCACTCAAATACTGACCAGTAAGCGATGATTTCTTTCTCATGACTTGCTTAGGTGTACCGCTCGCAACGATTTCACCGCCATGCTCACCTGCACCAGGACCAACATCAATAAGATAATCCGCTGCACGCATAGTATCATCGTCGTGTTCAACTACGATTAATGTATTACCTAAATCACGCATCTCTTTTAACGTATTGATGAGACGGTCATTATCACGTTGATGTAAACCAATTGAAGGTTCATCAAGCACATATAATACACCTGTCAGTCTTGAACCTATCTGAGTAGCTAAGCGAATACGTTGTGCTTCACCACCTGATAAAGTTCCTGCTGATCGATCTAATGTAAGATACTCAAGTCCCACATTATACAAGAATTTCAGACGTGAATAGATTTCTTTAAGAATTTGATCTGCAATTGTACGATCTTGACTAGAAAGTTCAAGGTTGTCGTAATAATTTAACGCTTCTCCAATGGAATAAGCCACAACGTCGCCTATATTTTTATTTCCTACATAAACAGAGAGTGCTTCACGACTCAAACGTTTACCATGACAAGTTTGACATGTAAGCTGCGTCATATACTTGCTCATCATCTCGCGCGTGTACTCTGAAGGTGATTCATGATAACGGCGGTTAACGTTGTGAACAACCCCTTCAAATTCCATAGTTCTTTTACGTTTCTGTCCGTTTCTTTGACGGAACATAAATTCAATCTTCTTACCTTTTGAACCATACATTAAAATGTCTTTCTGACGTTGTGTGAGCTTCTTGTAAGGTTTATCCATATCAATTTTATAAACTTCACACACGCGTTTCAGTAGCGTTGGATAGAAATCGGAGCTCGTTGGTTCCCAAGGCAATATAGCACCTTCATTCAACGTCTTGTTTGGGTCAGGTACGACTAAATCTAAATCTACACGTAGGATTTGTCCTAGACCGTCACATGTTGGACAAGCACCAAACGGACTGTTGAAACTAAACATACGAGGCTCTAATTCGCCTATAGAAAAACCACAGATTGGACACGCATGGTTCTCTGAGAATTTCATCTCTTCGTCACCGATGACATCAACAATGAGCGTACCTTCTGAGAGTTGAAGCGCCGTTTCAATAGAATCTGCAAGACGTGTTTCGATGCCTGATTTAACTACTAATCGATCGACTACAACCTCAATTGAATGATTCTTATTCTTATCTAATTCAGGTACCTCATTGACATCCGTAATCTCACCGTCGACACGTACACGGACATAACCTTTCTTACTAATATCGTCGATAAGCTTTTCATGTGAGCCTTTGCGATGTGAAACGACAGGTGCTAAGAGTTGAATCTTCGTACGTTCCTCTAAATCGAGTATACGATCCGTCATTTGTTGTACCGTTTGAGATTCGATTTCTATACCGTGGTTAGGACAATATGGCTTGCCTACACGGGCATACAATAAACGAATATAATCGTAAATTTCCGTTACTGTTGCAACAGTAGAACGCGGGTTCTTACTCGTCGTTTTCTGATCGATTGATATCGCTGGAGATAACCCTTCAATACTGTCGACATCTGGCTTATCCATTTGACCTAAGAATTGACGCGCGTATGCACTGAGTGATTCGACATAGCGTCTTTGTCCTTCAGCATAAATCGTATCAAAAGCAAGTGAAGATTTACCTGAACCTGATAAACCTGTCATCACGACGAGTTTATTCTTAGGTATTTCGATATCTACACCTTTTAAATTGTGTGCTCTTGCTCCTCTAATTGAAATGGATGGTTGTTTCATTCATGTCACCCTTCTGCTTTTAATTCAAATAACATATCACGAAGTTCGGTTGCTTTCTCGAAGTCGAGATCTTTCGCTGCTTGTTTCATTTCTTTTTCTATATTATCAATTGTTTTTTTACGCTCTTTTTTAGACATTTTCTTAGGCACTTCGGTTTGTTTCTTCTCGTTCGTGTCGTCGTTCTCCACCGTCGCGCTGATAACATCGTGAATCTTCTTATTAATTGTAGTAGGCGTGATATTATGTTCTTCATTAAATTTCATTTGAATTTCACGACGACGTTGCGTTTCGTCTATGGCATGTTGCATAGAATCTGTGATCTTATCGCCGTACATGATTACTTCCCCTTCGCTATTACGCGCTGCACGTCCGATAGTTTGGACGAGAGAGCGTTCCGAACGAAGGAATCCTTCTTTATCGGCATCGAGAATTACTACAAGAGAAACTTCTGGTATATCAAGTCCCTCTCTCAAGAGGTTAATCCCTACAATAACATCATACGTACCCATACGTAAGTCACGAATCGTTTCAATTCGCTCGAGCGTCTTAATTTCCGAGTGTAAGTAATTGACTTTGATTCCCGCTTCTTTCATATATGTCGTTAAGTCTTCACTCATCTTCTTGGTTAATGTCGTAACTAGGACACGCTCATTTCGCTCGATACGCGTGTGAATTTCACTGAGTAAGTCATCAATTTGATTCTCAGTTGGTCGGACATCAATTTTAGGATCCAATAAGCCTGTTGGACGGATGATTTGTTCCACCATCTCGTCGGTATGTTCCATTTCATACGGACCAGGCGTAGCTGAAACATAAACGAGTTGATTCGTTTTCTCTTCAAACTCTTCAAATTTAAGTGGACGGTTATCCATTGCACTTGGTAAACGGAAACCGTGATCGACTAACACTTGTTTACGCGCACGGTCACCATTATACATTCCACGAATCTGAGGTAACGTCACGTGAGATTCATCAATCATAACTAACCAGTCGTCACCAAAGTAATCAAGCAATGTATATGGTGTAGAGCCTAATGGACGTAATGTTAGATGCACAGAGTAGTTCTCGATTCCAGAACAGAAGCCCATTTCTCTCATCATCTCTAAATCATAGTTCGTACGTTGCTCGAGACGTTGTGCCTCTAATAGTTTGTTCTCAGAACGCAATTCTTCTAAACGCTCTTCAAGTTCTTTCTCGATGCGTTGAATCGCCACTTTCATCTTCTCATCACGAGTAACGAAGTGGGAAGCCGGGAAGATCGCAAAATGTTCTCTATCTCTGAGCACTTCACCTGTTAAGTAGTTAACTTCACGGATGCGATCAATTTCATCACCAAAGAATTCCACACGGATACACATTTCTTCTCGAGAAGCAGGGAAGATTTCTACGACGTCCCCTCTCACTCTAAAAGTACCGCGTTGGAAATCAATATCATTGCGTGTATATTGAACATCAACGAGTTTACGTAATAACTCGCTGCGATCCATTTCCATACCTACTCGAATACTAACTACTAAGTCGCGGTATTCTTTCGGGTTCCCTAAACCGTAAATACAGCTGACACTAGCGATGATAATGACATCGTCTCTTTCAAATAACGCACTCGTAGCAGAGTGACGTAATTGGTCAATTTCATCGTTAATAGAAGCATCTTTCTCAATAAAGGTGTCAGTTGAAGGTACATACGCTTCAGGTTGATAATAATCATAGTAACTTACGAAATATTCTACTCTATTTTCAGGGAAGAACTCTTTAAACTCACTGTAAAGTTGCCCCGCCAACGTCTTGTTATGAGCAATTATTAAGGTAGGTTTGCCTACTTCTTTAATGACGTTACTCATCGTAAAGGTCTTACCTGTACCTGTGGCCCCCAGTAAGGTTTGATGACGTTTACCTGCTTTAACGCCGTCTGCAATCTTTTTAATCGCTTGAGGTTGATCCCCTTGTGGTTCGAATTCGGAAGATAACTTAAATGGATGGTGCTCCATATATCATACACTCCTATTAATTAATCGCTTAAGTTGTCATCTTTGACACTTCTTATTTCTATTCGCCCGTTATACTTATTCATATTTTAACAGATTCAGCATACGAAGTCCAAACGTTTGTTCGCTTCTTATCAACTTATTTACTAGCATAAAAAAGAGTCTGAGACAAAATCAAAATTTACTCAAGAAGTTATTTTAAGCTAGCTATTTATTTATCTCAGAAGTGAATTACCTTTAATATATCGGGTCATTTTTCAGTATAAAAAAACAAACATAGTTACTTAACTATGTTTGCCTATTTTAAAAATTTTAAACCTGTAGGGCTAGCGTCTAGCCGGCCATATAATAAGAACAGAAATGGAACTTTACAGTTACTCATCATCTTGATGTTTATGAAACTGTAATTGATCGATAATAAGATAACCTGCCGCCAGTGAAACAACATCTATAAATATAATCCACTCGTTATGAAAGAAGCCTTTCCAAACAGAGACGCCAATCAATATTAATGTCAGTAATGTGCCAACCCACTTGCTGCGTGTGAGCACACTAAAAAGCACTATTAGTACGCACGGAAAGAACGCTGCCATGAAATACCAAATCAATTCGCTTCACCCATTTCTCTTCTTCAAAATACTTACTCAAGTTGAACGCACTATTATAATATTTCTTCAATTTCATACTTCAATTCCACTAACTTTTAACGTACGAATTTCCTAGATAAGTGGTTATCTAAATTATGCAAGTTTTAGCGTTATTTTTCAAAGTATTTTATAAGAGGATTTGAAATTTATTGTCGTATAGTTAAAGACATTAAACCTTCGCATTAATAAAGGAGCGATGCCGACACTCTACTCATTTCTTCTACTCTACAAAAAACACGCCAACATCTACCGTAAAACGATAGAAATTGACGCGTCTATATTGTTATTCATAGCTGTATCCTAGTGGATGTAGCTGTATTGACCTGGGTTTGTAACTGTACGGTATGATTTCTTACCGAAACCGCCATTCCAGTTCATTTCAGAAACAAGGATTGAACCATCATTGTTCTTTCTTTCAACGACTCCTACGTGACCATAGCTACCTGCAGTAGTTTGGAAGACTGCACCAACTTCAGGTGTACGGTTTACAGTGTAACCGTTACGTTGCGCAGCATTTGCCCAGTTATTCGCATTGCCCCAATAGTTACCGATGCCACGGCCTAACTGTTGACGGCGTTCAAATGCGTAGTAAGTACAGTAACCCCAACTGTAAGAGTTAGCAGCATTTGTAGATGCTGGATGATGTACTGTTGCAGGCGCTGAGTAATGTTGTGACGCTTGAGGCGCTTTATTTGACGTTGTATAACTTTGTGGCGCTATTGGCGTATAAGATTGAGTGTATGATGCTGGAGATGAAGTTTGTCCAGTCGTAGGTGCTGTTTGAGTTGCTGGTGCTTGTGTTACAACTCCTGAATTAGCATTGTACGATGGTGCTGAGTTATTAGCATTGTATGATGCATAGTTTGAATTTGATGCATAAGTCGTACCACCTTGGCTATAGGCTTGGTATAAGTTATATAAATGCGCAGAACCCTTTTCAGAAATCGCTAGTAAGTCACCTGGGTGAATCACATCACCTAAGTAAGGGTTTAATTGATAAAGTTGTTCTACTGTTAAGTCGTGAGCCGCTGCGATACCTTGAATTGAATCGCCTGCTTTCACTTCATAAATATCTACATCAGGAATGATAAGATCAGTTCCTGCATTTACTGAATTACTATTTATATTATTAAGAGATTTAAGTTCGTTTGAATTAGTCGCAAATGTTGAAGCTATATCAGATAATTGTGCATCATCTTTCACAGTGTGAACTTGATCTGCAGAGGCAACGCCATGAATTCCGAAAAACAAAGCTGCTGATGAGACTGCTGATAATGTAATCGTTTTCTTCATAATTAGTTCAATCCTTCGCTGTAATTATTTTGTTAAACTTACTATAGCACAATTCTGAGTGGTAATATTATATGTCATCATTATGTAATATAAAAGTGAAATGATCATGCGCTTTAATTGTCGAACCACTTCCTCCACCCCTCATAATCCTAGTATTATCAAGGGTTTGCCCTAGTTTAGCAAAATGCCCTCCATTCTGCTTTGTAACACAACTGCATGAACATTTCATTTAGTTATCTCACTGAAAATGTATACTTACAATATAATTCTCTCCGATCACTTGTTCACTGCACCTTTAACGTTGCCCATCTGCTCCTAAATCCCACCCTTTTATACATCCTCTGTAATAACGATATTTTTCAAACTTACAGTAAATTGACTATCAACCTTGCCCTCTCTCAACTTTTACAACCTACTCAAAAAACATAAAAAGAGCAGACAGAAGCGCCTCAAACACTTCCTGCCTACTCACGTTTATAAGTGCAATATTAAGATTCTTGATCAATTTGGCTACGTAAATACGCTTCGATAAACGGTCCAATATCGCCGTCCATCACTGCATCAACTTTACCTGTTTCAGTATTCGTACGATGGTCTTTCACCATAGAATATGGATGGAAGACGTATGAACGGATTTGACTACCCCATCCAATTTCTTTCTGTTCACCGCGAATTTCAGCCATTTCTTGTTCTTGCTCTTCTAATTTAAGTTGATACAATTTCGCTTTCAACATCTTCATCGCTGCTTCACGGTTCTTAATTTGTGAACGCTCGTTCTGGTTGTTAACGACAATACCAGTTGGGTGGTGGGTAATACGGATAGCGGATTCCGTCTTGTTAATGTGCTGACCGCCTGCACCAGAAGCTCGGAACGTATCTACAGAGATATCATCTGGATTAATTTCAATTTCTATTTCATTGTTATCAAATTCTGGAATGACGTCACATGATGCAAATGACGTATGTCGACGACCAGAAGAGTCGAATGGTGAGATACGCACAAGACGATGGACACCTTTTTCAGCTTTCAAATAACCATAAGCGTTGTGCCCTTTAATGATAAGCGTCACGCTCTTCACGCCCGCTTCATCGCCTGGAAGATAGTCCGCAACTTCAACTTTGAACCCTTTCTGCTCGCAGTAACGTTGATACATGCGCAACAACATGCTCGTCCAATCTTGAGATTCTGTACCTCCTGCACCTGGGTGAAGCTCTAAGATAGCATTATTAGCATCGTAAGGTCCGTCGAGCAGCAGTTGAAGTTCGAAAGAATCCAACTTGCTTTGATAATCTTCCACATCTGACTCTAAATCTTGTTTCATGTCCTCATCATACTCTTCAGCTAACAATTCACGCGTTGCATCCATATCTTCGAGTGTGCTTTCTAAATCGCGGAAACCATTCACGACTGATTTCAAAGCGTTATTCTTATCGATGATCTCTTGCGCTTTGTTCTGATCATCCCAGAATGATGGATCTGCCATCATCTCTTCATATTCCTGGATGTTTGTCTCTTTCTCCTCTAAGTCAAAGAGACCCCCTAATTTGGTCGAGTTTCGCCGCATAGGCATCGATATTACGTTTGATTTCGGATAATTCCATTCTTATCTCTCCTCATTCACAATTACTTTTTATTCATTTTAACATATATCTCCACTAGGCTGAGTCTTGATTGATAAACGTGGCCACTGTTCACACACTACTGAGTAAAAAGATCTCAACATTAGCGGTGTCATAAACACCCCGCTCAACGTTGAGACCTTAGTCAAATTAGCATAGGCTTACATTCGCTTTAAGCCCCATGACAATTTTTATATTTCTTACCACTACCACAAGGGCAAGGATCGTTACGTCCTACTTCCTCACCTTTAACGTAAGGTTGTGGTTTCACTTTTTCTTTACCATCTTCAGCATTCACATGTTCTGCTTTGCCTAGGTCTTTTGTTTTTTCACGTTCAACATCGTCTTCAACAGTAATAACTGATTTCAAGATATATTTGCTGACATCTTCTTCGATTGCTGTCATCATATCCTCAAACAGTTGATGACCTTCGTTTTGATAATCACGAAGTGGGTTCTGTTGACCATAAGAACGGAGATGAATACCTTGTCTTAATTGATCCATCGTGTCGATATGATCTGTCCAGTGTGCATCGATAGAACGTAGTAAGATCATGCGTTCGAACTCATTGAACTGCTCGCCAATCTTAGAACGTTGGCTTTCTAATACTTTTTCAATCTTAGCCCAAACCACTTCAAAGATATCTTCGTGGTCTTTACCTCGAATATCTTCAACTTTTAAGTCGCCTTCACTTAAGAACACATCGTCTACGTAATTGATGAATGGCTCGTAATCTGGATCGTCCTCTTCTTCGTTAATGTAATAACGAATCGCTGTTTCAAGCGTAGAACGTAACATACCTTGAACAAGTTCGTCACTAGATTCACTATCGATAATGTTATTACGTTCGCCATAAATAATTTCACGTTGTTTACGTAATACATCGTCATATTCAAGAATACGTTTACGCGCATCGAAGTTGTTACCTTCAACACGTTTCTGAGCAGATTCGACTGCACGAGAGACCATACGAGATTCAATTGGCGTTGAATCATCCATACCTAAACGGTTCATCATTTTTTGTAAACGATCTGAACCGAAACGCACCATCAATTCGTCTTGAAGTGATAAGTAGAAACGGCTGTCACCTTTGTCACCTTGACGACCAGAACGACCACGTAATTGGTCATCGATACGGCGAGATTCGTGACGTTCAGTACCAATAACCGCAAGACCACCAAGTTCTTCGACACCTTCGCCTAGTTTGATGTCGGTACCACGACCGGCCATGTTAGTCGCGATAGTAACGGCACCTTTTTGACCTGCTTTAGAAACGATGTCTGCTTCGCGTTCGTGGTTCTTCGCGTTGAGTACGTCATGACGTACGCCACGTTTCTTCAAGAGATTAGAGATATATTCACTGGTTTCAACCGCTACAGTACCTAAGAGAATCGGTTGACCTTTCTTGTGTTTCTCAATAACATCTTCGACTACCGCATCAAATTTACCTTTTTGGCTAATGTAAATAAGGTCTGGTTTGTCGATACGTTGCACCGGTCTATTCGTAGGAATTTGCGTAACTGTCATATTGTAGATGTTACGGAACTCTTCCTCTTCCGTCTTCGCTGTACCCGTCATACCAGATAATTTGTTATACATACGGAAGTAGTTCTGGAATGTGATAGACGCCATCGTCTTAGATTCGTTCTGAATTTGAACGCCCTCTTTCGCTTCAATCGCTTGATGAAGACCTTCAGAGAAACGACGTCCTGGCATTGTACGTCCAGTAAATTGGTCTACGATGAGCACTTCGCCCTCGTGTACCATATAGTCAACATCACGTTGAAGTGTCACGTGAGCACGTAATGCCGTGTTGATATGACTAATAATTTCTACGTTTTTCACATCGTAAAGGTTGTCGATCTTGAACATACGTTCAGCTTTATCGATACCTTGTTCTGTTAGTTGAACAGATTTCGTTTTCTTGTCATAGTTATAGTCTTCTTCATTTTTTAACATTTTAGCGAACACATTAGCCTGCGTATAGAGTGAAGTTGATTTCTCCGCTTCTCCTGAGATAATGAGCGGTGTACGCGCTTCATCAATTAGAATAGAGTCGACCTCATCAATGATAGCGAAGTGAAGTGGGCGCATAACACGTTCTTCAGCATAATTCACCATGTTATCTCTCAAGTAATCGAAACCGAGCTCGTTGTTCGTACTGTAAGTGATATCAGATGCATAGGCCTCACGTTTCTCTTCTGTAGATTTACTGTTCAAGTTTAAGCCTACAGTCAAACCTAGGAAGTTATAGAGCTCTGCCATCTCTTCACTTTGAACACTAGATAAATATTCGTTGACGGTGATGACGTGCACACCACGACCAGCTAAGGCGTTGAGGTATGTTGGCATAGTAGCCGTCAACGTCTTACCTTCACCCGTTCTCATCTCTGCAATGTCACCTTTGTGAATAGCAATACCACCCATGACTTGGACACGGTAAGGTGACATATTGAAGACACGTTTCGCACCTTCACGAACGAGTGCATAGGCTTCTGGCAAGATATCATCTAACATCTTGTTCTGTTTCTTCACATCTTCTTCAGCATGTAATTTCTCTTGGAATGCTTTCGTCTTTTCTTTGATTTCGTCATCAGTCAATAGCGATATATCTTCTTCTAGAGCAAGCACTTTATCAGCGATTTTGCCTAAGCGCTTAACCTCCTTCTTATTACCATCAGCTAATTTTGATAAAAAACCCATTCTGTTCGCTCCTTTAGCTTTAATAACATCTAAGCTTACAACAATTTATCATATCATTTTTCTGAGTAAAATTGTACTCTCGCACCCCAAGCGTGCGATTTATTATTAAATTTATATATCTGTGAGTAAACACCGTTATTTCTTTTAAAACTTCTTATTATAACGTTGCTCATTCATAGTACACGAAATCATCATACAACCTAAAATTGTATCGTCTTGATAGTTATTTACTCGTATTGTCAATACCACTTTACTTATAACATTTCACTTTAACTTCGCACAACAAAAGCGCGTCTCTGACCGTTTCACTTAAGCAATCGTCGACGCGCTCTAGATTATTTATGATATTGTTAACAATTAATGACTCTCGCCACATTGAACGATTATTACTTTATTTACTGACTTGAAAGTCGAGTACTTCTTCTCATCTCATGTCGAGGTTAAACCAGAGTCGTTAATTATTCTTCAGTCGTTTCGATTAGGCCGTATTTACCGTTCTTACGTTTATAAACGATGCTAGTTCCTTCAGTGTCTCTATCTCTAAAGACGAAGAAATCGTGGCCTAATAGATTCATTTGTAACACTGCTTCTTCGGCGTCCATCGGTTTCAGACTGAATTGTTTAGAACGGATGATTTCAATTTCGTCTTCGTCATCGTCCTTATCCGCTTCAGTGTTGTAAGTCGCTTTGATTTCTTGATCATCAGGCAGTGCCGCAAAGACATCTTGAATACCGTGGTCTCTGTTCTTTCTGTTCACACGTGTTTTATACTTTCTGACCTGTCTTTCAAGTTTGCTAGTGATTAAATCAATGCCTGCATACAAGTCATCATGGCGTTCTTCAGCTCTTAAAGTCACATTCTTAAGCGGAATAGTCACTTCAATCTTAGTCGCTGAATTGTGATACGTCTTCACTTTAACGTGTGCTGTTGCATTCGGAACGTTATTGAAATAGCGTTCTAACTTACCGATCTTCTCCTCGATGTAGTTGCGAATCGCATCAGTAATAGTGAGGTTCTCTCCATGAATTTCAAATCTAATCATTGCAATCGACTCCTTTAAAACCTCTATTTATATATTGTTCCTTACTTATATATTACCACGTTCCCCCTACCGTGCAAACGTTAACACTCCTAATTTTCTGATTTTTCTAACATAAAGTTGTGCGCCTGCATTGTGGACCGTCAAACCTGTTGTGTAGATATCATCTACCAATAATATAGATTTGTTTGCAATATTAATTTCACTGTTAAAGGTAAAAGGATTGGCAGAACGCGCCCGCTTCATTTTACCTAAAGCAGACTGTTTCGGACGAATCCGCGTTTCTAACATTTCTGTGTAATGCACCCCCATCTGATCTAACACGACTTTCACTGGATTAAATGTACGATCGCGATCACGTTCTACTGGCGAAGGAATGGGAACGATGTAATCAAACTGCTCTTGAGGGAGACACACTTTCGAAGCAATTACTTCCGCAAGCGCCACATCTTTGAGGAATTTGTACTGATGAATAGTTTCACGCACGACCCCCTTATATTGATAAGTACAATACAGCTGATCGATGAGACGATACGATTGCTCTAGGAAGGTACAGTCGAGACACGTGGTTTCATCCTCCGCTAACACTTTGAGACATCTTTCACAGCGTCTAACATTTGGTGACTCACTCTCTGAAATACGCATGTCCTCCCACTGTTGCTCACATGAGGAACAAATTAAAGGCGTTGCTTTATAGAAATTGAGGATGTGAAGCGGTTCGTGAAACTGAGCGTGACATTGCATGCATCTACTCATGAATCCACCCTCTTTCCATAGCGAGTCGATTCATCGCACGAATATCTCGTCGCGCCCGTAGCATCTCTCCTGTAATACCTTCATGTAAAAATAACACACGTCCTGTTGGCGCTTCTTTCTTACGTCCTACCCGACCTGCAATTTGAACTAATGCTGCTTTCTTGAACGTATGACTATTCACGACAATGGCATCAAGTTCCGCCATCGTAAAGCCACGTTCAAGAATGGTCGTGGTAAACACAATTCGATGTTTCCCTTCTCTTAAAGCTTGAACCTTATCGTGACGTAACGCATCTTCACTATGAACATAAATTAAATCTGGAAACGCATGCTGATAGTGAGTGTAAGCTTGAACCATCGTCTCAATGTGATTAAAGAAGACGAGCGTGTAGCGTTGTTGTTCAACTTGTTCTTGAAATAATCGCATAAGTTTGAGTTGGCGAGGTCGTGGTTTTAATTTAAAAAGCTGAAACTGTGGAACAGGAAGTGGATGTTGATGAAAACGCGCAGGTAAGCGAACAATATGTGTTTCATCAAAGGTTTGCAATAAATCGTTGGGTGGTGTGGCCGTCATATAAATAATAGCATGGCGTTCTTTACACGCAGCATGTAGCGCTTGGGTCAAAGTCGGATCTCCTGCTAGATGAAAGGCATCAACTTCATCGACAAAGACGACATCGAAATGTGCTTTAAAACGATACAATTGATGTACCGTCGCGATAACAAAGTGGCCATCTCCATGTTGTGTTTGGCCTTGGTACAAGACGTCAATCGTTTCAGTCGTAAAAGCATCTTTCAAGCGATAGCTAATCTCGATGACTACATCAACGCGTGGAGATACTACTGCAACATTATCGCCGCGTTTACGTGCAAGTTGAATCGCTTCAAAGATCATCTCTGTCTTCCCAGCGCCTGTCACTGCATATAATAATAAATCGTTATAGTTTGTTACTGCGGCAACAATTTCACTCGAAGCATACGTTTGTTGAGCAGAAAGTTCAAATGGTAAGTGATAATCCGCTTCACTTTTAAACTGTTCTGAAGCAATCTGATATATCTGATTCACATTGTCCATCCGACCAAGTTGAATACACTTACGGCAATAGCAAACCTCTGTATCTAGCAGCTTAGAATAATAAGTGTAAAAGTACCGAGCATCTGTATTACCGCATTGCTGACATATATCACCTTGTTGATTGCGCGTCACGCCGGTAGATGTCTGGCGTACCGTTTCTGTCGTAAGCACATCTAAGTTGTCAATTAATCTTCCGTAGTATTTAATGTCGTAACCTCCTATAAAAAAAGAATGCGCCTAGAGCACACTTAAGAAGTATGACTACAGTGACTGTCAGTTTAACATTATTGATAGACACTCTAGTCTTTTACTCAAAAAACTGACTTCACAGTTAACCATACACTTCTTAATATATACTCTGACACATTCCTTAATGATTCATATTAATGATCTCTAATAATTCGTGGCATATAACCAAATCCAATACCACCTGAACCAAGGTGCGCTGCGATTACAGGCCCAAAGTTAGAATAGATAATGTGCGCATCGGGTCTTTGACGTTTCGCTTCCTCATACATCCACTCTGCGTCTTCTTCGATATCACCGCCGATGACATAGAGTGTTAAGACATCATAATCTTCAACACGAGCAAGCACTTTCTTCACGATGGCTTTCAATGCGCGTTTCTTCGTACGTACTTTCTCTTCAGGTACGATGAGACCGTCTTCGAATTTCAAGACAGGCTTCATTTTTAACAAATTACCTAACCATGCTTGTGCCCCTGTAATACGTCCACTCTTCTGAAGATTCTTCAAATCATCTACCATAAGAATCGCACCTGTCTCTTCGCGAATAGCAACTAATTCGTCGATAATCGCATCAGGTTCATATCCCTCTTCAATCATTTCAATCGCTCTTAAAGCGTAGCCACCTTCAACCATGGCTGCAAGTTTCGTATCAAATGGATGGACGTTAATGTCGTCCACCATGTCTCCAGCTTGCTTTACAGTTTGGTAACAGCCACTTATACCTGTGGAAATACATATAGCAATAACATCGGTATAGCCCTCATCACGTAATTTCTCAATACGCTTGATAAACTCTCCAATTGCTGGCTGACTCGTTGTAGGGATGGTCTTTTCACTATGCATACGTTCGTAGAATTCTTTAGCGAAAAGCGTGTCCCCCTCTACAAAATTCTCACCGTTTTCAAATGTCACGCTTAACGGTGCAATCTCGATGTGATATTTATCTATAAGATCTTGTGGGAGATAGCTGGTTGAGTCTGACAGTACAGCAATCTTCATCTTAATCCTCCTAAATTATACTTAGCACAATCATACCTTATTTTTCACTAAAAGAAAATTGCTTTTTACATTTAATCTCATCTGCCGTTCAGTGTATAATAAAAGGTATTACAACTTTAAATAGTGTACGTGAAGACCTCATGAGCTTAGCAAACCTGCGATAGAGGCATTTTAACACGAGATGCTCGGTGAAATTCACGTAAAGAGAACAAAGGATGTGACGACAGAATGGACGCCATCATAACAGTTAAAAATGAACATACGATTGAAAATGTTATTAATAAATCAAGATTTATCGCTCACATTAAACCTGTGGAAACAGAGCAAGAAGCGAAAGACTTTATCGCTCAGAAGAAGAAAGAACATCATGAGGCGACCCACAACTGCTCTGCCTATACTGTGGGCGACCAAATGAACATTCAGAAAGCGAATGACGATGGTGAGCCAAGTGGTACAGCCGGAGTACCCATGCTCGAAATATTAAAGAAACTAGATACACATAATGTTTGTGTCGTCGTAACACGTTATTTCGGGGGAATTAAATTAGGCGGCGGTGGGCTTATTCGTGCATACAGTGGTGCTGTACGCGATGTGATCTATGATGCGGGTCGTGTTGAGCTACGAAGCGCGCTTCCAACTACAGTAACGATCGGCTATGATCTCACTGGCAAACTTGAATACGAATTGGAATCCACGCCTTACATGTTGCGCGATACGACGTATACTGATAAAGTAAGCTATCAAATTGATGTCGTTGAAGCGGATTACGACGACTATGTTGATTTTCTCAACCGAGTAACAGCAGGTCAGTATGATTTAGAGACAGGCGAACCTATGCGGTTGCCGTTTGATATTGAGACAAACTAACGTTGATGAGATAACGAAAGCCACTCCCTGATTAATGCAGCGGAGTGGCTTATTGTTAGTTGTAAAATGTTTATTTTAAATATATAGAACTCGGAAGATAAACTTAGCTTCAAAAAATCCTCATTGAAAACTACTCTCCTCGATGTTTACGCTCCCTTTGTTCAATCAATTTCAACAACGGACGATAGTCATCATCAATCAATCCAGTGAACTCTACAATTAATTCAATCGTAATTACGATGAGGATCAACATCATGAGTACGCCCCATGGTTGTGATAAATACAGAATAATACTGGACAGACTAAACATGAGTGCAATGGAGTAAATCAACATTACGGTTTGTCGGTGCGAATAACCAAGCTGTAATAATTTATGATGCAAATGAGATTTATCTGCTTGCATAATATGTTGCCCTTTCTTCACACGACGTATCATTGCAAACAATGTATCGATAAACGGTACTGCAAGGATGACGATCGGGAAGAATAGCGATACAAAGGTAATATTTTTAAAACCTAAAAGAGATAAGAAACCGACGATAAAGCCTATCAGCAACGCGCCACTATCTCCGAGGAAAATCTTCGCTGGATGGAAGTTGAATACTAAAAATCCAAGTAACGTACCGAAAAGCACACTACAAATCATAATAATGAAGATGTTTCCTTGTAAAATAGCGATAAAACCAATCGTTAATAAGGCGATTGCTGAGACGCCTGAAGCCAAGCCATCTAAACCGTCAATTAAATTAATCGCGTTCGTAATTGCAATAATCCAAATCACGGTAATGGGTATGCTTAAGATTCCAAAGTGAATCGTTGGACCGATGGGTAGTGAGATGAAATCAATCGTCACACCATAGAAGACTACGACGAGTGCAGCCACAATTTGTCCAGCCAATTTCACCAGTGGTTTCAAATCGTAAATATCGTCAATTAAACCGACGAGATAGATAATTACCGCGCCGATAATCAGTGGTTTCACTTCCGTTTCGATAGGATGGCCTAACCATATTCCAATGAAAAATGAGAATAGTATAACTGTACCACCTAAAACCGAGATAGGTTGCTTATGTATCTTGCGATAATTGGGTTTATCTACAATCCCTAATCTATAAGATATCTTAATAATAATAGGCGTTATAATTAAACTGACTATCATAGTGAATAATACGAGCAATAATGTATACATCAGTTCACCTTCAAATATATAAGTTTCGTGAGGTTGGTGAAAGAAAGTCTGTAATGTGAGGATATTGGTAAAATCGCACACACTTACACGTAGACTTAACTTACCCTTTACGTTCATTTTACTTTACTATGCTACAATATGTCACTTGAAGTTATAATAACGCATATACTTTTAATAAGACAATCCATATCATTGTAGATTGTTAATTTAATCTTGAACTTATTTATTGCTACGGATAATTATCAATCGTTCACACTAATATAGCCGTAAAATTTTGCGATAGAGCAAGCGCCAGATACATACATACATACATTTTGTCATTATTTACTTTCTCGAACTTTTCAACTCCACTCAATTAAATATCGTCATCATTTCAAATAACCGCTCGACCGCTTCCCTGCATTTTACTCAAAAGCAATCCCCCACTTTCATTCAAAACCTTTGAACAATTTCGCCTACTACACACGCGATCTCTAACCTCATCTTGCTCTCGAAACAAACTATAAATACCGCTCGAATCTGAGGAACTAAATGACAAAAAGTAGAATTTCACTTACAATAACAAAGGAGATTTAAAAGGAGCGAACCAGTCATGTTTGAAGCTATCATTTACAACATTGCAGTTACTGTGGCGGGAATCTACTTATTCCATCGCTTACAGTATTCCGAGAATAAAAATATGGTGTTCTCGCAAGTGTATGTGGCCATCTTAATGACCATTATTGCGCTACTCTTAGCAGTCAATCCGATACCATTGATGAATCGATATGAACTTTATCTCACATTCGTACCGCTACTCTTCCTTGGTCGCTATACGAATATGTTCTTTACCGTCAGCTCGGCCGTAGTGGTATCTATCGTGAGTATACTCGTCTTTCATTACGATTATATTGGCAGTATTACACTCATCGTTATTGCGGTCATCGTCAGCGCTATCGGACCTTTCTTGAAGCAAAGTGATTTCGCTTCAATACAAATTCTTAATTTAATCAGTCTCGTCTTATTACTTATTCTAGCGTTGATCAGCCCTTATTATGAGTTAGTCAAATTAATGTTCTTAGTGCCATTGTCATTCGTATTAACGATTACGGCGTCATTGACTTTCTTAGATATTTGGCATTTCTTCTCGCTCGTAAACCGTTATGAGAATGAAGAGAAACTCGACTATCTCACAGGATTGGGTAACGTTAAAGAATTCGACCGTCATCTCAACGAAACGTCACGTCTCGCTGATGAGCACCAAGAAGGTTTAGGTCTGCTACTTATCGATATCGATGGCTTTAAAGATGTTAACGATGATTATTCTCACCAAGCTGGAGATGCAGTCCTACGTCAAATGGCACAACTACTTATCAATTATGTACCCGAGCATATCCAGATCTTTAGAAATGGCGGTGAAGAATTTTCTATCGTCTTGCGCAACTACTCACTCGATCAATGTGTGAAACTAGGCGAAAGCATCCGTAAAGGGGTAGAACAATCGTCATTCCACTTGCCAGATAAAGAAGTCATTAAACTTTCTGTATCTATCGGAGTCGGCTATTTAACGCGCGAAGATTACAAATCACAACGCAAGGTCTTTAAAGATGCAGATGATATGTTACATGTAGCGAAAAAAGAAGGACGAAACCAAGTGATGTTTAACCCAATTATCAAAGTTTAATCTCACATTTTTCTGGTAATAACTAATTAGTCATTATTATTTAAGCTTGCCCATTGGGGTGTGACTAACGCACGGTAACGTGTGGCTAGTCTCATCCCTTTTTTAAGGTGCAGTACATCAATCTATGATTCTAGCGTACTGCACTCGCGTTATTTTAAACGCACATTTTAGAAAAATGAAAATTGATTACAACTCAAAAAATATATTGAAAGAAGACCGTCCAAGCTGTAAACTTTCAATAGCTCTATTGTGGTGAATAGGAGGCGCACTTATGTCAGAATCAATTACAATCATCGACGAAGATAAAGTCATCGATCTCGTGCTCGTAGCCGGACGGATATTGCTAGAGAGCGGTGCTGAAACCTATCGAATTGAAGATACGATGAATCGCATGGCTGCAAGCTACGGTTTAAAGGATACATATAGTTTCGTCACATCGACAGCGATTATCTTCTCGTTAAATAATCGTACTAACACGCGTTTAATCCGCATTCGTGAACGTACGACTGATTTAGAGAAGATTGCTTTAGTAAATAATATTTCTCGTAAAATTGCTGCACACAAATTAACCATTGATGAGGCAAAATCAGAACTCGTGCATCTGCATCATATGTCTTTACAATTTACGACGGTATTGAAATTCTTTGCTGTTGCCATCGCATGTGGTTTCTTCCTATTTATGTTTGGAGGCGTGGCACATGACTTCATTTACGCAGTCATTGCGGGTGCTGGTGCCTTCCTTACATTTGAATGGATTCAGAAATTTATCCAAATTAAATTCTTCTCTGAATTTATCAGTGCCGCTGTCGTGATCTTAATTGCGGCAACAGCGACGCATCTTGGTTGGGCGTACAATCAGAACACAATTACCATCGCAGGCGTCATGCCTCTCGTGCCTGGTATTCTGATTACCAATGCGATTCGTGACTTAATGGCTGGCGAGCTCCTCGCGGGTATGTCGCGTGGTGTCGAAGCTGCCTTAACGTCCTTTGCGATTGGCGCAGGCGTTGCCATCGTATTATTAATCTTTTATTAAGGAGAGACGCAGACAGTGAGTATTTTTGTGTACATCTTTCACTTTATTATCAGTTTCTTAGCTACGATCCTATTCTCAATCTTATTTAATGCGCCACGGCGTCTACTCTTAGCCTGTGGTTTCGTAGGTGCCATGGGTTGGATTATTTATAAACTGACACTAGACGCAGAGTTAGGTAAAGTGATGGCGGCCTTTCTCGGTAGTTTCATCTTGGCTTTGATGAGTCACATTATGAGTCGTCATTATAAAAGACCCGTTATCATCTTCATCGTACCCGGCATCATTCCTCTCGTTCCTGGAGGATTAGCATACGAAGCGACACGCTTCCTCGTTTCAAACGAATACACACATGCCGTTAATACATTCTTAGAGGTCACACTGATTTCTGGTGCCATCGCCTTCGGTATCCTGTGCGCCGAAATCGTTTATCACCTCTATATACGGGTTAAGCAGTACTTTGGACGTATTAAAGGTAAAACGTATCGTAAAAGTTATAATATGAATAACCGTGCTTAAATCTTTGAAATTCCAGACATAGAATATTTGTAAATGACGTCAATTTCCATCCTTAGCTGTCCTTTCTTTTTCATTTTAGTAAAAGGAAAAGACACGCAAGTTAGATGAGAAATTGGCGTTTTTTTATTTGAACAAGCGTTTTTAAAGCTATAAGGACACGCTTCTTCATAGGGCTAAGTTATTTTGCCCATGAACCGGCACCTTTTACACACAACTAACCGTCCTCCCCTTTTACAAGCCTCAAACCTCCTCACGTAAAAAAGACGCAATCACAGATTCCTGTCATTCTCACCCACACACGTTATAATAGGTATACAAGAAAAAGGGGTTGATAGCAATGAAACAACAATTAATCGAGCGTTTAAAAACCTATGCGCAAATCGATACACAATCAAATCCTGATTCAGATACGACACCTTCTACAGAAAAACAATGGGATTTACTTAAACTCTTAGAACGTACATTAACAGACATGGGACTCGAAACGGACATGGACGAGAATGGCTATCTCTTTGCGACACTTGATAGCAATATTGATACTGAAGTACCCACAGTCGGTTTCCTCGCTCACGTGGATACATCACCAGATTTCAATGCGAGCAATGTCCACCCTCAAATCATCGAAAAATATGATGGGCAACCTATTCAACTTGGAAATACTAATCGCGTATTGAGCCAAGATGTCTTCCCTGGGATGAAACAAGTGGAAGGTCATACATTGATGATAACCGATGGGACTTCACTACTTGGAGCTGATGATAAAGCAGGTGTGGTCGAAATCGTAGAAGCCATGCGCTATCTCACAGAACACCCTGAGATTAAACACGGCCGTATCAGAATTGGCTTCACTCCGGATGAGGAAATCGGACGTGGCCCTCATAAATTCGACGTCGACCGCTTCGATGCGGATTTCGCCTACACGATGGATGGTAGTGAATACGGCGAACTACAATACGAGAGCTTTAATGCTGCAGGTGCGACGGTAACATGCCATGGTGTAAACGTCCATCCTGGTTCTGCTAAAAATGCGATGGTTAACGCCCTATTACTCGCCCAACAATTTAACCAACTGCTTCCACAAGATGAAGTGCCTGAACGTACAGAAGGTTACGAAGGTTTCTATCATCTCATGCAGTTAAACGGCGATGTCGAAGAGGCGAAGTTACAATACATCATCCGCGACCATGATCGCGATACATTCGAAGCACGTAAGACGAAATTGCTTGAAATTCGCGACGACATTAATAGTCATTACACCAATGACCCTGTCGAAGTAGACATTGAAGATCAATACTATAACATGGGTGATAAGATTCAAGCCGTCCCTCATGTTATTGATATTCCGAAACGCGTCTTTGAACGTTTAAATATCACGCCGAATACTGAACCGATTCGCGGCGGTACAGATGGTAGTCAACTGTCCTTCAAAGGACTTCCAACGCCAAACATTTTCACAGGTTGTGCCAACTTCCACGGTCCGTTTGAATACGCTTCAATCGACATCATGGAACAAGCAGTGAAAGTGATTATTGGTATTGCAGAAGAAGTTGCGAAGTCACAGGATACAACAACGACAGATTAATTGACGACTTTTTGTTGTGATAAAATGATTTTTAGTCTATAAAAAAGGCCTTAAACTTGAGCATCCTAACTCAACGTTTAAGGCCTTTATTTAAATTTATTGGTCATTTAAAGTAGTTTGCAGTAATTTGATAGCTTGAACTGTATAGTGACGGATTTGAATACCCATTTTAAAATCAGTGTAAGACTTCGGCATCTCAATAAAGGTATTGAACATGGCTGTGACGCCGAGCGACTCGAAGTGCTCGAACTTATCCGGCGTAGCACAAATCGCAATCGATGGCTTGTCATACTTCGTCGCAAGTTCAGCAATGCGCTGAGTTGTCGTCTCTAACACATGGTCGCGTTCGTTCACACCTTCTCCGAACAGAATCAAGTCGGCTTGCTCAATTAAGCTTTCCAAGTGTGTAATTTGATCGACGAGTTCGTGGCTCGTCATAATTTCCGCTTCAAACATTTCACTGAGCAACGCTGCAATACCGCCACCAGCGCCACCACGTAAGACAGGTCCTAAAGTCAGACGTTCTTCACTCTTCAATATTTCACTGAAGTACCATACTAAATTATCAATTTCTGCAGCTTTCTCACGCGTTAAACCGTAAGCTTCATACGTCTGCATAATTTCACTATGACGTCCGTAGAGCTTACTATCGAAATCAGACATGACTTGGATGCGCGCACTTTGTAAGCCTGAATGTAAATCTGAGAAGTCAACTTTACGAATATACTTCAACACGCGTGGACCTTCAGTTACATCGATAGGTTGTGCTCCATCATCATAGAAACGTGCGCCTAGTGCTTGCAACATCCCTGCACCACCATCAAAGCTATCTAAACCACCGAGAGAAATAACTAAATGTTTAGCACCATGGTTCAAGGCATCTGCAATTACTTCACCCATGCCGTAACTTGTGCGAGCTTCAATTGATTTCTCACCTTTTAAGAATAAATTACCTTCAATCACCGCCATACCCTTTTCAGTAATGCCATATAACGCTTCAACTGGGTTCATATCCGCGTCATGTACATTGAGACGGTATTTGGTTCCTGATTGCCACAAGAACACTGAATCTGTGAGTTCGTGACGTCCATTAAACAATGGGACTTGAACAATATCAGCAGAGTCGATTTGACTTGCCACTGCTTCTTCTACATATCTATTCGCCTGGTAACTTGAAATGATACCATTAAATTCATCCATGGCTACTAATACTTTCATCCTGTCACCTCATCTATTTCTTACTCATTACTTACTGTTTAAAAATTAATTGTTGTTGGTTAAATATCTGTGTAATTAATGTGTCAGTCAGTTCTCCGCGACACTCAATCAATCTGTCGCTCATCGAATTGTTCAATACTCTATTATACATGTCCTGTGTCACGATTTCATGAAATAAGAAACGGGAGCAGAACGATGCCCGTAACTTACGTGTACACGAGACAACTTCTGCTCCCTACCGTCACTGTTGAGAAAGGAGCTATCGCCCTGCTCTAACAATGACATATACATAATTCTTTATTCTTCAGCTTTAGCTAATGTTGCAACGTTAATATCATCGTGACTCGCATGCCACTTCACTTTGCCATCTACAAAGTAGAAAGCTTGTGGTGATTCATGCTTCACGCCTGTTTGCTCTTCGATATAATCAGATAAATTTCTTTCTTGTTGAACGATTAAGTAATAACCGTCCATGTCCCTTTCATATAAGAATTTGTTGAACTGATCATATGCATTCGCAGAAATCGGACATGTCTCACTGTGTTTCAGTATATAGACATAACGATTCTCCTCTAGCACTTGTTCAAACTGGTCAATCGAACTCAGCTTTATAGCCATTCTATTCACCTCTAAGATAATTTAGCGAGCAGACGTCTTACTTTATCGAAATTGAGATGAGATTAATACACGATGTTACATCGATTTTTCGTCTACTCTTCGTAATGATAAATAATTTCCTATGTCAATGTTTCCAATTATACACAATTACCTTTTTGTTGTTAACCGTTTATTATAAATTAATATGACTTTGAATTGACAAAGCGACTAAGATTTAAGTTGATTTAATTCCTTATCAAAGGCTTTGTCATCACTCTCTAAGTCTTTACCTTTTTTCGGTAAGTTCTGAAGATCAATTTTTGCTAAACGTTGTGTAATGCCCATCGTATCTTGACGTGTTTCATAATAGTTCTGTAAGCTGTAGTACATTTCAATCGCATTTTTACGCGCTTCATTCACATTTGAATCTGTAATCGTCGTTTGATTGAGATCTTTGATTTGCTTATCAATGAGCGGCATAATATGCTCTTCAATTGCTTTTTTCCCTTTTTTAGGATTCTGGTCGTTGATGTGATTTTCTGCCGTATTTTTGAGTTCCTTGTTATTATTTTCTACCTTTTTCGTAAAAGTTTCAACATCTTGCTTGTTACCATGCTTGTTCGCTTTATCAACATTTTCTTCCATGAGTGAGCGTTTTTTCTCAAACAATTTCGTGTAATCTAGAATATCCTCGTTTGCTTTAACAGATTGATTACATAAATCGACGAATGTTTTAAGATCTTTCACTTTCTGCTTTTTCTGTTTCACACCTTGAAGATACGTTTGTTTAAGATGTTTCACTTTAGAAGACTCGGCTGGCAACTTTTTCGCGGATTTCTCATATGCTCTCATCTGGGGCATCAGCTTACTGTTGATGTCAGTTTGAAGCTCATTGAATTCTTTCTTATTTTTATCTGTCATTTGTTGTTCTTTAAGTTGATCAATTTGTTTCAAATCCAGATGATTTAACGTCTGTTTCATTTTTGCTTCTTTCTGCTGCGTTTGATCAAGATGCTTTTCAAATTTCGCTAAGTCTTTAGGCTCATTGTTTTTACAACCTGCAACTAAAAGTGTTAAAACGATTAGAGTAAGTAAACAACTAATTTTCTTCATTTTTGCACTCCTATCATTTCGTATTATACATAAACACGATTACAATGAAAATAATGCACACTTTATCTATACTAAAATTCAACATTTCATAATGAACAAAGGAGGTACTTAACCGTGTATTCGGCAATTCAACCCTTTATTAAAGCAGATTCAGAACACCATTTTAAATCTGAATACGAAGAACTACGTCATCTTCTCTTTAATCTCTTAGATTCACCCGTAAAGTCCACACATCATATAGGCGGCACGAGTCATTTTAACTATCCAACAGAACCTATTCTAGATATCTTGGTCGGTGTAGATAACTTACACGATATCACAGCTTTAGATGAAAAGCGTCTAAATTATGCGGGTTTCTATCGCTTGCATCACCCATATAAAAAGAAAGTGGTCATGGCGAAATTTAATAATTTAATCGACCTCAAACAAGAAGTGCGTTTGCATATCATCCAAAGAGACACACGTCTTTTCAAGCAGTACCTTGAGATGGACGAAGCTTTAGCTAATAATGACGAAATCGCCCACCATTTTAATGATAAAAAGACACAAATCCTCAAGCATGTGGAGCGTATTAGTGATTATGAACAACGCAAGCAGCAAGCGTTAGATAAGATTTATAAGAAGTATGTGGCTGACTCAAAGTGAGGAAGTTGCATGAATGAAATGACACTTCTGTAATAAGCACTTGATTTAGAAATAGTTATCTCATGTGATAAGTTGAGGTAAAGTCATCGTTCACATTATTGTTAATCGCAAATCGATTAGAGAGTTGCTATAATGGGAGTAATGACTGTTAAAGAGAATATGGAAAGGATGTTCAGAGTTGCTTAAAGATGACATCTTAACAAAATTGAAGGAGATTGTACCTACCGATATTATTCGAGTAGATGAACCGTTGAAACGTTATACATATACAGAAACAGGAGGAGAAGCTGACTTCTACCTCTCACCAACAACGAGCGAACAGGTTCAACAAATCGTCCGCTTCGCATACGAGAACGATATCCCTGTTACTTATTTAGGTAATGGTTCTAATATCATCATTCGTGAAGGCGGCATTCGTGGTATTGTCTTAAGCTTACTATCCCTTGATTACATTGACGTTTCAGATTCCTCTATTATCGCAGGCAGTGGTGCAGCGATTATCGATGTCTCACGTACTGCACGAGACCACGTGTTAACTGGTTTAGAGTTCGCATGTGGTATACCAGGATCCATCGGAGGCGCTGTATTTATGAATGCGGGCGCTTACGGTGGCGAAGTGAAAGATTGTATCGATTACGCTTTATGTGTGAATGAAAAAGGTGAGTTACTCACTTACACAAATAATGAACTCGAATTAGATTATCGTAACAGTATTGTTCAAGAGAATCATCTCGTTGTGGTCGAAGCGGCTTTTACTCTCACACCTGGAGACCTCGACGATATTCAAGCTAAAATGGATGACCTTACAGAACGACGTGAATCGAAACAACCTCTTGAGTACCCTTCCTGTGGTAGTGTCTTCCAACGCCCACCAGGTCACTTTGCTGGTAAGCTCATTCAAGATTCCGATCTTCAAGGACATCGTATCGGTGGCGTTGAAGTTTCTAAAAAACATGCTGGTTTCATGGTCAATGTTGATGGAGGCTCAGCAACGGACTACGAAGATTTAATCCACCATGTGCAACATGTAGTTAAAGAGAAATTCGACGTTGATTTACATCCTGAAGTAAGAATTATTGGCGAACACCCTCAAGAACGACAATAACTACAACTGAGTAATTGAGGTAAGTAGTATGGTTAAAGTTTATGGAGATACAGTAGATAATGAAACACGTTGCAAACATTATCATGCACCGGTAGATATTATCGCGATTAAGTTTAAATGCTGCGATAAATATTATCCTTGCTACAAGTGTCACGAAGAGCATGAACAACATCAAGTGAAACGTTGGAGTGAAGATGAGTTTAACACTGAGGCTGTGCTATGTGGTGTTTGTAAACGGCATCTCACTATTAACGAATATATGATGACAGAGACCTGTCCTTATTGTGATTCACACTTTAATACGCGATGTATGTTTCATTATCATCACTATTTCGAAGTATAGAAAAGGTCGAGAAAGAGCGTGACTTACACACCTCTTCTCGACCTTTTTCTCTACGGGAGTGAGACAGAAATCTACTTGATTTCGTAGTCTCACCCCGCAAGGGTGTCTAGTACTTGAGAAAGTGCTAGCTATCTCAAGTACAGACAACTACTGCGAAGAGCAATAGTTAATATCTTTATCAACTATAAAGTTCTCTCTAAATGAGTTTACTTTACATCTATAGCTAATTCTTATCTAATTCTTTAATTATGTCCTAGACACTACATCATTATTTTAATGCTTTTTCTAACTCTTCAATTTGTTTAAGTGCTGTAGTTGATGTAGAACCACTTGAGAAGTACCATAATTTAGGATCTAATTCGTAAACTTGGTCTTCTTTATTCGCTTTTACATCTTTAAGTACATCGTTGTTGAGTGCTTTCTTAGCTGTAGCTTCACCGCCAATTGCTTGTCCACGGTCCATCGCAAAGATAATACTTGGATTTTTCTCGTTAATGTATTCATTACTTACGTTTTGACCGTGTGTACTTGCTTTGACATCTTTATCTGCTGGAGTGAAACCGAGTGTATCAAAGATTAAGCTTCCGAAACGTGCTTTTGGACCGAAAGTAGATAGTTCTCCTTCGTTAACGAGTAAGAACATTGATTTATCGTCTTTCATGTCTTTGGTATGTTTTTTAACATCTGCGACTTTGTCATCTAATTTTTTGTTAAGTTTCTTAGCTTTATCTTCTTTATCGTAGATTTTTCCAATATTTAATGTGTTGTCTTTTAATGATTGAAGTTCATTATTATCATCTGCACCTACATAGACGATCTTCGCATCTGGAGCTGCTTTCTTGAATTCATCTAAGTTTTGTTGTGAAGCTGCACGTCCAGAAATATAGATGACATCCGGTTTAGCTTCAGCAACTTTATCGAAGTTGATTTCTTTAAGGTTACCCGTGTTGATGTATTTGTCATCTTTAAATTCTTTTAAGAAATCAGGTAAGCTTTTACCACCTTCACCTTTAGGTAAACCTTTCACTTTATCTGCTAAGCCAAGTTCTTTGATCGTATCTAACGCACCGTAATCAAGAACGACTGCGCGTTTAGGATTCTTCGGCACTGAAACTTTGTCGTCTACTTTCTTCGCATCACTACCATCTTTCTTGTCGCCTCTAGCTTCAAACTGGTTATGAATCGTTACAGTCTCTTTGTCACTCTTACTGCTACTGTCCTTACCTTTACTACCATCACCTTGGTTACCACATGCAGCAAGGACAAACATTAAACTAATTAATAGAAATATAGTAAACTTCTTCATTGATATCCTCCATTTGTTCTTCCCAAGTTATATGCCGCGTTCCCCCTATAGCGTTAACTTTGTAGCGACACATCACTCCCTTCAATGTACTATCGATTTTATGCTTCTGCTTGCGTTGCTCCCTCTCGCTCATCATAGTAAATACAAATACGTTGGGACTCAATTTCTTCCACTTTCACTGGCATATCGTATAGCTGACTCAAGGTCTCTGCTTGTACGACTTGGTCTTTTGTATCAGAGATAAAAGTCTGTCCATCTTTAATCGCAATAATATGATCTGAATAACAGGACGCGAAGTTAATATCATGTATCACGACAACAATCGTCTTGTTGTAATGATGTGCAAGATGACGCAGAATTTGCATGATTTGCACCGCGTGTTTCATGTCCAAATTATTCAGTGGCTCATCTAACAAGATATACTCCGTATCTTGAGCAATCGTCATTGCGACATATGCACGCTGACGTTGACCACCTGATAAAGTCTTAATATAACGATCTTTAATCTCTGTTAAATTAAGCAAAGATAAAGCTTCCTGAATCTTCTCTTTATCCTCTTTTTTAAGTCGCCCTTTCGAGTATGGGAACCGTCCAAACTGCACGAGTTGTTCCACAGTTATGTTAAGTTCAGTGATGTTCGTCTGTTTTAAAATGGACAACTTCTTCGCTAAATCATTACTCTTGTAGTCATCTATAGAGTGATCGTCGATCGTAATCGTCCCTTGATCGTAGTCTGTTAGACGCGTTATCGCTGAAAACAATGTACTTTTGCCTGCACCGTTAGGACCTATAATCGTCGTCAACTGGCCTTTGTGAATATCTACGTTGATATCTTGTAGAATGGGTCGCTGCTCAATCGTTTTAGTTAAATTATTTACACTAATCACACTGTATTTCTCCTTTTAACTAATAAGTAAATGAAGTAAAGTCCACCAATTAAATCAATAACGATACTCACTTGTGTTGTCGCGTCAAAGATATGTTCCAGCACACTTTGAGCTATAAACAAACTGATCCAACTCAAGCACAATGTAGCTGGGAAAATATATTTATGCTCATAAGTTCGCATTAATTCGTGGGCGATGTTTACTGTCATTAATCCTAAGAATGCGATAGGACCTACCAATGCTGTCGAAAGCGACACGAGAACCGCAACCATGATCAGTAACGTACGGGTCATCCATTGATAAGGTACGCCAAGGTTGATCGCTTGTGCTCGCCCGAGTAATAAGACATCTAAATATGGAATGAGATAGAAAGTCAGTCCGATAAGAATAAGTAAGATAATCGCTGACAAAGTCATTAAACGCGGATTCGCTGCGTTAAAGTTCGCAAACATCGCACTTTGTACTGCAAGGAAATCTTCCGGGTCAATGATGAGTTCTAAGAAGCTTGTAATACTTCTGAAGAATGTACCCATAATGATTCCGACGAGTAAGATGAAATAGACGGAAACATTTTTCAGACGAAAGATACCTTGGAATAAAATGAGTGCGAAGCTAATCATCGCTAATACGGTAATCCCAAAGTTGAGATAAATATTCGTATTAAATAATGACTGTGCGCCAAATATAAAAACTAATAAGACTTTAATAAACATATAGACTGCATCTAATCCCATAATAGAGGGCGTAAGTAAGCGGTTGGTTGTAATCGCCTGGAAGATAACGACAGAAGCAGCGATTGCGCCACCGACGATGAACATTAATATTAACTTTTTCATCCGAGCAGGTAACTGATAATGGATGATGTCGAAATTAATTCCAAGGAATAAATACAACGCACCACTTAGGATAACCACTGCTATCAGTATCGCTAATTTGAGATTGAGATTAATTCGCATAGTGACGGCGTCCTTTCAATAGCATTATGAGGAAGATGACCGTACCAAACACGCCAATCGTTAAACCGATGTTAATTTCATATGGGTAAACGACGAGACGTCCGATAATATCTGAGAACAACACAAATATCGCTCCGAGCATTGCTGTTTGCGGTAATGCATGTTTCAAGTGATCCCCTCTAAAGATCGCTACAATGTTAGGCACGATGAGTCCTAGAAATGGCAACGTTCCTACAGTTACGACTACTAGCGCAGTAATTGTTGCTGTGATAAACAAGCCAATGTGAATAATGCGTTCATAGTTGACACCGAGATTGTTGCTGAAATCCTTGCCCATACCCGCTATCGTAAAATGATTCGCAAATATGTAAGTGAGTATGAGAAGCGGAATACTAAGGTATAGAATCTCATAACGGCCACTCGTGATGATGGCAAAATTACCATTGAGCCAATTGCCTACACTTTGAACGGTATTAGTTTGCAGAGCCATAAACGTAGTGAAACTTGAAACGATGCCACCAAGCATAATCCCCATCAAAGGTACAAAGATGACTTCTTTAAAGCGAATCAATTGAATGAGCTTCACAAAAAGAAATGTGCCACCAATGCTAAGTAAGACAGCAAATGCGAGCTTAATGAGTATATTCTCTTGCGGGAACCAAATCATCGCTATCAAGATACCGAGCTTAGCCCAATCCATCGTACCTGCTGTAGTTGGACTCACAAATTTATTCTGCATCATTTGTTGCATAATTAGACCTGCTAACGCTAATGTACTTCCACTAATAAGAATGCTAATCGTACGTGGAATACGACTCGTTAAGATGATATGAAGTTGTGTTTGTGATAAATGTCCAAGATCTGAAAGAGGTATTTGCTTAACACCGATAAGTAGGGATAACAGTGTTAATAGGATGAGAAGTAGGAATAAAGTGAATCGGTTAATAATCCCTCGTAACAATAGTCTCCATTCCTTTATCATAGATTAAAAAGCGATAATGATAATCGTTATCACTAAGCATAAATCTAGTTTATCATGAAATTCAGATATTTCAATAGCCTACGATAAAATCATAGAGAAATCGTATAGATAGAGTATATTTACAATTGAATCATTTATGATAGAGAATTTTTTGTGCAGAATGTTTTATAACACTTCTTTTTCAAATAAAAGTAGATAGAGAAAATAATTGTTAGAAGGCAAAAATAAGTAAGAAAAGGAGCAAGACATACCGATTATACTGCCCTGCTCCTAAAATAGTGTTATCAAGATGATGCGTGACTATTTTTCGTCATCAAAGATGAAGTCTTCATCTTGTAGCGCTTCTACATTAAGTGCAAGTGTGTAACCATCACCTTTAACTGAGAAGAAGTCATGGTTTTTAGTTGAAGTATCTAACGCATTCTCAATAATTGGGTTAAATTCGCGTTCTTCAAAGTAAGGTTCAAATCCTAAGTTAGATAATGCTTTGTTGCCGTTATAACGAACATAGTTAAGCACATCATCAGTTAAACCAATGTCATCATATAACTTATGCGTATAAGATACTTCATTTTTATATAAATCTTCGAGCAAACGATACATTTCTTGGTCTGCTTTTTGCTTTTCACTCTCAGAAAGCTCATTGCGTAAATGTTGTGCATCTAAACCAGTAAACACACCATGAATTGACTCGTCGAGCAATATTTTACGGATAATTTCTCCAGATGTTGTCATCTTACCTTGACCTGCTAAATAAAGTGGATAATAGAAACCAGAATAGAATAAGAATGTTTCTAAGAATACACTTGATACTCGTGCAATATATTGATCGTAGATTGAAGCTTCCTTGCCCCATAATTTGTGATAGTTACCCACAATAACGTCCGCTTTATATTTTAGATGTGGTTCTTCAATCACCCACGTATCAAGAAGATAGTTCGTTTCACTAGATGGTAATAGCGTTGTAAAGATGTGAGAATAACTTTTCGCATGAATTTGCTCCATCATCGCCATAAATGAATATACTGCTTTTTTACGTAAATCTGTTGTGTGCATCATGACGAGTGGCATACCATCATCGGCTTGGTGAGTATCTAGACCAGTTAAGCCTGCAAGCGCATATTTGAAAGCGTTCTTTTCCTCATCTGTTAATGTCTTCCAACTTGCAATATCTTTGGAAACCTTAAATTCTGTTTCCACCCACATTTGCGATATGTTTTGGCGCCAGAACATGTTGGTCATATCTTCTTGCGTATTCCAATTGACTGCTTTCATGTGTTTAACGTCTCCAATCTCATTTAAATATTGTATGTATGATTAAGTAGGAAAGATGAGCACCACGACAAGAATAGTGCCAACACTCTCCTACTTAATCTGCTTCATGCTTGAGAACAATACGTACTACTTTATGCTTAGATTATTTACTCACAATGCTTAAACTGAGCAACTTGTACACTCTTCTACACTTAATAGTTTGTTACGTGTGTAGTAAAGTGATTTAAGCCCTTTGTGATGGGCATAAACATATAAGCGTGACAATTCACGTGTAGATACTTCAGAGTTAACGTAAAGAATCGTTGAAATACCTTGATCAACGTGAGTTTGAATTGTTGAAATTAGATCAATTAATTTCATTTGATCTGTATTAAATGCTGACTTGTAATACCACATTGTTTCTGGTGATAAGAATGGCATAGGATAGAATGTTTCTGAGTTACCATAAGTACGACGTTCAATTTGGTCAACGATAGGCATTACAGATGGTGTCGCATTCTGCACATAAGAAATACTTTGTGTAGGTGCGATAGCAAGACGATAAGCATGGTAAAGGCCATGTTCTTCTACTTGTGCTTGTAATGCTTTCCAATCTTCAGGAGTAGGAATGTCTAATCCTTCGAATAAACGTTTCACTTTCTCATATTTCGGTTCAAATGTTTGTGAAGTGTAGAATTCGAAGTACTTACCATTCGCATAATCAGATTTATCAAAGTCCTTGAAGATCGTTTGACGTTCTTTAGCGATTTCCATAGAACGTTGGATTGAATAATAGTTCAACATCATAAAGAAGATATTCGCGAAATCTTTCGCTTCTTCTGATTCATAACCAATCTTATTCTTAGCAAGGTAACCGTGAAGGTTCATCGCACCTAAACCTACGGAATGAAGCTCACTATTCGCTTTCTTAACGCCAGGCGCGTTTTGAATGTTCGCTTCGTCACTCACAAATGTTAAAGCATCCATACCTGTAGCTACAGAATCTCTAAACTTACCTGATTCCATTACATTAACGATGTTTAAAGAACCTAAATTACAAGAAATATCTCTTTTAATATCGTCTTCTACACCATAATCGTTGATGACAGATGTTTCTTGAAGTTGGAAGATTTCTGTACAAAGGTTGCTCATCTTGATTTGGCCAATATTAGAGTTAGGGTGTACTTTGTTGGCGTTATCTTTAAACATTAAGTATGGATAACCAGATTGTAATTGCGTTTGTGCGATAAGGTTTAGCATTTCACGTGCGTCTTTTTTCTTCTTGTCAATGTTAGGGTTAGCAACAAGATCATCATAATATTCGTCTAAATTTAAATCGTCTAATGTTACACCGTATTCTTTGTAAACTGTGTGTGGTGCGAACATGTAGAAATCCTTACCTTCTTTAGCTAAATCAAAGAATTTAGAAGGCACGATGAGTCCCGTTGAAATTGTTGATAGACGAAGGTCTTCGTCAGCGTTAACTTTCTTCGTATCTAAGAACTCTTCAACATCATAGTGGAAGATGTTGAGGTAAACTGCACCTGCACCTGGACGTTGACCGAGTTGATCAGCATAACTAAAGCCACCTTCAAGTGATTTCGCCACAGGTAACACACCTTTAGCGACACCTTTAATACCTTTAATCGCTTCACCACGTGCACGTAATTTAGATAAGTTGATAGCCACACCGCCACCAATTTTACTCAATTGCTTAGCTGTAGAATCGATGAAGTTGATTGAGTTCAAGCTGTCATCCACTTCTAATAAGAAACAAGATACGAGCTCACCACGACGCGCACGACCTGCATTTAAGAACGTTGGTGTAGCAGGTTGATAACGTTGTTCAACCATACCTGAGATAAAGCGCTTCGCTAAGTCAACATCGCCATCTGCTAAGTAAAGTGAAACGATAGCAACGTGTTGATTGTAGTCTTCTAGAATATTCTCCTTGTCATTCGTCTTCAAAGCGTAGTCTTTATAGAATTTACTTGCTGACATATAGCTTGCAAATTGGAAGTTAATGTTTTTCGCATAATTTGTCACGTCAACAAGTTGTTCTTCCGTATATTTCTCGAAAACATTGAAATAGAAGTCATTGTCTACGAGATAATGTAAGCGTTCGATTTCACTATCGAAATAGATGGTCTTGTCATGAATCTCTTGTAGATAGACTTCTAAAGCTTCTTGGTCTTTCTCTAAGTTGAAGAATCCATTGTCTTTCCTCTTTGTCACTTCATTATTTAATTCAATATGATTGTATCTTTTCTCGTCCATAGTCTTCATTAACCTGTCCCACCTTAACTTTAAATTCCTCAACATCACTGTTTGTTCCTTGAACTTCGAATTTCATTAGCAATGGTACTTGATAGTCTTCAGAAATGGTAATACCAGCTTTAGCGAAATTCTGTCCCCAATTTCGATTACCGCTGGCTGCTACCGCTTCTAAATGTTCACTGTTGTGATTCAAGAATGACTGCACCGGCTCAGGCACCTCTCCGAAACCGATTGTTCCAGTGACCAATATATAGGGTTCATCTATACGATCTGTACAGTTAGCTTGAGTGATTTCTAAAGTATCTTCGAATTCCGTACGTTGTATGAAACGTCTCACATTTCCTGTAAATGAGAAATAGACCACTTTCATTGGCTCACCTTCTTTCTAATTATGTATATCATTTAGGTGTTCGCCCAAACGACTGTCATTCTTATTTCTTATCTTGGGTTGTCCATTGCATTTCTACCACAACATATAGTGTTAATAACCTAGCAAGTGACCATGTAATTTAGCATCTATTTGATAGCGTTACCCTATTTCAAGGGATAAATCACTTCTTCTACGTGTTAAATTACCTCTTTATAGTCATTTTATTAAAATGACTATTTCGCCACAAAACACAACATGTTGTGTTTGTTTTTAAGAATTCGTACTACATTATGTGTTTCATTATACATAACTGTGATTCCATTTTAAAGAGATACTCACATGTCAGTTTGATGTCAATTTTGTATCAATTTATATAACTCGCACCAGCACACGCTTTTAATCTCAAAAAATGAAACGAAAAAATTTTATTTCGTGAACCAAAGGGTTTTTGGTTGCATTTTCATAAAAAACGTGTAACTACGGTGTCGCTTAAGATAGAGCAATTCGGTGTTTTCAGTGAGTTACCATACATTTTAAAAGATATAGAATAACCCCCTAGTGTATACACAATGATAATCGAACATTTGTTCGTATAATATATATTATCCTACTCCTGAAATTTTTGCAACCCTCATTACATGAATATTTTTTTATGCTAAGATAGATACGTTAAATTTATATGAATGAGGCGATATCAGTGAATCCTAAAGTGAAAGGTATTATAGCGATTCTGATTTCCGCAATTGGCTTTAGCTTTATGTCTGTGTTCTTTAGACTAGCGGGTGATTTACCCGTCTTCCAGAAGTCTCTTGCTCGAAATCTCGTCGCTATGTTTATTCCTTTATTTTTCCTATATAAATACAAACAGCCCTTGTTTGGAAAGTTGAGTAGTCAACCTCTACTCATTGCTCGTTCGGCTCTAGGGCTCACAGGTGTGCTATTCAATATTTATGCCATTGACCATATGATCTTAAGCGACGCTGATACATTAATGAAACTCAATCCGTTCTGGACGATCTTGCTTAGCCTGCTCTTTCTGCGTGAGAAGATCTTTAAGTATCAGATTATCGCAATGGTCGTCGCAATCGCAGGGATGCTCTTCGTCGTGAAACCTGAATTCTCTTCTGAGATGATCCCAAGTTTAATCGGTTTAATGTCTGGTATCTTTGCAGCAAGTGCCTACACATGTGTCCGTGCATTAAGTACGAGAGAAGCGCCATACACGATTGTGTTCTACTTCTCATTCTTCTCTATCATCGTACTGATTCCGTTCACGATCTTCACTTATGAACCGATGTCATGGCTACAAATGCTATATCTCTTAGGTGCAGGTTTGAGTGCTGCTGTAGGTCAAATCGGTATAACGCTCGCATACAGCTTTGCACCAGCGAAAGATATTTCTATCTTTACTTACGCATCAATTATCTTTACGGCGCTATTCGGCTTTATCCTGTTCGGCGAGTCACCAGACTTCTATGCGATGTTAGGTTACGTTATCATTATTGGTGCAAGTTATTACATGTTTGAAAAGGCACGTCGACAACCACGCAAATCTCAAACGAATTCAAATTAAAGGAGTATGATTATGGCTCAAGGACGCAATCAAGAAGAACTTGAAGATATCACGTTATTAGGTAACCAGAATAATCAATACGATTTCGACTATCGCCCAGATGTATTAGAAACCTTCGACAATAAACATCAAGGCAGAGATTATTTCGTGAAGTTTAACTGTCCAGAATTCACATCGCTCTGTCCTATTACAGGTCAACCTGATTTCGCGACGATTTATATCTCTTATATCCCTGATGTTAAAATGGTCGAATCCAAATCACTGAAACTTTATTTATTCAGCTTCCGTAATCACGGTGATTTCCATGAAGACTGCATGAATATTATTATGAATGATCTCATCGACTTAATGGATCCACACTATATTGAAGTTTGGGGCAAATTCACGCCACGTGGTGGTATTTCAATCGACCCTTATACGAACTACGGTCGCCCTAATACGAAATATGAACGTATGGCTGAACATCGTTTAATGAATCATGATTTATATCCTGAAAAAGTCGATAACCGTTAATTTCATATTACGAACTACATCCCATCAGTTCCTATCTATATTATGGAGTTGATGGGGTTTTCTATTATCACACGCATCTCTCCCCTCTTTTTAACACCACTCATCTCACTCATAAAATTCCTAAAACATTCATAATTCACTAAAAAATTAACACATTTATTACAATAGTTGTTGTAATTTTCGCAAAATAGTATTACGATAAAGTTTACTTTAACACTTAAACAATATAAAAGAGGGATGCTTATGAACAGAGCACAACACACACGCGAAGAAATCCTTAACAGTACACCACGTAAAGGTTTCTTCGGACATCCAAAGGGGTTAAGCACACTCTTCTTAACCGAATTCTGGGAACGCTTTAGTTATTATGGGATGAAAGCCATCCTAGTCTATTATCTATACTATAGTGTGTCTAAAGGCGGATTCGGTTTGGACGAAGGTGTAGCTTTGCAAATCGTCTCCATCTATGGAACGTTGATTTACATGAGCGGCATTATCGGGGGATGGATTGCCGATCGTATTACTGGTACGCAACACGCAGTCTTTTACGGTGGTTTCTTGATCATGATTGGTCATATCCTACTATCTCTACCAAACAACTTAACGATGGTCATGGTTGCACTATTATTCCTCATTTGTGGGACAGGCTTACTGAAACCTAACATTTCAACGACTGTCGGTGAGCTCTACGCTCAAAATGATGCACGTAGAGATGCTGCATTTACCATCTTCTACATGGGTATTAACTCAGGTGCATTACTTTCACCACTCGTGACAGGGTACTTACAGTCGCGCTTTAGCTTCCATTTAGGTTTCTTAGTTGCAGCAATTGGTATGTTCTGTGGTTTAGTGATCTATGTTGTGACGCGTAAAAAGTATTTAGGATTAGCCGGTTTATCTACACCAAATCCTTTAACGAAGCAAGAGATTAAAAAGACGTCTCTTTATGCAGGCGTTGTCATTATCTTGATTGCACTTTATCTCATCATTTTACAATTCAATAACGCACTCACACTACAGAACTTTAGCTTATTTATTACGATATTAGGTGTCATTCTACCGTTCGTCATTATCGTTAACATGCTCGTCAGCAAGGATGTGACGAAAGTAGAACGTTCTCGTGTATTAAGCTATATTCCGTTATTTATTACTGCCGTTGCATTCTGGATGATTCAAGAACAAGGCTCTACCGTTCTAGCAAGCTTCGCAGATAACAAGACGCAGCTTGATTTAGGGAAAGCGACAAATGGACTGATTCACTTCCATGTACCAGCAGCTTGGTTCCAATCCTTTAACCCTATCTTTATCGTAGCTTTAGCACCGGTCTTTGCTGCACTGTGGGTCAAACTAGGGAAGTTCAATCCGCCAACAGTACATAAATTCGCATTAGGCACTATCGTAGCTGGATTATCATTTATCGTTATGTATATCCCACTTTCTGGGCCACATAGTTTAATCAATCCGTTATGGTTAATACTGAGCTATTTACTTATTACGATTGGTGAGCTATGCATTTCACCAGTAGGTCTATCTACAACGACGAAACTCTCACCAGTGAGCTTTACAGCACGTATGATGAGCTTGTGGTTACTTGCCGATGCGACTGCACAGGGTCTCAACGCCCAACTTGTAGTGGTATATACGAAGATATCTCAAATGGACTACTTCCTCTATTCAGGAATCGTCGCTATCGCAATCGGTATCTTACTCTTCCTTCTCTCTCCTTTAGTTAAAAAAGGAATGAAAGGTGTATTCTAAACGAGCGATTAGAAATAATATTATAAATAAGAATAAAATTTACCTCCCCTCAAGAGGAGCCTGGGACATTAATGGAATTTAACTTTTGAGATAAATAAATAGTAATCTTAAAATAAATTCTTGAGTAAATTTTCAATGTGTACTCGAGACGCTTGATGGAACTAGACCACAACGAAAATTCAATCTTCGAGCTATTTGAGCGAAAAGAATTAGTTGAGTGTGGTCCTACGCAGTAGAGATCTGGATTCATAAGAGGTTCAACTCTTATGAACCCTAGCTCTCCTTACGGGGGAAGCACTACGAAATCAAAGATTTCTGTGCTTCTCCCAAGCAAGCGAGAGTTTTAACATTGAAAATTAATAAGTTTTAATTTTGTCCCAAGCTCCTCTTTTTTTACCTCATCATTCCTAACTTTTTAATTCAAAAATACCAACTTTTAACTATCTTGAATTTATTTTCTTACGTCAAAAAGACGAGGAACATCAGGACGATTCTCTCTTATTCTACTTTAATTAACCTCACTCATATATTTAAATTTCACAATTTTGCCAATATTATTATTTTATGAATATTATTGAAACAATGAATTAATAAGAGTAGAATTTATTTAATACTCTTTTTAAAGGGGAGAAAGGATGGGAATGTTATGACAGAAACGAAGAATCATGAACAAGCAGTTCAAACGATTCCTCAGAAGGGATTCTTTGGTCATCCAAAAGGGCTAGGTGTACTCTTCTTCGTAGAATTCTGGGAGCGTTTCAGCTATTACGGCATGCGCGCCCTACTCATCTTCTACATGTACTACTCCATTAAAAACGGTGGCTTAAACATGGACGAAGGTACCGCCCAATCGATCATGTCCGTTTATGGAGCGCTCATCTATATGACTTCAATTTTAGGAGGATGGGTTGCTGACCGACTCACAGGTACACGTTCTGCCACGTTAATCGGTGCAGTTCTTATTATTATCGGGCATATCTGTTTAGGTTTACCCTTTGGCATGGCAGGATTATTCTCATCAATGTTCTTTATCATTGTGGGGTCTGGTTTAATGAAACCCAATATTTCTAACATCGTAGGACGTTTATATCCTGAAAATGATAAACGTATCGACTCTGGTTTCGTTATCTTCTATATGTCAGTGAATAGCGGTGCATTAGTCGCGCCACTAATTCTTAACCAATTTATCGATAATGGTAATTTCCACATTGGGTTCTTAATCGCAGCATTTGGTATGGCACTTGCGCTCGTATGGTACTTACTCTTTAATCGTAAAAATTTAGGACAAGTAGGATTGAAACCTTCAAATCCGTTAACAAAAGCAGAGCGCAAAAAATATAGTTTAATTTTCGGTTTAATTATCGCAATAATTATAATATTGTTAATTGTAACTGGTTTAACAGGCACACTTTCATTCGGTCTTGTAAGTACGACAGTATTAATCTTAGGTGTAGCTTTACCGATTGTATATTTTACTATTATGATTCGCAGTAAAGAGGTCACAGATGTAGAACGTTCACGCGTCATCTCATTTATCCCCCTCTTTATACTCGGGGTTATCTTCTGGGCCATTCAAGAACAAGGCGCGAACGTACTAAATTTATACGCACTGAAATACACTGATATGCAGTTGAATCTCTTCGGCTGGACAACAGAGTTTGGTAAAGCTTATTTCCAATCTATTAACCCACTGTTCATCGTGCTACTCGCAGGTATCGTGTCTGTGATCTGGATGAAGATGGGTTCTAAACAACCGAGTATGGCCGTGAAGTTCGTTCTAGGTGCTTCACTCGCTGGTCTGTCTTACTTCTTAGTTGCTGGTGTAGACTACGCGACAGGTGGCCATGCACAAATCAGTGTGAACTGGGTTATCATTTCATATATCGTGTGTGTTATCGGGGAATTATGTTTATCTCCTACTGGTAACAGTGCGGCCGTTAAGCTCGCACCGAAAGCTTTCAACGCTCAAATGATGAGTGTGTGGTTGCTGACAAATGCGACAGGTCAAGCATTGAACGGTTCACTCGTGCGTTTGATTAAACCTCTAGGCTATGCCAACTACTTCATCTTTATTGGTGCTATTGCCCTAGTGGTCAGTCTGATTACATTAGCGTTTGTTCCGAAGATTAACAAAGGCATGCGAGGCATTAAATAAAGTAATCTTTCAACTTCTTATGGGTAGCAGAGTTATGATAAAGTAGAAAGCAAGTATGATTAGATTAGGCTAACTTAATATCCAACTAGGACGTTCTTAGTTAAAATGCTACAGCATCATGACACAACGTAACGTCCTAGTTTCTACCCAAGAATACAAAGAAATGCGGTGAAACATTTGTCTAGACAATACAATCATGGTGTGCTCTTTTACCACGAACATTCAGGTCTCAACGATATTTATGGCGGCATCGGCACAGTAGCACAATATTTAGCTCAAATGTGCAAACACCTTTCTATTCAACTAAGTGAAGAAGAAGGCAATATTATTGATTACTGTGAAGCTATTAAAGCTCAAGATTACGGTTCAGATATTGATATCTTATTTATCCTTGGTGGAGATGGTACCGTTAATGAGCTTGTCAATGGCGTAATGACGCATCAACTTGATATCCCTATTGCCATCATTCCAGGTGGAACGTTCAATGATTTTACTAAAACACTCAACCTCGATGGCGATTATACTAAAGCGAGTGAGCAACTGCTCGAGGCACGTCCACAACGCTATGACGTGATTAAAGTCAACGGGCAATACGCGCTCAACTTCGTCGGTATGGGGCTGATTGTTCAGAATGCGAAGAACGTTCAGTCAGGAAATAAAGATATCTTCGGTCGTTTGAGTTATATCGGTTCTACGGTTAAAACGCTCGTGAATCCTGTGAAATTCAACTATCATATCGCTGTCGATGGCGAAGAAACACAGGGTCAAACTTCAATGCTCGTCATTGCCAATGGACCTCACATCGGTGGTAACCGTATTCCGCTGACAGATCTATCGCCAAGCGACGGTTTCCTTAACGCCTTTGTGTTTAAACATAGTAAGATGAGCGTCTTTAACGATATCTTCAAGAAGCGTGACAGCATGAATTGGAATCGCGTGACGAAAGGTATTACACATCTTCAAGGACGCAAATTTAGGATTACAACGGACAAACATCTCGATGTAGATATGGACGGAGAGATTGCTTTGTCGACGCCACTAGAAATCGAAGTCGTACCACAAGCTATTGAGATCTTAACTTTGCCTAATTAGTTGTTTAAAATAACTAAACACTGTAACTTTAATAAGCTCCCTTGCATGCCTAAATGACGTGCAAGGGAGCTTGTATGTTAGTGGGTTCATTTGCTAACCCACAGATATTCATTATTTTAAAAAGTACTCAGCAACGTCTTTCCATCCGCTCACTCGAGTGAAACGGTCTTCAGACGCATTGTGCGGTGCTGTAAACATAATAGGTTTGCCTTCAAAGATTTCTAATTGTCTTGGATTGTCGTCTATTAAATAGTCTGCTTTAACGATATTTTTACGACCACAAAAGACAAAATGTTGGGGATCTAAAAATGGGAAATACGTACGTAACCATTCGTATTTCTCTTGAAATGACGTCGGAACGTCCATCGCCGCTGTAGCGATATACACATCGTAATGCTCGTTCAGCTCTCGCACAACCTCTTGTGCATTGTCCATCACATCTAAGTTAAGGAAAAAGCCAGGTTCGCGAAGAATTTCAGGTAATAAACCATCGTGCTCAGGAATAACATGCTTTAATTTCTGTCCATCTAACATGCCGTAAGTAATCCCTAAGTTTAAACGTTCATTCACAGTGTTCATCATTGCACCGAGCGTATCCGCAAGTACTTCGTCCATATCAATTGCAATAGATTGTCTTGTCATAACATCATTTCTTCCTTTCTGTTCACACTCGATTATAGCAAAGATAATATAGAAATGGGAGCAAGACAGAAATTAGAATAATTTCGTCGTCTTGCCCCCGCAAGGCTGATTAGTGGTTGAGACAGCGTTAGCTTTCTCAAATACAATCAGCTACTGCGCAAATACTTTATTAGTTCTAACAGTTTTATACTTATTTTTTCAACGAGGTAAGTTAATAGACAGAAATCTTTGATTTCGTTGTCTTGCCCCCGCGAGGATGACTAGAGTTCGAGAAAAGCGAAGCGTCATCTCGAATTCAGACATCTACCGCGTAGATGTAAATTTAGAAAAATACAGTCCGTAGTTCGTTGAATAGTTAGACACAACAACATAGACAGAAATCTTTGATTTCGTTGTCTTGCCCCCGCAAGGCTGATTAGTAGTTGAGACAGCGTTAGCTTTCTCAAATACAATCAGCTACTGCACAAATACTTCATTAGTTCTAACAGTTTTATACTTATTTTTTCAGCGAGGTTAGTTAATAGACAGAAATTAGAATAATTTCGTCGTCTTGCCCCCGCAAGGTTATTTACTCACCGTAATCAAATTGACGCAACACTTCTATCATTCGATCATTCTGTTCTGGGAAACCAATCGTAATACGCACTCCATTCGGAAATTCTCGCGTAATACATCCTACTGATAAAAGTTGTTTAAAGAGTTCGTGTGGTTGTGATGTACGTACAAAGACAAAGTTCGTTTGACTTGGATAGAAATGACGACTTTCTGGAATTTGATAGAACTTGTCTCTTTCACTTGCATTGCGCTCTCGAATTTGAGCTAAATATTCTTGGTCCTTACAAGCAGCGACAGCCGCATGTTCTGACAAACGCCCTACGTTAAACGGAGGACGAATAATATTATATTTTTTAACCGCTTCTGAATTCGCAACTACATAGCCAATACGCATACCAGCTAAGCCATATGCCTTTGAAAAAGTACGGAGTAAAAAGGCATTATCAAATTCTTCTTGTAATGCTAAAGTATCTGGGAAGTCCTTTGCCGTGACAAACTCGAAGTAAGCCTCATCAATCATTACAGGAATGTCGCTAGGTACACGAGACAAGAAGTCACGTAACTGTTCATGTGTGAAATAAGTACCCGTCGGATTATTTGGATTACATAGCCAAATGAGTTTCGTATCGTCATCCACTTCTTGCAGAATACCTTCTAAATCAAACTGACCTTCTTGTAAAGGAACTTGAACTACCGTAGCCGCTTCAACTATAGCATTATGATAATATTGTCCAAAGGTCATTTCACTCGTCACAATCTTATCTCCTGGCGTTAAGACAGCACGAGAAATCATGAGAATCACTTCGTCTAAACCAGCGCCGAATAAGATGCGGTTCGCGTCGATGTTCAAATGTTGACTCAACACGTCTCTCAGTGTCGGAGAACCGGTTTCAGGATAGTAGAAGAGCTCATCTAAATGTTGCGTGATGGCTTCTTTTACTTGAGGTGATGGGCCATATAAGTTCTCATTTGATGCTAACTTGTGCAGTTCACCTTCTACGCCATATTTCTCCTTTAAACCTCTCGGAGAAAGACCTGGTTCATATGCTGATAATTGATTAATTTGTTCTTTCATAGTGGTCCTCCTTTATTTATCTGAAATTTCAAAAGTTAATCACTATTATACGCGCTCACCTAGCAGAACACAATATAATCCGTTTATTCCATTAAAGAGGTATAGAATAGAGATACACGAAATGACACATCACAATAAAAAGAGCAGGACGATACAATCAACTTGATTTCGTCCTACTCCTATCACTACTTTACTTGTTATTTTATTAAATGATGCTGTTCTAAATAATGTTTAGCAACATCATATGGATCTTTCTTCTTCACCGTAACTTGATAATTCATTTCTTGCATGTCTTCATCCGAAATTTTACCTGCAAGTTTATTTAAAGGTTTCTTCACTTCTGGATGGTTTTTAAGATATTTCTCTTTAAACATCGGCGCACCTTGATATGGTGGGAAGACGTTTTTATCATCTTTCAACACTTTCATATGGTACTGTTTCAATTCTGCATCTGTAGAGTACGCATCGATAAGGTTGATGTCGCCTTTCTTCACAGCTTGGTAACGTAATTTCGGTTCCATCGTCTTGACGTTATCGAAGTGCAAGTCGTAAGCCTTTTTAACTGCTGGATATCCATCGCCACGATCATTGAACTCTAAGGTAAATCCAGGTTTAATTTGATCTTTGACCTTATCTAAATCACCAATCGTTTCAATATTATGTTTCTTGGCGAAGTCTTCTTTCACAGCCAAAGCATAGGTATTGTTGTATTTCATCGGCTTCAACATCGTCATATCATATTTCTTCTCTAGGCTCTGTTTCGCTTGATGATAAACTTTCGGCTCCTCTTTCGATTTCAAATCTTCCTTCGTCAATTCGCCTAAGACCGTTCCTGTGAATTCTAAATAACCGTCGATATCGTCTGATTTCAAGGCGTTAAAGAGGAAGGACGTCTTGCCCATACCATCTTTCACTTCTACAGTGTCGTCGGTTTCGTCTTCGATCAGAATTTTATACATATTCGTGATAATAGATGGTTCTGAGCCTAATTTACCTGCAATCGTGATATGTTCACCTTTGTTAGATAAAAGTGGTGCGATGATTGCAATCAATAAGACAATGACAATAGCTGCGAGTGACAGCATCAATTTCTTATATGACAATTTCTGCATAAAGCGCAACACTAAATCAAAGATAATGGCAAGCAAGGCTGCTGGAATCGCACCGATCAATATCAATGAGGAATCGTTACGGTCGATACCGAGTAAGATGAGATCCCCTAAACCGCCAGCGCCGATTAACGCAGCAAGTGTTGCAGTACCGATGATTAAAACCATTGCAGTACGAATACCTGCCATAATCACCGGCATCGCCATTGGTAACTCTACCTTACGTAAACGTCGCCATGGTTTCATCCCAATTCCTTTCGCTGCTTCCACGAGCGATTGGTCGACTTCAGCAATCCCAGTATATGTATTGCGTAGGATAGGTAGTAACGCATACACAACGAGTGCAATGACTGCTGGAACCTTGCCAATACCGAAGAGTGGGATCATTAACCCTAACAATGCGAGTGAAGGTATCGTCTGCAAGACAGCTGCTATATTCATGACAATTTCTGATAGTCGCTTCGTCTTCGTTAGTAATATACCTAAAGGCACACCAATCAATGCAGCGATCAGCAATGCAATAAAGGATAGTTGAATATGCTCAAGAATCGTTGAAAGCAGTTGCCCTTTCCGATCTGAGAATGTTTGAATTAATTCATTCATGCGTGCTCACCTACCCGTTCTTGTGAGTGGGATAAGTAATCAAATACTACTTCACGCGTTAATAACGCATGTTGATCATTTTTCTGATTGATCACTACTACGGCTTCGTGACTGGCTAGCGCTTGATACACTTCATTGATACGCTGTTCACTGTCGAAAGTTGGATAACCTCCGAGATGATTATCATGCGCATCGCTGATATTCTCCGGTGTCACTAAATCACCTAATTTCACCCACTCAGTTTGCTTAATTTGGTCACCCATAAACTGTCTAACAAAGTCATTCTTCGGTGCATCGATAAACGATTGGGGTGTCCCGATTTGTTCAATATGCCCGTCATTTAACAGGCAAATACGATCGCCTAATTTCATCGCTTCATGAATATCATGTGTCACAAAGACAATCGTCTTCTTAATCTTAGACTGCAAATCGAGCAAATCTTCTTGTAGTTTCTCTCTACTAATCGGATCAAGTGCACTAAAGGGTTCGTCCATTAAGATGACCGGTGGATCAGCTGCTAAAGCACGCACAACACCGATACGCTGACGTTGACCACCTGACAGTTCGTCAGGCTTGCGCATCTTATATTGCTCAGGATCCATATTCACCATTTCCAATAGCTCATCCACACGCGCATCAATATCTTTCTCTTTCCATTTCTTCATCTGAGGCACTTGTGCAATATTTTCTTTCACCGTCATATGCGGGAAGAGTGCAATCTGCTGAAGCACGTAGCCGATATCCCAGCGCATTTCATACACAGGATAATCGCTAATCGGCTGGTTGTTAAAATAAATATAGCCTTCTGATAACGGTATCAAACGATTAATCATCTTTAATGTTGTTGTCTTACCGCAACCAGAAGGTCCAATAAGTACGAAGAATTCGCCTTCGTCAATGTTGAAACTCACATCATCTACAGCGACTTTATTACCATAACGTTTACTTACATTCTGAAATTCAATCAAGATATCACCTTTATTTCTCTCTGTCTCGTCTTCTGGGTTGTAATAACCACAGGTTCATCTATACTCATTCCCTTTTTTCCAGAGTTTAAAGACGATTTCAGAATTATTTTTACTGGTAAAATAAATTTTTCAGACGGACGGCTTTATCTTTATTCCTATATTAAAAAACAGCGCCATTTCAGCCCTCTAGCATGAAATGACGCTTACACATCAATATGATGTTAATCTATTATATTTTTCCATCGTCGAAGTTTGAGAATCACGTGACACTTATCAAACTGTGACTCATATGAAAATAATATCATCTCATTTTCGATACTTTAACTCTTACTCACTCATAGGAGTCACGTGCTTTATAATCACGTATCGCATCAATAAATTTCGGACAATAGTGTTTCAATTTATAGCTTCCTACGCCCGATATCGCAATCATCTCTTGTTTCGATTCTGGTTGGCGTTTCGCAAAGGCTTCTAACGTCGCATCGTTAAAGATACTTGTGGGTGCGATATTCAATTTCTCACTGAGCTGTTTCCGCACTTCAACTAATTCGTCAAAGAGGTGCTCGTCGACACTATCCACTGTATTGATCAAGACTGTTTCATCCGTTTTCTGTTTGAATGGTGTTGTCATAATCTTCACTCGACCATGTAAGACATCTCTTACCGATGGATCACAAACGAGCTTACCATTATATTCGTTGAGATAACCTTGGAAACGGAGTTCATCGATTAGATGCGCGATTTCCGTCGTCGTATAGTTCTTCATCAGACCATGTGTCGTTAACTGACTGTAGCCATAACGCTGAATATAATCTGAAGTTTCACCGCGCAATACTTGAATGAGTACACTATGACTTTCTTGTTGATTCAATCGTGCGATACAACTAATAATCATTTGCGCCTCACGCGTCATATCATAATCTCTCTTCATCTCGAGACAATTACTACATTTACCACAGGCTTTCAAGTGCTCATTCGGTTCGAAGTAGTACACAATCGTTGCTTCCAAACAACGTGTCGTTTTCGTGTACTGAATCATTTTAGTCAGCTTTTTACGCATTTTATCCTTATATTCTTCATCACCGTTTGAAGAAGAGATAAAGTAACGGTGTAGTCCTACATCTTGCTCGCCGTAGAGCAGAATGCAGTCACTCTCTAGGCCATCACGACCTGCACGCCCCGCTTCTTGATAATACGACTCGATGTCCCCCGGCATGTTGTAGTGAATCACGTAGCGCACATTTGATTTATCAATTCCCATACCAAAGGCGTTGGTAGCTACGACGACGTTAACGCGATCGTAAACAAAGTCATTCTGTGCTGCTTCACGCTCTTCAGTCGTCAATCCAGCATGGTACATCGCACTCTTCACATTATTATGGATTAACGTCTCATGGAGTTCTTCAACCACTCGCCGGGTCGAACAGTAAATAATGCCTGCTTCTTTCGCGTGTTGCCGACAGTATTTGACCACAAATTGGCGTCGTTGATAAGTTCGGTTAATTTTAAAATGAAGGTTAGGGCGTATGGGGCTCGTCTTCACGAGGTGTGGTTGGTCAATATGAAGTGCGTGCATAATATCGCTCTGAACCTCGGTAGTAGCAGTCGCTGTTAAGGCGATGAAGACGAAATCTTGCGGCAACTGAAAGACCTTACTAATAACTTCTCGATAGCTAGGTCGAAAGTCATGCCCCCACTTAGAGATACAGTGTGCTTCATCAAAGGCGATGAGCGGTATCTTTAACTGGGAGATGAGTTGAGTGAAACGAGGATTCTCAAAGCGTTCGGGAGCAACATACAAGAATTTCAGCTGTCCTTGCATTAGCGCATCTTCCACCTCACGTTGCTCAGGGTCACTGAGACTGCTATTTATATAAGCAGCCTCGATACCCATAGCTTGCAACTGATCCACTTGGTCTTTCATCAACGAGATGAGCGGGCTAATCACTATCGTTGTCCCTTCGAGCATTAAGCCTGGAACTTGATAGCATAATGATTTACCTCCGCCTGTCGGTAAAACAGCTAAGACATTATGATGTTCAATTACCCGGGAAATAATTTCAGCTTGGCCGGGTCTAAAGGTTTGATAACCAAAATAATGCGCTAAAGTTGCTTCCATATCTTAACTCCTCATTATCCTTGTTGTTTCTCTTCTAATTCGCCCCACCGCTCTAAATCTGCTTCATATGTCTCATTTAGAGCCGCCTGTTCTTCATTTAATGCTTTGACTTTCTCGTAATCTGCACTCGCTTCTACCATTTCTTCTTCAATTTCAACGAGACGCTCTTCTGTCTCATCGATGCGCTCCAAGAGCATTTCATATTCTCTCTTCTCTTTGTAAGACAACGACTTACGTTGACGGGGTTGTGACTGTGTTGAAGCAGCTGATGCTGAAGTTTGCTCTTGTTTAGAGACTTCGGCTGCCAACTTATCTTGTTGTTTCTTATATTGCTCGTAATCCTCAAAGGTACCGAGAATACGCTCGATTTGCCCATCGTGCACGTACCAATATTCTTGAGCAACTTTATTTAAGAAATAGCGATCGTGGCTGACTGTAATAACCGAACCGCCGAAATTCGCGATGTAATCTTCTAAAATCGTAAGTGTTTCGGTATCCAAATCATTGGTCGGCTCATCCAAGAGCAATACATTCGGCTGATGTACGAGTAACTTCAATAAATACAAACGTTTCTGTTCTCCGCCAGATAATTTATATAACTTTTTACCATGCGTATTACTCGGGAAGAGGAATCTCTCAAGCAGTTGCGTGACAGAGACTGAAGTACCGTCTTGCTCTTTCGCCACTTCACTTTCCTCTCTCAAATAGTCAATCATGCGAATATCTCTATCTAGCCGTTCTTCCGTTTGTTTAAAGTATGCAATCTTAACCGTTTGACCAATCTTAACAGTGCCTGTGTAAGCTGTATCTTCACCACAAAGGATGTTCAACAATGTCGTCTTCCCTGCGCCATTCGGACCGACAATACCGATTTGTTGGCCATTCTGGATGATTTGTGTAAAATGCGCAAACAACGTCTTATCATTGATTACTTTCGTCACATCTTCAAGCTCAATGACCTGCTTACCTAAACGTGAAGAAGCTAAATTAAGTGACGCTTTCTCTTTCTGATGATGGTTCTTCACATCTTGTTCCAACTCTTTAAAACGATCTTTACGCGCCTGTTGTTTCGTCGTACGAGCACGCACACCTGCGCGCATCCACGCTAACTCTTGTTTGTATAACGATTTCTGTTTCTCCTGTTGCTTCTGCTCTTGCATTTCATTTTCAGCACGCATTGCGATGTAATCTTCATAGTTACCTGGATAGCCTTGTAACTTACCACGATCTAACTCGATGATACGTGTAGACACTTCATTTAAGAAATAACGATCATGTGTGACGAAAAGCACTGTATGTGGATATTGTTTAACGTAATTAATCAACCAATTGATGGATTCAAAGTCCAAGTGGTTGGTCGGTTCGTCTAACAATAACAAGTCAGGTTGTTCAATGAGCGTCTTAGCGAGCTCTACACGTTTCTGTTGACCACCAGATAAGTCTTTCACTTGTTTTGATGTTTCAGTAATCCCTAATTTAGAAAGGATGGTCTTAATTTCAGCACTATAATCCCAAGCTTCATGTGCGTCCATTTGTTCCTGTGCACGCATCATAGACTTGAAATCATCATCAGATTGCGTTTCAGAATAACGTTGGACAGCCTGTTCATATTCACGGATGACCTGAAGTGTTGGCGTATTCGTTGCTAACACTGCTTCGAAGACCGTCATCGATTCATTAAAGACCTGTTTCTGAGAAGAATAACGAATGCGATAGTTATTCGGATGTGATATCTCAGCTTGATAATCATCGTCGATACCAGCGATGACTTTGAGAAGTGAACTTTTACCAGTTCCATTAATACCTACGAGTCCTATACGCTCACCTTCTGAGATAGAAAGATTGAGATCGTCGAAGATCACCTTATCTGCATAGGACTTATTTAAATGTTCAATCTTATAAGCTTCCATGAATCAACACCCTTTATTCATACCATTCTGATAAATTGTCAGTTCTATCTATTATACACCTTTTAGAAGTTGAATGATACACGCACAAATGAATCAGCTAGCGTAGTTTTACTAGTAAAATGAGTAGATTCGTGTGACACATTCGGTCTCGAATGAATTACTTTAAAGCATGGTGAAATCTTTTTTATAATATAAGTAAGAGATAAATGAAAGGAGACGAAATGAGTGGGAATCCTATTATTAGTCATCATAGTGGCAGCAGTCGGCTTTGCCATGTATCAGCGTCGTAAAAGAAAAGAAGCTGAAGAATTAAACAGACAAAATTGGGACTACATTGATGCTAATGAAGTTGATCAACGGATGAAAGAGAAAGGTTACAGTGAACAGGAACGACGTCAACGTTTCGACTATGCGCGTCAACACAATTTAATTGGTAATAACAATATGATGAACATGTTGATGTTTACAATGTTAATGAGTACTGCTTTCAGTGTGGGTTTACCTCTCTCTGAGAATATCGCACATGCGAAAGAGGAAAATGACGAACATGATAATGACGACGATCACGATTCAGATAATCACGATGATGATAGTCATAATGACCATGATTCAGACGACCACGATGATGGAGATCACGGTTCAGGAGATGACTCCGGTAGTACAGGTGGCGATCAAAGCGATGATGGCGGCCTCTTTGGTGGCGATGAGGGGGGTCTCTTCGGAGGAGATTTCGGCGACTTTGGAGACTTCGGTGACTTTTAATTTATTGAAGTAAAGCTCAGTACAAATCGTTGCAGTAAATGAGTCTGGGACATAAATTAAAGTTGTTTAATTTTCAATGTGATGACTCTCGCTTGCATGGGAGAAGTACAGAAATCTATGATTTCGTAGTACTTCCCCCGTAAAGCTGAGTAGAATTCGAGAGAGCATTAGCCATCTCGAATTCAGTCAGCAACTGCGTAGGACCACACTCAACTAATTCCTCTCGCTCTTAGAGCTCTAGGAATGGATTTTCGTTGTGGTC
>NZ_PPRN01000043.1 GCF_002902685.1 Staphylococcus pettenkoferi | reverse complement strand
GGTTTCCCGGAGTTATTCCAGTCTTATAGGTAGGTTACCCACGTGTTACTCACCCGTCCGCCGCTAACGTCGGGGGAGCAAGCTCCCCCGTCTGTTCGCTCGACTTGCATGTATTAGGCACGCCGCCAGCGTTCATCCTGAGCCAGGATCAAACTCTCCATAAAAAGCGTTTGATTAGCTCGTAAAAATAAGTGTTATCAATAACACGTTGTGTTTATTGGAATTAACGTTGACATATTGTCATTTAGTTTTCAATGTTCATTATCGCGTTACAAGAATTAATTATAACACCTTGTTTGTATCGAGTCAATAACTTTTTTAAAACTAATTTTTTAAGTTTTTTATTTTCTTGACTCAACATTTAACATTCTATAACGTTTCGTCAGATTTAACAAGTACCAAATTTACACTTTATTAAATCTCTCTTTAAACGAGATAAACAATCTCGTTTCGACGACTTTTTCATAGTATCAACTTTGCAATTATGAGTCAATGATTATCTTAAACTTTTTAGAAGAAATTTATCAGGCAATAAGATGATAATTCACTAAATACCTATTTATGTATCGTCATTTGTCATTTCACAACAAGAAAAGCTAGCAATACAGCTGTTTACTAATATATACATTCCATAAATTTAAGCCATGAATCTTCTATTGAACCTCTTCTATATCGATTACTTACTTATTTATCATTAACAGTCTTTAATTCGTTATGAATACACAATGGCCAATAATTATCTTCTGATGTTTTCAACTGTACTTACTAATCACTAATTACCTTCGTTATAAAAGTAAACAGTTCACCCTGCACTTATTCTTCACATATCTATAATTTCTCTATCTTCCCAAACACTTCTAACTATTAATAACTGTTTACATATAGAAGATCCAATCTCAATATCACTTACATACCACCTATATACAGTATTCCACTCCCCTATTTACAAGAGCGACCGCAAATCTATCCTCTAACTTTATCTTCAATAAAAAACCGAGATCCTCGATAATTGGACCTCGGTAGAAATAAAGTATAGTTCAATTACTGTACTTACACATCTTTATTCTGACAATCTTTGCATAAACCATAAATTTCCATACGGTGGTGTGACACATCAAATTCAGTTACGTGTTGCGCAAGTTGTTCCACTTCATCTAATAGAGGATAATGGAAATCCACAATCTTACCGCATTTTTCGCAAATCACATGATAGTGATTGTGCGTATTAAAGTCGAAACGACTTGAAGCATCGCCGTAAGTTAATTCTTTTACGATGCCATTATCTTTAAATACACGTAAATTATTATAAATTGTAGCTACACTAATATTTGGAAAATCAGGTGAAAGTGCTTGATAGATTTCATCTGCAGTTGGATGTGTATCTGCTGAAATCATGAATCTTAATATAGCTTGGCGTTGTGGCGTGATTCTAATTCCAGCACTTCTTAAAGATGCAATTGAATCGTCGAGTTGATGTTCAACTGTTTCCATTTCCGCACTCATGTTCTTCACCGTCTTTCTATATAATAATAATTCTTACTTAATATTAATATAACTTTTCGTTCTTGAATGTGTCAATATTTTTATATCTATCCACGCTAGTATCCTTTATTAGGATCTGCCACATTCTCAATTAGCTTACCGTTATTGAGAAAATGCTTCAAATTCGTCATAAAAATATCTGTTGCTTCATGATAATTTTCTGTACCATTGCCTGTAATATGCGCAGTAATTGTTACGTTATCCATATCATAGAATGGATGATTAGAATCTAAAGGTTCATTTTCAAAAACATCTAACGTGGCATGACGAATCTCTTCACGTTTCAACACTTCAATCAACACATCTTCATCTACTATCGTACCTCGACCAACGTTAATGAATAATGCTGAGTCTTTCATTTGTTTAAAATGACTTTCTACTAATAAATGATATGTGTCCTCCGTCTCAGGTAAAGCATTAATCACGATATCCGCTTCAGCAATCGCCGTTTCCAATTCATCCATACTATACGCCTTATCGAAAAAGTCAGCTGAATGACCTGAGGTATTCACACCAATATTTGTCACACCCATGACTTCGAGCAATCGCGCTGTCTTCTGAGCAATCGCACCCGTACCTAAGAACAGTACAGTCTCACCTGCTACTCGCTTACCAGTCAACTTAGAATCGTAGACATGATTCTGTTGGTTGATGAACGATTGCTTCATATTCTTATAATCGTCAAGGATAAAGGCCAGGATAAATTCAGACATTTGTTTCGCGTGAATACCTCTGCCATTCGTAAGCAATATGTTATGTTCAGAAATATAATCGAGAGGTAAGTTATTCACGCCTGTCGCATACCACGCAATCCACTTCAAGTTCGGACATTTCTCCAGAAACGCTTCATCGACTTGTCCGCTATATCCGATAAGAATATCTATATCTTTACATTCTTCATCTTCAACTTGAAAGAGACCTTTCTTGAAACTGAAATCGATGTCTGGAAAGGCGTCTTTCAAACGTTGTTCGCTATCGCCTAAACGCTTTAAACTAACCACTTTCATCATCTATCACCCCAATATTGCTTTTAATTCTTCCATTTGCGTTTTCACTTTAACTTTCTCAATGACGTCCATGATTTCACCATTTTCGTCAATAACAAAGGTAGTACGTACGATCCCCATAGATTCTTTACCAAATGATTTCTTCAATTGATACACACCTGTTGCTTCTGAAAGTTGATAATCTTCGTCTACCAACAGGTCAAAGTTTAAATCATGTTTCGCAATAAAGTTCTGATGCTTACGTTTCGTATCTCCACTGATACCGTACACTTGCACATCTAAATCGTTAAACATCTCAAGATTATCTCTGAAGTCACACGCCTCAGTTGTACATGTTGGTGTATTATCTCTTGGGTAAAAGTATAAAATCGCTTTCTTCCCTTTTAAACTCTCTTTCGTAATTGTTTCACCATCTTGATTCTCCAATGCAAAATCTGGAAATTGCTCTCCTTTGGATAACATATACTCACCTGCTTCTTATTATTGTTACAAATATGATACGATAATAGTCGAAAATATAAAATTAAAAGAGGTTGATTAGAATGAATTTTAGTGAAAGCGAAAGACTTCAACACTTTTCTAATGAATATATACTCGGTGGGGTTAACTCACCATCTCGCTCATTTAAAGCAGTAGGTGGAGGTGCGCCGATCGTCATGAAAGAAGGTAAAGGTGCATACCTCTATGATGTAGACGACAACAAATATATCGACTACTTACAAGCGTATGGTCCAATCATTACTGGACAAGCGCATCCGCATATTACGAAAGCAATTCAAGAACAAGCTGCGAAAGGTGTGCTCTATGGTACGCCGACAGAACTAGAGATTGATTTCGCGAAGAAATTACGTGAAGCGATCCCTTCCCTAGAGAAGATTCGTTTCGTTAACTCTGGTACCGAAGCTGTAATGACAACAACTCGTGTTGCGCGCGCTTACACGAAACGTAATAAGATTATTAAATTCGCCGGACAATATCACGGTCACTTCGACCAAGTGCTCGTTGCAGCAGGTAGTGGCCCTTCTCAACTCGGCTCTCCTGACTCAGCAGGTGTACCGCAAAGTGTAGCTAAAGAAGTCATCACTGTGCCATACAACGATATCGATGCTTATAAAGAAGCCATCGATCACTGGGGTGACGATGTAGCAGCTGTACTTGTAGAACCGATTGTGGGTAACTTCGGTATGGTTGAACCCCAACCAGGCTTCCTCGAAGAAGTGAACCGTATTACACACGATAATGGCAGTCTCGTTATTTACGATGAGGTCATCACGGCTTTCCGCTTCCATTACGGAGCTGCACAAGATCTTTACAAAGTTTATCCTGACTTAACTGCTTTCGGTAAAATTGTCGGCGGTGGTCTTCCAATCGGTGGCTATGGCGGCCGTCAAGATATTATGGAACATGTCGCACCATTAGGCCCTGCTTATCAAGCTGGAACTATGGCAGGTAATCCACTCTCTATGAAAGCAGGTATCGCATTATTAGAAGTTCTTGAACAAGATGGTGTATACGAAGAACTAGATCGTCTCGGCAAACGTCTAGAAGAAGGACTTAACGAGTTGATCGAGAAACACAATATTACTGCGACAGTTAATCGTGTTTATGGCGCTTTAACGCTCTACTTTACAGATGAAAAAGTTACAAACTATGATCAAGCTGAAGCTGCTGATGCTGAAGCTTTCTCTGAATTCTTCAACCATATGTTACGCCAAGGTATCAACTTAGCGCCATCTAAGTTCGAGGCATGGTTCTTAACAACTGAACATACAGATGAAGATATTGATAAAACGTTAGAAGCAGCCGACTACGCCTTTAGTCAGATGAAATAATATTGACCTTTCGCTATAATCGTTGTATAACAAAGTAATAACTTTAATATTAAGATGAGATAGAAAGGAGCGAGATATTTGAAGTTAGGCGCTAGAATTATAAAGACCGGCATCGCGATTATGCTTGCTTTATTTATCGCTTCTTTCTTACCTAAAGACGCTGGAATTAAAGCAATCGCGGGTGTCAGTGCCGTCGTAGCTATGCAGCCCAGCGTCTTTCGTTCTATTAAGACGATTTCAGATCAAGCGATAGGTAACGTCATCGGAGCCTCGTTGGCCGTTGCGATGGTATTTATGTTTGGTCAACACATCATCATAATGGGTGTGACCGTTGTCTTGCTCATCGCGATACTATTCCGTTTCAAACTTGCACACGTTGCGACATTGGCAAGTGTTACGGCGTTGATTATTATGGGGCAACAGACTGGTTCATTCTACATTTCAGCATTCTATCGCTTTGTGATGGTCATGATTGGTGTACTCAGTTCTTCTATCGTTAATTTAATCTTCTTACCACCCAAGTTTGAATCCAAGATTTACTACAACGCTTTAAATATAACGTCAGATATCTTCGTTTGGTTCAAACTCGTGCTGAATGATACATCTGAGTATCAGAATATTAAAGAAGATAGAGGCTTGATTCGGGAACGCCTAGATCGCTTAGAGCAAACATTTTCTTACTATGAGGAAGAACGTTCTTGGACTAAAAAGCAAGCGTACGCGCAAAATCGTAAGAAGATCTTATTTAAAGAAGTGGTTCGTAGCACGCGTAAAGCCTATGAAGTACTTAAACGTATGAACCGCTATCAAAATGATTTGCATAATCTGAATCAAAGTTTATTGCTTCAAATTAAACTTGAATTGGATTCACTCATCACCTATCATGAACAAATCTTTATCAGTCTATCTAAGAAAGCGCGTTACGACGCACGTCAATTAGATAGTCAGATTGAGAATCCGCAGAAGAAAGAATTAATTGATGCGTTCTTCAACGATATTACTAAAAATCCAGTACCTGAAGATTACTCATCTGCAAATATTATGCAAATTGTCTCAAGTATTGAGGAATATCGTTACACACTAGAACACTTAGATCGTTTGCGTATCAGTTTCTTCTCTTACCATCACAATGATAATGAAATCGATATTTTAGATGAAGATTTCGATTTATAGTGAATAACGAATGGAATAAAATTTCCTTCCCATTAAAAATAGCCTGTAGAGTAACGAAGATTTCAGCATCTTCAACTCTACAGGCTTTGTTATATTATAAATCTTGAATTCTGAATAAATGCTCGTAAGCACCTTTTTTCTCTAATAGTTCTTGGTGTGTACCCGTTTCGACAATTTGACCATCTTCCATGACTACAATTTTATCAGCATGCGTAATTGTAGATAAACGGTGAGCAACGATTAAAGTCGTACGGTCGCGGCTTAAGACATTTAAGGCGTCTTGAATAATTGCTTCACTCTCTAAGTCTAGCGCACTTGTTGCTTCGTCTAGGATGATAATAGGCGGATTGTTGAGGAAGATACGGGCAATAGAAATACGCTGTTTCTGTCCTCCTGAAAGCTTCACACCACGTTCGCCGACTTCTGTATCGTAACCATCAGACAACGTCATAATAAAGTCGTGTGCGTTGGCTTTCTTGGCTGCATCTACTATTTCCTCTTCTGTCGCATCGGGTTTACCTAACAGGATGTTCTCTCGAATCGTATCTGAGAAGAGAACATTATCTTGTTGAACGAGACCAATTTGATGGCGGAGGCTTCCAGTTAAGAACTCTTTCAAGTTATGACCATCAATTGTAATCTCACCTTTAAGCGTGTCATAGAAGCGCGGAATGAGGTTGATAAGCGTTGATTTACCTCCCCCACTCATACCGACAAATGCCACCGTCTGTCCTTGTTCGATATCAAGGTTGATATCTTTTAAGATCATAGACTCATCTTCGTTATATTTAAAATACACGTGGTTCATTTGAATGTTGCCGTGCTCGATTGGAATCGGCTGCGCACCGATATTATTTTTAATATCATAGTCCTCATCCATCAATTGAAAGACACGATCCATAGACGCGAAACTCTGCGTTAATGTCGTAAATGATGACACGAGACGTCTCAACGGACCGAAGAGTTGCTCTAAGTAACCGACGAACGCCGCTAGCGTACCCACGGTGATAGAACCATTGATCGCGAGATAAGCACCTACACCAATGACGATGAGTGGCCCAAGATCCGTCACTGTGTTAATCGCTGCGAAAGAATTCGCATTCCAACGTGTATGTGTAAAAGCACGATGTAGGAAATGTCTATTATATTTATCAAAGTTCTTTGCTTCGTTATCTTCAATGGCGAAACTTTTAATCACAGACATCCCTTGCACACGTTCGTGTAGAAAGCCTTGTACTTCAGCCAAAGCTTGAGATCTCTTGCGTGTCAAACGTCTTAAACGACCGAAGAAGAAGTAAACCGTAAGAATGTAGAACGGGAAGATAAAGATGGCTGCTAACGTCAACTTAATGTCCAAGACGAACATAATCGTTAAGGCAATCACGATTGTGACACAGTCGAGCCAAATGTTCATCAATCCCGTTAAGATAAAGTCTTTCGTTTGTTCAACGTCATTAATCACACGTGAAATAATTTGCCCTGCTTGATTATTCGCATAGAAACGCGCACTTAATGCTTGTAAATGATGATAGAGTTTCTTACGTATATCATATAGAATCTTGTTACTTGTCCACTGGGCCAAGTATTGACGTAAGTATTCAATAGGCGGTCGAATGACCGCAAAGATAAACACGGCAATACCTAATGCAATCGCTAAACGAATCAATTTATCGTGATTCGTCAGCGTGTGATTATCGATGACACCATCAATGACGTATTTAATCAATAATGGTATGAGCATAGGTATACCGAATTTAATAATACCGATAATAATCGTGGCAATGATACGCCAACGATACGGTTTAACAAATTCGAGATATCTTCGAATCATGATGCGTCCCCCCACTTTCATCAAAGTGAAACGGGAGTGAAACTACTTTGAGCGCTTCATTTCAACTCAAGTTTCACCCCCGCAAGTAAGATGCGCGGCTGAGATTCGAATCTCAGTTTACTGCGCACCTGCAATTGCGTTGAATCAGAATCATTTAAGGTTATATTGAGGTATGTGCCCTGTTGCCCTCAACTCTAAGATACCTTTCGTAAGTTATTTAACGCATATAACTTACGAAATAACCTCAACCTTGTTAACGACATTGTTATCACTATATCGAATTTGATTCTGTAACGCATGGATAATGCTTATAAATCAAGCAATTCCATCAATCTATAAGTATTCAACTACTACACTAATATGTTTACTTAATAATTACGTACTTTACGATAACGTTCTCGCCAAATCTTGATGAAATCTGGCGCAAAAGGACCTTTCTTCTGTTCGATCCATTGTTGGAGTATATCTACATTTCTACGCAATATGAGATCAATGTCATCTGGATAATTCATCTGACGCATATGTTGCTCATATTCATCCTCATCTAGTAAATGGTATTTACCATTTGGATAAACTTTGATATCTAAATCATAGTCGATATATTTCAATGCTTCTTCATCACATACGAATGGTGAGGACAAATTACAATAGTAATACACGCCATCTTCTCTAAACATGCAGATCACATTGAACCAGTATTCAGAATGAAAGTAGACGATAGCTGGTTCTCGAGTAATCCAAGTTCGGCCATCACTTTCTGTGACTAACGTATGATCATTACCGCCAATTACGACATGATCTGTCCCTTTCAAGATTGTCGTTTCTGACCATACTCTATGAATATTTCCATCGTGTTTGTAACTTTGAATCTTAATATTCTGGCCTTCGCTAGGTATGGATTCTTTCACCATCTTCCACACCACCCTTATAATTTATTCACATTCAAGATTATAACATAGCCTGTCACTCACTCCGAACATTACCGACTATCGGATTGCGAAAGATATTTTTCAAATATTTTCGTCATACTTACTGGAAAGTTGAATTTCTCCTTAGACTCGACCGGCATCCACGTCATATCTTCTGGTAACTCAAATTGATTCTCTTTCACAGGTTGTTGCAGTACGTAAACAGACATGTCCCAAGTGAGATGGGTAAATTGATGTTTAAGCTGCATAAGGTGTTGCGCATCCCATGCATATCCTTCACCTAACAACGTTTGCAGTTCATGAGATTGATTCTTTTCAACCATCGGAAATTCCCACATACCATTGAGTAACTTTTCCTGTCTCTGCTCAACGAGTAACTCGCCCTTTTCATTCTTTATAATAAAAACATCTAACTTTTTCGTTTTCTTCTTTACTTTTGTCGTTTTAACAGGTAAATCGAGCACAGTTCCAGCATGAAAAGCTGAGCAATGTTCTTGTACAGGACAAAATAAACATAATGGCGATTTCGGTGTACATACCAGCGCACCAAGTTCCATCATGGCTTGATTAAACTGTCCCGCTTCACTTTCCACATAAGGTTGGAGTTCTTGTTCAAACGCCTTTCTCGTAGACTGTAACTTCGTATCCCGTGTGTCGTTATTCAACCGCGACCACACTCGAAAGACGTTGCCATCAACAGTTGGTAAAGGATAATCAAATGCGATGCTCATCACTGCTGCTTGTGTATATGGCCCTACACCTTTCAAAGCCTTAAAGTCTTCTGGATCTCTAGGTACTGTACCTTGATATGTATGATGTACTTCCTTGACTGCTTGATGAAAATTACGGGCACGACTGTAATAACCGAGACCTTCCCATAACTTTAATACCTCATCCTCTCGCGCTTCACTTAAATCCTCAATAGTAGGGAAACGCTCAATAAAACGGCGATAGTAATCTCTGACAGTATTCACCTGTGTTTGTTGAAGCATCACTTCGCTTAACCAAATATAATAAGGATTACGTGTTTCACGCCACGGCATTTCGCGCTGATTGGCATCAAACCATTCCAATAAATCTTGTTTAAAGGTTGCTTCTTGTAACATAAATTGACTGACTCACTTTCCTTCTATACTTATTTACACAATACTATGCGCAGTTATTTCGTTTTCCAAATAAATAGCTTATAATATTTACTAGACAAACTGAAATGAAATGAGTGAACGATATGGATACAGCTACACACATAGCGATGGGTGTAGGCTTAACGGCAATTGCCACTCAAGATCCAGCGATGGCAGGTTCATTTGCAGCCACAGCCACGACATTAATCGCTGGTTCGTTAATCCCTGATAGTGATACCGTGTTGAAATTGAAAGATAATGCGACTTACATTGCAAACCACCGCGGTATCACACACTCTATACCCTTTACAATACTCTGGCCTATATTATTATCACTGTTGGTGTTCGTGTTCTTTAAACATATTGATGTCACCCATGTGTGGATGTGGGCGCAACTAGCGGTCTTTCTCCACGTCTTCGTCGACATCTTTAATTCTTACGGCACCCAGGCGTTGCGGCCAATTACGAATAAATGGATACAACTGAGTGTCATCAATACCTTTGACCCAATCATCTTCATCATCTTATGTTTAGGCATCGTGATATGGCTCTTCGGAGTTCATCCATTCATCGTGTTCTTTCCGATTATCGCCGTTCTGTTCCTATACTATATCATACGTTTCAGAATGCAAGCGATGTTGAAGAGACAAGCACTTAAAGCGATTCAGGAAGAACATAATCCGGTTAAGGTTTTCGTAGCTCCGACGATGAAATTTATGGAATGGCGTATCGCGATTCAAACAGATCAATATGATTATGTAGGCCGGAGTTATGGACGCAATATTGTCTTTAGTGATAAAACGAAACGAGAATCGCTACCTAGTTCTGATTTCATGAAATATGTTAAAGATGACGTGAATATTAAAACGTTCTTAAACTTCTCTTCAATTTATCGTTGGCAAGCGACACCACAAGAAGACGGTTCGACAGAAATTCGTCTCATCGATTTGAGATATTTAAAGAACGGACATTATTCATTTGTAGCGATTGCGCATTTAACACAAGATCACACTATCGATCATTCCTACATCGGTTGGGTGTTTAGTGAAGAGAAATTACAGAAGAAATTGTACGCACATTAATGTGTCGCATATGATAGATACTACGTCCTAAATAAGAGCTCAGAATGTGACTTCTACATTCTGAGCTCTTTTGATTATTGATATTTAGAGGTTTCTACACCTAATTTAGTCTGTGCTCGAACCGTTTTATCTGCTTCTTGAGTGGATGCTGATTTATCTTCATTAGAAGCGTTCACCCCTTGTGACTGCTCTACTTTTTCTTCACGACTTCCCTGGTTATCCGAATACGCTCCAGTTGTCGTCTTTTTATTTTTATCCTCAGCTTTATTGGTTTTATTTTTACTATTACCATCGCCAAACTCATCACTGTGCGGCGTAACTTCAAACTTATGATAAGCCACATAGCGATTTAAAGCATAAATCACTACGAAGCCTATCGCAATAAGCAGACATTCATAGAGATGATAGGCGATATTACTTACACTCGTCAATCCAATGACATTTGCCTCAGCTGAACCTTTAACTAAATAACAAACAGGATTCAACATAATGAGATGCGTCCATACTGAACCTGTGTGACTCGGTATATAAAGAATCGGAACAAGTAGAAAACTAATTATCACTATACTATAGAATAGGATGCGTGTACGACGATAAAGTACAGCGAGTAACCCTAGAATACTTGCAACGACAAACATCAATGGTAATGACATCACACTGTATAAAATAGTACCAAAGACAGAGCTATCAATATTGACAGGTGTAGTCAGTAAGATGATTAAGTTGATGACCCACATGAGCACTGCATAAATAACTGAAATGAGTGCAACATGAAAGTAAGGTGACATCTTAAACATCTTCATGACGACTACATCTTGTTTAAAATAGTAATAAGCGTGACGCACACCGGCCCAGAAGAAGATGAACGTTGTGAGTCCAGTTAAGCGGTAATACCATCTCGCAGCCGTGATATCAGTGACACCTGCCGCTTTCGTTACTATAACGAGCAAGATGAGCAAGACGAGAGCGACAGCTACTGGTATAGCAAACCATCGCCATTGTTTCGCAATGCGTGCTTTACTCAGTTCCCACAGATTAGGAATCGTTTTATAAAAATTTATCAATTCATCAATCATGTTACGCACCTACAATTCAATATATAACCATTTATTATGTTTCAAATCAGCAATATAGTAGCCATCGTCCGACTTCGCTATCCAAGTATTACCTTTAATATCGTATTTCTGCTTTAATTTAGACTTGTCCGTCATCGGATAAACAAAGCCAGTGAGCTTATTCTCATCGTTGAATAACATAGATATCGGTTGTTCTGTCACAGGTACTACAAGACGATTGTTCTTACCTTTTTCTGGAACGAGTGAGTCGGTAACTTTCTTGTGTTGTTGATGTAAATGACTATTATAGTACTCGTAATAATTGCTATAACTTTTACCCATATAAGTAGAAAGTGTCTCGCGACTGTGTTTCTCATATAAACCTGCTGGGTCAAAGTAACGCACATCGTTTTTAGCAATCTGATAATGCTTACCATCAATTTCTACACGATAATGTTTACTGTTCTCCCCAGTAATCGTTAACAAGCTATAGCGAGCAGCTTGACGATTCGATGTGTGATGCAAGCCTTTTAAAGTAATGTGAGAATCGAGTACCACGCCGTATGCCAGGTTATCCTCAAACGAATGCGCCTGCTGGTTCTGAATCGTCTCTTGAGCTGTATTCTTAGGCATTGGAATGACACCTAAGTTCGCAAACATCAGCGCCACCATCAATAAAGCCCCTACCGTAAAGGTCACGAGCAAAGTCCAAAAGCGCGTTAAAGCGACAGGCGGTTTCGCGTGATTGTAGCGTTCCACACGTTTAAAGTTATATGTGAGCTCTGGCATATGGCTACGACTGGCTTTCCAATCATGATCAAACGTCTCATGCTCTTCTTCTGTCGTAAGAGATTGGCGATCTTTCTCGTGCTCTTGAAAGACGGGTAACAGTTGTCTGATTGAACCCTCTTTACGCAATTGACCATGTGATATCCATGCGAGGTAGTTGGTCACTTGCGGCAGACGTTGTATATCGTCATCGATGACTAACATGGTCAAATTGTCCTCTATGTATTCACGTGACAGATTAATTGCTTCGTCAAAGAAATGCTCATTTAGATGTCGAATGACTTGATTAAAGATAAGAATACTTGAATGTGATGTACGCGCTAATCCGAAGAGCAGTTGTGCATATTCACTATCACTTAATTGACAAACTTGAACATCGCTTTTATCAGCGAGATGGGCATATTTTAAGATTTGACTGACTTTATGGTCATTCACTTTAACGGGAAACATCTTAACACTTTGAGCAACGAGATCTTGCACTGTTTCTGTATGTAAATGCTTATCGTGGATGTCGCCATAGTATAAATCGGTACGCAATATGTATTTCCCTTTATCTGGTTTCGTTTCCCCAGCTAGAATACTACCAAGTACTTCCTTTGAAGACTGCGGTTCTCCAAGAATACCGAGCGCTTCCCCTTCATAAATATGTAAGCTAATATTATTTAGCTCGATATCCTCTGCTTCATAACCAAAGGGCGCATACCACTTTTTTGATTGTTGATTTCTATAGTAATGCGTTACATTAAGTAACTTTAATATAATCGAACTACCCATCCTATTTCATCCTTCTATATTTGTAGTAATGCTAAAGGTAAACCTTCTTCAGGCTGGTTGCTATTAATACGATAGCCCCACGCAAAGACGCCTTTTAAACGCTCCACTTTGAAATAGCCTTCAGAACCATCGTTCAATTTATAAATACGTCCCAGTTGTACTTTGTCTCTATCGACAAGATAGCTTTCAGCAACAATCGTTTTACTCACATAAACGTCGTATTCGTTATAAATTCCATTCATTTCAGCTTTACGCATCTTTTCTTTATAGCCTTGAATTTCGTGACGAATTTCTTGTTCCGTCATCTCACTCAATTTCTTCTGTTCCATTTGTAATACCACTTTCTTCTAATTTTGTCTTAATTTTATCATAACTATACCCTTTTCTCATAAGAGCTTCTATCGTTTTCATACGACATTGATTACCATCGTATTTACGCGCGTACTTATTGTAGGCCTTTTCCAAATCTTTCTGCAATAACTCATCCACCACAGCTTCATCTTGTGAAAAGTCCATCTCTTGAAAAGCGCGATCAATCATCTCATAAGTATAACCTTTCTGAAGGAGAGATTGCTTCACTTTAGCTTGCACTTTGGCTGGTGGTCCTTTCTTCTGACGCAGAATCTTCTCAGCTACCTTCACGACTTGATCTAAAGACTGTTCTTCTTCATAGCGCGCGGCGTAATCCTCAATGAGATGCGTTTCAATACCAGCTTGATAGAGTTTCTGCTTATATATCTCAGGACCCTTGTCAGACGTTTGAATCATCGTATTCTTCAAACTCTCAGCATAATCTTCATGATCAATCAACTTTTGTTCATAGCAGAATGCAATCACTTGCGCAATCACTGGTTCACTGATTTCTTGGTCACTGAGATGCTTAACCACCTCACGCTCAGAACGTTTGCGATACGAAATATAATTAATCGCACTATTAATACCTTGACGATATTGCTCATATGACTGGATATCCGCCATTTCCGCTGGTGACACCTCTTGATTCTTCTTCAGGTTAAAATGTGCGAGTGTATTAATATCAATCCCCATCTCAAATTCACCATCGAGATAGAGATTAAAGCGTTCTTTATTTTTCCGTTGAACTTCTATCTTGGTAATCTTCGGCATAGGTCTCACTCCACCTTTAAGAATAACGCATTAGCGTTTCATTTTGAATGATTCACTAATGGTAAAATGATAGTTCATCAAGTGCAAATCATAGCACAAGCATATTGTTGAACCATCATACGAAGTCTACAATCATCATCTTAGACAATTCCGAGCTGTTGAATGGCTTCTTCGTATTGTTTATCCGAAATGAAATCTTGTTGTTTCATCTTCTCAAGATTCACTTTCACTCGGTTTTTAAAGTTGTCCGACATATCGTTGATGTCGTAAACACTTGGTGCATTAATTTTACTAGCTAAAATCGCACTTTGCAGAACGGTGATCTTCGGCATAGCTGAATTATTACTGTTCGTCGTTACACCAAAGTAATGATTCGCCGCACCTTCGACTGTATATTGGTCATCGCCGAAATAAATATTATTCATATAAAAGCTCAGAATCTGGTCTTTATCGTAGTTCTTTTCCACACGATGAGCCCCACATAATTCTTTAACTTTACGAGTAAATGACCGCTCATTATCGTAAAAATAATTCTTCACCACTTGTTGGGTAATAGTACTTCCACCTTGTACATTACGATCACTTAAAGTTGAAAATAATGCACGCGAGGTCCCTTTCACATCGAAACCATGATGATGATAGAAACGTTCATCCTCCATAGCGATGAAGGCCCCTTTGGTATAAGATGGCATATCTTTCGCACTGACGAAAGATTCTTTATCCTCAATCGACTTTAGATCTTTAACATCTGCAGATAGAGAGAAATAATACATCACACCGATAAAGATACCAGCAATAATAACGAGAAGAAGTATGAGCTTGGCTACGAGCCCCATCCCTTTCTTCTGACGCTTAGGCTTCCCAACGGGTTGGTAATACGTATTATATTTAGGTGAATGTCTCTCTTCACTTGATGTGTAAGTCGGCTTTAATCGTTCACTTCGTTTCATCCGCTAACTCCTTTAACATAATCACTCTTATTATAAGCGAGTTTAGCAACACTTTACATCTATATCTACTCTATCTTAGAAAAATCAGTCCAGGGGCCTAGGTATTGATGTAGGTAGATTAAGGTCTGCAATCCCTCTTCAATATCATAAAAAGGGAGAACTTCACGATTGAAATTCTCCCTTAGCGAAAGATTGAGTTATACTTCCTTGCTTATAGCGATAATGCTTTATTAATGATTAATTAACCATTAAGTTGGTTAACGATTTCTTTATTGAAGTCATCTAAATCGTCAGGAGTACGGCTTGTAACGATGTTGTTATCTACTACAACTGATTCGTCAACGACTTGTGCTCCTGCGTTAGATAAATCTTTGCGTACGTTTAATACTGCTGTTAACGTACGACCTTGTAAGTCATCTGTATCGATTAAGATTTGTGGACCGTGGCAAATTGCGAATGCTGGAACATCATTTGTAGTGAAGTATTTAGCAAATGCGCCAAAGCGTTGTTCAGCGTCACCTCTTAAGTGGTCTGGAGAGAAACCACCAGGGATTAATAATGCGTCATATTCTTCAGCTTTCGCTTCGCTGATTCCACGATCTACAGTGATTTTAGTACCATGTTTACCTACGATTTCGCTAGCAGCTTCGAAACCTACTACTTCTGTTTCGTGCCCTGCTTCTTCAATCGCTTCTTTAGGACTAGTTAATTCAACATCTTCAAATTCATCTGTTGCAATGATTGCTACTTTTTTAGCCATTACGACATCACCTTTCTCTTCTTTGTATATAGTTATGTAATATCCAAATGTTGGAAAGGTTAAACATACAAGTTAAGTCAGAATTAATTTGAAATGATAGTTTGTGACGTCTGATTCTGCGTCAAAGAGATTTATTGTTCATCTACTGGATGGCTCACCGATTTCACTTTTTCTTCGAGTTGGTCGAGTAACCCAATCCATTCATCAATATCCTCAACGCGTACTTGATTAGGGTTCACCTGATCGATATCAGTGATAAATTGTTCTAAACGAGATTTAATTTGATCGATAGTTTGTGTTTCAGACATGTATGATTAGCTCCTTTTTATCTAGTAAACTCATCTTAACATGACTCTCTTCTCTTTGAACAGGTCTCAAGGACTTCACTAAACCACCCCTAACTGTTATGATGTTCAGTGATTAATACTTACGTGAGACCATACCATTTACTTTTTTTAAAATGAGTCTGGGCAAAGTAACATAGCGAACCACTTCTCTTACATACACGATTTACTCTGAGGTCCAAGACTTTTTTAAAAATCATCACCTAACGTAAGTAAAAATGATATTGGAGATATAATAGAAAGAAGGATATAGAATGACGTTACATACCGTCAATCGGAAGCAACCGATTTCAATCAATAATGACCCATGGGAAGCTTATAATGATATTGAGAAACATGGTCGCTTAACATTGAGCAATGTCGAATTTACAACGACGAATCTCTGTAACATGCGTTGTAGTCACTGTGCGGTCGGTTATACATTGCAAACGAAAGATCCAGAACCGCTTCCAATGGACTTAATCTATCGCAGATTAGACGAAATACCACATCTTACAACGATGTCCATTACCGGCGGCGAACCAATGTTCTCAAAGAAATCAATTAAGAATGTCGTCAAACCATTACTTAAGTATGCGCAAGATCGTGGGATTTACGTACAAATGAATTCCAACTTAACACTGCCTCAAGATCGTTACCTCGACATCGCTGAATATATTGATGTAATGCATATTTCTCATAACTGGGGTACGATTCAAGAGTTTACTGATGTTGGTTTCGGAGCAATGAAGAAACAACCTCCACTTAAAGCGAAACTTAAATTGTATGAGCAAATGTTAGATAATGCTTCAACGCTATCAGAGCAAGGCATGTTTATCTCAGCTGAAACGATGCTCAATCAGAGTACAGTTCCCTATTTAGATAAAATTCATCGAGAAATCGTTGAAGATATGAAATGTAGTCGTCACGAAGTCCATCCTATGTATCCTGTGGACTTTGCGAGCAGTTTAAATGTCTTATCATTACAGGAAATGAAAGATGCGATTCGTCATCTTCTTGAAATTCGTGATCCAGAAACTTGGATGCTCTTTGGTACGCTACCCTTCTATCCTTGCATTGACGATGAAAGTGACCAAGCCTTACTACAAGAGTTACGCAATGCACATAATGTGACGATGCGTAATGATCCAGATGGACGGAATCGTTTGAATGTGAATGTCTTTACTGGGGATGTCATTGTGACTGACTTTGGAGATGACAACGGTTCGATTTCTAACATTCAAAACGACCGCTTAACTGATGTATTTGATCAATGGCTTGAAACTTCATTAGCGCAATCATTAAATTGCCATTGTCCAGCTTTCAAATGTTTGGGACCAAATGTATTAGTAAAAGACACGTATTATCCAAATACTAACTTTAGACATAACGAGAAAATCATGCACGAAAAATACAATATGAAGTAGGCTAATATACGACGTTGTGACAGCAATGCTCACGATTTTACCGTCATTCCTCAAACAACAATGAACCCCCGAGATGAGAAGATCACATTCTTCATCCCGGGGGTCTTCGTATTGCTTGATACTTTAACCTTGGTTTACTCTAAATCTAATGTTTTAGATAAGAATTCAATTGTATGTTTACTTTCTTGACGACGTTCTTTTCTGCGTTTCACTCGTGCTATTGCAGTTTCGTGGAACCATTTTTCAATTTCGGTTTCTGGAACGACATCAGGAATTTCAGTAGGTTTACCATCTTCACCTAGTGCTACAAATGTTAAGAAACTTAAGGCAGCTAAATGACGTTCACCTTTCAATACATCTTCCATAATAATTTGAATACATACTTCCATTGAAGATGTTCCTGCATATGAAACCATTGCTTCGTAAGTTAAGACGTCTCCTGTCTTAATCGGTTTCAAGAAGTCTACTGAGTCCGTAGAAGCTGTTACTACGATAGCGTTACTGTGGCGCATCGCTGTGATTGCAGCAATTTCATCAATGTTAGCCATCAATGTTCCACCAAATAACGTCTGCATGTGGTTAGTATCTTGAGGATATACTTGTCTATTCTTAATGCTCTTACTTTCGGCCATAGTTTTAGAATGTCTATTACTCATTATTATTTCCCTTTCATTAGTTGTATTGTGCAAACATACACATTATATCGGAAAATAAATCGTTTTAAAAGCACTTGAGACTAAAGTTTATGCTTGTGCCCAATTTCCGTTCTCGAACACAGGCACTTCCTCATCATCTTGCGTAATACCTGTAATGCGTAAATCAGGACTGCCAATCATAAAGTCAACGTGGACGAGAGAATCGTTTAACCCACTCTCAAGTTTCTCTTCAGTAGACATTTCAGTTCCACCTTTAACATTAAAGCCATAAGCAGAGCCTAAAGCGATATGACATGACGCATTCTCATCGAAAAGCGTATTGTAAAAGACCGTATTGCGATTTGAAATAGGTGAATCATCAGGTACGAGTGCAACTTCACCTAAGCGTTTAGCCCCATCATCTGTGTTCAGTAAATCGCGTAATACAGATTCACCTTGCTCAGCTTTAAAGTCCACAACTTCACCTTCTTTGAAAGTCAATGTGAAGCCATCAATGATCGTGCCATTATAGCTGAGTGGTAATTTGTTCGTTACGTGCCCATCAACTTTCATACGATGAGGTGCTGTAAACACTTCTTCAGTAGGAATATTTGCGACAAATTCTTGGCCGTTGGAAGTATAGCTTGTCGCATCTTCCCAAATATGCCCTTCTGGTAGACCAATCGTTAAATCCGTACCTTCAGAGACATAATGCAACGCTTTGAAATTTGCTTTTTGTAAATAGTCTGCATGAACGCTTAAATTGTCCACGTGTGCTTTCCAGTTCTGAACCGGATCGTTGCCATCTACTCTAACGATGTCGAACACTTCATCAATAAATTTCTCAAACGCTGCTTCAGTAGATAACTCTGGATAAACGCGTTGAGCCCAAGCTTTAGATGGGAAGGCTGCAACACACCATGGAAATTCGTTCTTCTGCGTTGCTTCCATATAGTCTTTATACGCTTTACCATACTGTTGTTGGAAAGCAGCAATCTTCTCACTATCGATGCCATTGAGTAAATCAGGATCATCTGTGAGTAATGCAAGATTTGCTGCAACGCGTTTCATGTAATCCATACGTGCCTCTACATCGTAATCTTTCACTGCTTGATTCTCAAAGTATGACACCGGTTCATTCTCGTAGCGTAAGCGTTTTAATGTATCATCGCTATAGTTAACACGCACATCTGATGCACCACGACGATAAGCGGCTGCTACAACTTCATGTGTGAGTTCTAAAGCATCGACACTTGAGCGAATAAATACAGGTTGACCCTCTTGTACATTCATCCCTACTTGTACGAGCAACTCTGCATATTGCTGTAATTTATCTTGATAAGTTGTCATTCCCTTTCACCTCTTATTGACGTAATTGTCCGAGTGAATCAGCAATCGCTGTGATTTCACTAGGTGTAAATGAATCTTTCATAGAAACATAGCTATGAATTTGTTTAATTTCATCTGAATCTGCGTCCTCAAATTTATCAGGATCGATTAAACTTTGATTGACGACATTCAGTTTCTGTCTAATTTCCTCAATCATCTCTTTATTTGACGCCATATAAATCTTCACTCCTTTATTTCAACATTCTATCAAATTATCTTTTATTGTAAAATATTGGATAAGTTGTGACTGAGTCATTATAGTAGACTATATAGTATAACGATGAGAATAAACAGGCAGGAGGTATACATATGGTAACAGTGGCATTTGTATGTTTAGGAAATATTTGTCGTTCACCTATGGCTGAAGCGATTATGCGTCAACGCTTGAAAGACCGTGGTATCGAAAGTGTTGAAGTGCAATCACGTGGGACAGGCCGTTGGAATTTAGGTGAACCCCCTCATCCAGGTACACAGGACATTCTAGATGAACACGATGTACCTTACGATGGTATGATTAGTGAATTATTTACTGCAGACGACGACTTCGATTACATCATAGCGATGGATCAAAGCAACGTGGATAATATTCGCCAAATTAATCCAAATCTTCAAGGGCAATTGTTTAAACTGCTAGAATTTAGTAATATGGAAGAGACAGATGTACCGGACCCTTACTATACAAATAATTTCGAAGGTGTTTATGAAATGGTACAATCATCTTGTGATAATTTGATCGATTTCATCGTGAAAGATGCAAATCTAGGAGAGGAGTAATATTATGCAAAACAAATTAGTTCCGGGTATTCTTATCGGTGCAGTCGTTGGCGGCTTAGCGACTTTAGCTGATAAATCAACACGCCAATCTTTACGCCGTTCAGTGAAAGATATCAAAGAAGGTAATCGTTCTTCTAAACCTTCAGCAATCTCAAACATTAAAGACGAAGTCCTCTACTGGAAAGATACTTTAGAAGAAATTAGACGCAAAAACCCAGATTTAGAGAAACAACTGATGAGTGCGAAAGACACTTTAATGGATGCGAAAGATACAATTATGGAGCGTAAAAATAACCGCTTAAACTAATCGTATTCGAACGAAACGACTGATAATTTTACTAAAAATAATTTAAATTACACAATACCTTACACATATGCTTAACTCTTTCGAAGGGTTAAGCATATTTTATTATTAAATGGGTAAAACACATTATGCGCTACAATATATACGTAAATGAGAACTATCGGTATATTGTAATTCAATGATTCACAAATAGAGTGTTGTTTGTGTAAACATTTTCAAGTATATTAATAATAATGAAATTGAGAGGAGGATGTCTTTCCATGAAAAAAGATAACCCACCTAGACATCAGAAGGTTGATGAAGATCGTACATATATTCAACCTCAAGAATTTAAATCTAAAGATCCGAAAAAAGACAATCAAGAGTTCTTCGTGTCTCGCATCAATAAACCCGCGAAATATACGAAGAATGCGAACTTCTTACAGTATCTCATCTATCGTATCGGTAAAGATGACGCTTCAGGAATGGCAGCGCAACTCTCTTACTACTTTATGCTGTCTCTCTTCCCTATGCTCATCTTCTTACTGTCAATCGTACCGCTTGTTGGTGTGAAACCAACGACGATTAAAGATATGATTACTGAGCATGTGCCTGCTGATTACACTTCACAAGTATCATCGATCATTGATGATATTATGGGTAATGCTAGCGGTGGCGTGCTGTCTATAGGTTTGATCTTGGCATTGTGGTCAGCTTCAAACGGGATGACACAAATTATGAATGCCTTTAACGTCGCATATGATGTTGAAGATAACCGTAACTTTATCGTCAGCAAATTATTGAGTGTCATCTTTACGTTATGTATGGTTATCGTAATGCCAATCGCCTTAATCTTACCAACATTTGGACAACAAATCGGTGATCTCTTATTTGGCCCTATTGGCTTAGGCGATCAAGTGAAATGGGTCTTCAATCTTGTACGTATCGTACTACCGATTATCATCGTGCTAATCAGCTTTATCGTACTTTACACTTTAGCACCAAATGTGAAGATTAAATTATTATCTGTTATACCAGGTGCAATTTTCTCAACTATCGTGTTCTTAGTTGGTTCTTATTTATTTGGATTTTACATTTCAAATTTCGCTAACTACTCTAAGACTTACGGTAGTTTAGCAGGGATCATCATCTTGATGTTATTCCTTTATATCGTAGGTTTCATCATCATTATCGGTGCTGAAATCAATGCGATCTTCCACCAACGTAAGATTGTAGACGACAAGACACCTGAAGAGAAATCCGTTTCTGAAATTGAGCAAGGCGAAGGTGCTTGTGAGGATGAAGATGCTAAGTCTAATAGTCAATCTTCCACTTCTGGTAAAAGTAGTGAGAATGATGAGGCGAACGCTGAAGACAACCAAGCATCAGGTAGCGTCGTTCATTCGCCTAATGACAAAGGGAATACAACATCTGGTCGTGATCGAGAAACAACGGCTCAATCATCCGATGATGAGAATGAACGTCAATCCAACGATACATCAGAGCAACAGCAATCTACATCTTCTGAAGAACGCAATTCTTCAAATCATGCATCAACAGCTCAAGATACAAACGAAGAAGGACACTACGACGACAGTCCAAACAATAAATAAACTGTCGTGAAGTCAATTATCAACACAGAATGACTAAATACGATATACTAAAAAGGCAACGTCATAACGTTGCCTTTTTCTATAACAAATTCATGTGTGGAGGGGTACATATGACATTATTACAAAACATTTTAAAATATAATGAGTCTTTCGTTGCAAACAAAGACTTCGAACAATATAAGACAAGCAAGAATCCAGATAAGAAAGCTGTATTGTTCACGTGCATGGACACACGTTTACAAGACTTAGGAACGAAAGCACTCGGTTTCAACAACGGCGATATTAAAGTCGTTAAGAATGCCGGCGCTGTAATTACACACCCTACGGTTCAACTATGCGCAGTCTACTCGTCGCAATTTACGCTTTAGGCGCTGAAGAAATTATCATCATGGGACATAAAGATTGCGGTATGGGCTCTATCGATGTTGATGCTGTGAAAGAAACGATGAAAGAACGTGGTATTAAAGAAGAGACACTTGATATTCTCAATCGTTCAGGCATCGATGTGAATCACTTCCTAGAAGGTTTCTCTGACGTGTTTGAACGTGTGCAACACAACATCGATATCGTCTACAATCATCCACTATTCGATCGCTCCGTCCCTGTACACGGCTTAGTCATCGATCCTGCGACAGGCGAACTCGATCTCGTGCATGATGGTTATAAAACGCAGCAATAAGTGCGACAGTTGTTTTTCTTCGATAAAATAACTCAACTAAATTATAAAGCTCCAAGGGTTGAAATATCACCTTTGGAGCTTTTCTCATCATTCTATTGAATTAATTTGTGTTGGAAAGCATAGATTACCGCTTGGGTTCTATCTTGAACTTCAAGTTTGCTGAGAATATTACTCACATGCGTCTTCACTGTTTTAATCGTAATGTGAGAGGCACTCGCGATTTCTTGGTTAGAATAACCTTTCGCGATAAGCAATAAGATTTCCATCTCACGCTCTGTTAACATCTCATAAAGTTCAGCACGTTGTTTCATTCGATTACGCATTTTAACTAATACTTCCGCTTCAAACACAGATTCGCTATTATACGTCTTACGAATCGCTTCAGCAATATCACTCGCACTCGTCGTCTTGAGGATGTAACTATCCACCCCCGCGTCTAATGCGCGATAAACTTCATTATCCTCAATGTAGCTTGTAAGCATAAGCACTTTAATATGTGGTAAGTCCTTCTTAATTTGCGTTGTGGCTTCTACACCATCCATATCGTCCATCACGAGATCCATCAATATTAAATCAGGTTGTAATTCGTGCGCTTTCTCAATGGCATCTTTCCCTGATTCCCCTTCTCCTACGACTTCGAGGTCAGGTTGCGTAGATAAGTAACTAGAAATTCCGATACGTACCATCTCATGGTCATCAACGAATAATACTTTAATCATCACTTAATTCCTCCTTGTTCAACGGTGCTTTCACTTCGATACGTGTCCCTGAATCTGGCAAGGATACAATGTGGAAGTTCGCGCCGATTTCTAGCGCACGTTCACGCATATTCTTTAATCCATAACTTTGTTCAACTTTATCATCTACGTTAAATCCTTTACCGTCGTCTTGTATACGTAATAGTAAATAATCTTCTTTATTGAATAATTCAATCGTTACTTTCGTTCCGTTAGAGTGACGTAAGGTGTTTGAAATCGCCTCTTGAGTAATGCGGAATAAATGATCTTCAATGCCTTTAGGGACTTTAAAATCTTCTATTTGGTGAACCACTTTCATCGGCACTTTCTTCTGAAGATCAACAACTAAATCTTTTATTCCCTCTCCTAGTGATTTATCTTTCAATCCGATAGGTCTAAGATGTAAAAGTAAGGCTCTCATTTCAAGTTGTGAATCTTGTACCATTTTTTCTAACGTGGGTATTTGTTGATCGAGCGGTGGCTCTAATGTCGATTCCTTGATTGCTGACAACATCATACTTGCTGCAAACAGTTGCTGACTCACTGAGTCGTGTAATTCTCGTGCTAAACGTTGACGCTCGTCTTCGATGATTTTCTTAACTTTCTTATCATTGATATTATATGACTCATTCGTTAAATTCTGGGTCTTCATACGTAATTTATGTACTTCTTGGTTGAGTGGCACCAACGTTTGATAGAGCGCAATCGTTTCATTATACAGTTCAATATTTTGATCGTTAATACCGACTGTTTCACCTTCGATCGAACGTTCGATTTGTTCTTGAAGCCAGTGGTTCTGTTGATTAATCTTATAAGCTAACACAGAACCCACGATGATACAAAGTAAGATGATAACGATATTTAAGAATAAAAATACCGGAATACCAAATATTTGCGTATAGAACATGCCTTGAAAATAAATGATATTCACAAATATTTTATCAATAAAGAGAAATGCGAAAAGCATACTGTAGACGAGGATTAACATCGATCCTATGGCTCTTATGTAGTGATTCACTTGTAAATCACCTCGATATCGCCGATAAATGTTGAAACGTAAATGTTTACAGTATAATTATCCGGTTTCGTCTCTTCTCTCACACTAATATTCGTATTCTCCACTTTATAATTCTGCTCATTGATATAAGCATTGCCGAAAAATGCCGTAAAATGGAGATGAATATTGTAATTGAGTGGCACGACGACTTGAACTTTACCTACTAGGTGACGGACTACAATGACGTTATGCTCTTTAATATTTGCTGCTTTCGTCATATCGATGTCGATTTCACCGATACCATGCTGGATTTGTAAGTCCTCCCATTTATAGACGTAATGCGGCGTACGTTGCTGTCCAAACCACTTCTGCTTAATAAATTGAGGACTTTCAACCGCTTCATCTGTCGCCACTACTTTTAACGGTCTAAATTTGTAAAGTAAATATCGGATAATCATTACCATCAAGAACAGGAACAGAATAATAATCGTATATTTATTGGATAGCAAAGTAAATGCTACGAGTAGAACACCTATCCAAAAAGCGAGCAGCCCTCTGACTTTATGAAAATAGAGATAACCCACATAAACGAGGATACATCCTAATAATAGAACGAGTAAGAAACCAATTTTTTCAAAAAAGATATAGTAAAAATTGGCTACAATCATCAACGCAGTAAAGATGATCAGCATCTCCGTTGATATATATTTGTGTGTCATATTTCGCCGCCTTTCTTCTACGTGTTTCGTAACATTTATGAATGATGGAGTGCAGATTGAGATTTGATACAAGTTGCATTGTATCGTCACTATGGAATGCTCTTTAAATCCACCATAAGAAATGGATAGAGCTAGCACCTAAGTCTCTAAGATTACTGACGCGAGCGCCTAACTCAAACCGCATATTGACCTAAGCGCAATTGCTGTAGCATGTCACACTCCGCTTCAGTCGATAGTTTCTCTTGATGTTGCGCTGTAATCGTCGATTCTAATTCAGCATAAGTCGCTTCATAGTGATTGAGTTGTGACGTAATTGCTTCAATATCTGCACTTTCAATCTTACATGCTGAAATATTTTTAGCACTTTCGATAATGTCGATATATTTATTTTCCAATGTTAACGATAGACTGTCAATTAACTTTCTTATCGACGCCTGTTTCAATACTAAGTAGCGGATATAGCGTTCAATGTCTTGAAGTCGATAATCCAGTTCTTGCCAACGCGCACGCATACTTTTATCTAATAATTGTTTACATATCTTATCCATATAAGTCCATAATATATTCATAGAATCACCTCTGCAGCAAACACGATAATACGTGGCTTGCCGACTTTATTCTCTGTATTTATTCTAGAAGTCGGATTTATTCTAGGTTAAATTCTATTATAAAAAATTTCCGAAGCCAGGATAATAGGCTCCGGAATGATTTCTATTTCAGACTTAAGGCTTAAGCTTCGTTGTCTTCAATTTTAGTAGTTAAAATTGGGCCATCTTTCGTCACGATTACTGTGTGTTCAATTTGAGCGACCATGCTGCGATCAGTCGTTTCGAATGCCCAATCATTTTTACCTTCGACCACATAAGTCGCATTAGATGAGATGAATGGCTCAACCGCAATCACCATGCCCTCTTTAAGTAACGTCTTCTCTTTAGGATCGAAATAGTTGAGCACGTGGCTTGGTGCCTCGTGAAGTGAACGTCCTACACCGTGTCCTGTTAAGGTCTTAATCACTTTCAAGTCGTTCTTACGCGCTGTCGCATGTACTGCCTTACCAATCTGGCTCAATTTGCCGCCTGGTTTAATCTTCGTCATAGCTTGTTCGAAAGCTTCTAAAGCAACGTCGCAAACTTTCTGTTTCATAGGGTTATCGCTTTCACCTACGACGAAAGAAATGCCTGTATCAGCGTAAAAACCATTTTTTAAAGCTGAAACGTCAATGTTAACTAAGTCGCCTTCGCGAATCTTACGTTTACCAGGAATACCGTGTGCGACCTCTTCATTCACACTGATACAAGTTTGACCTGGGAAACCTTCGTCATGGATAGGTGCTGAAGTTGCACCATGTTCTTCAAATAAATCTTTAGCAATCTGGTCGAGCTCTCGTGTCGTAATACCTGGTTCAGTAGCGGCTTTCATCTTATCACGAACGAGTGCACAAATATATCCAATATCTTTCAATCCTTGTAATTCTTCATCTGTTTTTACTATCATGAATTGATCCCGTTCCTTTTTTCTCATTTTTATCGTCCATCTTATTATAGCAAACTTTTTTTGATATAATAAATAAGAGTTATTGTCTTCTTAAAATATCGTCATTCAACGACGTAACATCAAAGATCAATCACAATATAAGCTAGGAGATCCACTATGCGAGAAAAATGGTACAAAAATTTAATTGGCGCGCGTACGATTAAGACAGGCTTAGCGACCTTTCTAACCGCTTGGTTCTGTTTACTTTTACATATGAACCCTATCTTTGCGATATTGACAGCTATCGTCACGATCGAACCGACAGCGAAAGCGTCGTTACATAAAGGTTATAGACGTTTACCTGCGACGGTTATCGGCGTCGTCTTCGCGGTTGTCTTTACATACTTCTTCGGCGATGATTCACCTTTCTCATATGCGCTAACTGCTCTATGTACTATCATTGTCTGTACAAAGTTTAATTTACAAGTCGGTACTACTGTAGCAACCATGACAGCGTTAGCGATGATTCCAGGTATCCACGATGCGTTTATCTATAACTTCTTCTCACGATTTTTAACTGCGATTATAGGGCTTGTGACTGCAGGATTAGTTAACTTTATGGTCTTACCACCGAAATACTACGCCCAGCTTGATAGCTTAATTAATAAGACAGAGTCGCAAATGTATAGCCTTTATAGCAACCGTATGCAGCAACTGTTGATTGGTAAATTTAAATCTGACGCATCAGAACGTGCTTTAGATAAAGTAATTAGTTTGAATAATCGTGTCGATACGCTCTTGAGTTACCAGAAGGATGAGCTAGGCTATCACAAACATCGTGATAAAGAATGGATTCAAGTTCGGCGCATTACGTCACGTTCACATACCAATCGCTTGTTTATCACACATTTATCTAACATTATTTATTTGCCTAAAAATGTTCAAGTTGTCTTCAACAGCGAAGAGCGTCTAGCCATTCTTAAGATTTCTCAAAGTATTAACAACATCTTCTCAACAGGACACTTCGAGCGCGAGAAATCTTCCGCTTCTGTCTTAAAACGTTCCGTTAAAGGCTTAGACGAATTTGACGACAATCAAATTAAAAGTCACATCATTTACGAAATTTTACTCATCTATCGCATTCTAGACGGCCGATATGCGAAGTAATGGTAGACTTCGTTTTCTACACAATCGGTTCTAGGATAAGAGTCAATAGAGCTAATATCAAGTTAAGAAGAAAAGTGGGACTGATCTACACGCTCGTAGTCAGCCCCACTTTTTAGCTTTTATTTACTTTTCTTCACGCGGTCAACGATTACTTGTTTTGCGGCTTCTTCCTCTGTATTATTCAACTCACGTGGCTCAAAAGGAATGCTTTTACGCTCACAAGCTTTTTCCAACAGATAATCTGTCAACTCATGGTTTTTAGGTAAAATAGGTCCATGAAGGTAAGTACCTAATAAATTCTTATAGTGAATACCTTCTTTTTTATCTGTATCATTATTGCCATAACCATGCGTCACGCGACCTAGCGTACCGAAGTCATGATGTGTGCGTCCACCGTGGTTTTCGAAACCTACAATCGTGCCAAAGGTTTCACTCTCAATCACAATATCACCTGTGAGACGCTCTTTCTGAGACGTCGTATAGAAATCGAGGATACCCAGACCATCAAGCTCAGTACCGTCAGGAGTGATATATTTTGTCCCTAGGAATTGATAACCACCACAAACAGTAAGTCCAGGCATACCATCTTCAATAGCAGCTTTCAACGTATCTTTAATCTTACTCAACTCAGCTGTAGCAAGTGATTGTTCACGATCACTGCCTCCACCGATAAAGAAGATGTCACACTCATCTAACGTCACACCTTCAGTTTCATTGATATCGACTACATTCAATTTAATATTACGCCACTTCGCACGTTGCTTTAAGGCAATAATATTCCCAATATCGCTGTATAGATTTAATTTATCTGGCATAAAGTGGTATACAGTCAGTTCATTCATGACTTCGTTTCCTCCTCAAATGAGCGATTTAATTGCTCTAACATTGGAGCCAGAGATGTATAGTTCGGCACCGCAACTGTATAACTTGGATATTTCATCGTTAACGCTGTCGCTTTATAAATATCTTTCTCAACGATCACAGGCACTTCTATTTCCGCAAGTTTCAAGCGTAATTGTAATTCTTCAGCACGTGTACCTGTAACGATAATGGCTTCAATATCTTGTTCTTGCAATTTCTCGAAATCTGCATCGTAAATCCAAGAAGTATCTCGGCCATCAGCAGCATTATCATTCAAGCTTATAACATAGACTTTCTTGTGTTGTAACTGCTCACCTACTGACAGACTGGCATTCATTCCAGCAGGGTTTTTAGCCAAGTTAATCATCGCTTCTTTCGCACCTGACTTGAAGTATTGCATACGGCCATTGTCAGAGGTATACGTCTCGAAACCTTTCTGAATGGACTCGTGATTAAGGCCTAGTTCACGCAGCACAGTGTATGCAGCAAGCGCGTTGTAGGCGTTGAAGTCTCCGGCAATCTTCATATCCAAGAATCTGCCATCGACTTTGATATTTAAAAATGGTGTCGTTTCAAAGTTTGAGATTTCATATTTAGGTTGCTCACGCTTAAAGCCACAGTCGCAATGATAGTGTCCAATCTGATTGTAATGAACGTAGTCATAAGTAAGTAAAAGACCACAATTTGGACAATACTTACTCTCGTTCATCGTGCTTTGTTCGAAATCATGTGCATGCTTAGCAATACCGTAATAAACACGGTCATCACTCGCTATTTTCAAACGACTCACGAAAGGATCATCTGCATTGAGCAACATTTTAATCCCTTTATTACTAATCGCACGAGCAATATTCTCTACCATAATATCAATTTCACCGAAACGATCCATTTGGTCTCTGAAGAAGTTAGTAAAGACCATCATAGTAGGAGTAACTTCTTTCATCACACGAGGAATAGAGCCTTCATCAATTTCAATTACAGCAATCTTAGTTTCTGGTTTACTTTGAAGGATAAAGGCTGAAGTGATACCTGCTGCCATGTTGGCACCTTCATTATTATGTACAATATCAATATGATTTGCTCTTAGTGTATGACCGATGAGGTTTGAAGTTGTCGTCTTACCATTTGTACCGCTGATAAATACAACCTCATCTACTTCTTGCGCTAAATTTCTTAATATATTTTTATCCACTCGACGCGCGACTTGGCCGGGTAAATCCGTACCCTTCTTTCCAGCCATCTTACTTGCCATACGCGCAAGCTTTGCCAAGTGGGTTGCCGTCCATTGTCTCATGTTCTTCCTCCTCTTATATCACTCAAATATTATAACACGACCGACTATCTTTCCAAACCATTCTCAATTAAAAATGATTTTCATTCTCTCAGATTAGAATTATTTTAATTTGCAATTGAGAATAGACATGTTATACTACACTTAACAACTAAAGGGAGGATACAATCATGTTAGATAAAAAGTTATTAGATGCATTAAATGAACAAATGAACCACGAATATTATGCAGCACATGCATACATGGCTATGGCTGCTTACTGTGACAAGGAATCATACGAAGGTTTCGCAAACTTCTACATTCAACAAGCGAAAGAAGAAAGATTCCATGGTAAGAAAATTTATGATTACATTAACGACCGTGGCGAACACGCTGTCTTCAGTGCACTTTCAGCACCTAAAGCAGAGTTCAAAAGTATTCTTGAAACGTTCGAAGACGGTTTAGCTCAAGAACAAGACGTTACACGTCGTTTCTACAACTTATCTGATATCGCAAACGAAGCGAAAGATTATGCAACAATTTCATTCTTAAACTGGTTCTTAGACGAGCAAGTTGAAGAGGAATCAATGTTCGAAACACATATCGATTACCTCAAACGTATCGGTGACGACTGCAATACATTATACTTATTTGAAAAAGAACTTGCTGAACGTTCTTTCGACGAAGAATAATTAGGTAAATTTAACCTTATTAAGATAAATTAAATTCAATCTAAACGAAATAAAGCACTAAGATGTCAATCTCTCTGAGAACACATCTTAGTGCTTATTTATTTGATCTCTATGACGAAGTAACGATGTATGTGAGATCCTCCATTGCGACAGATAACTCATTTCGAGTTGCGCTTCGCTACCTCGATGAATAGTCAGTCTCATTTTATTAGATCCGTTGAAAGCAAAGATTTGAATACTATTTGGTCTAAATAAGTAATTATGCAGTAGCTGTCTGACTTCATAAAGGCTTCCGCTTTTATGAAGCCTAGTCTGTCTTGCTCCCACAGATTTATCGCTTGACTCATCATGTCGAAAGGATTAAATTCAGTGCATAACTGTTTACGTAAAGGAGGTACAAAGGTGAATTCAGACAATGCATTTGTCGCTTTAGACTTTGAAACCGCAAACGGTAAACGTACGAGTGTTTGTTCCGTCGGTATGGTGAAAGTCGTTAAGCATCAAATTGTAGAAAGTTTTTACACACTCGTAAATCCCAAAGATTATTTCTCTAAAACTAATATTGCAGTACATGGCATCCAACCTGAACAAGTGACAGACGCGCCTACCTTTGATGAGGTCTTCCCATACATGCTCAAATTTATCGACAACTTACCGGTCGTCGCACACAATGCAGCATTTGATATGTCGGTTCTTCATGCAAGTTTGAAAGCGCAGAATATCCCGACGCCACAGATGACCTATTTCTGTTCCTGCCAGCTCGCACGTCGTACCGTCGACAACTATCGTTATGGTTTGAAACATATGATGGATTTCTATCGTCTTGATTTCCACGGCCACCACGACGCTTTAAACGATGCGAAAGCATGTGCGATGATTACATTTCGACTGCTGAAACACTATGACAGCTTAGATCATATGCTTCAAGTTTATGGGAAACAGCTGACTGATAAGGACTATTAAACTGGTACGTCTGCCCTACCTGCCTTACTATAAGAAATCATAAATACTCATATTCTCATACGTCGATTGTTCCAAATTGCCGACTGTCACTCCAACAAGTCTAATCGGCACTTCAGGATCTTTCAAATCGGTATACAACTCATACGCAATGTTATAAATATCTGTTTCATTGCGAATCGGGTCTCTTAAACTTCTCTGTTTGGAAAAGGTCTCAAAACGATAGGTTTTAATTTTCACAGTCACTGTCTTCCCTGACTTCTGAATTCGAGAGAGTCGTTCTGCTGTCTTCGTGCTGAGCTCCCAAATCTTATTCAATACCTGATCGTCGTCATTCATATCTGTCGCAAAGGTTCTTTCTGTGCCTACTGATTTGCGAATACGCTCAGATTTGACTGGACTTTCGTCAATACCACGTGCTTTATTGTATAAGCCATGCCCTTTCTTGCCAAAGAGTCGTATCAATTCTCTCTCACTTTTATCATACAAATCTTTACCTGTGTAAATACCGTTCGCATGCATCTTCTCTTCTGTCGTCGGGCCTACGCCTCGAAAGCCACCGATATCTAAATTCATCAATATCTCATGGACATTATTATAATCAATGACGGTAAGATTATTGGGTTTATTCATCCCACTCGCTAGTTTAGCTAAAAATTTGTTATAAGAGACACCTGCGGAAGCGGTTAGTTGTGTTTGCTCGTAAATATCTCGACGGATAAACTCTGCGATTCGAGAAGCCGGTAAATCAGGACGGACTAAATGCGTAATATCTAAATATGCCTCATCCAAAGACAAAGGTTCCACAATTTCGGTATAACTGCGAAAGATTGCCATAATTTGTTGTGAAGCTTCACGATATTTATCAAAGCGAGGTGTCACATAGTAACCGTCAGGACACAATTTGTGAGCTTGAGCCATGGGCATAGCAGAATGCACACCATATTTACGGGCCTCATAGGATGCTGTAGAAACGACACCTCGCCCGCTCGCTTTACCACCTACGATAACCGGCTTACCCTTCAAATCTGGATTGTCTCTCATCTCTACTTGTGCGTAAAAATAATCCATATCTATATGGATTATTCGTCGTTCTGCCACATGACTCACCTCCTTGCTAATGTTAGTCTTAGTCATTTCTGTAGCCACAAGAAAAGCTCCGATACGCGCCTATGCCATTTAGTTATATTGTAACTAAAATGACCGTCAGACACAGTGATCGGAACTGAAAGTTGTTATATTTATATGCAGCGTTTAAATTTATTTCACTTTATCTTCCTTCGTGTAAAAGATAACGCCATCACTACTATCTTCCACATACTTTACATGCTTATTCCATGCACTCGCAACGAAATACATATCGACGAGGCAATAGCCTACGTGGATGCTTGCGATAAAGATAAGTGCTGAATAAGAGAAGAAGACGAAAACGACGAATAAACCTAAAGTGATGACTACCAATGGCGCAATCATAATCGTGATATATTCCCACTTCTTAAATACTTTATCCGGCACATAGCTTGTAATAATTCCAAAGCGTTGGCGAATTTGTGGTTTCCCCTTTTTCGCAAAGGCTTTATAGAGGACAAAGTGCATCGCTTCATGAACGACAACCATAAGAGCAGCGCCTAGTAAGCCGTAAAGTATATTTAAGATAAAGTTCTCTTCATGTACATGAGTGAATAAATGCGCACCTTTATAACAAATGAGAATGCTCATCATCACCACGATAACTTGTAAGAGAATAAAGCGCTCGATAGACTTTTTATTATTAAAGAAATTAAGTTTGACCACTGCTCGTCCTCCCAAATCTATATAATATCAACAGTGTGAGCTTCATAGCGATGTGTGTACACTACACGCTCAATTACAAACTACTGTAGAGAATGTCTTTCTAAAATTTGCGCACCAATTGCGCTACCGTCTCAACATGCGTCGTTTGTGGAAACATATCTACGGGCGTAATTTCTACGAGATCATATAAGTCCTTGAGTTGCGTCACATCACGTTGTTGTGTCGCCGGATTACAAGAAATATAAATAATCTTCTTAGGTTGAAGTTCACGCAGCGTTTGAATAAAGCGCTCATCACAACCTTTACGCGGCGGATCCACCATGACTACATCAGGACGAATACCTTGCTCTTTCCATTTTAGAATAACTTCTTCCGCTTTACCAGGGACAAAAGTCGTATTGTTGAATCCATTTCGAGTCGCATTAAGACGGGCATCCTCGATAGCATCAGGTATCACTTCTACGCCATACACATGTTTAGCTTTAGGCGCCATATAGAGACCGATCGTTCCGATACCGCAATACGTATCTAGTACGACTTCTTCACCTTGTAAATCAGCATAATCAAGCGCTTTCTGATACAGTTTTTCCGTTTGGGAAGCGTTAATTTGATAAAAGGATTGATCACTAATTTTAAATTCTACATCCGATAAACGGTCATCGATTTGTTCTGCGCCATATAGTAGTATCGATTTTTTACCCATAATTACGTTGGAATGAGAGGTGTTAATATTCTGTTTGATACTCATGATTTGAGGAAATTGAGAGGTCAAGCGCTGAACGAGCGTATTGCGTTGTTTAAACTTTTTACCATTCGTCACGAAGATCACCATGAGTTGATCTGTATAATACCCGCTTCGAATTACCACATGACGCATGAGACCACGCTTACTTCGTTCATCATATACGCTTACACCAAGCTCATCGAACCATTGTTTCAATGCCACCATAATCTCATTCTGTGAAGGGTGCTGAATCAAGCATTCTTCCATATCTATGATATCGTGGCTACGTTGTCTAAAGAAACCCATCTTCACATGCCCATCTTTGTTTTGCCCTACTGGTAATTGAGATTTATTGCGATAATACCAAGGGTCTTCCATACCGATGACATCTCGGATAGGTGTATCCGCAAAGTTCCCTTTACGGTGGAACAAGTTAACGACTTGCTCTTTCTTCATAGCAAGTTGCGCTTGATAATCCATATGTTGAAGTTGGCACCCACCACACTTGTGATAGTACACGCAAGGCGGCTCTACGCGTGACTCACTCGCGACATTCACTTGCTGTAACTTCCCTATCGCAAAGTTCTTCTTTACCTTAATAATCTTGTATTCAATCTCTTCATCGATAAGCGCATAGGGTACGAAGATAGGATAGCGGTCAATCTTCACTACACCGTGACCTTCATGCGTCAAATCTTGAACTGTGCCTGTCTTTATATCATTCTTCTTAATATCTATCATCTTACTCTCACTCCACATGAAAAGAGGTTAGGTACTGACTCAACTGCCTAACCTCGTGAATTGAAGAAGCAAGACAAACCTTTGTCTTGCTCTATATATTGAACCCGTATTGCCAATATAGCCATTCTTTAAGCAACACGCACAATATTCCACATTACTTGTGATACAGACCTTACGAGTGTGTTAATTCTTCATTGTGAATATCGTTGGGCGTAAACACTTCAATATGTCTTTCTAAATTCAAGAAGTTTCCTGGTAATTTACCCCCGTATTCCCCATCCACATTGAGTTGCATATTCGCAAACGAAGAAATACTTACTGATTTCGCTTTTTTATAAATGACTTTCGGATGTTTCGTATGTTCACCGCGTGATGCAAGTGTCATAATATGACCCAATTCAGCTAGGTTGGCTTTTTCAACAATAATAAGTGTAAAATAACCGTCATCTAACTTAGCATCCGGAACCAACTTCTCAAAGCCAGCCATAGAGTTCGTCAATCCAAGAAGGAAGAGTAACGCTTCGCCTTGGAAGATCTCACCATCATACTCTATTCGAATATCGACGGCTTTCATCTGAGGTAGCATCTCGAAACCTTTAATATAATACGCGAATGGTCCGACAATCGATTTCAACTTACTTGGCGTCTCATAAGATACCTCAGTGAGTTTACCACCTGCCGCTAAGTTGATAAAGTAACGGCTATTCATCTTACCGATATCCACTTGTGTCGTGTGACCATTAACGATGACATCAACGGCTTTCATGATATTAGATGGTAAATGTAAGGCACGACCGAAGTCATTGACTGTACCCATTGGGATAATGCCTAGTTTCGGGCGATTAGGTTGTTCAGCTATCCCATTCACGACCTCGTTTAACGTGCCGTCACCACCCGCTACGATGAGCAAGTCATATTCTTGTTCTAAAGCACGTTCAGCTTCTTTCGTCGCATCTCCAGAACGCTCTGTCGCATAAGCGCTCGTTTCGTATCCTGCCTTCTCAAGCTTGATGAGTACATCAGGTAGAGCGCGTTTAAACATCTCCTTACCTGATGTGGGGTTATATATTATTCTCGCTCGTTTTCTCATAATTTCAACCTCGATTTTATATACTCATATTCTATATTAAAGGATATATACTATTCTTCAAAGTATTTAGATTTTCGTGCGGAAGCTGATGTTATCTTGGATGTGAATTTATTTTCAGACATATTGCTTTTTAAAAGTATGACAAAACGCCCGAAGTCATTTTACTCTCAGCAACAGAAAAACTGCCGATAAAGCGTTTCACTCTATCGACAGTCACAATCATTTATTAACGATTATCTAATTCTTGTTTCAATAATTTGTTAACGATTTGAGGGTTAGCTTGACCTTTAGACGCTTTCATGATTTGACCTACTAAGTAACCCATCGCTTTACCTTTACCGTTCTTGTAGTCTTCAACGGATTGAGGGTTATTGTCTAACGCTTCGTTAACGTATTGTTTCAACGTATCCTCATCAGAGATTTGAACTAAGCCTTTATCTGCCATAATTTGCTTAGCGTCGCCACCGTTTGCAGCTAACTCTGGGAAGACTTTCTTAGCGATCTTACTGCTCATCGTACCGTCTTCAATTAATTTAATCATACCAGCTAAGTTCTCAGGCGTTAACTTCGTATCTTGTAACTCAACTTGATGTTTGTTGAGGTACTCGTTTACGCCACCCATAAGCCAGTTAGAAGTTAATTTGATATCAGCGCCATTTGCGACAGCACCTTCGAAGAAATCGGACATTTCTTTCGTTAGTGTTAAGACGTGCGCATCATATGCTGGTAGTTCGTACTCTTCAACATATTTCTTTTTACGTGCATCTGGTAATTCAGGAATCGTTTGACGTACACGTTCTTTCCATTCTTCGTCAACGTAGAGTGGTACGATATCTGGTTCTGGGAAGTAACGGTAGTCATCAGAACCTTCTTTGACACGCATTAGAATCGTCTTACCAGTAGATTCATCGAAACGACGTGTTTCTTGAAGAATTTCGCCACCATTCAATAATTCCTCTTCTTGACGTTTTTCTTCGTATTCAAGACCTTTACGCACGTAGTTGAAGGAGTTCAAGTTCTTCAACTCTGTCTTCACACCAAATTCTTCTTGGCCATAAGGACGTAATGAAATGTTGGCGTCACAACGTAGTGAACCTTCTTCCATCTTACAGTCAGATACGCCAGTGTATTGGATGATAGAACGTAATTTCTCTAAATAAGCATAAGCCTCTTGTGGTGAACGAATATCTGGTTCAGATACGATCTCAATTAAAGGCGTACCTTGACGGTTTAAGTCTACAAGTGAGTAGCCCTCTTTGTGTGTAGACTTACCAGCATCTTCTTCCATGTGTAAACGTGTGATACCGATGCGACGTGTCTCGCCATCTACTTCGATATCGATGTGACCATTCTCACCAATAGGTTGATCAAATTGTGAGATTTGGTACGCTTTCGGATTATCTGGGTAAAAATAGTTTTTACGGTCAAATTTAGATTCAGTAGCAATGTCCATGTTTAACGCCATTGACGCTCTCATCGCCCAATCTACTGCGCGTCTATTCACAACAGGTAACACACCAGGATAAGCTAAATCAATGACATTCGTATTAGAGTTCGGTTCTGCACCGAAATGCGCAGGTGATGGAGAGAACATTTTAGAATCTGTCTTTAATTCTACGTGGACTTCAAGTCCGATAACTGTTTCAAAATGCATAATTCCACTCCTTATAATTGTTCATATTCATCATGTAAATTGAATTGTGTTTCGTATTGGTATGCAACACGGTAAAGCGTCTTCTCATCGAATGGTTTACCGATAAATTGTAAACCAACTGGACGACCTTTAGACTTGCCACAAGGTAGAGAAATACCTGGAAGACCAGCAAGATTCACTGGTGTAGTGAGTAAGTCGTTTGCATACATTGTTAGTGGATCGTCAATCTCTTCACCAATGTTGAACGCAGGTCCTGGTGTTGTTGGTCCTACAACGACATCATAGTCATTAAAGATACGTTCGAAGTCTTGTTTGATTAACGTTCTAACCTTTTGCGCTTTTTTGTAAAAGGCATCATAGTAACCTGAGCTTAACGCGAATGTACCTAAGTAGATACGACGTTTAACCTCTTTACCGAAACCTTCACTTCTTGAGAATTTGTAAAGTTCTTCTAAAGTCTTAGCTTCTGGTGAATGATAACCGTAACGGATACCATCAAAGCGTGCTAAGTTTGCTGACGCCTCTGAAGAAGCGAGTAAATAGTATGATGGAATACCAAATTTCGTATTTGGAAGTGAAACTTCATCTACAGTTGCACCGAGTTCTCTTAACGTTTCAACTGCTTTCTTCACAAGTTTTTTCGTTTCTTCTTCGACACCTTCACCTAAATATTCTTTAGGTAATGCAATCTTCATACCTTTAATGTCTTGTCCAATTTCAGAAGTGAAATCAACATCATCGACAGGCGCACTTGTTGAATCATGTTCGTCTACACCTGAGATTGCTTGTAATACTAAGGCATTGTCTTTCACGTTACGAGTTAACGGTCCAATCTGGTCTAATGAAGAAGCAAAGGCAACTAAACCGAAACGAGAAACACGACCGTATGTAGGTTTAAGACCCACAATACCACAGTACGCTGCTGGTTGACGGATAGAACCACCTGTATCTGAACCTAAACTAAATGGTACGAGGCCAGCCGCTACAGCTGCAGCAGAACCACCTGATGATCCGCCTGGTACAGCATCGTGGTCAAATGGGTTAAGTGTCTTCTTGAAGTAAGATGTTTCAGTAGAACCACCCATCGCAAACTCATCCATATTGAGTTTACCGATTAATACAGCGTTCTCATTGTGCAATTTGTTCATTACAGTAGATTCATAGATCGGTACGAAACCTTCTAACATCTTACTTGCACAAGTTGTTTCAACACCTTCAGTGATAATATTGTCTTTAATACCCATTGGAATACCAAAGAGTAAACCTTCCATTTGGTCTTTCTCTTGTAATGCGTCGAGCTCTTCAGCTTTCTTCATCGCATTCTCTTTATCTAAAGCTAAGAAAGATTTGATGGTAGCGTCAGTTTCTTCAATCGCATCATAGATATCACTGACTACTTGAGATGGTTTAATCTCTTTGTTGTGAATCATGTTAATTAAATTCTCTACAGACTCATAACGAATCGTCATCTTACGCATCCTCCCCGTTCATGACTGATGGTACTTTGAATTGTCCATCTTCTGTTTCTTTCGCATTCTTCAATGCAAGCTCTTGAGGAATGCCCTCTTGCGCTTTATCTTCACGTAAGACATTCTGTAAGTCTAATACGTGGTAAGTAGGTTCAACATCTTCAGTGTTCGCTTCATCTATTTGATTAGCAAAGTTTAGAATACTCTCTAAAGATTCTTGCATTTCAGTTGTTTCATCTTCAGTAATTTGAAGTCGAGCTAAGTTCGCAATATGCTTAACCTCATCACGTGTCACTCTTGCCATTAGTTTAAAAGCCTCCTTAATTACTCATTCATTACAAAATTGTATCAAAATTAATAGAGAAAATCTATAAGCAGACGCATACTCATAGCTTTGAAGTTGAATAGCATACAAGATGCCTAAAATGATTCCTGAATTGTTCTTATTTAGACTTAATTAGTTTATCAGCTTTGAACCACAAAGAAACCCGCAGATACATCTTTAAATATGCGTCTACGGGCGATCGTAACACTTAAAGCGATTTAGTCGTCCTTTCTACCATGATAAATCGTATTAAAATAAGTACTTGATGTAATCAAATATATAAAGCCATAAATGAGAGTAACCAACACTAAAATAATGAGATTCGACACTAAATAATCCTTATAGTTAATCTTCATTAACGAACCAAGTAAACGATATGCCATTTTACTAGCGACTAACGAATGTACTATGGTCACACCTATAGGTAAAGCAAAGATCCATATAATTTGCTTACGAATAATTCGTTTGATAAGCGGTTTATCAAGACCCACTTTTTTCATAATTTGATAGTTCCGATGATCTTCAAATCCTTCAGAAACCTGTTTGTAGTACATCATTAGGAATATACCAATAAGTAAAGTAATACTAACAATCGTTCCCAAGAACACAAATCCACCAAACACATCAATCATAAGCGAACTTCTTTCCTTCTTACTTTCTATTTGAACTTGATATTTATCTTCTAAGTCTTCTTTATGCGGTTCAATGGCTTGTGAGTTATTGACATTAAATCTGGCTTCAGCATTCGTAGTTAACGCGTTATCATCTGTGACATGTTGCGTTACTTTATTGAGTACATCTTGATCTTTAACGACAATGTACGCATAAGAAAGTGCACCTGCTCCATCAATGTGATCCTCATTTAAATGTCGCGTCCGAAACGTATGTCCTAATAACTTTAAATGCTTAGACTTTTCGATCTCCTCGAGACTACTACCTATACCTATTTCACCTTTTTTTAAATGAAGGTGTTCATGGTTTTCTCTATTGAAATCTTTTTCTGTTTTCAAGTTCAACATTATTATTCCAGAGCCTGATCCTTTTTCTCGAATCTCCCCTTTATCTTCCTTGGCCATCATCGTCGTTTCTTTAACATTTTTAATATCTTTAATCTTCGTGTATTGACGTAAATCTTGAATAATCTTCTCATTTGACTTCACTTGTTTGTCATACGAACTATCATCAAGTTGCGTTATCGTGTAATCTTCTGAAGGCAAGCTTACGATCGTTTTTTGGATGCCTCGATAAGTTGTTAAAGACAAGGATAATGTCACGACTAAGAATGTACATAACAAAGTAATGCTCGCTAAACTTACCGCGTTGACTTTCATGCGAGAAAGTAAACCTGAAATTGAAAAGAAATTCACCTTTTGATAGTAAATGCTAGGAATACTTTTTAAGGCCCTAAGCACGAGCACGCTGCAGGACATAAATAGCAAGTAAGTTCCTAATATGACACTGGCTAAGGCACACAAGAACCCAAGTAAATGATATTCATTTAAAAATGGATTAATCATCAAAGCGCAACTATAAGCAATGATAACGAGTATTACTCCAATAAAGCCAATTATACCTAAAACCCACTTCGACCTTTGTTTCTCCACCTTTTTACCACTTTGTAATAAACCTAATGGTGATTGCAAAGAAATTTGGACATTGTTAATGATAAACAGAACGAGCATTACCACAGCTAAAGCGATAATAGTAATCAACATCGCTCGTACATCGAACGGATAATCCATCGTCGTAAAGTGCTTATTCTCAGTGAGTTTATTGAGTAAGACAAACAATAATAGTCCGAACAAATAACCCCCGATGATACTTAACACTGCAGTGACGATATATTCTACAATGCTTTCAATCAATAGGATTAAACGGAGATGTTTCTTCTCCATTCCTAAAATAATATTGAGCGCAAATTCTTTCTTACGCTGTTTCATTACGAAACGATTGGCATAAAGTATAAAGATAATAAGAAGAAGTGAGACGAAGAAATCACCTGCAACTGAGATTAACTTCGTCGTATCACTTCTCTTCTCTAGAAATTCATTGTTAAAAAGCGAAAAGAGTATATATTGCATTGCGAACATCATCGCCATTGAGATCACAAAGGGAAAGATGATTCGCCGTAGCGAGACGAAGTTACGCATTGCGAGCTTCCACATTAATCGAAAGGTCATCAGTTATACCCCGCTTCCATTAATCATCGCTAAACTATCAGCTATTCGCTTCTGAAATTCACTTTGCGATTCCTCACCGCGATAAATCTCGTGATAAAGCACACCGTCTTTGATGAATAACACACGATTCGCATAAGAAGCATCTGTGTTAGAGTGTGTGACCATTAAGACCGTCTGCCCTTCATTATTAATGTCTCTAAAGATATTCATAATATTCGCTGAGGTTTTAGAATCAAGCGCGCCTGTAGGTTCATCGGCTAACAATAATCGAGGTCGACTAATCAATGCACGTCCGATGGCTACACGTTGTTGCTGACCTCCTGAGACTTCGTAAGGATATTTGTTTATTATATCTTCAATGCCTAGTCCATTTGTGACTTCTTGAAGACGCGCATTCATCACACTGACCTTTTCATCTGACAAGACGAGCGGCAACAGAATATTATCTTTATTGTTCATCGTATGTAATACATTAAAATCTTGGAAGACAAACCCAAGTTGATTGCGTCTAAATCTCGCTATGTCTTTACTTTTTAAGTGACTCGTTTGTTGACCATCTAAAATAATCGATCCTGCCGTCTCTTTATCGAAAGTCGCAATAAGATTAAGTAATGTCGATTTGCCAGAACCTGATTCACCCATAATGGCTACAAACTCTCCTTCTTCAATCGAAATGTTCATATCTTTGAGTGCTGTAACTTGATTGTTACCCCTACCATAAGTCTTCTTGACATTTTGTATTTGCAGTAACATGTGCAGATCCTCCTTTTCTTATTTCTAGGTTCTCCTTTACTTCCTTTAATGATATAAGAAATAACTCCTCGATTCATTCAATCTTTCAATATTGTAAGGTTCAATTTTACTCGTAGGACCCTACCAAACCACTTTTTACCCAATACAAAAAGCCAGAGAGCACGATACTCTCTGACTTAACTTAAGTTAATTACTATTTTTATAAATATGAACTTGAGGCTCGTCATCATCTTTACTTTTACTAATTAACGCTTGCGGATTATTACCATCCTTGATGTGAATTTCATACTCGTCAACGTTATCGAAGTATTTCTTCGCTTGCTCAGTCACATATTGTGTAATACCAATCGTTTCGGCCTTACCGTAATAATCAATTGGCACGTCGATAGAAAGCTGTTGTGGTGATTTCTTATTAAACTTCACTGTACCTACTGCTTGTGTGAAGTTGTTGAAATAAGATTGTAGATTATCATTAAACTGCTTAAAGTTATTATTCAGGCGTTCATCTTTATCAGCAGCCGTTTCTGAAGGGAGCAATGCTGTTGTTTGGTCGATATCTTTCCACTCGTTAATGCGCGTCTTACCTTCGTCCACAGTCGTACCTGCCATAAATTCACCTGGTGTGATGGCGTTCTCACCAGATTGTTTATAAATCGCGAAGTGAATAGGAATATCTTTCAATTCCTTATTCTCACGCAACCGTGTTAAGATTTCGCCTGCCATCTGCTTCCCTTGTTTCTTCACTTCATCCGAATCTAGTTTCTTACTATACGTTTCACCGTTCTTCTCTTTCTGATAGTAATATTTACTATTCATCGCAAGACCAATCGTCATGCCCTTGATGTGCTTACCTTTCGTATCACCACTATCATAGAAGTCTTGTTCGAGGATGTTAGAGAGATAGGCTGGTGAGTGTTCAGCAATCTTCTCAGGATCTTTCTCACCTTCATGAGACGGATTCAAACCTAAATTCTCATCCGCTTTCTTCTCTTTACGCTCATCTTTGTCCATCTTCTTGATTTCATCTTTCGTATACTTAGGGTCTAGATAAGCGTTTACTGTATCTTTATCTAAATATTGACCATCTTGATAGAGATATTTATCAGTCGGAAAGACTTCCTTACTCAAATCCAGTAAGCCGCTTTCAAAGTCTTGACCGTTATAGCTATTTGCCATGTTATCTTGCAGTAGACCACGTGCTTGACTTTCTTTAAAAGGCAAGATCGTTCGGTAGTCATTACCTTGCACGTCCTTATCCGTTGCCTTCTGCTTTACTGAACTTGAATCTTTCTTACTACTCTGTTCTTCTTTATTGCCTTCTTCTTTCTTGTGATCACTATCTTGACCACAAGCAGAAAGCATGACCACTGCTGAGATTAGTAATATGAATGTTCTTTTCATGCTCAATCTCCTCTAACCCTCTATTTCATTTTGCTTATTTACAAAGTCTTCTTCAGACCAAATAGGTGTATCGAATTTCTTCGCTTTGTCGAGTTTTGAACCGGCATCTTCACCTGCGATAACTAAATCTGTCTTTTTCGTCACACTACTTGTCACTTTAGCGCCTTGAAGCTCAAGCCAATTAGATGCTTCTTTACGCGTCATTTGATGCAACTTACCAGTCAGTACGATAGTTTTATCTTTAAAATCAGGATGACCGTCGACCTCAGTGCGTTTGACACCTTTATAGTCCATATTAACATCTTTGTCTTTTAATTTATTAATTAAAGCAATAATATCATCATTTTCCAGATAAGTGACGACAGACTGTGCTAATTTGTGGCCAAAATCTGGAATTTCCATTAACTCATCTTCAGTGACATGGAATAACTGGTCAATCGAACCATATTTCTCAGCTAGAACTTGACTCGCTTTAACACCGAGATGACGAATGCCTAAACCGAAGAGTAAATGCTCGAGTGAATTGGCCTTAGAGCGCTCAATCGCTTCGAGTAAATTCTCAACTTTCTTCGCGCCCATACGCTCTAAAGGTAATAAGTCTTCTTCAGTGAGATAATAAATGTCGGCGATATCACGAATTATGTTGTGTTCGTAAAGCTGATGAATAATCTTCTCACCTAAACCATCAATATTCATCGCTTGGCGAGAGACGAAATGGATTAAACCTTCAACGAGCTGCGCCTGACATTTCGGATTGATACAACGCAACGCGACTTCTCCCTCGATACGCACGAGCTCATGACCACAATTTGGACAGTGCGTTGGCATATGATAAGTTTCTGTACCTTCTGGACGGCGATCAAGAATCGGTTTAATCACTTCTGGAATGATATCGCCCGCTTTCTTAATCACGACACTGTCACCGATACGAATGTCTTTCTCATGAATGAGATCTTCATTGTGTAGTGACGCACGCGATACAGTCGTTCCTGCTACTCTGACGGGTTCTAATATCGCAGTTGGCGTTACCACACCTGTACGACCGATACTAAGCTCGATATCTGTTAGTGTCGTCACAACCTCTTCGGCTGGGAATTTATACGCAATAGCCCAGCGTGGTGATTTCTGAGTGAATCCCATCTCTTGTTGTTGTTCTAAATTATTCACCTTAATTACAATACCGTCGATGTCATATGGCAATTCTTCACGATGCTCTGTCCATTTTTCAATATATGCTAAGACTTCATCAATATTATCCACGCGTTGACGTTCTTGGTTTGTCTTGTAACCGAGTTGATCGAGTTCGTCTAACGCCTCACTTTGCGTTTCTGCGTTAAAGTGCGTAAAGTCATTCACACTATAGAGGAAGACACTGAGCTTACGTTTCGCAGCGAGTTTAGAATCGAGTTGTCGCAATGAACCTGCCGCCGCATTTCGTGGGTTTGCGAAAGGTTGTTCACCTTTAGCCTCTTTTTCTTCATTAAGTGATAAAAAAGACTGACGTGGCATGTAAGCTTCCCCTCGAACTTCGAAAGTCAACGGCTCCTTGATTTTTAACGGAATCGCATGAATCGTTCTCAAATTCTCAGTAATATCTTCACCTGTCGTACCATCGCCACGGGTTAAGCCTTGAACGAAGCGGCCATTCTCATATTTTAAAGAGACAGCTAAGCCGTCAATCTTCAATTCACACATATATTCAACTTGACCAACCTGCTCACGAATACGCTGATCAAATTTATGTAATTCTTCTTCGTTAAACGCATTACCTAAACTGAGCATCGGCGTATCATGATTAACCTTTTCAAAGGTAGATTGCGCCTGACCCCCAACACGAACAGTTGGAGAATCAGGAGAACGAAACTCTGGATGTGCTTCCTCTATATCAATGAGCTCACGCAATAGTTTGTCGTACTCACTGTCGGGTACGGAAGGATTATCTTGGACATAATACTCATAACTATATTGATTTAATAATTCGTGTAACTTCTCCACACGTTCTTGTAATTGACTCACGCTTTAGTCCTCCTTCTTCTCAATAGGTGCAAACTGAGCAAGGAGTCGTTTCGGTCCTGCAGATTTAAAGATAATATCAAGTTCAACCGAACCATTCTTCTCGCTCACATTACTTACCATACCCTCGCCCCATGATTTATGCACAACTTTATCTCCGACGTTCCAATCCGTAGCGACCTGTTTCTTACGTGGGGATACGGTACGTTTACTAAAACCACGTTTTTTAGGTTGTTTCGTCGCAGAGTGGAATTTGCTTCCACTGCCATAGAGTTGATCTTTCTTCTCTACATCTAATAAACCTTCTGGAATTTCATTGATAAAACGAGAAACCATATTAGATTGAGAGCGACCATACAACATACGAGACGTCGCATGGGTCATATAAAGTTCTTCCTCTGCTCGTGTTATCGCTACATAAGCAATACGACGTTCCTCTTGCATTTCGTGATCATCATCACTCTTAATCGCACGAATATGAGGGAAGATCGATTCTTCCATGCCCATGATAAAGACAATTGGGAATTCAAGACCTTTCGCAGAATGCATTGTCATGAGTGTCACACCATTTTCAATTTCCGCTTCATCAATATCTGCTACGAGCGACAGATCAGTTAAGAAATTGATAAGTGATTGTTCTTCAAGTGGTGTCTCTTCTTCGTAGTTTGTCGGCACAGACATAAATTCATCGATGTTCTCTAAACGGCTACGAGACTCAATTGTTTGTGCTTTTTCCAACATTTCACGATAGCCCGATTTAGTGAGCACTTCTTCTACAATTTCACTGATTTCTAGGAACTCTTGTTCTTTAATGAGATTGTTAATCATATCGTAGAAATGAATACATTCTTGTGTGACTTTTTTCGATAAACCAATGAAGTCGACTTCAGCTAAGGCATCAAACATACTAATGTCACTTTGTTGTGCATACTTTTGAATTTTTTCAACAGATGAAGGACCAATGCCTCGTTTAGGCACGTTGATAATACGTTGCAAGCTAATGTCATCGTTGCTATTTGCAATTACACGTAAATAACTGAGTAAATCTTTAATTTCTTTACGGTCGTAGAATTTTTGACCGCCGACCATTACATAAGGAATATTCGATTTCATGAATGATTCCTCGAGCACACGAGATTGTGCGTTAGTACGGTAAAGAATCGCCATATCTTTATAATCTTTACCTTTTTTACGTTGTTTCATGATTTCTTTCACGACGTATTCTGTTTCATCTTTTTCAGTTGTCGCTTCATAGTAATGAATCTTTTCGCCTTCAACGTTCGCTGTCCATAATCCTTTAGGTTTACGCTCAGTGTTATTCTTAATCACTTCATTGGCAGCGTTAAGAATCGTCTTCGTTGAACGATAGTTTTGTTCGAGGTAAATCGTCTTAGCTTCTGGATAATCTTTTTCAAATGACAAGATATTTTGAATATCCGCGCCGCGCCAACCGTAAATAGATTGGTCGGAATCCCCTACGACACATAGATTTTTGAACTTCTTCGCAAGCATATTAACGAGTGTATATTGTGCTTTGTTGGTATCTTGATACTCATCGACGTGAATGTATTGGAATTTATTTTGATAATACTCTAATACTTCAGGCACACGTTCGAATAAATGGATCGTCGTCATAATAAGATCATCAAAGTCGAGCGCTTCGTTTCTAAAGAGCTGACGTTGATAGCCTTTATACACTGTAGCTACCATTTGTTCCATGTAATCAGATGCTTCTTTTTGAGCATCTTCAGGCGTTTTAAGCTCATTCTTCAAATTACTAATTGCGCCCATAAACATACGCGGTTCAAACTTCTTACTGTCGATATTCTCAGTCTTCAAGACATCTTTAATCACTGATTTCTGGTCAGTAGGATCAAGAATAGTGAAGTTACGTTCAATACCGATACGGTCGGCATCGCGTCGTAATATACGCACACACATTGAGTGGAACGTAGACATCCAAATCACTTGTGCTTCTTCACCCACGAGCTGTTCCACACGTTCTTTCATCTCACGCGCTGCTTTATTAGTAAATGTAATCGCTAAAATGTTGTAAGGTGAAACATCTTTTTCATCGAGTAAATACGCAATGCGATGCGTCAACACGCGTGTCTTACCTGACCCTGCGCCAGCCATTATTAAGAGCGGGCCTTCAGTAGTACGCACCGCTTGGCTTTGTTCATCGTTCATCTTCGCTACTAATGGATTCATTTATGACGTGACTCCTTTACTTTGACAGTTTTTAAAGCTTTTTTAATATCTTGATAAATAATATCTCCGACGATAATCGTGTCTGCAAACTCGGCCATCTCTCGTGCTTTCTCTAAACTTGAGATACCGCCACCGTAAAATAATTGCGTTTCTGTTAGCATCTCACTCGCCATCTTAACTTCTTCAACATCGCCATATGTACCGCTATATTCTAAGTACATTACCGGCAACTTGTACATATTGTTGATCATACGCGCATACGCTTCGATGTCCTCCAGTGAGAGATCTGTGTTGGCTTCTGTCTTCGTAGCTACTTTGCTCTCTTCGTTCATCACGACATAGCCTTCGAAGACCACTTCATCGAAATCGATGACGTGACCAAATTGTTTCATAGCTTCGAGCAAGATGCCGTTATGATATGTAACGTTTGTGCTATTCAATACTGTTGGAACGAAATAGAAATCGAACCCAGGCATAACACTTTCTACATTAGAAATTTCTAACACTAGTGGTAGTGGATAGCGACGTACACGACTCATGAGATGGATGACATTGTCTTCTGTAACATTGTCTGTGCCACCTATCATAATCGCGTCCGTATTCGACATACAAACCGCTTCTAAATCATCATCGCTGATTTCCTTAGCGGGATCTAATTTAAATATATGTTGCCATTTCGTAATGTCGTACATAGTCATTTCTCCTTTTCACATACATTGCATTATAGCATTTTTCAACCCACGTTTCTAAGTCGTTGCTATCCTTTCTACACATAATAAAGGGCTGAAACTCATAGGTGTCTCAGCCCTTACTTCGTACGCTATTCTATCGTTTCGATATCCATTCTGTCGAGGATCATTGTATATGCATCGTTGCCCCATTGTAACGAGCGTTTAACTCGAGAAATCGTTGCGGTAGACGCACCAGATTCTTCTTCAATCGTCGCGTATGTGTATCCTTGCTTAATCATCTTCGCAACTTGAAGTCGTTGTGAAAGTGATTGCAATTCATTGACCGTACACAAATCATCGAAGAATTGGTAACATTCTTCACGGTTCTCTAAAGTTAAGATCGCATCAAATAATTCATTAAGTGCTTGGCCCTTAATCTTATCTATTTGCATTATGAAACAACCCCTGTTTTATGATATTTAACAATTTAACGGACTAACACGTTAAAGTGTAAACATTTTTACGTTAAATATCAACTAACTCAATCTAGAAATCTTATTCTAAACCAGCACGTTGGAAGATCGTATCCACTTGATTCAAGTGATGTTCAGGGTTGAAGCATTCATCTAAATCTTCTTTAGAAAGTAAATCTGTAATCTTACTATCTTGTTCAACTAACTCTCTAAATGGTGTCTTTGTTTGCCAAGACTCCATCGCTTTCGGTTGTACAGTGTCATACGCCTCTTCACGCACCATACCTTTGTTGATTAACGCAAGTAGCACACGTTGAGAGAATACGAGACCAAATGTCTTGTTGATATTCTCTTTCATGTTGTCTTCGTAAACTGTTAAACGATCGATGATGTTTGTAAAACGGTTTAACGCATAGTCTAATGCGATTGTTACGTCTGGTAACATCACACGCTCAGCAGATGAGTGAGAAATATCACGTTCATGCCAAAGTGGAACGTTCTCATAAGCTGTAGTGATATAACCGCGGATGACACGAGAGATACCAGTGATGTTCTCAGAACCTACAGGGTTACGTTTATGTGGCATCGCTGATGAACCTTTTTGGCCTTTCGCAAACGCTTCTTCTACTTCGCGTGTTTCCGTTTTTTGTAAGTTACGAACTTCTACAGCAAATTTTTCTAAAGAAGTGCTGATAAGTGATAATGTCGCAATGTAATAAGCATGACGATCACGTTGTAAAGTTTGCGTTGACACAGGCGCACAATCTAGGCCAAGTTCTTTACAAACATGCGCTTCAATTTCTGGTGGGATGTTCGCAAATGTACCTACAGCCCCACTCATCTTGCCGACTTCAATTTCCTCACGCACGCGTTTGAAACGTTCAAAGTTACGTTTCATTTCGGCATACCATAGTGCCATCTTCACACCGAAAGTTGTCGGTTCTGCATGCACACCGTGTGTACGCCCCATCATTAATGTGTATTTGTATTTTTTCGCTTTTTCAGCGAGCACTTCGATGAAACGTTCTAAATCTTTCTCGATGATGTCGTTTGCTTGTTTAACTACATAGCTCAATGCTGTATCTACTACGTCTGTTGAAGTTAAACCGTAGTGTACCCATTTACGTTCTTCACCGAGTGTTTCAGATACTTGGCGCGTGAATGCAACTACGTCGTGACGTGTTTGTTCTTCAATTTCTTTCGCTCTATCTACGTCTACTTTGGCATTTTGACGAATCTTCTCTACATCTTCTTTCGGAATATAACCGAGCTTACTCCATGCTTCACATGCTAAGATTTCTACCTCTAACCATGCTTCATAGCGATTTTGGTCTGTCCAAATACGAGACATTTCTTCTCTAGAATAACGTTCAATCATGACATTAACTCCTATCTTTGTTTTAATATTTTTACAGTTAAAATATGTATATTTACTTACAATCAATAATTATAGTTCGTCTTTGAACCTTTCAACTCTAGTTTACCAAAAATCATCGTAAATGTATAAGGCTTTTGTGAAATGTCTGAGATTTTTCTGGTTAATTGTAAGTAGAAAGTCAAATCAGAGCATCCTCAACAGCATTCATTCTATCCGTTTTGAATAAATTTAAGTTTACAACCTCTATGTGAATCATATCTCAATTATTTCATTTCGTTACTTCATCTCACCACTAAAGAACCAAAAAAGCGCAGAAGTCATTGCTTAGTTAAACCAACAATAACCTCCACGCTTCAACTCAAAAATTATTCTTCTATGCGTTTACCAACAAATTGAATCTCTTGTCTTAATACTTCAATTGAGCCATCAGGTTGTTCTTGATAAACGGGTTTCTCAAAGCGTTTCACCGGCATATAGCCTGCTTCACGCATACGGGCTAAACAATCTTGAATTGTTTCATTATCCTCTACTTTGAACTTCTGTTGCTTCTTCATAAATACTTTCCACTTCATCCGTATCGTATTGTTTAATCTTACGGCTGCGAACGCCACGAGCCCAGAATCCACCGTGAATTGTACGTGGTTCATAAGCGATGACAAACGCTTTCGCATCAATCTGCTTCACCGTTTCGATCAACTTAGCTTCGTAACGTCTCGGCGTTAAGATTTGCATGACGATACGTGCACCATCACGACCATATGCTGTGTAATGTGTGACACCATAACCCACATCTCTTAATTGACGTGGCAAATCTAATTCGTGTTCAGCTGACGTTACGTTGATGACAGTATAACCTAGAGCGAGCTTTTCTTCAATCTTCATCCCAACAATGATACCAACAGAGAAACCTAACGCATAGGCGATGATATTCTGAATTTGATCTAAGCTAGACATGACGAGTCCAAGTCCCACGACGTACACGAGCACTTCTAAAAAGCTAACAATTGCAGCCATATAGCGATAGCCTTTTAAAGTTAGAATCGTTCTCATCGTAAGAAATGTGACATAGCAGACGTTAATGACAAATATGGCAGCAACCATGAGCCAAGGATTGGAACTGATGAATGACATGAGGGCATGTTCCTTTCTTCTCGTTAAATAAATTTAGCTCATTTTACCAATTAGAAAGTTTCTCTGTCACTCAGAATGACTTGTCTTTGATTAATTTTTTGGCCACGTATATCTCGTGTAGGCCAGTTCACGTTTATGCGCATTACGAACATAATGTTGTTCGATCTTCGCTTTCGCTTCACAAGGGACTTGCTTGCCTTCTAAATAGTCATCGATATCTTGATAAGTGACCCCTAATGCTTCTTCGTCAGGCAATTGTGGTTTATCATCCTCTAAATCAGCAGTAGGCACTTTATCATAAAGATGTTGTGGTGCGTCGAGATATTGGAGTAATTGCTTGCCTTGTCTTTTATCTAAACCGTAGAGCGGCGCGATATCCGCAGCGCCATCACCGTACTTAGTGAAGAAACCAGTGACATTCTCTGCTGAATGATCCGTGCCGATAACGATGCCCGACGTATTTGAGGCAATAGAGAACTGGACTTTCATGCGCTCTCTCGCCTTCTCGTTACCCCGTTGGAAATCCGTCAATTCAATTCCCGCTTCTTTCAACGAAGCGACACTCTGATCCACTGCAGGCTTAATATTCACTGTAATCGTGCGATCAGGTTGGATATATTCTAATGCGTCCTCTACCTCGTCGGCATCTTTCTGTTGACCGTATGGAAGTTTCACCGCGATAAATTCACACTCACGTCCCTCTTCACGTAATGACTCTACAGCCATCTGACACAATTTTCCAGCAAGCGTCGAATCTTGGCCGCCTGATATACCTAAAACGAGACTTTGAATAAATTCGTGAGATTGAACGTAGTTTTTTATAAATTGTAAAATGGATTCTGTTTCCTCTTGACTGTCAATTTGAGGCTTTACTTTCATTTCTCTCACAATGATAGATTGAATATCACTCATGGTCTTCCTCCATTTCTTTGACGTGTTGCGTCACTTCATAAATGCGTTCATGTTTATTATGCCAACATTGAGAACTTAAATCGACAGGGTATTCTTGTGGATTTAAGAGACGTTTATTCTCTTCCCATAATAATGCGAGGTTGGTTGTTAAATAAGCACGCGCCGCATCTTCATCAGGTAAATCGTAGACAAGCTCGCCATCAACGAAGATATCTTCATGTAAATCTCTCGCTTCAAATGATTTAATAAATTTCATCTTGTACGTATGCACAGGATGGAAGAGTTTTAATGGTGTTTCTGCTCTTGGATCTTCGTCTGCTAGTGTAATATAATCCCCTTCCGCTTTATTTGTTTTCTTATTAATAATACGATAAACATTCTTCTTACCTGGGGTCGTTACCTTTTCAGCATTATTAGACAACTTAATACGGTCTACGTAGTCACCATGCTCATCTTCAACAGCGACCAGTTTGTACACTGCACCTAAAGCTGGTTGGTCATAGCCAGTGATGAGTTTCGTTCCGACACCCCAAGAATCCACTTTCGCACCTTGTGATTTCAAACTCGTAATCGTACTTTCATCTAAATCGTTGGAAGCTACGATGCTTGCATCAGTAAAACCAGCTTCGTCGAGCATTTTACGTGCCTCTTTGGATAAATAAGCAATGTCACCTGAATCTAAGCGGATGCCGATAAAGTTAATAGAATCTCCTAACTCTTTCGCCACTTTAATCGCATTAGGAACGCCAGATTTCAATGTGTGGAACGTATCGACGAGGAACACACAGTCTTTATGACGTTCAGCGTATTTGCGGAAAGCCACAACCTCATCGCCATACGTCTGAACCATAGCATGGGCATGCGTACCTGAAACCGGAATATCGAAGACTTTACCCGCACGTACATTACTTGTTGCGTCAAAGCCACCAATATATGCCGCGCGCGCACCCCAAAGTGCTGCGTCGACTTCTTGGCCACGGCGGGTACCAAATTCCATTAGTTTGTCCTCATGTGCAGCCTGACGAATACGACTTGCTTTCGTTGTGATGAGGGTTTGGAAGTTCACGATATTGAGCAACATCGTTTCAACGAGTTGCGCTTGAATTAATGGCGCTTCTACACGTAGTAAAGGTTCATTGCCGAAACATAATTCCCCTTCACGCATCGCACGGATATTACCTGTAAAACGGAGCGTTCTCAAATAATCTAAAAAGTCATCTTGATAACCGATAGATTTTAAATAATCGATATCGGCTTCTGAAAAGTGAAAATTTTTAATATAATCAATGACACGTTTCAAACCGTTAAAAACGGCATAGCCACTGTTAAAAGGCATCTCTCTAAAATATAAATCAAATACCGCTTTACGCTCATGGATCCCATCGTTCCAATACGTCTCAGCCATATTAATTTGATACAAGTCATTATGTAAGACGAGCGTATCATCTTTAAAACGTCCCACTTCTATCTCTCCAATCGTTCTTTTTTCATTAGTTTAACAAATCGCATGAGGCTAATCACTCAAAGACGTTCACTTTTCTTATAAAAGCGTGATTTATGACTTTTAAATGAACAGTTATCAAAACACAAGGATTTCTCAATCAAACATCATATAATAGACGTGAGGTGTTCATATGTATAAAGAAGCGAAAGATTTCATCGAGCTCATGTATCACGAGCTGGGTAAAGATAGACAAGAAATGACGCGACGTTTAGAACAAATTTATGCAGAAATTCAAAAGACGGGCACATATTGGCAGACCTCTGAAGAACTAACATATGGCGCAAAGGTAGCGTGGCGCAATTCCAATCGCTGTATCGGACGTGCTCATTGGAATGGTTTGAATGTTGTCGATGCACGCGATATTGCTGAAGAAACATCATTTATCCAGTCAATTGAAGACCACATCGTACAAGCGACGAATAATGGTAAGATCAAACCGTACATAACGATCTATCATCCTGACCACCCACCACGTATTTATAACAATCAACTGATTCGATACGCCGGTTATGACGATTGTGGTGACCCTATGGAACGTGAAGTCACGCAACTTGCCGAGCATTTAGGTTGGCAAGGTCCACATACAGACTTTGATATCTTGCCGCTCATCTATCAAATGCCTGGAGGCAAAGTGAAATATCACGAGTATCCATCAGAAATTATTAAAGAAGTGCCAATCTCTCACCCTCAGTACCCTAAGCTAGAAGACTTAAATTTGCGTTGGTATGCGATACCTATTATTTCGAGCATGGACTTGAAGATCGGCGGTATTACCTATCCTACTGTGCCGTTCAACGGTTGGTACATGGTAACGGAAATCGGTGTGCGTAATTTTACAGATAGTTACCGCTATAATTTATTAGAGAAAGTCGCGCATGCTTTCGAGTTGGGTGATTTAAAAAATACAAATTTCAACAAAGACCGCGCCTTAGTTGAACTTAATTATGCCGTCTATCACTCATTCAGAGCCCATGGTGTTTCGATGGTCGACCATTTAACAGCTGCAAAACAATTTGAAACGTTTGAACGGAATGAGCACAAACGCGACCGTGATGTAACTGGTAAATGGTCTTGGTTAGCGCCACCATTATCACCAACTTTAACACGAAATTACCACCATGGTTATTCTAATGAAATGCGAGACCCTAACTTCCATTACAAGAAAAAATCCCATTCAGGTTGCCCGATTCATAGCTGATAACCTGAATGAGATGTGAGCTGTTGCTTATACTGGATATTTGCCTCTATCAAGTGCGCAAACCTTTATATGTAACAGCTTTTTTAGTTGATGTTAACTGTTTTTACTGAACATGCTTCTGGAACATCGAGTTGTAGTCTTTGAACTCCTTTTAAATATAAGCGTTGATTGTCAGCTTCTTCAAATTGATTATCTGCGATGAGTACGCCATCATGTTGCGCGTTCTGATAACTTTTAATCAATATCGCCGGATCTTTCATCGCACCGATAAACACGTTATCAAAGATATTCAAATTCTGACCTGACTGCGCTTCACGTACTTGGCCGGTCATATCCGCAGCATTTTTACCTTTATTATTCTCACCTAAATAGCGAATGCCACCTCGACAGTGGTCGAAGTAATTGTGATGCACGTACGTATCCTTATTCTTTAAAAGCGTTACAGCATAGGCTTGCAAATGATCAAAGTAATTATGACGAATATGGATGTTTTGGTAGAACTTGTTATACCGACTCGCGTGAGAACCGATAGCACGATGCCAAGGTCGCATACCTAGTGTATCAGAATTGCCGAAATAGCAGTGTTCAATGACGACATTCTTCGTAATTGTGCCATCCCACGTTGAGAATTTAGGAAAAGCACCTGGTACTTGAATGTCGAGTTGCACCGCTTCAGAGAACCAGCGATCGCCGTTATCGTCCGTAAACCCTTTAAAGTCGCAATGACCGATGTATAAGCCGTCTAAACCGCATGCATCAATGGCATGACCGCCCACAATATCTTTAAACGTTACGTGCTTGAGCTGAATATCACGCGCATGCCCAACACAGAGCGCCGTATTATTGTAAGGATAACGTGCACCATTCATATCGAACGTACCGCCAGAAATGTGAATATGCCCGTTACCTTCGTAACCATGATAGATTTTGTAGCCTTTACCATTCTTCATCAACGCATCTTTACTATGACGCTGTAATACTGCTTCTTCATCCATTTGAAGTGTCGTACCTTCGTATATGACGAGTGCTTTCGCAATATGATAGACCCCTTTCGGTACATAGATTGTCACTTCCGGATGCTTGCGTGCGTAGTTTAGCGCACGTTGAAAGCCAATAGTATCAAATAGTTTATTGTGTCCTTTCACTCCAAATTGTCGAACATTAATCATCATGAACCTGTTTCCCCTTTTGTAAAATCATTAGCATTACTTTATAACCCTTTTACACAGCTCACAAACACGGTGAACACGGGAGATTTGAAGCCTTTATGAAACCTGCTCACTTCACTCGTAATTGTTGAGCCAATGCGTTATGCTTAACTCAACTCGATTTACACTTAAACTCAAGGGGGATGTTATATGACGAAACGTGCTTTAATCGTAGTAGACTATTCAAATGACTTTGTGGCGCCGAATGGAGCGCTCACGTGTGGAGAGGCTGGCCAAGCGATTGAACCCTTTATCGTCAGTCGCATTGAAGAGTACAACAATAGTCAAGACACCATCTTCTTTATGATGGATTTACATTACGAAGATGCCCCGTTCCATCCTGAAAGTCAACTCTTCCCGCCTCATAACATTGAAGGGACGTTAGGCAGAGAGCTTTATGGGCGTGTGAACGACATTTACCAACGCATTCAGTACAACGATTACGTACACTATTTGGATAAAACGCGCTACGACTCATTCAGTGGTACACCGTTAGATTTGATGTTACGCGAACGTGGTATTACGGAGCTTGAAATCGTCGGTGTCTGTACGGATATTTGTGTTCTACACACAGCTGTGTCAGCTTATAATTTAAACTACAAATTGACGATTCCAGCTAAAGGGGTAGCTTCATTCGATGACAATGGTCACAAGTGGGCTTTAGGTCATTTCGCAAATTCTTTAGGTGCTGTGGTAGAACAATAAGTCCTAATCGTGCTAAAATATTAACAAATGAGAAACAAGTATGAAGAGGAGAATCAACAAATGGCTAAAACATATATTTTCGGACATAAAAACCCTGATACAGATGCAATTTCATCTGCATTAATCATGGCAGATTTCGAAAAGCAAACAGGAAACACTGATGCGACAGCTTACCGTTTAGGCGACATCAGTCCAGAAACTCAATTTGCCTTAGATCACTTCAAAGTGTCTGCACCTGAGTTACTCACTGATAACCTTGAAGATCAAGATGTTATCTTAGTTGACCATAACGAATTTCAACAAAGTGCAGACTCCATCGCTGATGCAAATATCAAACACGTGATTGACCATCACCGCATCGCTAACTTCGAAACAGCAGCACCGCTTTACTATCGTGCTGAACCTGTAGGCTGTACTGCAACGATTCTTTATAAAATGTTCAAAGAACGCGGCTTTGAAATCAAACCTGAAATCGCAGGTCTCATGATTTCTGGTATTATTTCAGACAGCTTATTATTCAAATCTCCAACTTGCACAGACGAAGATCGCAATGCTGCTGAAGATTTGAAATCAATCGCTAACGTCGACTTAGAAGAATATGGTCTTGAAATGTTAAAAGCAGGTGCTTCTACAGCGGACAAATCAGCTGCAGAACTTATCGATTTAGATGCGAAATCATTCAACATGGGTGATCACGTAACACGCATCGCACAAGTGAATACAGTAGATATCGATGAAGTATTCGACCGTGCTGAAGAATTAGAGAATGAAATGAACAAAGTAAGTGCAGAACAACAATACGATGTCTTCGTCTTACTCGTAACTGACATCATTAACAGTGACTCTAAAGTATTAGTGACTGGTGCAGATAAAGACAAAGTTGGCGAAGCATTTAACGTTCAATTAGAAAATAGTACTGCATTCTTACCAGGTGTTGTATCTCGTAAGAAACAAGTCGTACCCCCAATTACTGACGCGTTAAGCTAAGCGATACTAGCACACGCGCTTGAAACTAATAAATGAGGGTATATAAAGAACTGAGAAAGTGACTTCTCAGTTGTAATGGAAAGTAGGATTTCAGTTGAAATTCTACTTTCTTCTTATTCTTACAATTTTTCTTTATATGAGGAGAATACATAATTTTCTGTGTGGTGCAGTGCTATTTGAATCATTCTGAGCCTGACGATGGATCATTTTACCCAAGGCGATTTCTAAGTAGCGAGATCCCCTGCCCACATCATAGATATAGAATTTATATAGGAGGCTTCACTGTGAGTACGATTGAAGCACGCGTTCGCGCAAATCAACAATACTTTAATACTCATGTCACTAAAGACATTAAATTCCGTAAAAAACATCTCAAGGCACTCAGTAAGAGCATTAAACATTATGAAGATCAGCTGCTCTCAGCTCTGAAAGAAGATTTAGGTAAAAGCAATATCGAAGCGTATATGACTGAAATTGGCTATACCTTAAAAAGCATCAAACATGCACGTAAAGAATTGAAAAACTGGTCGAAAACGAAACAAGTAGATACGCCGCTCTACATGTTCCCCTCTAAAAGTTACATTATGAAAGAACCTTATGGCAGTGTTCTAATTATTGGACCATTTAACTACCCTTTCCAACTCGTGATGGAGCCATTGATTGGAGCTATAGCAGCAGGTAACACTGCAGTGGTGAAACCTTCAGAGTTCACTCCACACGTAAGTCAGGTGCTTCGAGAAATTATTACTGAGGCATTCGATGAGCATTACGTTACCGTGATCGAAGGTAGTGTTGAAACCAACCAAGCATTGCTAGCACAACACTTTGACTACATCTTCTTTACTGGTAGCGAAAAAGTTGGACGTATCGTCTATGAGGCAGCAAGTAAACACCTTACGCCAGTGACACTTGAACTTGGTGGCAAGTCGCCAGTGATCGTCGATGAGACCGCTAATATTAAGGTCGCGAGTGAGCGTATTATATTTGGTAAGATGATGAATGCCGGTCAAACGTGTGTGGCACCAGATTATATTCTCGTTCAGGAGAAAGTTAAAAATGACCTTATCGAAGCGCTGAAAAAGACAATTACTGAATTCTATGGTCAAGATCCAATTCAAAGCCCTGATTTCGGTCGTATCGTGAATGATAAGCATTTCAATCGCTTAAATGATTTACTCAATATTCACGAACCTGAAATTATTATGGGTGGAGAGACTCGACGCGAAGAACGATTTATTGCGCCGACGTTGTTAGATACAGTGACGACTGATTCAGCGATTATGCAGGAGGAAATCTTTGGACCGCTTCTCCCTATATTGACGTATGGCGAGCTAGATGAAGCTTTTGATATTATCAAATTTAGACCTAAACCGCTTAGCTTATATTTATTTAGTGAAGATGAGAATGTAACTGATCGCGTATTGAACGAGCTTTCCTTTGGTTCAGGTGCGATCAATGATACGGTAATGCAATTGGCTAATCCTAACTTACCGTTTGGTGGCGTGGGTCAATCAGGTATGGGTCACTATCATGGTCGTTATAGTTTCGATACTTTTAGTCATGATAAATCTTATGTCTTTAAATCCACTCGATTGGAATCTGGACTGATGTTCCCGCCTTATAAAGGCAAATTTAAATATATTAAACAATTTTTCAATAAATAAAATGAGGTCGCGTGCACTCAACTTTAACGCTCCCCTCTTCACTTTAGTTGTATAGAGCGGGTCGAGCGTTCGTTGCGAGTGCGTCGCGACCTTTGGTATGTTTAAAAAGAGTCCGGGACGCATATTCAACGTCCCAGACTCTTATTTTATTATTGAACGAATTGTACGCATACACCTTCTGGCGCATGAGCTTGATTATCAGTCATCGTCAATTCCCCTGTTTCTTTATCTCTTTTAAACACCGTAAGGACAGAATCGTCTTCTTGATGTGCACAAACGAGATAATCATCAGAAGGACTAATATTGAAATCGCGTGGGAAACTACCACCACTTTTAAAAATATCCACTAACTCTAATCCTTCAGCAGCTTCAGTTACTTTGAAAATAGCGATGCTGTCGTGACCGCGGTTACTGATATAGACAAACTTCTGGTCGTGAGAAAGACGTACAGCTGCGAGTTTCGTATCTCCATCAAATGATTCAGGAATCGTTAAATGGCGTTCCACCTCTTTGAACTCACCGTCTTCATACGTCATCACACTCACATAATTGGACAATTCGTGGACGACATATGCATGCTTACCATCCTCATGGAAAGCGATATGACGTGGTCCATCTCCTGGCTCAAAGTCGTAAACAGCATATTCTTTCAAGCCATCCATACCAAACTGATATGTCACAAGCTTATCTGTGCCCAAGTCAAGCGCTACCATATACTGATGATCTGGTGTTTCTTTCATCATGTGCACGTGTGGCGCATCTTGACGTTCTTTAGGACCTGTTTCATAGTCATGCTTTAACTCATGCATGAGCCCTTCAATATGCCCAAACTGAGAGTTAATCTTATAGAGACGAGCCAGTCCTGCGCCATAACATGCTTCAAACACGTACTCGCCATTTGAAGCCGCCTCTACATAGCAACCATTGCCTCGAGAAACGAGACAGTCATTGATATAACCGAGCGTGCCGTCTTCTTTAATCTTAAAGCTAGTGATGCCACAATCTTCGCCGTCTTCTTCTTTCGTCACAGCATACAAGAAATCTTGGTGTTGATTAATATATGTTGAACCTTCTAATTCATATCCAGTTTCCACATTTGAAATTGTCCCTTGTGATTCGTCGAGATCAAAGCGATAAATACCTTTGCCTGACGCTTTCGTATACGTACCTACAAAGCCTTGCGTCATTATTGAACCCTCCAATGTATTGTTAACTTCATTCTAATAAATACCCGTTTGAATTAACACTGAAATGTTTTTAGTGAAGTGAATACGCCTGGGATGTTTATCAAGAGTGGTAATTCGCTCTTTGTGAGTAAAATTAATTATCTGAAATTGAGAGGAAAAGACTTGCTATATGCGAACACTTGTTCTATAATATTGAGTGAAAGGTGGAGGTTACAATGATTCCTGATAAGTACAAAGACGAGACGGATTATCGCAAGATCCCTAGAGAATACTTGGATTCTCAGATTCCGCAAGGTCGAGGTATGGTCAAATGGGCACCGTTCGCTACTTTACCCGAACAGTTCGAACGTATTCATGAATACATACTTGATCAAGATAAGATTCAGCGTCCAACATTATCAGAGGATCAGTTGAATGAATTGAATTGCAAGATGCATCAAGCCTTGCATGATGAGCAACCTGTGCAAATGGAATACTATCAAGCCGGTGCTCTACATAACGTCGAACTGCATATTACACATATTGATATGTTGAATATGAGTTTGAAAGGTCGCGATTATCATTCCGATAAACCACTCACTTTCTCCTTATTAGATATAACTGCTATTCATTTTCTCGCTTAGTATAGAAAAAACGGTTATAGCAAATGCTATAACCGTTGATATTCACATGATTAATCATGTGATTCAATATCAGAAACGATTTGTTTTGTTTTGTTTTCGATGTCTTCAAAGTCTTTTTTGAATACAAAAGCGAAAACTACAGCACCAACACCTGCAAGTAAAGAAAGTGTTAAAATTGTGCCGAATGTAAATTTAAATAAACCTTTGATAAAATTCCACATGTCTTGTTCACCTCGTATTTATATTGCGTCACTATCACTATGATAGCACATTTCGAAGTATCAATAAATATATACCCTTTCTCATCTCAATTATGCAAAAAGATATTATATTTCTCTATTACTCAATAGAAGTTAGATTGACTGACACTTCAAACACCTTGTGATACTATCAAAGTTGAATTGAAATCCGCAAATCATTTATACGTCTTCGGTGAATATGTGGGGTCTAACATCGTAAGCTAAAGTAACAGATTCTTATCTTGCCCACCAGTTCTTGAGGACATTGACTATAGTACGGTAAATCATCATCACTCCCACATTTTTGTTGAGTTTGATTATATTTTAAATGCTCAGTGTAGAATTTACCATTAATATCAAATTACACTATAATTACAATTTTGTAAGAAAGAGGTTTTATCGGTGCAACAGGTCTCATCTGAAATTATGACGTTCAAAGGGTCTCATTATGACTTAGGCGTGGAAACAGCTAAGTGGTTACAAACAACTGAAATTTTGAAAAATCGTGAAAAAGAATGGCGTAAACGAACACCGAGATTTGATATCGATATCAATGAAACATATCAAATCTTCCAAACCTATGCGCCTCAGATTTGGGAAGAACTCAGAGGAATGCAAGATGTACTTAATTTGCCTACACGACAGATGCTTCTCAATTTCGCACATTATCGCTTTACCGTTTTGAAAGATAGTGGCTGTACCGTTTACATCGGTGATGATTATTTATTGAGAAACTATGATTATCATCCAGCTACATATGACGGCCGATATTTACTCTTTAAACCAAACGATAGCGGTCTTGCTCAAATCGGCCCTACGTCAAGAATTACAGGACGCATGGATGGAATGAACGAGGCAGGTTTAGTCATGGGTTACAACTTTATGCATCGAAAGAAACCTAAGAACGGCTTCGTTTGTTATATGATTGGTCGACTTATTCTTCAGTATTGTAAAGATGTACCTGAAGCCATTCAATTTCTTAAAGAAATACCGCATCGTAGTTCATTTAGCTATATCGTTATGGATAAACACCTTAACCATGCCATCATCGAAGTTTCGCCACGTTCAATTGAAGTACGTTATGACAGAACGTGTACCAATCATTTTAAACTACTGACTCATGAGAATCGTAATTATACTAAAGAATCGAAAGCACGCTTACATCAAGTGCTGAAACATACTTCTCATGGTTTGAAGCCAGATGATGCCTTTCAGTTATTTAATGATCCGCAATATGGCATTTATAGTAAGTTATTTAAAAGTTGGTCTGGCACCATCCATACCGTTCTCTATAAGCCTCAATCTTTAGAAGCTTGGATTACTTTAGGTGAAAATGATACCCCACGTGTCTTTAACTTTAATGATTGGTTAAACGGAAACGAGATTAACCTATCTCCTCTCAAAGGAGCAATTGATACAGATCTTACTTTTGCGACACACTAATAAAGAAAGACCGAGTTAAGGAGAAAAGATTTTGTTATTCTCCTTACTCGGACCTTCATCTTATTTAATATAAATATCTCCATAATACGTATAAAGCTCGATTTTATTATTACCGTTCCCTACCCTATAATCTTTAAAATACTGATTATCAATATGTTCTTTACCAAATATAGGATTAAGCTTTAGTGATGTATCTTTCGGTTTATGTTGATAATTCAGATGGATATCTCCATTATCAGAAGATGCCTTAAAGTTACACAATGGTTGCATATCTGTAAGATTGATATCATTTTCATGATTTATCACTGCTACGTTTTTTAATAATGTTTTATGCAATTTGAGTTCGCCCTCGTCTGTCTTGAGCTTGCCACCGAGTATTTCGCAATTACTAATGTGAGCTCTTAATCGCGTAGTTAAATACTTAAGTCTTTCAATCTTAGAATCTTCTATATTGAGTTTAGGATTACTATATTCTGTTGATTCCAAATTTAAAGATTTAGTAGCAATATCTTTAATCGTAAGCTCACCATCAACATTATGTATCTTCAGGGAACTTAGCTTTTTAGGAGGAACAGTAATAACTAAACTATCTTTCTTAAGTCGAAATGGATTGAAGTTCATACCATAACGATCTTTCTTATTTACCTTCTCACTAATTGTTAAATGATTGTTTGAATGTGTATGACGAATATATCTTTTACCTTTATAGTGAATGGCAAAGTGTTGTCCTTTCTTAATCGTCACGTCTTGTCTTACTTGGGATTTCAAATTAACCGTAAGATCATCCGCATCTTGATGAAACGTTTTTTGATATTCGTTAATTTGAAACTTTTTATGTTCAAAGCCAAACCAAACAAGGGTAGCAGCTAGAAAGCAAATGATAAAAAGGCTCAATCCAATGATGAATAATCGCTTCATGTTAAGGCTCTCCTTTTCATCTTATCGTTATTCCAACGTAAATATTTAATAATGTATCGATAGAGTACATGCGTCAAACTTAGGACGACAGCAATAATCATCAACCCTATTCCTACATATGCAAAGGTGAAGAGATAGTTACTTAAGGCCATGCTAAGGTTATCATTCATCACTCCGTTAAGTAATAAGATAAGGGGTGTGACAATAAAACCGCATCCCAATAAAAGTAAGCCAATAAAAAGAATTGCAATAGTAACTATAGGTATTAGCAGAATGATTGATGATAGCAAACTCACACTAAAGGATGTAGAAAGTGCGCGCATTACATTCTTCATCGTAGGTTCAAATTCAGCTTTCTTCAAATCATCGTTGACCATAATATCTTTAGCGATTTGCTTAGGAGCAGGTAACTCCCCTACGATCTGATATTCATTTTTTCCTTTTTTTTCTTCGTCGAAAAAATATCGTTCATACTCGAACATTTTTAAATCCCGTTTATACTTTGATAGACGATGCAATTCTTGTTCGAGTTCGTTAAGAAAAGTAATCTTATCCATATTAAAACCGCCATTAACTAGGAATATATTATTAAAATAACAATAGTTAATTATATGTATCATTATAGACAAATAAATTATATTATTTCTTTAAATATAGCATACGCGCATGTGAGATGCATCCCATTTCAAGGGATATTTAACATAAATAAAGTGGATATAGATGAATATTCACCCATACCCACATGTCTTATTAGATATCTTTTTTAGCACCGTAGAATAAGTTAATCACAAATAATACTACGATTGACGCTGGAGTAATAAACCATTGCCAGTTTGAGAATGTTTGGTCTGTTCCTTGCGTTTTTTCAGGAATATAACCAAATGGTATATATTTAAGTGCATCTTTGATTTTATCACCGAAATGCGGAATCATGGGTAAGAATGAATCTGCAACAGGAACGATGATAATTAAGAAAATTCCTAATGTGAAAATCAATGCTGGTTTTGGCACAATTAAAGCAATTAGGAATAAGAAAAGACCATAGAATAAGTAAGTTAGGATGATAAACCATAAATAATCAAAGTATTTATGTGTTTTGATTGAATCAGTATCAACACATGCTTGTACGATTTGAGTATAAATAGTCAAGATTAACATGAATAGCACAGCGATTAATACTATAGAAATTGTCTTAGCGATAATATAACCGATTCTGTTCTTTGTCTTGTTCATGTAGAGCTGAATCGTACCTTGAGATAAATCACGCGTAATCGTTTTGATGACGAATAATAATCCAGTAACTGTAAAGAACCAAGCTGCCATACCAATGATAGCTCCAGATGGTACTGAATCATTCTGGTGAACAAACATGTAAGTAATACCAATCTGAGGTACGATAGCTAAGATAAGTGCAATATATGTTAACGGACTTTTAATTATGCTATACAAATCATATTTAACTAATTGTAATGGATTCATTATTTATCACCTCTCTGATTAATACTAAAGTAAGTATCACGTAGAGAACTTTTACGTGTTTCAATGTATTTTGGATAAATATCTTTAGATGCTAAAGCTTTTAGAAGTGGTTTGTAATCTTTTTGAGCTTTAAGAATAATTTCTCCACTTTCTTTATGAGATTGTATAACATTGAACTTCTCAGTTAATAATTCAAGCGCTGTTCCAAATTCGTCTGGATTAATAGTAAGCACGGTGCTATCTGATGGCGCTCCTTCTGACATATCCACGTCTTGCACAAAGTGACCATCTCTTAAGAACACAGCACGATCACAAATCAATTCAATATCTTCTAATTTGTGACTAGAAATTAAGATTTTCATACCGAGATCTTGTACTAAAGACTGAATCGTCTTAAGTACATCAATAGAACCATCTGGGTCCATACCGTTTGTAGGCTCGTCCAAGATAAGGAACTTCGGTTTACTCATGAGAGAAACTGCGATAGCTAGCTTTTGTTTCATACCCATGGAGTATTTCTTAACCTTTTTATTCATATAAGGACGCATACCGAATGCATCGATAATTTTGTCAGTATATCCTTTATCGAAGCCTTTCCCTAATACTTGAGCGAATTGTTTCAAGTTGTTAAGACCTGTTTTATTGTCATAAAGCTTAGGATTTTCAATTAAATACCCCATATTATGATTCTTACCTAAATCTACTTTACCTTGATAATTCGCAATATTACCGTTCATAATTTTCATTAGTGTTGTTTTACCAACACCGTTTTTACCAATTAAACCGACAATCTGACTTTTACCGAAATCAAAGTCAATCTTATCTAAGACAGTATTATCATTATATGTCTTAGTTACTTCTTGTAATTGCATCTAATTCCTCCTTTAACTTACTTTTTTAAGTTGGATAAAATAGTTAATAATCAACATTACAGCGCTGACTAAAAGATAACCTGAGTTAAACCACGGATTAAAGACGTTAATGTAGTTATCTAGGTATCCAAGAATAAATACGCGCATACCGAGGTAAATCATTGTAATTGCTAATGGCAGTAGCAAGCACATAGCTAATATATGGAATAAATAAGTTATTCGTTCTTGTTTAACTTCGGTATATCTTCTAAACACACATGGTATGGTGAAGAAGTTTACAGCTACGTATACTAGTGGAATAGCATAAGTCCAATTCATTCCATTCATTACAGAAAGCGGAATAGAATATAGTCCTAATACAATCGCTCCACCTAGCGTGAAAATCAACATTGTAATGTAGTTCGCATTCAACATTTGTTTCTTGGATAGTGGTAAGCTTCCAAAGAACCAATAAGCTTGTTCACCTAACTTATGATGTACTCTAAATATATGGGCTGAATCTTTGATGGATAGGAAGTAAAATATGACTACCAAAAATGGGAATATAAGCTCAGAAATTGAATAAACTAATTTATATCTAATTAAAAATTGTAATGGTGAGAGGAGTGCTAAAATTAAATAAATAATAATCGTTGTCTGACGCAGCTTCAAATTTCGGATGACTAAACTTTTCATGGAAGGTCACTCCTCTCGTATTATTTATTTCTGACTTTCTTACTTTGAATGTAGTAGTTGATTAAGAGCCATATCGTACTGATAATAACTGGTGTAATATCAAAATATGGTTCACTTTTTTCAACAAAATAATCTGCATCATTTTCACTTATTAAACCTGTATCTATAAACACAAAACCAACAATTAGAATAATTATTATTAATAATAGTGGTAGAATAAAGTTCATAGTTATAATATATGTTAGATAGTTTACTTTATCAGATTTAACTTCTGTATATCGTTTAAAAGCGATTGGTATTGTTATGAAGTTAATTGTAATATAAGTTGTAATCCAATTTATTGTTCCCATCTCTGCATCAGATGTACTCACCGTAGGTTGATAAACTAATAGGATCAAACTTCCAATAATAGTAAAAATCAACATGGTTAATAAATTAGCGTTAAGCAAAGAAAATTTACTTACTGGTAAACTCGCTTGGTAATAGTACGAGTCTTTACCTAATTTATTATGAAAACGAAACAAATGAGCTGAATCCTTAATAACGATAACAATAAGAATTGTTGCTAAAATACCAGTTAACCAATTTCCTAAGATACTTCCAGTTGGTATTAGGCATTGTAAAGGTGAAATAGCTATCAACAGAACATAGATTATTAGCGTAGTTTTTCTAAGCTTGATATTTCTCAGTAAGAGTTGTTTCATTCACTAGCCACCTCGTCTTGACTTTGATGAGAACTGTGGCTCCCTTCTATATCACCTTTACCTAAATAAATCATAAGTTCTTCAATAGTTGGATTGCTTACCATCACTTGATTACCAAAGAGTTCTTCAAATACTTGATGTTCTTTAGTTAGTGCAGTAAAGCCTGTTTTATTATCTTCATGGAAGATGGTTAAATCTTTAAGTTCATCATCAAGCAAATCGTTAGGTCCGCGCACAATTTTGTAGTTTTGGATGATTTCATCTAAATAATTATCTAAGATGATATCGCCGTCTTTAAGATAAACTAAGTAATCAGCAATCTTTTCTAAGTCTGAAATAATGTGCGTAGAAAGCAAAACTGTCTTGTTCTCGTTAATCAATTCTTTCTGAATTAAATCTAAGACTTCATTGCGAACGATTGGGTCAAGACCTGCTGTTGGCTCATCAAGAATGAATAATTCAGCATCATGACTAAATGCGAAAGCAATGTTTAGCTTCATCTTCATTCCAGTAGATAAGGTCTTAATTTTTGCTTTGTAGGGTAAACCGAATTTGTTTAAATAATCATAGAAGGTATCGTGATTCCACTTTTTATAAAATGGTGCAATCATTTTTTCAGCTTTTTTAATCGTCCACTTATCGTTTAAATAGAGTTCAGAATAGACAAATCCGATTTTCTCTTTAATCCCTACTTCATCCATGTTCATGGATTTACCAAATAAGCGAATTGAACCTTTATCCGCTTGTAACAAATCCATAATCAAGCGAATAATTGTTGTCTTACCTGATCCGTTCGCCCCAATGAAACCAGTGACAAATCCTTGAGGTACATTAAATGAGATATCGTCTAACTGAAAGCGTTTCGTCTTATAGCTCACATTATTTAACTCAATCGCATTCATCATTCTTCCTCCTCATAGATGAGTGATAGAATGTCTACTAATTCGGATAACGACATGCCAATCGTCTTAGCTTCTTTCGCCATTGATTTCGCGTAGGATTCGATAACTATAAATTGCTTCTCTTTCAAGATATTACTATCTTGTTCTTTAACGAAAGTGCCCTTACCGCGAATGGTATAGACAAAGCCATCTTTCTCAAGATCTTCATAAGCACGCTTAGTTGTAATCACACTGACGCTTAAATCTTGTGCGAGCTCACGCATAGAAGGAAGATGTTCCCCAGGTGCAACGATTCCCTTAAGGATGTTCTCTTTCACTTGTTGTTTTATCTGTTCGTAAATCGGCTGTTCACTATTATTTTTCAAAAGTATTTTCATGAACGTCCTCCCCTATCAACTGTATATACATAGCATACACACTATACACAATATTGTAAACCCTCTGAGTAAAATTTATGTTAAAAAACGTGCTATTACGGGAGTTAGACTGTACATATTCTGTATATACACAGTCAAAAATTAACATGTACACCTAAACATTTTTCAATTTACTACTCAATCCCTAAGATTGTACATACAAAAAACGCTCCATAATCAAAGATTACGGAACGTGCTTATATTAAGTATTCATTTTAGAAAGTGAGAATTACCTACTCTCTCACTATTTACTTCTTTTTACGTTGTTTTTCCACTTGTTGTTTACGGTAATATTCTTCCCGCTTCTTACGGCGATCATTACTACGGTTAATAAAAGCACAAATCATAAACATAATAGCGGCAATGAGCAGTTTGATGCCTGTACTTTCATGATCTGTCGCTTGTAAGTAATAACCAACTATAAATAAGATAATTGCTAAAGTCACAAAGATTTTCGTTAAATGTTTCATCATTTCACCTCAAAACATTATCAGTATAACAAAGTCATCATCTCTTTACTAAGTCGATCACCATTATTGTATCATCTTAATACTCTTTAATTCATAGCTGACGATGTGTCTATCGCGCAACTTAATACAAACAATTATATAAATACCTTGCTGTATTATTTCACTAATGCTACAATTAAGTTGTCCACGAATTATACTACACAACCCCAAGTCAGCCGCAACCTGACTTGGGGTTTTTTTAACGTGTAAGGCCACCTATTTATCTTTCCATTTATTCTCTAACCAAATTCGGAAGATAATGAGGATGCCACCTGAAAGGATGGTGATGATTAAATCTTGCCACCACTCCATTATACTACACCTCCCACATATCGAAATTCCATGTAGGACTAGGACGGCCTAACGTTATTCTAACACAAATTAGCGAACACGTGTTCGATTTTATTATAATTTGTTCTTTAAAAGTGACAAACACGCTACATCACTTTATCTTTAGCTCATTTCAAGATAAACTTAAAGATGAAATATGAATTAGATGAAGAGAGGTTGAACAACTATGAACCCTTTAGCATTAGATTTAAATGAACAACTAACTAAGTCTCAACCACAAATTGCTGATATGCTTTCTGACTTGGGTAAATTGATGTATTATCCGAAAGGCATTTTATCTCAATCAGCTGAAGCGAAATCTACAGAATACAATGCCACTATCGGAATGGCTACTTATAGAGATAGAAAAATGTATGCTGACAGTTTATACAACGTCTTCTCTGAACTCGAACCTGACGAGGTGTTCCCATACGCACCACCTCAAGGTATTGAAGACTTGCGCGACCTTTGGACAGACAAGATGCTTCGAGACAACCCTGAACTCAGTAAAGATGACTTCTCAAGACCTATCGTGACGAACGCATTAACTCACGGTTTATCATTAGTTGGTGATTTATTCGTGGATACTAATGATACGATCTTATTACCAAGTCACAACTGGGGTAACTATAAACTCGTATTCGGTACACGTCACAGTGCACAAATTGACACGTACCCTATCTTTGATAATGAAGGTCATTACACTACACAAGCTTTAGTTGAAACGCTAGACCAAAGTAATCAAGAGAAGATCTTCTTAGTCTTAAACTATCCGAACAACCCAACAGGTTACACACCTTCTAAAGATGAAGTAAATGAAATTGTTCAAGCAATCAAGCGTGTAGCGGATCGTGGTACTCACATCATTGCGGTAGTCGATGACGCCTACTTCGGCTTGTTCTACGAAGATGTGTATCCATATTCATTATTCTCAGCTTTAACGCAACTTGATTCTGACAATGTATTACCTATCCGTTTAGATGGCGCTACGAAAGAATTATTTGCATGGGGCTTACGTGTTGGTTTCATCACATTCGGTATTAAAGATTCTAAAGCGCAAGAAGTCATTGAAGCAAAAGTGAAAGGTTTAATTCGCAGTAACATCTCAAGTGGACCTATACCTTCACAAAGTATCGTTAAACATGTGCTTGAGAACCGCGATCAACTTGATAAAGAGTTAGAACATAACTTTGAGACGTTGAAAGCACGTTATGAAGTGACGAAGGAACTTGTGTATGATGAGAAATTCAGTGATTACTGGCAACCATATGACTTTAACTCTGGCTATTTCATGGCGCTTAAAGTTAAAGGCGTGAAACCTGAAGCGTTACGAACACACCTCATCGACAACTATTCTATCGGTATCATTGCCTTAAATGACACTGATATTCGTATCGCCTTTAGCTGTATTGAAAAAGATGATATTCCTCATGTCTTCGAATCAATTGCCAAAGCGATTAGCGAATTACAATAATGAAATTTCAAAAAGGAGGAGCACTTCGGGGTGCCCCTCCTTTTTTGTATATGTTGGGATTGATACGTCTTAAATTTGTTTTAACACACGTGTCATTTCTTCAATTTTACCATTGTGAAGTGGAACGTGAATGGCATTCAAGGCGATTAACTCTCCTAACGTTTCGCATCCAATCATCGGTTCCTCTAGCTCAGTTTCAAGCTGAGTAGAAGTTAAATTTTCTACTCGCTCAGGTAACGTCTTGATATGCTCGAGAATGTCATCGATTTCGGGAGCTTCTGCGTCTCCCCAGTCAGAAGGTCGCGTTCCATAACCAAAGAGCTGGTTGTAACGACCTACTTCGACCTCGTTCTGTTCAACCATTGAAAGTGCAAGTTCAAATACTGTGAGCAAGTGACCGTACTGCCAATGTAGCGTGTTTGGAAAATACTCACTTTCTTTATCTAGCACTGAAGCCACTTCCCAATTATTATAACCTTCGAGTAAGTGGTTGATTCCTAACTCTATAGCATCATTTAATGTATCCTTAGCCATAAATGACGATACACTCCTCTCACAAATTCTCGTTATTATGGAAATACCCTAAGAGTTATAAGTGTATTCGTAGTACACGATAGAGTGATCTTAGTAGTTACATTATCCCTCAATAATTCTTAATAGCTCATAGGTATTATAGCTTTTATTACGTTTTTTACTCTTTTCTTCATAAACTAAATCTAAAGACGCTAATTTCTTTAGTACTCTACGTACAGTAGGTTGAGAAAACTCTGTAACTAAGCTTGCTCTTTTAACAGTTAGTTTAGGCTCTTGGAAGGTTAAATACCATATCATACGTTCAGACTCCGTATTTAGCATTTTTATACCATGAGTATATAATGCTTCGGCTTTAGAAAGTTTATCAAGAATTTCAGTTACCATTCGCTCAGTGGCTTGTAGAAAGAAATTTATCCATCCTTCCCAGTCACTTTCTTTACTTCTTACGCCATTAAGTAAATCATAATAACGTGTCTTCTCACGTTCAAGTTCCTTACTTACAAAAAATACAGGTTTATCAATTACACCTGCGTTAACAAGCATTAATATGATTAAAATACGACCTAATCTACCATTACCATCTAAAAAAGGATGGATTGATTCGAATTGTGCATGGGTAATGGCATTACGAATTAAAGGATCAGCATCATAATTTAAATAAGTTTGATTATCATTTGTCGATAGACTTCTATGTGCTTCGCCATTCATAAAGTACTCTAAATTTGTCATATAATCATCAATAAGCTGGGCTTCAATTGGTATATAAGTGGCATGCTCTATTTTATTGTCAGGTCCAATGAAATTTTGTATCTTTCTAAAGTTTCCAGGATGTTTATCTTTACCTCGAGTTTCTTTTAGTAAAATAGAATGGAGAGTTTTAATCAATTTAGAAGTTAAAGGCATATTCTAATTTTTAATTTGATCATAACCATACTGCAGTGCTTCCATATAATTTAAAACTTCCTTAACTTCATTACTTGGTCTTTTATCCATTTTTTCTTCTAATACTTCATCAAAAGTAACTTGCGTACCTTCAATCTTGGTAGATTCTAATGATTCGTGCATACTCATGATGTTGATGAAGTTGTCATTAATTACAGTATGAGCTAGTTCACTGTTTAATTTGCCAATTTTTGTATTAATAACTTGCTAATTTCTTATAAATTTTTAATGCAGCTTTATCGTTAATAAATAGAGGTAACTTCGATATACCTTTAAGTGTCACAATATCTCACTTCCTTTGTTAATATACTTATAATAGCATATAAAGAAAGAAACGGACACTTTCATTTCTTAATTTCTTTAATATATTCATATAAGTAAATAGATACAATATTTCTCACTTAAATTAATATAACATTCATATAGTTACTATACTTATTTTGTAGTATAATAACTAAAGAACAAACTTATTGCTGTTTAAAAAATATATTATACAAGGAGAACGTTTCATATGAAGAAGATTTTAACTGTAGTAGCTGCATCAGCTATTATATTAGTTGCATGTGGGAACAACCATCAGGATGAGCATGCAACTAAACAACATAACTATCATAAAAATGATAATAAGAAAAAAGAACAAAAAAACTCTAGAGAAGATTCTAATAATAAATCAGAAGATCAAAAAAATAATCAACAAGATAAAGACAATACTACTGATAATCAAGATAACGATACTAATATTTCAAGCTCAAAAAGTGACGAAAACAATGAAGGTTCTTTAGCTCAAACGCAAAATGAGAATAATGATACAACTAATAGCGAAAAATCTGAGCGACAACCAGCTCAGACTCAAACAAGCCAACAGCAACAATCACAAGCCACAGGTTATGACCCTAACAATCCATATATGAATATGCCAGATCAAGAATGGAGAAAAAATACTGGTGATGGTATCTCTTCAGGAGAAAAACAAATAATGTATGAGATAGAACGTGGGCAATATCAAGGAGAAGATGCTGAGCAAAAGCTAGAAGCAATAAAATACTATCAAAATATGTATAGTAATTGATATAAACAACCTCCCGATAATCGTATCTATTATCTATATACTCCTCGGGAGGTTTTATTAAATAGATTTTGTAACAATTCTAGACTTCTACTTCTTTTCTTTTTCAATTCGAGTAAGAGTTTTATGATTTTTAATGAATAAATTATCGAGTTCATCAGTATATATTAAATCACTATCAAATTGATAATTTTCTGTAGACCTTACACCAGCTGTGAACTTAAGTTTTTTATCGTTATTTATATAACCAGTTATGTCATAACCATCCATGGGGTTTCTTTTAAAATTAGTGAACGTTATGCTCTTATAATCTTTAACATTATGTTTCATGTAAGTAGTGATTCTATCTTTTTGCTCACTATAAAATTTCTTTTTTTCGTTATGCTTATATATTAAATAAGACCCTGCAACTATTAGAATTAGAGCTATAATTCCAATATATAAATAAGTCTTTCTCTTCACTACGCTCAAACCTCAAAGATAAATTTATAAATATTATAATAAACATAACATATTCCAATACACTTTACCGAAATCTATCTAATTCCACAAATACTTACTTCATCCTCTTTAGCTTTACTCTTGTTAATCGAAACTCAAATTTTAATTCGCTCTCTACTAACATATTTAATCTTTTATTCGGAATCACACGATATCTCTATGAGTTAAAATGTCTCTCAACTTACACTTGTACTTAACCCTGAGCCTCGGTATTTCACAATTCCGCCTTATACTATATGCATTCCGCGTTCCAACCTACCTACCCCCAACCACAAAAAGAGACACCTCCCACAAGTCCAATCAACTTATGGAAAGCGTCTCCCCCAAATTTATATAATCAATTTATACTCAATCGGCGCTCGACACACACATCAAATCACCGACGCACCAGCATCCTACACTACTCTTACATCATACCTGGCATGCCGCCGCCCATTCCTGCTTGACCTTCGTTGTCATCTTTATCAGGAATTTCAGCAACAACTGCTTCTGTAGTTAAGAACATCGCTGCGACACTGGCTGCGTGTTGTAATGCAGAACGTGTCACTTTTGTAGGGTCCACAATACCTGCATCGATCATATTTACCCATTCGTCTTCTGCAGCGTTAAATCCTACACCGACATCTGCATTTTTCAAGCGTTCAACGATAATTGAACCTTCTAAACCAGCATTTTCAGCAATTTGACGTACAGGCGCTTCTAACGCTTTCAAGACGAGGTTTACACCTGTAGCCACGTCACCTTCTGCTTCGATGTCCGCAATTTTATCATAGATATTCATGTAAGCTGTTCCGCCACCTGCAACGATACCTTCTTCAACTGCGGCACGTGTTGAGTTTAACGCGTCTTCGATACGAAGTTTACGTTCTTTAAGCTCAGTTTCACTTGCAGCACCGACCTTGATGACTGCAACACCGCCTGCTAATTTCGCAAGACGTTCTTGAAGTTTCTCAATATCGAACTCAGATTCAGTTTCTTCCATACGCGCTTTGATTTGGCTTACACGCGCGTCGATATCTTCTTCTTTACCGTCGCCATCAACGATTGTAGTGTGGTCTTTCGTGATTTCTGCTTTATTTGCTGTACCTAACATATCCATCGTAGCATCTTTCAAGTCTAAGCCGAGGTCATCAGTGATAACTTGCGCACCTGTGAGGATCGCTAAGTCCTCTAACATTGCTTTACGACGATCGCCGAAACCTGGTGCTTTAACGGCTACTGCAGTGAACGTTCCGCGCATACGGTTGAGCACGATGTTAGTTAGTGCGTCGCCTTCAACTTCGTCAGCCACGATTAACACTGGACGATTAGATTGTACGACTTGTTCGAGTAACGGTAAGATATCTTGGAATGATGAGATTTTCTTATCAGTGATTAAAATGTAAGGGCGTTCTAGATCTGCCACCATTTTATCTGAATCTGTGACCATATATGGAGATTGATAACCACGGTCGAATTGCATACCTTCAACAACTTCGAGTTCAGTGTTAAAGCCGTTAGACTCTTCTATCGTAATAACGCCGTCGTTACCTACTTTATCCATCGCTTCTGAAATGTATTTACCAATCTCCTCGTCAGCTGCAGAAATTGAGCCAACTTGCGCAATTTCGTTTTTATTTTCAACTTTTTGAGAGATATCGTGCAATGCTTGTGTTGCCACTTCTACTGCTTTATCGATACCTTGACGAATACCGACTGGGTTCGCACCGCTAGTCACGTTCTTAAGCCCTTCTTGAATCATTGCTTGAGCGAGAACTGTAGCGGTAGTTGTACCGTCCCCAGCGATTTCGTTCGTCTTATTCGCAACTTCTTGAACGAGTTTCGCACCCATATTCTCATATGGATCTTCAAGTTCGATTTCTTTAGCGATTGTCACACCATCGTTCGTGATGAGTGGAGATGTATACGATTTATCTAACACGACATTGCGGCCTTTAGGACCGATCGTTACTTTCACCGCATTCGCAAGTTTATCGACACCGCTCAACATTGCTTGGCGTGCGTCTTCTGAGTATTTCAAGTCTTTAGCCATTATTGGATCCCTCCAGTTCTACTTCAATTATTGAATTACTGCTAATATATCTGTTTCACTTAAGATTAAATATTTATCGTCGCCTTGTTTCACTTCTGTACCGGCATATTCTTGGAAGACGACTTTGTCTCCTTCTTTAACTTCTGGTTCAACGCGTGAGCCGTTATCGAGTAATTGGCCTGAGCCGACTGCTACGACTTCACCTTCGTTTGATTTCTCTTTCGCACTATCTGTTAAGACAATACCACTTTTCGTAGTTTGTTCTTGTTCAATTTTTTTGATTACAACACGATTGCCAATAGGTTTTAACATGTTGTTACCTCCTCATCGTCAGGAAAAGTTTAGCACTATCACCTTTCGAGTGCTAACATACTTTTATATTAATCAAAGTTGGTCAACATTTCAAGTTTAACACTCACGTATTTTGTACCTGAATCACTTTTACGATAAAATGAATTATAAACAAAAATTGGAGGTACATTATGTCACGTGTCTCAGTCTCAATCTTAACGATTGTTATTTACTTACTCGCACAGTTCGGGCCATTGATCTTACAAGGGCTCGGTTTCTATAACGGCATGTCAGATAAAGAACTCTTGACGGCTAATATGTATACGCAAGTCATCCTCTTTATCATCGCTGCCATCATCATTATCTTCTTACATAATTTCATTCGCAATCCATTACGGCTTGAACGCCCGCCTAGAGAAGAAAAACGTTACGTGATTCTATGGGCAGTCGCAGGTTATGTGGCTGTAATGATCGCGCAAATGCTCACGAACATTATCAACATTCTTCTCGGTGCACCACAGTCGAGTGAGAACACGGAGAACTTGATGAAAATCGCGCGTCAGTTCCCAATGTTTATCATCTTGATTTCTATCGTAGGCCCAATGCTTGAAGAATTCGTCTTCCGTAAAGTGTTATTCGGCGAGATTTACAACATGATTCGCGGCTACAACAAATTAGCGTTTATCCTTGCGGCAGTCGTAAGTTCTACAATCTTCTCATTTGCGCATAGCGATCCGTCACACTTTTTAACCTATTTCGTACTCGGATTTATTCTCGCTGGCTTCTATGTTTACACGAAACGCATTTGGGTCAGTATTCTGATTCATATGATGATGAATGGTACGGTCGTATTGATGCAAATTGTGATTGGTCCAGATAAAATCAAATCATTACAAGAACAAACATTATTTATTTTACATTTCATTTTTTAAAAAACGAGAAACCATCTCTTCCGCTTCAACTTTATGGAAGAGATGGTTTCTTTATTTATGAATCTTCAGGTTTTCTCAAGCGATAAATGTAAGCAATAATCGTACCGAGGAAGATGACGACCATCGCTGTAATGAGTGAGATTGTCGTGCGTTTATATTTCACCGCTTCATTCGCTGCATCTTGATCCTTGCTTGTATCAGTCATCTTGTCGTCTTTATTCTGCTGGTATTCGTACTGACTTTTACTCTTACCATCACCTTCGTGCGGCTTCTTTAAATCTGGCATTGAACCAATGTCCCCTGTGATCAGTGCAAGCACTTGTTGGTCTAAGTTTTTATAATAGTGTGATGCTTTGAGCGGGTTAAAATATTGGAATTTAAAATATCGCGTTTCTTTCTGTAATGAGTTTAAATAATGATTATCAGAGAAGTTTTGTTTTTTAAGGATATTATTAATTTCATTATTACTCACTTTATTATCGTTATGGTGCAACTCTTTTACTTGATCCACAACGAATGGGTTGTATTTTAACGAACCTGTCGCCATAGACTTAAAACGTTGAAGAATAGAGCTATCTTGCGAATCTTGATTACGTTGGCCTGTAAAGCGATCGTACCAATGACTGCGTTGTTGATTAGAATCCTGTTGTGTGTTCTGAGATGTTGGACGGTTAGCTGATGACGTGAAGTTTGCGCCATTGAAGTGGTTACGATTTGAATCATTCTGATTAGAACTCCACTGCTGATTTGAATTATGATGTGCAGGTGGAACCATGCCTTGATAATCTGGGCGTTGTTGATGTGACAGCTGATGATTTACGCGCGTTGGTTCATTGTGATGTTGTTGCGCAGGAGGCACACCTTGTGGATGGTTAGTCGTTCCTTGTCCAGATTGATGCGCTTGTCCTGTCTGTCCACCAGGTTGTGAAGATGGTTTCTGTTGTCCATCATGGCCACTTTGCCCACCTTGCTGTCCAGATGGTTGATTAGGATGTTGTTGTGATCCTTGCGAACCTGAACCTGACGGCTTATCGCCCTGAGAAGGTTGGCTAGGTTGAGGATCTTGTCCTCCTGAGTGACCACCTTGTTGTGAAGGATCAGAAGGTTGATCTGGATCGGTTTGTCCACCTTGATGATCTCCTTGTCCTGGCTTGTCACTTGGTCGATCATCTTTGTCATGACCTGGCTTGTCACTCGGCTTGCCTTGACCGCCTTGCCCCGGTTGATCTCCTTGTCCTGGCTTGTCTTGACCGCCACTATGTCCACCTTGACCTGGCTGATCTTGACTACCTTGACCCAGATCTTCTCCAGGACGAGAAGGGTCATCGCCAGAATGTTGACCACCAGACGGGTCTTGTGGATCATCATCAGAAGAGCCATCATGTTTACCATCTCCGGGTTGATCATGGTTCTTCTGGTTATCATCGCCTTTTTGATCATCGTCATCGCCTTGGTGTTGTCCAGAATTGTCTTGGTGGTTGTCACCGTTATCATCGTCGCCACCTTGACCAGGATTGTCTTGATGATTGTCATCATTATTATCATCGCCATTTTGATCTTTACCTGAGTTGTTATGCTGGTCGTCGTCTTTCTGATCTTTGTCAGGATCAGGGTTGTCATCTTTTTGGTCGTCGCCTTGTGAATTGTGGTCAGGGTCTTGTTTGCCATCATTCTGATTGCCGCCCTGTTGCTGATCTGAATCGTTTTGGTCGTCATTGCCGTTTTGATGATCTGAGCCTTGGTTATCGTCGCCGTTTTGCTCCTCGTCAGAACCTTTCTGATTGTCATCAGAACCATCTTGATTGTCACTACCTTGAGAATCATCTTGCTCTTTGCCGGCACCATTATTAGAATGATTATCCTCTTGCTGATTACTGTCACCAGAGTTATTTTGCTGGCCCTCGTCTTGACTACCATCATTAGATGATTCATCATCAGTTGGATCTTGATTTACTTCGCCATTGTGACTCTCATTTTCATTATCAACTGAACCATTTTCTTGATTATCAGCAGAAATTTCTTCTGAATTATCTTCGCCTTGCTGGTTTTGATTTTCATCACTTGATTGTTCTTCCTTCGAGTTTGTAGCAGATTGCTGATTATGATTATCTTGGTTTTCATTATTTCCTGTTGTTGCCGAACCTTCAGCCTGCTCGCTTTCAAATCCGAGTTGCTCGTTTTCATTGGCAATTACTTCTCCATCATGGTAAGCCGCTCCATTTGTCGCTGGTCTATCGCTAACCTGTCCCTCTTCAGTTAAATCATTTTGACCTGCTGCTTTAAATAATGATTGATTCACCACATTTGCATTATTTTGCGCATTTTCCACTTGATGATCCGCCACACCTTCAGCATGCGCCTGCTTACTTACTAACGACGTACTTAACGTGAGTATTGCACCTGTCGCAATCAATTTATGCGGCCATTTTTTCATCTCGCTCACCTCTCTTTCTACCATTTTTCACGTTGCTCTTATCTGTAACTTAACATATTTTATTATGTTAATAGTACTTTTTGAATATGAATTTAAAAAATTAATTTTATCGTAAAATCTTTGTAACACAATGGTTTCAACAAAGTCGAATTTATTATATTTTGAAAACGCTATCATTTTCTAGTATATTATGTATAATTACTTTTATAAAAGGACTGATAAAAGTGAAAGTGCTTGTATTACAATTTAGAATCGAACCCGCAAATGCACAACAAAATGAAAGTAAAATCAAACAGCTCTTTGATAAACACGTCACAGCAAACACAGAATGCGTTGTACTACCAGAGATGTGGAACAATGGTTATGCGTTAGAAAAACTCAATGACCTAGCAGATCACAACTTAGTACGTAGTCTGCAATTTATTGCTCAACTCGCACAAGAGTATAATGTCGCAATTGTAGCTGGATCTGTCTCAAATATTAAAAATGATAAAGTTTACAATACTGCATTTACTGTTAATCAATCAGGAGAAATCATCAATAACTACGATAAAGTGCATCTTGTGCCGATGTTACAAGAGCCTGACTATCTAGAAGCTGGAGACAAAGTACCTGAGGCATTTCAACTAACTGACAATGTGTCAGCAACTCAGATTATTTGCTATGACTTGAGATTTCCTGAACTATTACGCTATCCAGCACGTAAAGGTGCACAAGTTGCTTTCTATGTCGCACAGTGGCCAGAAGCACGTAAAGCACATTGGCGTGCCCTACTCCAAGCGAGGGCGATTGAGAATGATATGTTCGTCATAGGAAGCAATGGTTGTGGCAATGATGGATCAACAGAATATGCAGGCCATTCAATTGTCGTTAATCCAAATGGTGAAATATTAGCAGAATTAGAACACGAAGAAGGACAAATTGAGTTAGATTTAAATATGGAAGAAGTGGCTCAACAACGGAAAACTATACCCGTGTTTGAGAACTTAAGAAAGGAACTTTATAAGTAGAAATCATAGTAATCGGTAACGACACTACACAGATTAAACATCTTCAGACATAGGGAAAGCCGTGAGCTTGGGAGGGACTCACGGCTTGATTATTAAGGGAATGTTTTACAGTTATTTTTTCTTTATCTATTTTTTGGGGATGTTATTAATTATGAAAAAATTTAGTGAATTTACCGATTATTATAATGATAAATTGAATGATGTTACGATAGCTTACATGTTAATACTTGTTTGCTGTTGCTTAAGCAAATGTAATGACACTTGACTTGCGACTGAGCAATATTACAGTCTTAATAGGGATTATCAATGCTTACTTAGTGAATTTCTTAACTGTTTCTGCGATTAATTTAACAAATTTAGTTACTGTTTCTACGATATCTTGTGTCATAAACCTGTACCTCCTTGTTAAATATTCAAAGAAATGATATCGTTCTCATTTCAAACTATACGAAGAGTCAGTTACAACCGAACGATTCGAGTATTGATTCCTAGTTTGTATCAGTAGCGCTGTCTACACTTAGAAATTCAAGTAACTCTGTATCATCTCTTTGTGATACATCTTTATTAAAACACGGTGCCAACCCTTGTGGGCACATAATCCCTAACTCGTAATTTTTTATTCTAAACTGTATTCTATTTTATGTTAAAATCAATAAGGAAAATATTTTAATAACAGTTAGGAATTAAATATGAACAGTTAAGCATGTAAATGCACAGTTCTTACTTTAATTCGTATAATTAGAGTAAGGAGAGAAACGCTATGGCAAAGTTTATAGATAATGGTATAGAAAAATTTGCTAGCTATCTCAGAAATCGAAATAACTTAGATTATATTACTTATTTGAAAGTTAAGTTAGGCATACAAGTTGCATATAATAATATCTCAAAAGGTATTGTAACCTATGGTATTTCGCTCCTTTGCAACATTTTCTTCTATACACTCACTGTTCATATTACCTACTTTATTTTAAAGTTGTTTGCCCATGGCGCACATGCAAAATCTGCAATACTGTGTCATATTCAAAATATAGTATCATTTATATTAGTGCCTTATTTAATAGTTAGTTTTAGACCTGATAGTCGAATTCTAATAGGTCTAGCTATTTTGAATTTAATTATTTTACTAATTTATGCACCTAGGATAACAAAAAAACAACCTCTACCATTTAAATATCGTAAAGGTAAAAAAATCAAAACAATGATTCTCGCTACTTTAATTCTTATTTTATCGATTTTTATAAAGAAGCCTTATTCAGATTTATTGTTATATAGCGAAATTCTAATAGGTATTTCACAATTACCTATATTTGTACCTAAGGAGGAATATAAG
>NZ_PPRN01000042.1 GCF_002902685.1 Staphylococcus pettenkoferi | reverse complement strand
ACGAAATTAGCATCATGCTAGCAAGTTAAGCGAACACTGACATGATAAATTAGTGGTTAGCTATATTTTTTACTTTGCAACAGAACCAAACATTTTATCTCAACAATGAGTTAAATAACTCTAATTTCATTGTAAAGGATATTGTCGAAAAGTACATAGAAAACTATAATAATAATCGAATTCAACAAAAATTAGACTACTTATCTCCTGTGCAATACAGAACATTAGCAGCCTAATTCAAGTGTTTTAATGTGAGGCCCACATTAAGGATGCAGTGCCATTATATTAGTGGTTCAAAAAGTAAAAGGCCTAGTTTAAATAAAGCATCTGTCTTTGGATTAATTCTAATTTTTTATAAGATTATTCATTCTATCTTTTGAATGTATTTCTTAATCTTCTTATCCAACTAACGCCACGCTTTGAACGAATGGGATAACCTGTTGGCTGAGCAGTCTGTTTTTTTAGATCTTTACCGTATTTAATTGCCTCTTGCATAAGATAAGCTTGAGAATTTAGTGGAGATAAATTGTTTTGAACATAGTGATAGACACCAATTTTATCTTGGAAACGTCCTTTCTCATTATCTGAAAGTTGCAAGTTCATATAATTCACTAAACGTTTTCCAATACTTTTATCTTCAACAGGGAATAAGATTTCGACACGTTTAATCATGTTGCGTGTCATCACGTCTGCTGATGAGAGGTAGATACTTTCATCACCGTTATTATGGAAATAATAAATACGTGAATGTTCGAGTAACCGTCCTACTATGCTTACGACTTCAATATTCTCACTGATACCAGGTATACCAGGTTTAAGACAACAAATACCACGAATGATAAGTTGAATCTTTACGCCTGCTTGAGAAGCTTTAAAGAGCTTTTTAATAATCGTTTTATCTGTGAGTGAATTCATCTTCATCATAATCTTGCCATTTCCATGTTCTAAATGACTACTAATCTCTTTGTCGATATGGTCAATAAAGACGTCACGAATATCAAATGGAGCTACAATTAATTTATTATACTCAGGTTTAACAGAGTAACCACTTAAATAATTGAAGAAATTAATCGCATCTTCAGCAATGTCTTTATTTGTAGTAATAATCCCCATATCGGTATATAGCTTAGCAGTTTTGTCATTATAGTTTCCTGTACCTAAATGTATAAATGATGTTAGCTCTCCACGAATACGTTTAACGACAAGCGCAATTTTACTATGTGTCTTTAGATGCGTCATACCATATATTACGTGACAACCTGCATCTTCAAGCATACGAGCCCAATGGACATTATTCTCTTCATCGAAACGTGCTTTCAATTCTACAAGTACAGTGACTTGCTTACCATTTTCAGCAGCTTCCTTCAAACTATTAATAATCGGTGAATCTTTACTCACACGATATAATGTTTGCTTAATGGCAATGGTATTTGGATCATCGGAAGCTTCACGTATGAAGTTTACAATGGGGTCAAATGATTCATACGGATGATGGAAGAATATATCTCTTTCTAGAGCTAATTTATAAATATTGTTATTTTCTAAAGATTTCGGTACTTGGGGTGTATATTTCTCATACGTCAGATATTTAAGTTTAGTAGAGAGATGACTCACTAAATCGAATAAAAACGTTAAATCAAGCGGGCCATTTAAGAAGTATATATCATTCTCTTCAACCTCTAATTGATCAATCAACCATTCAATATTCTCTCTTTGTGCAGTTCGGCCATCGACCTCTAAACGTACAGCTGAACCACTCTTACGTTCTTTTAAGAAGCGTTCAATTTCTATTAGTAAATCTTCAGCACCATCTTCATGAATCGATAAATCTGCATTTCTTGTGATTCTGAAGGTAAAAGTATTTAAAACTTTATAACCTTTAAATAGATAGTTGATAAAGTATGTAATGACATCTTCGACCATTACAACATATTGTTTAGCACCTTCATTAAATGTTAGAAATCGAGGAATTAATGATGGAATTTGTACGATTGCTGAGTTAATTGTGTCTTCAGTATCAATATCGACAAATATGTTTAAACTTTTATTGTTCAATTTCGGAAATGGGTGATACGCATCAATACCTAATGGTGTAAGTGTAGGTAGAATATGCGATTTAAACTCTTTTTCTAATCTTTCTATGAGCATTTCAGATAAACAATCAGGTTTGACCATTTCAATATTATAATGCCGTAACTCTTCAATCAATTCTTTATATCGTTGATATTGGATGTGAACATATTCTGTGTTTTTTATTTTAATCGCATCAAGTTGTTCTTGAGGCGTCATTTGGGTTTTATTTTCGGGTTTATCATAACCTAATTTCACTTGGTCTTTTAAACCAGCTACACGTACCATAAAAAATTCATCTAAATTTGAGCTAAAAATAGAAATGAAATTTAACATTTCAAGTAATGGATTATTCTTATCATAAGCTTCCTGAAGGACTCTATAGTTAAAATCGATCCAACTTAACTCCCTATTATTATAGTACTGTGGTAAATTAATATCCTTTTTTCCCAATTGAGTTTGCATACTCTTAATACACCTCATTATTTAAACGTTGTTCTTGTGTAGTCTAAAAATATCATACGACTTTTAAGATTTTGTAAAGATAATGGATACTTGCCCTTTTAAAATCTTTTCAACATGTTTCTTCTGCTTATTCGCTTGATATTCTTCAGCAATAGGCTCTCCTTTGTGGTAAACATAGATTTCGTATTTATCGCCTTTTTTCTTTTTAAGATTAATTTCTTCTACAAAACTAGTATGAGAGATATTCAATGCGTTTACGAATTTAATAATACCACCTAGAGCTTGAATAGTATCAACTTCTTTACCGTTAAACCATTGTGTTTCTTTACAGTACAATTTGAGTAATGATTTATTTTTAAAACTTGCGAGAAGTGCTAGCTTCACACGATCTTTATGAGAGAACCCATTAATCGTTGAATTCGCAATAAGGTAATATGTGTGCGGTGAACTTGAATCTGAATCGATAAAACTACCTAAGTAATATATATACGCACCTTCAACAAATAAATACTTATCATAATCTGTAATTTTCAAATCACTATAATTTAACAGTTGGTCGAGTAAGGATTGTGCTAATTTCAAGCGACGTTTTGCACTTTCTTCCTCAATGTAATATTCATTAGCTAAGTGTATTAAAGCATCTCTACGTACATGTTCTTTTTTAAATTCATAAGGATGGCGTTTACGAATGAAATTCATGACATAACCTTCACGAATGCCATTTCTTGAGAAAGTGAATTGTGTCGCATCTATTTTTTGGAAAAGAGTCTTGAAAACAGAGATGGCAGGTAGAATGATATCTACACGATCTCGGCTTAAACCGTCTAGATTAATTAATTCATCGCGAGCACTTTTACAAATGATATCGTAAACTATATATATATCTTTCAATGACATAGTATAATTGTGAACACCACCGATAGGATAAGAATGTTTAGATTGATGAATACGAGCAACATTACGTGCAGAGCCACCTAATCCTATAAGCGTAATTTCTTGATTTTTTACCCAATCTAATTGATTAAATTGTTCGGATAAGAATTTTTCCATACTTTTAATTGCGGATTTATTATTATGATCTTTATCTCCGAAGAATTGACGTTTCAATGTGACAACGCCAAATGGGAAGCTATGTATTTCTTTTAATTTCTTATCTTTGAAAAGTGTAACCTCGGTAGAACCACCACCGATATCAACTGATATACCATTTTCAATATCTGTGGTGTGTGAAATGGCATAATAACCATAAAATGCCTCATCTTTTTCAGAGACGATTTGAATTTCAATATTTAATTCTTTTTTGATTTTTTTGATAATATCGTTACTGTTTTTAGATTGACGAATCGCAGCTGTCGCAATAGTATGTAGCTCTTGAACTTTAAATTTGTCGGCCACTTTTTTGAAACTTAAAAGTGCTTCTTTTAAAATGGCGATACCGTCATTGTTCATTTTAGTGTCACTGGTCAAGTACTGACTTAGACGTGCAGGTGTTTTAATATTTAATATTTCATTAAGACCAGTTTCTTTAGTAAAAACAAAAAGCACGAGCCGAATTGTATTTGAACCAATATCTATTAAGCCAATTTTTTCTTCCATCTCTTCCTCCTGTGTTTGATACGGGAAGTGCTCTCCCCCTATTTAATTGCATTTCACATGATATAGGATAAACCGAAAATATTCCAAGAAGCTTTTTGAGGAATTTCTATGAATACTAAATATAGAATAAAACCTCTCAACGTACGTATAATCATCGTTTTCGGATTCACTTATATTTTAGAGTAGCATTTTATTATTTTCGACATTATGTAATATTAAGTATAATACCCAAAAAATTCATAAAAAATGCCCATAATTGGCACTTTGTTGTAAGAGATTAATATGCCACTAAAAACAAATACAAAAGGGAGTGCCAATATGATCTGTTTACATTTTACTATATATGAGCGTTCAAGTATATAGATGCTTAGAAAAGAAAACTATTCTATGAGAGCGATTGCTAAGCATCTTAATCTCTCAGTCTCTACAATTTTTCGTGAAATTAATTGTAATATGAATGAAGAAAGTTATTCTACATTTACAGCACAAACGCAATATAAAACGAAGAAAAGACGTTGTAGTCGTATTTTGAAGCTAGACAAATTTGAAATCACACTGGCCTCCAGAGTAGATTATGGATGGTTCTGTTGCAAAGTAAAAAATATAGCTAACCACTAATTTATCATGTCAGTGTTCGCTTAACTTGCTAGCATGATGCTAATTTCGT
>NZ_PPRN01000041.1 GCF_002902685.1 Staphylococcus pettenkoferi | reverse complement strand
CTCGGCGGTGTGGGTGAAATTGCGAAGAATATGTATATCGTTGAAGTAGACGATGAAATGTTTATGTTGGATGCCGGCCTCATGTTCCCTGAAGACGAAATGCTTGGGGTCGATGTTGTTATTCCCGACATCCAATATGTGATTGAGAATAAACACCGCTTAAAGGGAATCTTCCTCACACATGGACATGAACACGCAATTGGCGCTGCTTCTTACGTCTTAGAACAAGTCGATGCGCCTGTTTATGGTTCACGTCTTACTTTAGCGTTAGTGAAAGAAAGCGTGAAAGCACGTAATATTAATAAGAAGATTCGCTATTACGTCGTTAATGACGAGTCAGTGATGCGCTTCAAGAGCGTCAACGTGACGTTCTTTAACACGACACACAGTATTCCAGATAGCTTAGGCGTATGCATTCATACTTCATACGGCGCTATCGTCTACACAGGTGAATTTAAATTCGATCAAAGTTTACATGGTCATTACGAACCAGATCTTAAACGTATGACAGAAATTGGTGAAGAAGGTGTCTTTGCACTCATCAGTGATTCTGTAGAGGCAGAGAAGCCTGGGTATAATACACCTGAGAACGTGATTGAAAGCCATATGTATGATGCTTTTACGAAAGTGAAAGGACGTCTTATCGTCTCTTGCTACGCCTCAAACTTCGTGCGTATCCAACAAGTGTTAAACATCGCAAGTCGTTTAAATCGTAAAGTGTCATTCTTAGGTCGTTCACTTGAAACGTCATTCAACATTGCGCGTAAAATGGGTTATTTCGATATTCCACGTGATTTACTCATTCCGATTAAAGAAGTTGAGAACTATCCTAAGAACGAAGTTATTATTATTGCGACAGGCATGCAAGGTGAACCTGTTGAAGCTTTAAATCAAATGGCACTTCAACAACACAAGATTATGAATATCGAGAAAGGCGATTCTGTCTTCTTAGCCATCACAGCGTCAGCAAGCATGGAAGTCATCGTCGGTAACACATTAAACGAACTTGCGCGTGCAGGTGCAGAAATCATTCCTAATAACAAGAAGATTCACGCCTCTAGTCACGGTTGCATGGAAGAGCTCAAGATGATGATTAACATGATGAAACCTGAATACTTTATTCCGGTTAACGGTGAGTTTAAAATGCAAATTGCGCACGCGAAATTAGCGAATGAATCAGGTGTTGACCCTGAGAAGATCTTCCTAGTTGAGAAAGGGGACGTCGTCAATTACGACGGTAAAGATATGATACTCAACGAAAAAGTCAACTCAGGTAATGTGCTGATAGATGGTTTAGGCGTAGGTGACGTCGGCAATATCGTTCTGCGCGATAGACATCTATTAGCTGAAGATGGTATCTTTATCGCTGTTGTGACATTGGATTCACGCAACAGACGTATTGCTGCGGGACCTGAAATTCAATCACGTGGTTTCGTCTATGTGAGAGAAAGCGAAGAATTGCTTCAAGAAGCAGAAGAAAAAGTGCGTGAAATTGTAGAACAAGGTCTACAAGAGAAACGAATTGAATGGTCAGATATCAAGCAAAATATGCGCGACCAAATTAGTAAATTATTATTTGAAAGTACGAAACGCCGACCAATGATCATCCCAGTTATTTCTGAAATATAATAAACAATAGAGATAAACAAAGAGGTTGAGACATAATGATTATCAATAACTATACCTATTAGCAATGAGCAGCAAGTCACAGGTTATAGTGTAATCATCGTCTTTACCTCTTTCATCTTACTCTTTACTATTGTTGATAGTAGTGAGAATTAAAGAAGGTGTGAGATTTTGGCTCAGAGTAAGAAGAAGTCAACGAAAAAGAAATCAACCACAACACGTAAGAAACGTTCAAATAAGAAAAAACAAACTGAGAGTCCTTTGCGTTATGTCATTGCTATCATAATCTTCATCTTAGTAGTATTGGGCGTCTTCCAACTCGGAATTATCGGTAAGATGATTGATAGCTTCTTTGATTACTTTTTTGGATGGAGTAGATATTTAACATACATACTTATTCTCCTTTATACGACCGCGATGACGTTCTATAAAGCTATACCGAAGACACGTCCAGCAATTGGCGTTGTGGTCTTGCAGTTTGCGCTATTATTTATTGCGCAAGTGATTTATCATTTTACCCACTCAGTCGCGTCAGAGAGAGAACCCGTTCTATCATATATTTACAAAGCCCATCAACATACGTTCCTACCCAACTTTGGCGGGGGCTTAATCGGTTTCTATCTCCTCAAGTTATTCGTTCCCCTCATTTCAATATTTGGGGTTATCATCATTACATTACTATTGCTCGCTTCAAGTATTATCTTGTTGAGTAAAAGACGTCATCGTGACGTATCGAAAGCCTTACTTGAAGGGATGAAGACGAAGAGTCAATCCGCTTCTGAGAACATGAAAGATCGTCGACAAGCACGTAAGGTTAAAAAAGATGCGAAGGCACGTTTGAAAGCAGAAAAACAAGAACAAGCACGCTTAGAACAAGAGCAGCAAGCACAAGAAGAAGTAACAGATGTGTCTGACCTACCTGAAGTACCGCGAGATAATGAGGCAAGCGACAGTGCGATACCTATCTTCGGACATAGCGATAGAGAACAAGCGCAAGAACAAGATACTAAAGGTAAACGTTTACGTCGCAAGCGTCGTAACGAAGCGCCTGAGCAAGTGGCGAACGCTACTGAAAATAGCGTACCAGAAACTCACTCCCAGGATACGGCAGCTACTTCAAATTCAGCTCAGCAACCAACGACAACAGATTCTGAAGCGGATCAAGACAGTAGTTCAATTTCTGAAGCAGGCGAGGTTGAGAACGAAGCCTACACGATTCCACCACTGTCATTACTTAATCAACCACCGAAACAACAAACAACGTCGAAATCAGAGGTGCAACAGAAAGGACGTTTGCTTGAAAATACGATGAAAAACTTTGGTGTGAATGCGAAAGTGACGCAAATTAAAATTGGACCTGCAGTTACGCAATATGAAATTCAACCCGCACAAGGGGTTAAAGTAAGTAAGATTGTGAACTTACACAACGATATTGCGCTTGCATTAGCAGCGAAAGATGTGCGTATTGAAGCGCCTATACCAGGACGCTCAGCTGTAGGTATTGAAGTACCTAACGATAAGATTTCTCTCGTCACGTTGAAAGAGGTATTAGAAGAGAAATTCCCAGCTCAGAATAAATTAGAAGTTGGATTAGGACGTGATATCTCAGGCGATCCTATTACAGTGCAACTTAATGAAATGCCGCACTTGCTCGTTGCAGGGTCAACAGGAAGCGGTAAGTCCGTCTGTATCAATGGGATTATTACCAGCATTTTACTCAATGCGAAACCACATGAAGTGAAATTGATGTTAATCGATCCTAAGATGGTCGAACTTAACGTTTACAACGGTATTCCGCACTTACTCATCCCTGTAGTGACGAATCCACACAAAGCGTCTCAAGCACTAGACAAGATTGTGGCTGAAATGGAACGTCGCTACGATCTCTTCCAACACAGCTCTACACGTAATATAGAAGGCTATAACCAATATATTCGTCGTCAGAATGAAGAGTTGGATGAGAAACAATCTGAGCTACCGTACATCGTCGTGATTGTCGACGAGTTAGCTGACTTGATGATGGTAGCAGGTAAAGAGGTTGAGAACGCTATTCAACGTATTACTCAAATGGCACGTGCTGCAGGAATACACTTAATTGTGGCTACGCAACGACCTTCTGTCGACGTTATTACTGGTTTGATTAAAAACAACATCCCATCACGAATTGCATTCGCCGTAAGTTCGCAAACCGATTCTCGAACAATACTCGGCAGTGCAGGAGCTGAGAAGTTACTCGGTAAAGGGGACATGTTGTATGAAGCGAGCGGAGGTTCTACAAATACTCGTGTTCAAGGTGCTTTCTTAAGCGATGGCGAAGTACAAGAGGTTGTAAATTACGTCGTTGAACAACAGAAAGCGAATTATGTGAAGGAAATGGAACCTGATGCGCCAGTAGATAAGTCAGAGATGAAGAGTGAGGATAGCTTGTATGATGATGCCTATCAGTTTGTGATTGAAAAGCAAAAAGCGAGTACATCCTTATTACAACGTCAATTCCGTATCGGTTATAACCGTGCGTCACGACTCATGGATGATTTAGAGCGTAACCAAGTCATCGGACCTCAAAAAGGGAGCAAACCACGTCAAATTCTGGTCGACTTTGATGCAGAGGAATAAGGTGACTTATAGTCTGGCTTAGATAAAGATGAAAGACTCAGACTTATATCGTTAAGGTATATAACTTAAGTTTATAAATAGCGGTTCTATTAAACTATAAGAACGCTACTCATATAACATGCGGACTTCCTTGCTGGGGGAGCCACAGTCAATGATTGTTAACGGTGGTTCTCCCAAGGGAAAGTCCTAACTTTAAAATTATACTAATGGATACATAGGCTCACTTATAGTTCATCATCTATGCTTATGAGTTTTATTTTATCCTTATAGGTCTTAAATAACTTTAAGATGGGTATAGCTTGATAGTGTGACTTTTATCATAACACTAAGCACTTAGAGCGAATTTAGAGATATACATAGTTAAAGCAGTTAAATAATCATAATTGTATAAGTATTTAAATATTAAAAGAAAGCGAGGTTTCTGAATGAGAAATCAACAAAATAAAGTACCATTTCGTTTAAAGGTCTTACCTACTCAAAAGTTTAAAACGACAACTATCACTTTGAAATTTATGGCTCCTTTAGATAGCAAAACCATCACGCCACGTACATTACTTAGTAAGATGCTCGTACGCGCGACGAAACGTTGGCCTACAGACAAAGATTTCAACCGTCATTTGTCCCAACTCTATGGCGCACATATACATAGTTTCGTCTCTAAATTTAAAGATCAACATGTGATCACTTTATCTTTAGAGCTTGTGAATGAACGCTACTTAAAAGATGATACACCACTGATAGAAAAAGGCTTCCAATTACTTAAAGAAATCATTTGGAATCCGCTCGTTTCTTCAGAACAATTTGACGCTCAATTTTTAACACAAGAGAAGTCATTGTTGAAGAAAAAATTAGAATCTGTAGTGGATAATAAATCTCAGTATGCATTTTTACAATTACTCAAAAACATGTTTGGAGATCAGGCCTATAGTGAGTTCGCATCTGGTCGTTTAGCTGACGTGGATCAAGTGACACCAGCGTCATTATACGAAACATATCAGTCCATGCTACATAATGATTTCTCCGCAGTTTACGTAGTAGGAAATGTCGAAGAAGCTGATATTGAGAAACAAGTGGCTGAGTATTTCGATCTCAGTAAACACACACTCGATACAACAACGATAGAAAGTCGTGTGCAAGCTGCAGAGAAGTTGCCTAAAGAAATTGTCGAAACGGATGAAGTGGATCAAGCGAAATTAAACCTAGGATTTAAACTCCCAACTCGCTTTGGAGAACAGGATTACTTTGCGCTTATCGTCTTTAATATGATGTTTGGTGGCGACCCATCCTCTGTGTTGTTTAATGAAGTACGTGAGAAACAAAGTCTCGCATACTCCATCCATTCTCAAGTAGATGCAAAGAACGGCTATATGTTCGTGCTTAGCGGTGTGACGGCTGATAAGTATCAGCAAGCGAAAGACACGATCTTACATGAATTCACTCGATTCCAGCAAGGGGAATTCACAGAAGCACAACTCGCTTTAGCGAAGAAAGTCTTAATTTCACAACGTCTTGAAGCGCAAGATCGCCCGAAATCAATCATCGAAATTCTCAACAATAATGTCTTACTTGATGAAGATTTAACACATGACATCTTCGCTCAACAGGTTCAAGCGGTGACGAAAGATGATGTGATTCAACTCGCTCAGAACACGCAAGTTGAGACGATTTACACTTTAACTAAAAGAGAGGAGGACGAGGCATAATGAATCAACGTTATTATGATCAAATTGATGAACAAGTCTATGAATCAACGTTGGATAACGGATTACAGTTATTTATCATTCCAAAACGCGGATTCCAGAAAACGTATGTGACTTATACTACGCGTTTCGGATCTTTAGATTCTCGTTTCAAACCTCATGGTAGTGATGAATACGTCACTGTTCCAGATGGTGTAGCACACTTTTTAGAACATAAGTTATTTGAGAAAGAAGACGAAGACCTTTTTACTCAGTTCGCGGAAGATAATGCGCAAGTTAATGCTTTCACGAGCTTTGATCGCACAAGCTATCTATTCAGTGCTACGGACCATATCGATCGTAATATTTTACGTTTATTAAAAATGGTCGAATCTCCTTATTTTACTCAAGAAACAGTTGAGAAAGAGAAAGGGATTATAGCTGAAGAAATTAAAATGTATCAAGAACAACCCGGCTATAAACTCATGTTTAACACGTTGCGTGGTATGTATCAGCAGCACCCAATCCGTGTCGATATTGCCGGTAGTGTCGACAGTATTTACGACATTACTAAAGATGATTTGTACTTATGTTATGAAACGTTCTATCATCCATCCAATATGGTGCTCTTTATTGTTGGAGATGTAGATGTTGAACATATTGAACAACTCGTAAGTGAGCACGAGTCGAAACGTGAGAAAGAAGCACAACCTGAAATTGTAAGGGCGCCTTTAACAGAACCTGTGGAAGTGAATCAAAGTGAAGTGCGTGAAGCGATGCATCTTCAATCTCCTCGTTTAATGCTTGGCTTTAAACAACAGCCGCTTGATGAGTCGCCGCGTGCTTATGCGAAACGTGATTTAGAAATGACTTTATTCTTTGAGATGGTCTTTGGTGAGGAAACAGAATTCTATCAATCATTGCTGAACGATGAGTTAATCGATGAAACGTTTGGCTATCAATTCATGTTAGAGGATTCTTATTGTTTCTCTCTCGTGACGAGTGCGACTGAACAACCTGACCGTTTGAAAGGACTACTAATTGAAGAATTAAAACGGAGTCAAGGTCAGCTTGAAGATCGTGAAGCCTTTGAACTCTTGAAGAAGCAATTTATTGGGGAATTTATTTCAGGTCTTAACTCTCCTGAATACATAGCGAATCAATATACCAAACTTTATTTTGAAGGCGTATCTTTATTTGAGTTACTTGATATTATTGAAGATATTACACTCGAAAGTATTAACGAGACATCTCAAGCCTATTTAGATTTAGAACAAGTTGTCGATAGCCGTATGGAGTTGAAATAGATGAAAGCGCTAGTGATCGGCGGTTCTGGATCGATTGGCAGTGCGATAGTTACTCGACTATTGAGTGAAGGTTACGAAGTTATCGTGCACTATCATCAATCTGATATCGCTAAGCTTGAAGAGCGGTTTCGCAATCAACCTGTACAGTTTGTCCAATGTGACTTAACACAAACTATCGATATAGCGCAACACTTTGGTTTTATTCAGAATTTAGATTGTTTCATTTATTGTGCTGGAGCGAGTATGTATCAAATGTTGGAAGATACTTCTGATCATGATATTGATGTGAGTTATCAACTTAATGTGAAACAATTGATCAGACTCACTCGTCATTTTCTTCCTCAACTTCGTCAAAGTGAGCAAGGACGTATTATTGTTATGTCCTCTATCTGGGGAGAGACGGGCGCGAGCTTAGAAACTATTTACTCAACGATGAAGAGTGCACAGCTCGGCTTTGTGAAAGCATTAAGTCAAGAACTTGCATTAACTTCTGTAACTGTCAATGCAATCGCACCTGGTTTCGTTAAAGGCAATATGTCAGAGGTGTTCGAAGCGGAAGAGCTCGAGACAATCATTGCTGATCTTCCTCAGCAACGTTTAGTTGAGCCTGAAGAGGTTGCTCATGTTTGTAGTTACTTATGTCATCCTATGGCGAAGAGTATTACGGGGACAGTGCAGAAAGTGAACGGTGCCTGGTATCTTTAAAAGAGGGAAATCGATTGAATTTTATAACCCACACGTCATGGCAAAATGTTATACTACTAATAATATGACAAGTACAAGTTGATGAGAAAGCTAGATTGCTAAGCAGTGTGCTCAATGATCTAGCCTAAATAAAGGGGTGCTTCAGTTTGACAGTAACTACCAAACAAGAATGGTATTTGGAATACGATATTACGATTAACCGACCTGGACTATTAGGTGACGTGTCAAGTTTACTTGGTATGATGGGTATCAATATTGTGACGATTAACGGAATTGAAGAAGGGCGTCGAGGTTTGCTCATTAAGACGGATAATTTGGAAAAGGTAAAACGCTTTGAAAGCATTGTACATGAGATCGATGATATTACAATCACCAAGTTGCGAGAACCCGAACTCCGTGACCGACTGGCTGTGCGTCATGGTCGTTACATAGAGCAGGATGCAACGGACAAGAAAACGTTTCGATTCGAACGTGAAGATCTCGGTTTGCTCGTCGATTTCATGGCAGAATTATTTAAAGAGAATGAGCACAAACTTATCGGTATTAGAGGTATGCCTCGGGTAGGTAAGACGGAATCCATCGTCGCAGCGAGTGTCTGTGCACATAAACGTTGGTTGTTTATCAGTTCTACGCTCATTAAACAAACGGTACGTAGTTCGCTCATTAAAGGTGAGTATGATGCAGACCATGTCTATATTATCGATGGTGCTGTAACCGCGCGTGAATCTAATCAGAAACACCAAGATTTAGTAAAAGAAGTGATGAAACTTCCATCAATCAAAGTGGTAGAACATCCAGATTTATTTGTAGAGACGAGCGAATATGAAATGCGCGACTTTGATTACATCATTGAATTGAGAGAGAATAAAGATCAAGAGATTCAATACGAGGAAATGAAGAAACACACAGTAAAAAGTAAGAATAACTTAAGCTTTGGTAACGATGAGTTTGGAGACGGTTTCGGAGGCGGCTTCGGATTCTTCGAGTAGCTTTACTGTGAGATAAGGAGGCCTTGCGACGTGAATTTGGTTGGACAAGTATTAAAAGGTCGTCGCGAACGTCTAGGTATGACGTTAGCTGAATTAGAACATCAAACACACATTAAACGACAAACCCTAAGAATCATTGAGGATAACAACTTTGAAGCATTAAATAATGCCAATTATGCTGAGGGTTTAATCACGAAATATGCGAATGCGGTTAACTTTGATGCAGAGCAACTTATTGAAGCGCATCGTGAAGAGATTCCGAACTATCAGAACTCAATCAATGCGTCAATTAAAGTATTTAAACAAGAAGAGAAACCCACATATCGCTCTAAGAGTAAAGAAGCATTACAGCTTTTAGTAGTGATATGTGGAATAGTAATAATTACTGCAATTATATGGATATTAGCTGTTTTAATCTTCTAAATTTCCATGTAAACTAGACGTGAACATATACAGAAAAGAGGATGCGTAATGAACTTACCGAATTGGATTACAGTGTTTAGGGTTGTCCTTATTCCTGTATTTCTAGTATTTTTACTTAATGATTTCGGCTTCGGTACAGTATCATTCCTAGGTGGATATGATATTCGTATTGAGATGCTGATCAGTGGACTGATCTTTATCCTTGCGTCGCTAAGTGACTTTGCTGATGGTTACCTTGCACGTAAGTGGAATTTAGTTACCAATATGGGTAAATTCCTTGATCCATTAGCAGATAAATTGCTCGTTGCAAGTGCATTAATCGCTTTAGTTCAAATCGATTTAACTAACTCTGTGGTAGCAATTATTATTATTGCTCGCGAATTTGCAGTCACAGGCTTACGTTTGTTACAAATTGAACAAGGTTTCGTCAGTGCAGCCGGGCAGTTAGGTAAGATTAAGACGGCTGTAACGATGGTAGGTCTTGTATGGATTCTATTGGGTGAACCATTGATTCAATGGTGGCACTTCCCGCTAGGTCAAGTCTTACTCTACATCGGTGTGTTCTTCACTATACTTTCAGGTCTCGAATATTTTTACAAAGGTCGAGACGTTTTCAAAGCGAAACAATAGACTACCTTTTGTTCAGTTAAAAGAACTGACATCATTTAGTCATTAAAGTAAATGTTTTGAATGAATTAAATAGGTAACAGTGATAAAAATAATTTAAACTTATTTATTACAAATAACGAGTTATGAGTATAATTGAGCGGAACATGGAAATCATGAGGATTTCGGTTCCGCTCTTATTACTTTTACGCTTCACAAATAAAAGTTATGATGAGAGAAAGGTTTGTAGTTGAAAGAAAGTGGAATAATATACATTGTTGAAGTTGAATAAACACAATGAACAAAGGAGCTTAAACTGTGAAAATAGGTATTATTGCAGTAGGATCAGAGTTACTCTTAGGTCAAATTAATAATACGAACGGGCAATATTTATCTCAATTATTTAATGAAATTGGGCAAAGTGTCATCGAACATGCTGTGATTGGAGATAATCCTGAACGCCTAGAACGCGTCGTACGAGATATGCTCGAGCGTTATGATACTGTAGTGTTAACAGGTGGACTCGGGCCTACTAAAGATGATTTAACTAAACATACAGTTGCGAAGGTATTGAATAAAGAATTAGTCATTGATTCGCAAGCATTACGTTACATCGAATCATATTTTGAGGAACAACATCAGACGATGACACCGAATAATCGTCAACAAGCACTCGTCATTGAAGGAAGCACCGTACTAGAGAATAAGGAAGGTATGGCTCCAGGTATGCTCATTAAAGATGGAGAGAAACGCGTAGTGATGCTTCCAGGGCCGCCAAAAGAGAATAAACCTATGGCGAGACACGAACTCTTGCCACTATTAATGGATGGAGAGCAAAGCATCTTCTCAGAACAGTTAAAGTTTGCTGGCATTGGAGAGTCTCGAGTTGAAACAGAACTCATCGATTTAATCGATAACCAAACGAATCCAACCATCGCACCTTTGGCTGGTTCACACGAAGTGAAGATACGACTCACTGCAAATGGTGAGAATAAAGCGCAATGTAAACAAGCAATACAACCGGTGAAAGATGAAATACTTTCACGCATCGGTCAATATTACTACGGTTCAGATGAGATTGAACTTGAAGAAGCTGTGATGCAACAACTCAAGGGTACAGTTGCGCTTTACGACGGCGTTACAGATGGTATGCTATACTCACGCTTGAAAGATTACGATGATACACAACAAGTGAAGGGCATGTTGCCTCATTCTGCAAGTTGGATTAAGTCAACAGATGCTATTAATCAACAGTTGTCTGTGAGCGCACGTATCGTTCGCGAGTTATTCGAGTCTGAAATGGGTATTTCTGTACTTTATCGTGAAGGCACGGTTTACCTTGGTATCCTTGCTAACAATGACTTAAAAGTATATGATTTCAAGATGACTCAGAAGCGTAACTTGCTTAAGACACGTACACCTAACTATGTAATGATTCGACTCTTAAATGAGTTGAGATCAGAGGGGACGAACAGTTTTTAAGAAAATATAAGTACGCGTGTTCGATTTTATGATAAAAAGTAGTGAAAATTAGCGAACAAATATTCGCAAATTGCTTGCGAAATTGAATGAGAACATGTATAGTTAAGTTAAGATAAATTTACGAGAAACTACTCGATATAGGAGGTCCAGCATTGGATAATGAACGTCAAAAAGCTCTAGATACAGTTATTAAAAATATGGAAAAGTCTTTCGGTAAAGGCGCAGTTATGAAGCTCGGAGATAATAAAGGACGTAAAGTATCAAGCGTATCAAGTGGTTCAGTCACTTTGGATAATGCGCTTGGTGTAGGTGGCTATCCTAAAGGCCGTATCATCGAAATCTACGGTCCTGAAAGTTCAGGTAAGACGACTGTAGCACTTCATGCCATCGCTGAAGTTCAGAAAAAAGGTGGGGTAGCAGCGTTCATCGACGCAGAGCACGCGTTAGACCCTGTCTATGCTGAAGCATTAGGTGTCGATATCGATAACCTTTACTTGTCACAACCAGACCATGGGGAACAAGGTCTTGAAATTGCAGAAGCATTCGTACGAAGCGGTGCTGTAGAAATGGTTGTTGTCGACTCTGTTGCGGCTCTTACTCCGAAAGCAGAAATTGAAGGCGAAATGGGCGATGCTCACGTCGGTTTACAAGCTCGCTTAATGTCTCAAGCATTACGTAAGCTTTCTGCAGCGATTTCTAAATCAAATACAACTGCAATCTTTATCAACCAAATCCGTGAAAAAGTCGGTGTGATGTTCGGTAACCCTGAAACTACACCAGGTGGACGTGCCTTGAAGTTCTACAGTTCCATTCGTCTTGAAGTTCGCCGTGCAGAGCAGTTGAAACAAGGCCAAGATATCGTTGGTAACCGTACGAAGATTAAAGTTGTGAAGAACAAAGTGGCACCTCCATTCAAAGTGGCAGAAGTAGACATCATGTATGGTCAAGGTATTTCTAAAGAAGGTGAACTTCTTGATCTCGGTGTTGCTAATGACGTGGTAGATAAATCTGGTGCTTGGTATTCTTACAATGGCGAACGTATGGGTCAAGGTAAAGAGAACGTTAAGAACTTCTTGAAAGAAAATCCTGAAATTAGACAAGATATTGATGATAAATTACGTGAAAAACTAGGAATCTTCGATGGCGATGTTAAAGAAGAGGAAGAAGAAGCTCCGTCATCACTTTTCGATGAAGAATAAGCTTGATTAAGAAGCGATAATTAATTGCACACTTATTGAGTATGAACTGTCGGCACTAAGAAAACTGCCGGCAGTTTTCTTATTTTGATGAATCTCATGAAATATTTGATGCTATACATATGAGTTTTAAGAAAACGTTTTACTTTGTAAGTGATGAACCGAAATCTGAAAAGTGATACTTTCTCAGAACACTATGTCGAAACCTTGACACTTATTGATGCAAAAACGTACAATTACATTGTATGATTCTTATATAATTTCATATAATCATATTGAATTTGATATACGACAAAGTCCTAAAAAAAGGAGGTGTTTGTGTGTATTTATTAACCCTCCTACTCATTTTAATAGGCATTATTCTGGGAGTTGTTGTGGGGTATATCATCGCCCGTAATTTGTTGCATCAGAAGCAGATTCAAGCGAAACAAACTGCTGAAGATATCATCAACCAAGCTAACAAAGAAGCTGAGAACATTAAGAAAGAAAAGCTCCTTGAAGCAAAAGAAGAAAATCAAATATTTAAAGATCAAGTTGAAAGCGAACTTCGCGAACGGCGTGGTGATTTACAAAAACAAGAAACCCGACTTCTTCAAAAAGAAGAAAACTTGGAGCGAAAATCTGATCTCTTAGAGAAAAAGGATGAGATTTTAGAGCAAAAAGAATCTGAACTTGAAGAAAAACAACAACAAGTAGATGCAAAAGAGAGTAGTGTTCAAACATTAATAAATAAGCATGAACAAGAATTAGAACGCATCTCTGGTCTCACTCAAGAAGAAGCAGCGAACGAACAACTCCAACGAGTAGAAGATGAATTGTCACATGATATTGCAATACTTGTTAAGGAAAAAGAACGAGAAGCGAAAGAAACAGTAGATAAGCAAGCGAAAGAGTTGTTAGCGACAACAGCTCAAAGAATTGCCGCAGAACACACATCTGAATCCACAGTTTCAGTAGTTAATCTTCCAAACGATGAGATGAAAGGACGTATTATCGGTAGAGAAGGTCGTAATATTCGTACGTTAGAAACGTTAACAGGTATCGATTTAATCATTGATGATACACCTGAAGCAGTCATACTTTCAGGTTTCGATCCTATTCGACGTGAAATTGCACGAATCGCGCTTGTGAACTTAGTTTCAGATGGACGCATCCATCCTGGACGCATCGAAGAAATGGTTGAGAAATCACGTAATGAAGTGGATGACATCATTCGCGATGCTGGTGAACAAGCTACATTCGAAATCAATGTACACAATATGCATCCTGATCTCGTTAAGATACTCGGCCGTTTACAATATCGTACAAGCTACGGTCAGAACGTGCTTAAACACTCTATCGAAGTGGCACATCTCGCTGGAATGTTAGCCGCGGAACTTGGAGAAGATATTACAATCGCTAAACGCGCAGGACTTCTTCACGATGTCGGTAAAGCTATTGACCACGAGGTTGAAGGTAGTCACGTAGAAATTGGTGTAGAACTCGCTAAGAAATATGGCGAGGGTGAAACAGTCATCAATGCAATTCACTCACACCATGGTGATGTTGAACCAACTTCAATTATTTCAATCCTCGTTGCAGCAGCAGATGCTTTATCAGCAGCACGACCTGGTGCGCGTAAAGAAACACTAGAGAATTATATCAGACGTTTAGAACGATTAGAAACGCTTTCAGAAAGTTATGATGGTGTAGAAAAAGCCTTTGCTATCCAAGCTGGTAGAGAAATTCGTGTCATCGTTGCACCTGATGCGATCGATGACTTGAAATCACATCGCTTAGCAAGAGATATTAAGAAACAAATAGAGGATGAATTACAATATCCTGGTCATATAAAAGTGACAGTTGTTCGTGAGACTAGAGCAATTGAATATGCAAAATAATGGCTCCTTGTCAATAACGGTTGGTGAGGGTCAAACGCACTAAGCAACTTTATTATGTTGTTTGGTGCGTTTTTTATATTCACTT
>NZ_PPRN01000040.1 GCF_002902685.1 Staphylococcus pettenkoferi | reverse complement strand
GGACCACACTCAACTAATTCTTTTCGCTCAAAGAGCTCGAAGAATGGATTTTCGTTGTGGTCTAGATCCATCAAGCGTCTCGAGTACACATTGAAAATTCACTCATAATTAGTTATAGACGTAATTTTCATTCACTTCATATGTTATTTCTTTTTAACTTTCCAGACGTAAGCTTAAAATTGCCATTCTCTATCACCGTCATTTAATCATGCCCTTGCAAAGTTTTAACCAGTATACCAACACCCTATAAACCTCACAAACACCCTACTTTTACCTACTACTACTTAATGAAACTGATAGCTGTTGTGACCTTTAGCAAAACCGCGAGCTGTAAAGAGCCATGAAGCACCGTCATTATCCATATCATTGGAACAAATAATCAATTGGTCTGTGCCTGGAATGAAGGCAGGGTGTGTAGAACGGAGCATATGCCCTTTCTCTCTACCAGGAAGTAAGATTTGGCCGATTGGATGACCATATTTATTAAATACAAGTACACGACCTTGACCATACATCGCAACATAAAGGTTGTCATCGCTATCGATACAGCAAGAGTCCGGACCTTCGTGACCCGTGAAGTAATACGGGATCTTCGCACCGAATGGGGCAATCGTCTTGCCGTCTTCTAAGAGTTCAATACGATGTAAACGGTTCGCGTTCGTTTCAGTCACCCATAAGATGCTTTCGTCGGTACTCAATGCAACGCCATTTGCTACAGCGATATTCTGAATGATTGGCGTCACTGTCTGATAGTCTGGGTCCACGTAGTAAACACCGCCAAGTGGGTTCGTAGAATAGCCACGGAAATCTGTGAAATAGAAGCCGCCTTTACTATCAAATACTAAATCATCTACGCAATATTCTGTGTTAATTTCAGAAATGATTTCTTCTAACGCTGAGCCATCTGTTTGTGTCGCTACGATGCTTCCGGAATCTTTAAAGTCCCCTAAGCATGATAAGAATAAACGTCCATCTTTGTGAATTTTAACTGAGGCTGGATTTTCTTTTTCAGAAGTAAAGACGTGCTCAACTTCTTTCTCCGGTAGCGTCACTTTGAAGATTTTACCACCAAAGACTTCGCATAAGAACAAGTTATGTTCTCTATCAAAGCATAATCCCTCTAGTTGCAAGCCCTCATCTGAAATCTTGACCCACGGCTCTGCTGTAACGGTTTGAAGCCCTTTCTCATGTGCGAGTAGCGGAACCGCATGTGTCGCATCACCTTCGTACTTTAATGTCGGTAAATCACGTTGTGCCATCTCAATTCCTCCCCTTATCATTAATGTGATTGCTTTAAATCTATCACATTCTGTTGCTGAGATGCATGCCAAAGGGTAGTGATTGCGTAAAATGAAGAAGAGCTAGGCCACGTCATTTGTGGGCACTCCCTCACTCTGTTTGACGTGAAACATCAATTTGCGAACAGCGACAATTTCACTATTCTCTTACAATGCCACTTTCAATCTAATAAAATAAGCACCCCCACAAGTCGAATTCAACTTGCAAGGGCGCCACTACACGCGCATTTATCGTTTATATAACTTAATCTTGATTTCGTAATAATCGTCCGTCTCTCTATTCTGACGTTCCACATGCACACCACTATCTTCAATGTGGGCGATACTTTCTCCGACTTTCTCTTTAGCCTTTGTTAAATCTTTCGTGAAACCGAACGTTTGCGCTTTTACTTTTTCAGGAGCAGTAAAGTTCTTCACACGCGCTTCTGTTTGTTTCACATTTAACTTCTGAACAATAATCAATTCAAGAAGAGATTCTTGTTCATCGTGCGATAAGCTCAATAATGCACGAGCGTGACGTTCTGTAATCTTACCTTCTCGCAATTTCGTAAGCACTTTGGGAGCAAGTTTGAGTAAGCGTAATTTATTCGCGATAAAGCTTTGACTTTTACCTACACTCTTCGCGAGTTCACCTTGCGTCGTATCGCCAATATCTAATAATTTCTTGTACGCTTCGGCTTCTTCAACTACCGACAGATTCTCACGTTGAATGTTCTCAATGAGCGCCACCACAGCTGTTTCCTCATCGTTGAGTTGACGAATAATCACATCGGCATATTTATAATGGAGAGAAGACAACGCACGAAAGCGACGTTCTCCTGCAATGATTTCGTACATGCCTTCTTCAATCGGTCTGACAACTATAGGTTGTAACAAGCCATGTTCTTCAATCGATTCGGCAAGTTCACTAATCTTTGCAGGCTCGAAGACTTGTCTCGGCTGGTAGCGATTGGGAACGATACGTTCGATCGGCACCGCTTCGACCTGACTATTCTTATCTTCCTCTATATCATTCATGATTTCATCTTTATTTTTTAAACCAAATAACTTAGAAAAAGGTTTCTTCATTACTCTGCGCTCCCTCTAAATGATTTGTTACGTGCTTATTATTCAACTAAAGGAGATTTATTCGGCTTACCTGGTTTACGTGGATATTTCTTCGGCGTCTTACTTCTCTTTTCAATCATTACCATTTCTCTTTTACCCGCTTCTTCAGGTAACTCAAATGTTTCGAGCGATACGAACTTACCGCCTAGGATACCTATGGCGAAACGCGCATCTTCAAGTTCTTCTTCCGCTTTAGATGCTTTCATCGCGATAAATTTACCACCCTTTTTAACTAAAGGTAAGCACAATTCGCTCAATACGGATAATCGCGCAACAGCACGTGCTGTCACGATATCGTAAGACTCCCGGTAGTCTCCCTTACCGTAAGATTCTGCTCTGTCATGCACAAAGCTGACGCCTGTAAGACTTAGCTGATCCGCGAGTTGGTTGAGAAATTGAATGCGTTTATTCAATGAATCTACAATCGTGACTTTCAACTCTGGGAACACAATTTTCAATGGGATACTTGGGAATCCTGCACCTGCTCCGACATCGCAAATCGTTAATGGTTGATTGAAATCTTCAAAGAAACTCGGCGAAATCGAGTCATAGAAGTGCTTTAAATACACTTCTGACTCTTCTGTAATGCTCGTCAAATTCATCTTCTCATTCCATTCAACGAGCATCTCATAATACTGCTTAAATTGGTCTTGTTGCTGTTCAGTTAACTCAATATCATGTTCTTTCAAAGCTCGTGTTAGCCATTCTACACTCATGTTATTGATTCACCCTCTGAATATGTCCTTGTTCAAGGTAAACGAGCAGAATAGAAATGTCAGCTGGGTTGACACCTGCGATACGAGAAGCTTGAGCGATGTTAAGCGGCTTCACTTCTGCCAACTTCTCACGTGCTTCTGAAGCAAGACTATCCACTTTACTATAGTCGAGATCTTCAGGAATCTTCTTCGCTTCCATTCGTTTAACTTTTTCTACTTGTTGTAGTGATTTATTGATATAACCTTCATATTTCGTTTGAATTTCCATTTGTTCTTCTACTTCTGCCGGTAGTCGATGTTCTTCCTCTAACATCTCTAAGATAATATCGTAAGACATTTCTGGTCGACGAAGTAAATCGATCGCAAGCACGCCGTCTTTCAACTTAGAACCACCGTGCGCTTCAATAATTTCTTGAACACGTTCTTTCGGCTTGATACGGATTTGGCCTAAACGTTCTTGTTCTGCTTTAATCATTTCACGTTTTTCATTAAAACGTTGGTAACGTTCCTCTGAGATCAGACCTAATTCATGACCGAGATCTGTTAAACGTAAATCGGCGTTATCATGACGTAACAACAGACGGTATTCCGCTCTAGATGTTAATAAACGATACGGTTCGTTCGTACCTTTCGTCACGAGGTCATCGATAAGCACACCAATGTAAGCATCAGAACGGCTTAAGATCTTCTCATCTTGACCTAAGACGCGTCCTGCAGCATTGATGCCTGCCATGATACCTTGTCCTGCCGCTTCTTCATAACCAGATGTACCATTGATTTGGCCAGCTGTGTAGAGGTTCTTAATCTTCTTCGTCTCTAACGTAGGCCATAGTTGTGTAGGCACAAGCGCATCATACTCAATCGCATAACCTGCACGCATCATGTCTGAATGCTCAAGACCTGGAATCGTTGTAAGCATTTGACGTTGCACATCTTCTGGCAAGCTTGTAGATAAACCTTGCACATACACTTCATTCGTAGAACGTCCTTCAGGCTCTAAGAACAATTGATGACGTGGTTTATCGTTAAAACGCACAAACTTGTCTTCAATAGATGGGCAATAACGCGGACCTGTACCTTTAATCATACCTGAATACATCGGTGATAAGTGTAAGTTATCATCAATCACTTTATGTGTATCACCATTTGTGTAAGTGAGCCAACATGGAAGTTGGTCTAAAATGTATTCCGTCGTTTCGTAACTGAAAGCACGACCGACATCGTCACCTGGTTGAATTTCTGTCTTATCGTAATCAATCGTTTTGGAATTGACACGTGGTGGTGTACCCGTCTTGAATCTTACTGTTTCGAAACCAAGATCTCTCAAGTTATCTGCAAGTGAAACAGATGGTAATTGATGGTTTGGACCACTGGAATATTTCACTTCACCTAAGATGATTTCACCGCGTAAGAAAGTACCTGTCGTAATGACTACAGCTTGTGCTAAATATTCTGTACCGATGTTCGTACGTACACCTTTAATTTCGTCATCTTCTACGATAAGGTCATCTACCATACCTTGCATGACTGTGAGATTATCTTGATCTTCAAGGACACGCTTCATCTCTTGTTGATAAAGCACTTTGTCTGCTTGTGCACGTAATGCTCGCACAGCTGGACCTTTCCCTGTATTGAGCATACGCATTTGAATATGTGTACGGTCGATGGTTTTAGCCATTTGACCACCTAAGGCATCGAGTTCACGAACAACAATCCCTTTCGCTGGTCCCCCTACGGATGGGTTACAGGGCATAAAACCAATGTTGTCTAAGTTAATTGTTAACATAAGTGTCTTTGCGCCGCGTCTTGCTGAAGCTAGACCTGCTTCAATACCTGCGTGGCCTGCTCCAATGACCACGACATCATAATGTTGAGCCATCTTGATACCTCCTTATTATTTACCGAGACAGAATTGACTAAAGAGTTGATCGATGAGTTCGTCACTTGCAGATTCACCGATGACTTCGCCTAAGATTTCCCAAGTGCGCGTTAGATCGATTTGCACCATGTCCATCGGCACACCCGCTTCTGCTGCATCAATCGCATCTTGAATGGCATTACTGGCTTGTTTAATGAGTGAGATGTGTCGTGAATTAGAGAGATACGTCATATCTTGATTTTGAACCTCTCCACCGAAGAATAAATCACGAATTTGCATCTCTAATTCATCTATACCTTCTTGTTTCAACATAGATGTTTCAATGAGAGGTAATTCGCCTACCATTTCTCTCACTTCATCTAAATCTAAGTGTTGTTCTAAGTCCATTTTATTCACAATCACAATAGCGTCTTCGTTCTTAATCACTTCGTAAAGTTGACGATCCTCTTCAGAGAGTGGTTCATTGTAGTTGAGCACGAAGAGAATCAAATCCGCTTCACTCAATGCTTTACGTGAACGCTCAACACCGATACGTTCAACAATATCTTCCGTATCACGTATGCCGGCTGTATCAACGAGTCGTAGAGGGACACCTCTGACGTTGACATATTCCTCTAGCGTATCACGTGTCGTACCTGCCACTTCAGTAACAATCGCTTTATTGTCTTGAATCAAGTTATTTAACATAGACGACTTACCGACATTCGGTTTACCTACGATGACTGTAGAGAGACCTTCACGCATAATCTTCCCTTGCGTACTTGTTTGAAGTAGCTGATCGAGTTGTGTCTGAATCTCTTTCGACTTCTCTAATAGATATTCAGTCGTGGCGTCTCCTGCATCATCATATTCGGGGTAGTCGATATTGACCTCGACTTGAGCAAGGATTTCGAGAATAGACTGGCGCTGGCGCTTAATCATATCACTGAGGCGACCTTCAAGTTGATTCATTGCTACTTTAGAGGCGCGATCAGTCTTAGAACGAATAAAGTCCATAACCGCTTCTGCTTGCGACAAATCAATACGACCGTTCAAGAACGCACGTTTCGTATATTCTCCCGGTTCAGCCATACGCGCACCATAGGTCATTGTCAGTTCTAACACACGATTAATCGTCAATATTCCACCGTGGCAGTTAATTTCGACGATATCTTCTCGTGTAAAAGTCTTCGGTGCTCTCAAGACTGAAACCATGACTTCTTCTACTACTTCTTGTGTTTCTGGATCTATGATATGTCCATAGTTAATCGTATGAGAATCCACATCCTCAAGTCGATGCTTTCCTTTATATAATTGATCTACTATCGGAATCGCGTCATTCCCTGATAGACGAACGATACCTATCGCGCCCTCTCCCATTGGTGTAGAAATACTCGTTATCGTATCCAGGTCCATCATCTTTCTCGCCTCCTTGTCAGACAAAATTTCATTATAGTATTGTAGTGACTTTACTTACAAAATGCGAATAACTTGTTTAATTACATCAAAGGTAAGACTGCCGTTTGTCTGAAGTTAGTATTCGGGGAGTCTAAATACCCCCCTACCCTCTTACTTTATCTTCTTATTAAACACTTTAGCTATTTTAAGCACGTGTTCAAGACTACTTTGTATTTCTAATGTCGTCATACGTTTCGAAGGTTGCCTAGCAATAACAATCAGATCTATCGGGATGATATCATCTTTATGTACTTTAAAGTTCTCACGAATCGCACGTTTAATACGATTACGTTGAACGGCATTACCTAATTTCTTTGAAACGCTGATGCCAAGTCGAAAGTGTTCAAGCGAAGCATCTTTGCGAGTGTAAACGACAAATTGACGGTTGGCAACTGACTTACCACGTCGATAGATGTTCTGAAAGTCTTTATTCCTTTTTATCCGATATGCTTTTTCCATCAAGCTTCACCGTTTCTCTCTTCTGACTAAGTATTTTCCCACTCTAATTATTCACGTGAGAATCTGATTACCTAATTATACTATAGGATGAGATGTCATTGATAATTAATTCTAGGAAGTGACATTGAAATCTATATGATTTCGTAAGTTCACTCATACAACTGTTATTAGGTTGATTCTGAGATGATGTTGTTTTTTCAATCGCTTTTGACATTCCCACCTCGTTAAGCTTTCTTTCTTTTTATAAAAGCGCTAGAAAGAGCTACTTTAATCAAAAAAAAGACCACTGATAAGTCAGTGATCCATCAGTCTTATGCTGATAATACTTTGCGGCCTTTACGACGACGGCGCGCTAAGACTTTACGTCCGTTTTTAGTGCTCATGCGTTTTCTGAAACCATGAACTTTACTATGTTTACGTTTATTTGGTTGATAAGTACGTTTGACCATTCAAATACACCTCCGTATGTGATTCCAATATCTACTTTGCTATAGATATTTGTAATAAGCTCTTAAGCGTTTATGTCTTGATTTAATCTTAATGAATTCCATCTATAATTCAAGCAACTACTACAATATAACAAATTGCATTTTATAAAGCAAGTAGATTTTAGTCGTTCTATTGAATCAACTGGTACGCATTGACCTTCTCTTAATGGCTCTGTTTCTAACTTTTTCCTTTCTATTTTATCAATTTATCATTTTTTGCAGACCGTCTGTATTTTCTATTTGTGTAACGTCACCCTCCGAAAAAAAACTACAAACTGTAGCATTTTGTACTATAACAGTTTTATACATAATTGATGAATTGCTTACAAATTATTTCCCAAACTCAATTTCACGAGCCCCGAAGTTATCCACTTTATACACAACAAGCATCTAACAATTTGTGGATAATACTTGCGTTATACACAAATTTTTCCAGTATTTACGGAACTATTCACAGGCATTTGACAGTTGTGATTGTGAAAAAGTATAATTATGTGGATAAGTCATCTAAAGTGTTGATACACCTAGAATCATTTACTAGAATTATACTCAAATTCCTTGTGAGTAACTTAGAAACTGAGAAAAGTTATCCACTGATTGTGATTAAGTTGTGGATAATTGTTCACAGGTGTGATTTTCTCAAATTATATCTTGTGAGTTTTGTGTATAACTTAAAAATAACAAGAAAATGGAGTTAGTGATTATGTCAGAACAAGAAATTTGGGAGAAAGTCCTTTCCATGATTGAAGAAGATGTGGCGGCTACATCTTTTAATACCTTTTTTAAAGATACCCAACTTGAAAAGCTGACCCCAGATGAAGCCATTATAGTGACAGACGATGAATTCGTCGCAAACTGGTTAGGTCAGAAATATACAGAAGTTGTACAAAACGTGCTATATCAAGCTTTAGAAGTGGATGTAAAACCTAAATTCTACTCAGAAGATCAGTACGCAAAATTAAAAACCAACGAAGGTCCTGCTAGCCCAACTCCACAGAAAGAAACGGCACATAGCGTAGACGAGGCCTCTATTGGTAAAGAACAATTCAACGATCATAACACCTTTGAAACCTTTGTCATTGGTCCAGGGAACCGCTTCCCACACGCAGCCAGCCTTGCCGTAGCTGAAGCACCAGCAGAAGCTTACAATCCGCTCTTTATCTACGGAGGCGTTGGTTTAGGCAAGACCCATTTGATGCAAGCGATTGGTCACAATGTATTGGAAACGAATCCTGAAATGAAAGTGCTTTACACTTCAAGCGAGAAGTTTACCAATGAATTTATCCAATCGATTCGACAGAACGAATCTGATAAGTTTCGTGAAAAATACCGTAATATCGACATTTTGTTAATTGATGACATCCAATTCATTCAAAATAAAGAACAAACCCAAGAGGAGTTCTTCCATACTTTTAATGAACTCCATCAAGCTAATAAACAAATTGTCATCTCTAGTGATCGACCACCGAAAGAAATTTCGAAACTCGAAGACCGCTTGCGCTCACGTTTCGAGTGGGGTCTCATCGTTGATATTACGCCACCTGACTATGAAACACGAATGGCCATTTTGCAGAAGAAGACGGAAGAAGAGAACTTAGATATTCCAACTGAAGCACTCACTTATATCGCAAATCAAATTCAAACCAACATCCGAGAACTCGAAGGTGCGCTTAACAGAGTGAATGCTTTCTCTAAATTGCAGAACGAACCTATCACGACTGAGCTCACTGCCACAGCGTTGAAAGATCTCATCTCTACACCTAAGACGAAGAAGATTACAATTCAAGATATTCAGAAGGTAGTTGGAGATTATTACAGTGTGCGTATCGAAGACTTTAGCGCGAAGAAAAGGACGAAATCCATCGCTTATCCTAGACAAATCGCGATGTATCTATCACGTGAGTTAACTGATTTCTCTTTACCTAAAATTGGTGAAGAATTCGGTGGACGTGATCATACGACAGTGATTCATGCACACGATAAGATTGCGAAAGATATGCAAGACGATCCGACTTTTAAACATGAAGTAGAAAATCTAGAAAAAGAAGTACGTAATTTATAATAATTTGGCAATAATAAGAGGATAATTTGAAGTGGTAAGAAGCGCATCGTGAAATATGAAGTGTGGATATTGTGGACAATTTGTACACACTACACACATGTTATCCACATGTGAATAACGTTGTCACACAAGACTTGCCATAAGTTATCCACTAATTCACAGTGCCTACTACTATGACTACGAATTTAAAACCTATATAATTATTATAAACGACTGGAAGGAGTTAAGAATAATTATGGAATTCTCTATCAGACGCGATTACTTTATTAATCAGCTCAATGACACACTTAAAGCAATTTCGCCTAGAACTACATTACCTATACTGACAGGTATCAAGATTGATGCTAAAGATGACGAAGTGATTCTTACAGGCTCTGACTCTGAAATCTCAATTGAAATTACGATCCCTAAACAAGTAGATGGAGAGGAAATTGTGAATATTTCAGAAGCCGGATCTGTCGTACTTCCTGGTCGTTTCTTCGTAGATATCGTTAAGAAATTACCAGGTAAAGATGTGAAACTATCAACTAACGAACAGTTCCAAACTTTAATAACTTCTGGTCATTCGGAATTTAATTTAAGTGGATTAGATCCAGATCAATATCCATTGCTACCACAAGTTTCTCGTGATGACGCAATTCAAATTCCTGTTAAAGTCTTGAAGAACGTGATTGCGCAAACAAATTTCGCGGTGTCCACCTCAGAAACACGCCCAGTACTCACTGGTGTGAACTGGCTTATACAAGATAATGAATTAATATGCACTGCTACCGATTCACACCGCTTAGCTGTGCGCAAGTTAGCATTAGAAGATGAATCTGAAGATAAGAATGTCATCATTCCTGGTAAAGCTTTAGCTGAATTAAACAAGATTGTTTCTGACAGTGATGACACGATCGACATCTTCTTCGCATCGAACCAAGTTCTCTTCCGCGTGGGTCATATCAACTTTATTTCACGCTTATTGGAAGGTCACTATCCAGACACATCTCGCTTGTTCCCTGAGAACTACGAAATTAAATTAGGTTTAAATAATGGCGAGTTCTATCATGCGATTGATCGTGCTTCACTTCTCGCTCGCGAAGGTGGTAACAACGTCATCAAATTGAGCACAGGTAATCAGATTGTTGAGCTCTCTTCAACTTCACCTGAAATTGGTACTGTGAAAGAGGAAGTAGAAGCGAATGATGTTGAAGGCGGCAACTTAAAGATCTCTTTCAACTCTAAATACATGATGGACGCGCTTAAAGCGATTGATAATGACGAAGTAGAAGTCGAATTCTTCGGTACGATGAAACCATTTATCTTGAAACCGAAAGATGATGATTCAGTAACACAACTTATCTTGCCAATCAGAACTTACTAGGCATGTCACCATTTCAAATGAGCTTATCGAGGTTAGGACGAGGTAGTATACCCGTTCTTGCCTCTTTTTGTTTAGGTTAAAAGTAAAATTCGGAGATCTGACGTGTATATAAGTGAGCAGATAAAAATATCAGGGCATTAAGAAAAGAAATAGATAAGTGAAGTACAGTTCGAAAATCAAATGAGAGCTTATTCAGCCTTTTAATTTAAGCTAAGATATTCTTCTAGGATAAATCTATCTTGAAAGATAATTTGGCTCTAAATACCCCTTTAAAATTCAATATAGGTTATTTTCGTATTTAAAATCCACATGAGTTGGCTGAAAAATGGCTACTGAAATCGAAAAAATGAACGCAGTGTAGCAAATTTCTCTGATTTTCGTGAAACTTCGTTGATTTTACGCCGTCTAGGGCATGAAATTTTTAGTGAAAAAAGGTATAATATATAAGTGACTACAAGGAATGGAGTGATTGATTTGGTAGAGACAGTAGTCGTTGATAACGAGATTACTTTAGGTCAATTTTTAAAGAATGAAGCCATCATCGAATCAGGTGGCCAAGCAAAGTGGTTCTTACAAGATTTCGAAGTCTTGCTCAATGGCGAACGGGAAACACGTCGTGGTAAGAAATTGGCGCACCAAGATCGCATTGATATACCTGAAATTCCAGAAATTGACTCATTCATCATTGCTTATCAAGGTGAAGAATGAAATTAAATACACTCCAGCTTGAAAACTACCGTAATTACGAGTCGATCTATCTTGATTGTCATCCTGAGGTGAATATTCTCATCGGTGAGAACGCGCAAGGAAAGACGAACTTGTTGGAATCTATCTACGTCTTAGCACTTGCGAAGAGTCATCGTACGTCTAACGATAAAGAGCTCATTCGCTTCAAGAGTGACTATGCTAAGATAGAGGGAGGATTAAGCTATCGTCATGGTGAGATGCCGTTGACGATGCTGATTACGAAGAAGGGCAAGCAAGTTAAAGTCAATCACTTAGAACAAAGTAAACTTACGCAATATGTTGGGCATTTAAATGTCGTCCTTTTTGCACCTGAAGATTTGAGCATCGTGAAAGGGGCGCCTCAAATTCGCAGACGCTTCATCGACATGGAGCTTGGACAAATTTCAGCAGTGTATCTCAACGATTTAGCGCAATACCAACGTATTCTTAAACAAAAAAATAATTATCTCAAACAGCTTCAATACGGAGATAAGTCGGATAGCACTATGCTGGAAGTCTTAAATCAACAGTTTGCTGAATATGCGCTTAAAGTAACCTTGCGGAGAGCGCATTTTATTAACGAACTCGAAGCGTTGGCTCAACCGATTCACTCAGGTATTACGGATGAGCGAGAACGACTGAATTTGAAGTATCTCCCCAGTTTGAAGTTGAACGACTTGTCGAAAGATCAATCCGTCTTGATCGAAGAAGTGTTAGAGACGCTCGATAAAAATATGGAGCGTGAGAAAGAACGCGGCGTTTGCTTGTTTGGTCCACATCGAGATGATTTAGGTTTTAACGTCAATGATATGGACGCGCAAACGTATGGCTCTCAAGGGCAGCAACGTACGACCGCTTTATCCATTAAGTTGGCAGAAATTGAACTGATGAAACAAGAGGTGGGCGAATATCCTATTCTCTTGCTCGATGACGTGTTAAGTGAACTCGATGATTCACGTCAATCGCATTTATTAAGCACGATTCAACACAAGGTTCAAACCTTTGTGACAACGACATTAGTGGACGGTATTGATCATGAAATTATGAGTAATGCTAAATTATATCGCATCAATCAAGGCGAAATTACTAAGTAACAGAAAGTGAAGGTGGAAGCATTGTCAGATGTGAACAACACGGAAAATTATGGTGCTGGTCAGATTCAAGTATTAGAAGGACTTGAAGCGGTTCGTAAACGACCAGGTATGTATATCGGATCTACTTCAGAAAAGGGTTTGCATCACCTTGTTTGGGAAATTGTCGATAACAGTATCGACGAAGCTTTAGCAGGCTATGCAGATACAATTGAGGTCATTATTGAGAAAGATAACTGGATACGTATCACTGATAATGGACGTGGTATCCCTGTAGACACACAAGAGAAGATGGGTAGACCTGCAGTCGAAGTTATCCTCACAGTGCTTCACGCCGGCGGTAAATTTGGTGGCGGCGGCTACAAAGTATCTGGTGGTTTACACGGTGTAGGATCTTCTGTCGTAAACGCTTTATCTGAAAGATTAGAAGTTTACGTACATAGAGACAATAAGATTTATCACCAAGCATACGAACGTGGCGTCCCTCAATTCGATCTAGAAGTTGTGGGTGAAACGGATGATGACAATACAGGTACTGAAATCCGTTTTAAAGCTGATCCAGAAATCTTCACTGAAACGACAGTTTATGATTATGAAACGCTTCAACAGCGTATCAAGGAATTAGCATTCTTAAATAAAGGCATCTCTATTACACTTCGCGATGAAAGAGATGAAGATGAAGTGAGAGAGGACAATTATCATTATGAAGGTGGTATTAAGTCCTATGTTGAAATGTTGAATGAGAATAAAGAACCTCTACATGATGAGCCTATCTACATTCATCAAACGAAAGACGATATCGAAGTAGAAATTGCATTGCAATACAACAGCGGTTTTGCGACGAATCTTCTTACTTATGCCAACAATATCCACACATACGAAGGCGGTACGCATGAAGAAGGCTTTAAACGTGCACTATCGCGTATCTTAAATAGCTATGGCCTTCAAAGTAAGATTATCAAAGATGATAAAGACAAACTTTCTGGTGAAGATACACGAGAAGGTCTAACAGCTGTCGTCTCCATTAAGCATGGTGATCCTCAATTCGAAGGACAAACGAAGACGAAGTTAGGTAACTCTGAAGTACGTCAAATTGTGGATAAATTATTCTCTGCACAATTTGAGCGTTTCCTTTATGAGCATCCTCAAGTGGGTCGTGTCATTGTAGATAAGGGGATTATGGCTTCAAGAGCACGTGTAGCAGCGAAGAAAGCACGTGAAGTTACACGCCGTAAATCTGCTCTAGAGGTTTCAAGCTTACCTGGTAAATTAGCGGATTGTTCTAGTAAGAATCCGGATGAAAGTGAAATCTTCATCGTCGAAGGTGACTCTGCCGGGGGGTCTACGAAAGAAGGTCGTGACTCAGCGACACAAGCGATTCTGCCGCTAAGAGGTAAGATTCTTAACGTTGAGAAATCTCGACTTGATCGCATATTGAATAACAACGAAATTCGTTCAATGATCACAGCATTTGGTACAGGTATCGGTGGCGAATTTGAATTGAGCAAGGCACGTTATCATAAGATTATTATTATGACTGATGCCGATGTAGACGGTGCGCACATCCGTACCCTCTTACTCACGTTCTTCTATCGCTACATGAGACCGTTGATTGAAGCGGGCTATGTTTACATCGCCCAACCACCTTTATACAAACTCACACAAGGTAAAGAGAAGTATTATGTCTTCAATGACCGCGAGCTCGATAATCTCAAAGCAGAATTGAATCCAACACCTAAGTGGTCTATCTCACGCTACAAAGGTTTAGGTGAAATGAATGCGGATCAGTTATGGGAGACAACGATGAATCCTGACAATCGCTCAATGCTTCAAGTCACACTCGATGATGCGATTGATGCAGACCAAACTTTCGAGATGTTAATGGGCGACGTGGTAGAGAACCGCAGACAGTTCATCGAAGACAATGCTGTATACGCTAACTTAGATTTCTAGAACCATGAATTGAAATGTTGAAGGAGGGCACCTTGATGTCTGAAATACCGGAATCAAGAATTAATGAACGTAATATTACCAGTGAAATGCGGGAATCGTTCTTAGACTACGCGATGAGTGTCATCGTATCACGTGCATTGCCAGATGTACGTGATGGTCTGAAACCAGTACATCGACGTATCTTATACGGGTTAAACGAACAAGGTATGACACCTGATAAGCCATACAAGAAGTCCGCACGTATCGTTGGGGACGTAATGGGTAAATACCACCCACACGGTGACTCATCCATCTATGAAGCGATGGTGAGAATGGCGCAGAACTTCAGTTATCGCTACCCGTTAGTAGATGGTCAAGGTAACTTCGGTTCTATGGATGGCGATGGCGCAGCTGCCATGCGTTATACCGAAGCGAAGATGACTAAGATCACGCTTGAAATGTTACGTGATATCAACAAAGACACGATTGATTTTATCGATAACTACGACGGTACTGAAAGAGAGCCGGTAGTCTTACCGTCTCGTTTCCCTAACTTGTTCGTCAATGGCGCAAGTGGTATCGCTGTAGGGATGGCGACAAACATCCCACCTCACAACCTTACAGAAGTGATTAACGGTGTCTTAAGTTTAAGCCACAATCCCGACATCACTGTAGCTGAACTGATGGAAGACATTCAAGGTCCAGACTTCCCTACTGCAGGTTTGATCATGGGTAAAAGTGGTATCCGACGCGCATACGAAACAGGCCGCGGTTCTATTCAAATGCGTGCACGCGCTGAAATTGAAGAACGTGGTGGAGGCCGTCAACGTATCGTCGTTACAGAAGTACCTTATCAAGTCAACAAGGCACGTATGATTGAGAAGATTGCTGAATTAGCGCGTGATAAAAAAGTTGATGGCATTACAGATTTACGTGACGAGACAAGTTTACGTACAGGCGTGCGTGTCGTTATCGATATCCGTAAAGATGCCAATGCAAATGTTATCTTAAATAATCTATACAAATTAACGCCACTTCAAACATCATTTGGTGTGAATACCATTGCTTTAGTGAACGGTCGACCTAAGCTCATCAACTTGAAAGAAGCTTTAGTCGAATATCTAGAACATCAAAAAGTTGTCGTTCGACGTCGTACTGAATATAACTTACGTAAAGCTCAAGATCGTGCACATATCCTCGAAGGCTTGAGAATTGCGCTCGATCACATCGATGAAATCATCAGCATAATCCGTGAGTCAGAAACAGATAAGATTGCGATGGCGAGCTTACAAGAGCGCTTCAAACTTTCAGATAGACAAGCGCAAGCCATCCTCGATATGCGTCTGCGCCGTCTCACAGGTTTAGAACGCGACAAAGTTGAATCAGAATACAACGAGTTAGTTCAATACATCAAAGAGTTGAAAGAAATACTTGCTGACGATGAACTGTTACTACAAATTGTGCGTGACGAACTCATCGAAATTCGTGAGCGTTATGGCGATGAACGTAGAACAGAAATCCAATTAGGTAACATCGACAGTATCGAAGATGAGGATCTTATTCCTGAAGAACAAATTGTCATTACGTTAAGTCATAATAACTACATTAAACGTCTACCTGTGTCTACATACCGCGCGCAACATCGCGGTGGTCGTGGTGTACAAGGTATGAACACATTAGAAGAAGATTTCGTCAGTCAACTTGTGACGTTAAGTACACATGACCACGTGCTCTTCTTCACTAATAAAGGACGCGTCTACAAACTGAAAGGCTATGAAGTGCCGGAACTCTCCCGTCAGTCTAAAGGTATTCCAGTCATCAACGCGATTGAGCTGGACAATGATGAGAGTATCAGTACGATGATTGCAGTGAAAGACTTAACGACGGAAGATCACTTCTTAGTCTTTGCGACGAAGAGAGGTATCGTGAAACGTTCAGCGTTAAGCAATTTCTCTCACATCAATAAGAACGGTAAGATTGCGATCAGTTTCAAAGAAGATGACGAATTGATTGCGGTACGTTTAACAGATGGTACAGAAGATATTCTCATCGGTACAGCACATGCATCATTAATCCGCTTCCAAGAAAGTGGCTTACGTCCACTCGGTCGTAATGCTGCAGGTGTGAAAGGGATCTCCTTGCGTGAGAATGACGAGGTTGTAGGTCTTGACGTTGCTCATGAGAATAGCGAAGATGAAGTGCTAGTCGTTACTGAAAAAGGTTTCGGTAAACGTACACCAGTTAGCGATTATCGTCTCTCTAACCGCGGTGGTATGGGTATCAAGACAGCAACTATCACAGAACGTAATGGTAATATCGTATGTATTACGACGGTGACAGGTGACGAAGATATTATGGTGGTTACTAACCACGGTGTAATTATCCGTATGGAAGCTCAAGATATTTCTCAAAATGGCCGTGCAGCTCAAGGTGTGAAACTCATCCGTCTCGGTGAGAACCAACATGTTGCTACGGTAGCTAAAGTAAATGAGGAAGAAGCGGAAGATACTGATAGTGAAGGAACAGCTTCCAATGACGAAAGTTCTGAGCAACAAGAACAAGTCATTGAAGGTGATGCACCTGGCAAAGCAATCCACACAGAAGTTGATGAATCAGCTGAGACAGACGCTACCGACTCAAGTGATGAACCTGAAGAATTGCGTCAAGACTTCATGGATCGTGTGAATGAAGATATTCAAAATGACGATGATTCTACGGAAGAATAATTAAATCATAACGTGAGATTTAGACTCCTTGCATGTGCAGGGGGTCTTATTTTTTTACAAAAAAACGTCACTATTTTACATAAATATTACTAAAATAAAACAAAATTATTTCAAAAAGATTACAAAATGTATTTTAATTCTTTTCAGATTATGATAACTTTATTTTTGAAGAAGCTTCTTCTATAAAAAATTGAGGAGGACTAACATTTATGAAATTAGTTTCAAAAGTATTAGGCTCTACAATTTTAACTGGAGCCGTATTGTTTACAGGCCTACAAGCAGGTCAGGCTAATGCAGAGGAAGAACACTATTCACAGGTGACTCAAGATAATGCACCAGAGATTATTAAATACTATGCTGGAGAAAACAAGCGTATCAGTACATCTGACAAAGGGGATTATATTGAAGCTTCAGCGATTAATAGCAATACAACTGCCACACATTATCGCTTGTATAAAAATGGGACGTTGAGAGTTTCAAATAATGGTGCAGGAGCGCCGCCTTTTCAAAAGATAGCCCAAGTTCCTTTAAAAAAATAAACAATAATATATAAATAGAGCGTAAAGGCCGGAGCTACGAGTAGCATAGATAGCTCACCTTTACGCTCTGTTCCATATTCTAATCAAAGAGAATGTGCCAAATGTTTTTTAAAATAATCAAGCTGACGACGAAGACGATGACACTGGAAACTTTGTTTAACATAACGATGTATTTACCGGTCTTATCGACTGTACCGAGCAGCTTACCTAAGATAGCTAGCAAGACGAACCAGAACCATGAAACAAAGATGGTCGCAAGTGCGAAACCGAGCTTCTCTCCGCCATCATAAACGGAAGCACTCGTTCCTATTACACCTACCGTATCCATAATTGCGTGTGGATTTAAGAGTGAGACGGACAAGGCAAAGCCAATTTGTTTCTTCGGCTTCATAGGTTCGATGTGTTCGAGTTGAGGCGGTTGTTCTTTCCACAATGACCACGCCATGTAAATCAGAAAGACGAAACCGATCAGATAGATGACGAGCTGCAATATAGGCAGAGAAATCAGTACCAGTGAGACACCAAGTATCGCGATAACGATGAGAAAGGTATCGCACAGTCCTGCCGTAATAATCACAGGTAGGGCTCTACGCAACTTAGGTTGATTTGCCCCTTGGTTAAAGACAAACACATTCTGTGCGCCTAATGGGAGGATAAGACCCAAGGCGAGTAATATACCGTGTGTAATTGCTTGTATCATAAAGTTGTGTCCTTTCTGAGTTTTCCATTCAAGTTATATAGTGGTATATTATATTATTTCTGAAAATTCGGCAAATACTAAATTGAATTCTCCACTGTATTTATTGTGGCTTAGTAAAAAGAAATCGCCCAACTTAAGTCGAAGTAAAGATGTTCTATCACTTCTTCAACTTAATTGGACGATTCCGCTTATATACTTATCTTTTTGACAAAATTCCTTACTACAAGCGCTCCACTTATTTCTCCTCTAATTCTTTCATCGTATATGGAATTTGATTGATGATCTGTGTAGGAGGCACAACATACATAGATTTCGATAAGTTCTCACCGATATAGCTGTGTAGATACGTTGCACTTTTAACCGCTTCCTCTAAATCATCAAACTGACCGACGAAGCTTGTGATAATACCAGCAAGCGTATCACCCATACCGCCTGTCGCCATGGCTGGTGTACCAATATCTAATTTATACGTATCGTTCTTGAAATAAAGTTCAGTTCCGTGTTGTTTCAACACAATCGTCGCACCTAAGTTCTGAGCGGCTTCTAAATTACGTTCAGGTGTTTGATCAGCAATTTCGATACCACTCAAACGTTCCCACTCTTTCTGATGAGGTGTGAAGACGATGCGGCAATTAGGAAGCTGCGGTTTTAACTTACTGAAGATAGTAATCGCATCTCCATCAATGACGAGTGTTTGATGCTCTTGGATATTCTGAAGCAAGAACGTAATTGCGTTGTTACCTTTAAAGTCGCAGCCAAGGCCAGGACCAATAAGGATACAATCTACGCTTTCAATGTGCTGCGTAAGTGCTTTCGTGTCGTTAATATCAATAACCATTGCTTCTGGACAGCGTGAGTGTAATGCTGCGTGGTTATTTGGATGTGTGGCTACAGTGATCAGCCCGCTTCCACTATACACACAGGCTGTCGCTGCCATCATAATTGCGCCACCCATATTAGAGTTCCCACCGATGAGTAGAATTCTGCCATAGTCCCCTTTATGTGTCTCTGGGTTACGACGTGGAATAGTAGGTGTTGTTAAAGTTTGCATATTGGCAACCTCCCTTTGACTTCAAGTCACGAAATATATCTTTGCTCTGTGACATTACTGTCGATTAAGTCGTTAATCTTCTAAATACAATAGAACATACTATACCTCGTATTCTTGTTCGTCAATAGAAATGAGTAAAAATAATGGTGGCTATAACCCTGATTCTCATCAACCCTCCTTTATTCTGTTAATATGCTAATTCAATACCATATTACGGACTTCGCGATAAGCATTGTCGCAATCGGTATGTAAGCGTATACTTTTAAAGAAATAGAGAATATAAAGGGAGATGGGATAATGACTTTACAATTAAATGGTGAGCAACTGACGATTCGAGATATTCAACACTTTCTAGCTAACAACGATTCAGTCGAAATCACAAAGCAAGCATTGTCGCGAGTAAAAGACAGTCGTGCCACAGTGGAACGTATCATTCGAGATAAAGAAACGATTTACGGCATTACTACTGGGTTCGGCTTATTTAGTGATGTGCGTATCGATGATAAGCAGTACAATCAATTACAAGTCAATCTGATACGTTCTCATGCATGTGGTGTAGGTGAACCATTTGCAAATAATGTCGCGCTAGTCATGATGGTCTTACGCTTAAACACGTTGTTGAAAGGTCATTCAGGCGTGACTGTTGAGCTCATTGATCAACTCATCTACTTTATCAATCACCGCATCGTGCCGATTATTCCACAACAAGGTTCTCTTGGTGCATCAGGAGATTTAGCACCACTTTCACATCTTGCATTAGCATTGATTGGTGAAGGCAAAGTCGTTTATCAAGGGGAAGAACGTGACAGTCAAGATGTGTTACAAGAGCTAGGCCGTGCACCACACACACTCCAAGCGAAAGAAGGTTTAGCGCTGATTAACGGTACACAAGCGATGACGGCACAAGGGGTAATTTCGTACATCGAAGCGGAAGATTTAGGTTATCAAGCTGAGTGGATTGCGGCGCTAACACATCAATCGCTCAATGGCATTACAGACGCTTACAATGAGCAAGTACATAAAGCACGTAATTACCAAGAACAAATTGAGGTTGCTGAACGTATGAGAGATTGGTTAGCAGGCTCTCAACTGACGACACGCCAAGCTGAGTTACGTGTACAAGACGCGTATACACTACGTTGTATTCCACAAATTCACGGTGCGAGCTTCCAAGTGTTCAATTATGTAAAAGAGAAACTCGAATTTGAGATGAATGCGGCAAACGACAATCCATTGATCTTCGATGAGGATGATGAAACGCTCGTCATTTCTGGAGGTAACTTCCACGGTCAACCCGTCGCTTTCGCTCTTGATTTCTTAAAAATTGGGGTGTCAGAGCTTGCGAATGTGGCAGAACGCCGTTTGGAACGTCTTGTAAATCCACAACTTAACAATGGTATGCCTGCATTCTTAAGTCCGGAACCAGGTCTTCAAAGCGGCGCGATGATTATGCAGTATGCTGCTGCGAGTCTCGTGTCTGAGAATAAAACGTTGGCGCATCCAGCAAGCGTAGACTCTATTCCTTCTTCTGCTAACCAAGAAGACCACGTGTCGATGGGAACAATCGCATCTCGCCATGGCTATCAAATTGTAGAAAATGCGCGTCGAGTGCTCGCGATAGAATGTATTATTGCGTTACAAGCGGTAGAACATCAAGGTGTAGAAAAACTCTCACCACGCACTTTAGCGAAATATGAAGCGTTACGTAGCATCGTACCTTCAATTACTGAAGATCGTCAGTTCCATAAAGATATTGAAGCGGTTGCTCAGTATCTACGTGACGACGCTTATAGTAGTGATGAAAAATAAGTTTAGAAATTTGTCATTTTAAATAAATAGCTTATACTGTCTTGAAAATTTTTAAACAATTTGCTATATTTAAGATAATTCAAATATCACTATTGTTCGTAGGCTAAGTAGTATTAATGTGATGATTTCAGAGAGCTTGTGGTTGGTGTGAACAGGCAATGATCCTTAATATGAATCTACCTACTGATGTGAACAATCGGCAATTACCGTTATTTAAGTGAGAGCGCAGTCTTAATTTATCAAATTAAGCTGTTAAATAGGGTGGCAACGCGTAGAGACCACGTCCCTTGTCGGGGATGTGGTCTTTTTTATGCGCTTCAACCTAAATATATATCAAAGGAGATAGACAGATGTTAGATATTCGATTATTCCGTACAGAACCAGACATGGTCAAAGACAAGATTGCTAAGCGTGGTATGGATTCATCAGTTGTGGACAAAGTCTTAGAACTAGATGAAAAACGCCGTGACTACATCAGCAAGACTGAGGAAATGAAAGCAGAGCGTAACCGTGTGAGTGGTGAAATTGCTGAGAAGAAACGCAACAAAGAAGATGCGGATGACGTTATTAAAGAAATGCGCGAATTAGGTGACAAGATTAAAGAAATCGATGCGTCACTTAACGACGTAGACCAAGAATTACATGATACGTTAGCTGGCATTCCAAACTTAATCCACGATGACGTGCCAGAAGGTGAATCTGACGAAGACAACGTTGAACTTAAACGTTGGGGTACGCCAAGAGAATTTGACTTCGAGGCGAAACCACACTGGGATTTAGTTGAAGAATTGAAGATGGCTGACTTCGACCGTGCAGCAAAAGTTTCAGGTGCGCGTTTCGTCTTCTTAACTGGTGACGGTGCATTATTAGAACGTGCATTGATGAACTACATGATTACGAAACATACAACACAACAAGGCTATACTGAAATGATGGCACCACAACTTGTTAATGCTGATTCAATGTACGGTACAGGTCAACTTCCTAAATTTGAAGAGGATTTATTTAAAGTTGAAAAAGAAGGACTTTACACAATCCCAACGGCAGAAGTGCCATTCACAAACTTCTACCGCAATGAAATTCTTGATAAAGATCAACTTCCTGCTTTATTCACAGGACAAACAGCTTGTTTCAGAAGTGAAGCTGGATCTGCAGGTCGTGACACTCGTGGTTTAATCCGTCTTCACCAGTTCGATAAGGTAGAGATGGTACGTTACGAGAAACCAGAAGATTCTTGGGATGCACTTGAAGAGTTAACTCAAAATGCGGAATCAATCCTTGAAGAACTTGAATTACCATATCGCCGTGTGAACTTATGTACATGCGACATTGGTTTCGGCGCAAGCAAGACATATGACCTTGAAGCTTGGTTACCTAGCTACAATGAGTACAAGGAAATCAGCTCTTGCTCTAACGTGACAGATTTCCAAGCGCGTCGTGCAAACATCCGTTTCAAACGTGATAAAGATGCGAAACCAGAATTTGTGCATACGTTAAATGGTAGTGGTCTTGCTGTAGGTCGTACATTTGCAGCAATTGTTGAGAACTACCAAAACGAAGATGGTTCAATTACAATTCCTGAAGCGCTTGTTCCATACATGGGCGGTAAGACTAAGATTACGTTAGATAAATAATCAACGGCTCAATGAGTTACAAGTTAAGATGAAATATATTGAAAAGGCAATTCTCATTAATTGTGGGAGTTGCCTTTTTTAGAAAAAAGGAAAGCTATTTCAGTAAAATATTTAATACTGTGAATGCTGAACAGGTAGTCGAAGTAGAAATTTAGTCTTAATACCGGAAAGGCTTGTATGATTACAGTGGCAAGGGGTTAGAGAATGATATTAACACTTCCGTCAGTCTGACTTCAGACAAACGTCAGACTCACCTCTTATAACAAATCGCCCTATTTCAAGACGCAGTGAGCTAGATAACGCATTAAGGATTCATAACGGCATATTAACTGTTGTAATTATCGGAATATTCGATTAGAATTAACTTTAATCTAGTCAACGAAACTTAAATCAAATATTGAACTTATTGAGAGAAGTGGAGGGATTTGGCCCTGTGAAACTTCAGCAACCGGCTTTATCAGTACGGTGCTACAACCAACGATGCAACTCGAGTAATAAGGTAATGTGAGTCTCTTACTTTTGGTCGAGTAGGAGACTTTTTCTATATGAAGCAGAGTAGGGGAGGGGTAGCGATAAGTTCACTAACAAGGAGGTAAGTAGCTAATGAAATATATTGTAGACACACTTGAATTAGGCAACTTTTATACGGAATCTGGGGAACTAATTGAGAATTTGAAACTTCGTTACGAGCACGTAGGTTATCAAGGACAACCACTCGTACTCGTCTGTCATGCATTAACGGGAAATCATCTCACATATGGCACGGATGAGGAGCCAGGGTGGTGGCGTGAAATTATTGATGGAGGTTATTTGCCTATTCACGATTATCAGTTTCTCACGTTTAACGTCATTGGTAGTCCATTTGGTTCGAGTTCACCGTGCAACGATCCTAACTTTCCTCAACAGCTGACGTTACGCGATATTGTCCGAGCGATTGAACGTGGAGTGAAAGCATTAGGCTTTAAGCGTATCGCTATTCTCATCGGTGGTTCTCTAGGTGGTATGCAAGTTCAGGAACTGCTCTACAATCGTCAATTTCACGTTGAGAAAGCCGTCATTCTCGCAGCGACGGATAAGACTTCATCTTATAGTCGTGCATTTAACGATATTGCACGACAAGCGATTCACTTAGGTGGAAAGGAAGGATTGAGTATTGCACGCCAACTCGGTTTCTTAACTTATCGGTCTTCAAAGAGTTACGAAGCGCGATTTACACCTGAACAAGTGGTGTCTTACCAGCATCATCAAGGTGATAAATTTAAAGAAAGCTTTGATGTGGCTTGCTATAAGACGTTACTTGATGTGCTCGATAGCCACAACCTCGACCGTGGACGTACTGACGTTGCAGAAGTCTTGGCTCAGTTAGATACTAAAGTACTAACCCTCGGCTTTACCGATGATTTGCTCTATCCAGATGACCAAGTTCGAGCGATGGGGGCACGCTTCCAATATCATCGTCACTTCTTCGTGCCCGATAACGTAGGTCATGATGGTTTTTTACTCAATTTCAACGATTGGGCGCCGAATTTATATCATTTTTTGAAAAAGTCTAAAGTTCGACGCTAAGACACGTAACACATAGGAAGAATGGGTATGCATGAAATAGGAGAGACACGTTCATGCCTTAATTGACAATAATTGTATAAACCTTTCAAAGAGGTTAAAATAGGCATTATAGTCAAATTGAGTATAGGAGTGGCAAATTTGTTTTCTAAAGTTAATCCTAAAGCGACGATACTTGGTGTTATCACCTTTATAATTGTGGCTTTAGTTACATATTTTGTGCCCTTAATAGGATATGTGTTGTGTTTCTTTGCGACCATTCCTGGTATCGTCTTGTGGCACAAATCGAAAGAAAGTTTCGGAATAGCTGCCTTAATTACAGTTATTCTCACGACGCTCTTTACCAACTTAGCCACGTTAAGCGCTATTGTTGTGGTCTTGCTCACAAGTTTCATCATTGGGCAATTATTAAAAGAGCGTGCAACGAAAGAACGCATCTTCTATGTTACGACGACATACTTAAGTTTATTTAGTTTAATTGCACTACTCATCTTACAAGCGACCCATCGTTTGCCGACTGGAAGTACTTTAGTGCAACCGATGAAATCAGTCTTAAATTATCTACAACCGTCTGATTTACAACAATATGGTAGCAATGTCATAGAAAGTTACAATCAATTGGTAGATAATTTAACAAATAAAGCGTTGATGGAATTTCCAAGTTATATCATCGTCACTATCTTTGTTATCGTCTTATTTAATTTATTAATCACTTTCCCAATCTTACGTAAGTTTAAAGTGGCGACGCCTATCTTTAGACCGTTATATGCTTGGCAAATGCCACGGTTTATCTTAATTGTTTATATCATTACGATTGTCTGTCTTCTGTTCACTTCAAATAGTGAACCATCTATGTTCCAAAGTATCGTATTGAACTTTCAAGTTGTGTTATCATTATGTATGTATATTCAGGGATTAAGTGTAATTCATTTCTTTGGTAAAGCGAAAAGTATGCCTTTAGCCGTGACAATATTACTCATGGTTATCGGAACGCTCATATCTGCAATGGCGCCAATTGTAGTCTTAATAGGTATGGCAGATATGATGTTGAACTTAAAAGCGCGCATTAAAAAATGATTTGAGGTGGAACAATGAACCGGCAATCCACTAAGCAAGCGTTAATCTTGCCGTTTGTCTTAATGTTGCTGACGGGTATTGCTATCGTCATCGCGTGGTTTGTGATTAATCAAATCTTCGCGACTGTAGCGGCTATCATACTCGTCGTTATGGCAATCGTCTCGATTATTCTAATACGTAAAGCTTTAAATAAGATGGATCATTATGTCGATGACTTAAGTGGACATATTTCAGCTGGCAGTAACACTGCGATTAAAGAGCTGCCCATCGGCATGATTATCCTAGATGACAATGAGAATATTGAATGGATGAACAAATTTATGTCTGAACGTGCTGAACGCAACGTGATTTCAGACCCTGTTAATGAGGTTTATCCAAACATTTTAAAACAGCTGGAAAAGACGCAAGAAATAGAAATTGAAGACAATGGCTACCATTATCGCGTACGTTATGCTGAAGCGGAAGGTGTGTTGTACTTCTTCGATATTACAGAAGAAGTGAAGACGAATGAACTCTACGAAGAGTCAAAGCCGATTATTGCGACGCTCTTCCTCGACAACTACGACGAAATCACACAAAATATGAACGATACACAACGTTCAGAAATCAACTCGATGGTGACACGCGTCATCAGTCGTTGGGCTTCGGAATATAATATCTATTTCAAACGTTACAGCTCAGACCAGTTTGTGGCTTACTTGAACCAACGTATCTTAAATGAAGTTGAAGATAGTAACTTTGATATCTTAAGTCAATTACGTGAGAAAAGTGTAGGTTATCGTGCCCAGCTCACACTGAGTATCGGCGTAGGGGAAGGCTCAGAGAACCTCATCGATCTTGGTGAGCTTTCACAATCTGGATTAGACTTAGCGCTCGGTCGTGGCGGTGACCAAGTTGCCATCAAACACATCAACGGTAATGTCCGCTTCTACGGCGGTAAGACTGACCCGATGGAGAAACGTACACGCGTACGAGCTCGTGTCATTTCTCACGCATTGAAAGATATCTTGATGGAAGGCGACAAAGTCATCGTGATGGGACACAAGCGTCCAGACTTAGATGCCATCGGTGCAGCTATCGGTGTGACACGCTTTGCGATGATGAACAACTTGGATGCCTACGTAGTGCTTAACGATTCAGATATCGATCCAACATTGCGACGTGTCATGAACGCAGTCGATGAGAAACCTGAATTGAAAGAGCGTTTCATTACGTCCGACGAAGCATGGGACATCATGACTTCTAAGACAACGCTCGTAGTGGTCGATACGCATAAACCTGAGATGGTCTTAGATGAAAATATCTTAAATAAATCTAATCGCAAAGTCGTGATTGACCACCATCGTCGTGGCGAAAGCTTTATTTCAAGTCCGTTGTTGGTCTACATGGAACCGTACGCCAGCTCTACTGCAGAGCTCGTGACAGAGTTGCTAGAATATCAACCGACAGAACAACGCTTAACACGACTTGAGTCTACAGTGATGTTTGCAGGTATCATCGTTGATACGCGTAACTTCACATTGCGGACAGGCTCACGAACTTTCGATGCAGCAAGTTATCTCCGTGCACATGGTGCGGATACGATCTTAACGCAACACTTCTTGAAGGATGATATCGATACGTACATCAACCGAACTGAATTAATTCGCACGGTTGAACTTCAAGATCATGGCGTAGCGATTGCCCATGGTCCTGACGACAAAATCTATCATCCCGTTACTGTTGCACAAGCAGCAGATGAGTTGTTAAGTTTAGATGGTGTAGAAGCCTCATATGTTGTAGCACGACGTGAAGATAACCTTATCGGAATGTCAGCGCGATCCCTTGGTGCAATCAACGTTCAGCTAACGATGGAAGCACTGGGTGGTGGCGGACATTTAACGAATGCTGCTACACAGTTGAAAGACTTAACTGTCGAAGAAGCAATTGAACAATTACAACAGGCAATAACAGAACAAATGAGTAGGAGTGAAGACGCATGAAAGTAATATTCACACAAGATGTTAAAGGTAAAGGTAAGAAAGGCGAAGTTAAAGATGTGCCAGTAGGTTACGCTAACAACTTCCTTTTTAAAAAGAACTTAGCAGTCGAAGCAAATAGTGGTAACTTGAAACAACTTCAACAACAAAATAAACGTGCAGAACAAGAAAGACAGAAAGAAATTGACGAGGCGAAAGAACTTAAAGCACGTCTTGAAGACATTGAAGTTGAAGTCAGTGCGAAGACAGGTGAAGGCGGTAAGTTATTCGGTTCAATCAGTACGAAACAAATCGCTCAAGCCCTTAAAGATCAACACGATATTAAAATTGATAAGCGTAAAATGGATTTACCACATGGCATTCACGCTTTAGGTTATACGAATGTGCCTGTTAAACTTGATAAAGAAGTTGAAGGTACAATTCGCGTACACACAGTAGAACAGAACTAATTCAAAGTAATGAGATATGAGGTGGAGAACAAATGGACGGAATGTACGAACGCAATCAAATGCCGCATAGTAATGAAGCGGAACAATCTGTATTAGGTGCCATTTTCCTCGATCCAGAACTCATGAACTCAACTCAGGAAGTCTTACTTCCTGAGTCATTTTATAGAAGTGCCCATCAACATATCTTCAGAGCGATGATGCACATCCATGAGGAGAGCAAGAATATTGATAGTGTGACGCTCATGGATCAGCTCTCTCAAGATGGGCGGCTCAACGAAGCGGGTGGACCTCAGTATCTCGCGGAACTTGCGAACAATGTTCCGACGACGCGAAATATTCAATACTATACTGACATCGTCTTAAAGCTATCGACGAAACGGAAACTCATCCAAGTTGCAGAAAGTATCGCCAATGACGGCTATAATAGTGAAATCGAATTAGACGAAGTTCTCAATGATGCTGAACGCCGGATACTTGAAATTTCTTCTTCACGAGAAAGTGAAGGCTTTAAAGATATCGTTACAGTGCTTGGTGAAGTCTATGAGAATGCTGAATTACTCGATCAGAATAGCGGTCAGACACCCGGCATTCCTACAGGTTATCGCGATTTAGATAACATGACGGCAGGCTTTAACCGCAATGATCTCATCATTATTGCCGCTCGACCTTCCGTGGGTAAGACTGCCTTCGCTCTTAATATCGCGCAAAAGGTGGCTACACACGAAGATGGCTTTACCGTAGGCATCTTCTCTCTAGAGATGGGTGCAGATCAACTTGTCACGCGTATGATTTGTAGTACAGGAAATGTCGATTCCAACCGTTTACGTACTGGGATGATGGAAGAAGAAGATTGGAATCGTTTCACTACGTCTGTCGGTAAACTCTCGCATACGAAGCTGTTTATCGATGATACGCCAGGTATTCGTGTCACGGATGTCCGTTCTAAGTGCCGCCGTCTGAAACAAGAACATGGCTTAGATATGGTCGTGATTGACTATCTGCAATTGCTACAAGGTAGTGGCTCACGCTTCTCTGATAACCGCCAACAAGAGGTTTCAGAGATTTCAAGAACGCTTAAAGCGATTGCCAGAGAACTTGAATGTCCTGTGATTGCCTTGAGTCAGCTTTCTCGTGGTGTAGAACAACGTCAGGACAAACGTCCGATGATGAGTGATATCCGTGAGTCAGGTTCCATCGAGCAAGACGCCGACATCGTTGCCTTCCTTTACCGTGACGACTATTACGAGCGTGCCGGTGAAGATGACGAGGACGATGGTGATATGGGCATGGAACCGCAAGTGAATGACGATAATGGTGAAATTGAAATTATTATCGCGAAGCAACGTAACGGCCCAACAGGTACCGTGAAACTGCATTTCATGAAACAGTACAACAAATTTACTGATATTGATTATGCGCATGCAGATATGTGATAAAAATAAATAATCGAAGTTTTTAAACCGTATGATTTTAACGCAGTTGTTAATTTTGTACGGTTTTTAGTTGTTTAAAAGTGATTTGAATTCATAGAAGTACGGTTAACGTTTTACTGAAGAAAGATTGTCAAACGTTGATATCATCGCTTTTCAATATGGAAGATTAATGAAATATCACGTCTTTAACGACTGCTAACGACGTTGAAATAATGTTCGATTTTTATTTGCAATCTCCAGGTGATATTGGTAAAATACTCTATGGTAAATTGAGAAAAACTTGGAGGTGCTCATATGTCATCAATTGTAGTAGTTGGGACACAATGGGGAGACGAAGGTAAAGGAAAGATTACAGATTTCTTAGCAGAACAAGCGGATGTGATCACACGTTTTTCAGGTGGTAATAACGCAGGTCACACAATCAAATTTAGCGGTGAAACTTATAAATTACACCTCGTACCATCAGGTATTTTCTACAAAGATAAACTCGCAGTGATAGGTAATGGTGTCGTAGTAGACCCAGTAGCACTTTTAAAAGAGTTAGACGCGTTAAACGAACGTGGCGTATCTACTGACAACTTACGCATCTCAAACCGTGCGCAAGTCATCTTGCCATATCATTTGAAACAAGACGAGTACGAAGAAGAACGTCGTGGCGATAACAAGATTGGTACAACGAAGAAAGGTATCGGCCCTGCATACGTGGATAAAGCACAACGTATCGGTATTCGCATGGCTGACCTATTAAATAAAGAATCCTTTAAACAACGTCTACAAGATAATATTGAATATAAAGATGCGTATTTCAAAGGTATGTTCAATAAACCATGCCCAACATTTGATGAGATATTTGAGACATATTACGAAGCGGGACAACGCTTAGCACCTTACGTTACAGACACTGCGAAAGTATTAGACGACGCATTCGTAGCAGACGAGAAAGTATTATTCGAAGGTGCTCAAGGTGTCATGCTCGATATCGATCACGGTACATATCCATTCGTGACATCAAGTAACCCAGTTGCAGGTAACGTGACAGTGGGTGGCGGTGTAGGTCCTACATTTGTATCTAAAGTCATCGGTGTATGTAAATCTTACACATCACGTGTAGGCGATGGCCCATTCCCAACAGAACTCTTTGATGATGACGGTCATCACATTCGCGAAGTCGGCCGTGAATACGGTACAACGACAGGTCGCCCAAGACGTGTCGGTTGGTTCGACTCTGTAGTCGTACGTCATGCGCGTCGTGTGAGCGGTATTACAGACCTTTCAATCAACTCTATCGACGTTCTCACAGGTTTAGATACTGTGAAGATTTGTACGGCATATGAGTTGGATGGCGAAACAATCACTGAATATCCAGCGAACTTAGACGAAGTGAAACGTTGTAAGCCTGTTTACGAAGAACTTCCAGGTTGGGACGAAGATATTACAGGTTGTCGTTCTCTAGACGAACTTCCTGACAACGCACGTCGTTACTTAGAACGCATTTCTGAAATTTGCGGTGTGGACATCTCAATCTTCTCTGTAGGTCCAGATCGTAGTCAAACAAACTTATTAGCTAACTTATGGTAAGACGAGTTAGGTTGAGGCTTCCGGTGTTATGCATCGGAGGTCTTTTTTTGATGTTGTGTTTGTGAGTATTGTGAGACGACTTTAGGTAAAGGTAAAAGGGTTATTACATAAGTAAAAGCAACCCCTTTGAGAAGAGAGCACATGCGTGTAAGGTGACTGTGACCTCTATTTGTTGTGCATGTCCTTTTCTTCTAAGGAGTTGCTTAATGATCGAATACGGTGACCATAATGATGTATAGGATGAGATTTTAATCGTCTGAACTAATTTGTCCCTTTTTTATCAAAGAATTGGTTTAAATCTGTCTTATCTGTATCGTGAGCGAGCGCTTCTTCAATAGAATTCTGCGCAATCAGTAATTTGTTTTTCTCGAAAAATGGTACAGAAATAGCATAATCATTACCCGCGCGTTGAATAATTAATGTTGTTAACATGCCACTTCCAAAGATAAGTGCACCGATAATGAAGAAGATGAGTGCACCAAAGAATGATGTACCTAAGCGTGATAATGCAATTAGCATAATCAATATTCCGATAATCATTGGAAAGATTTTATATTTACTTGAAAGTTTAGTAGAGCTAATATTCTTCAGCGGCATTGTTTCTGCATCGCGTCCAGCTGGAAAGATGCCGAGAATCGCATTAGCCGTGTTTACTTTCACGAATCTAGAGTCTACGGCTACGCTACCTTTCACCCAGAAGAACAGGATTGAAAGGGCGAATTCAACCTTTTTATTCATGAATAATCCTCCTCTTTATGCATTTAGTCTTATGATAGCGAATCAGGTATGACAATATATGTCACTTGAGGTGTAAATTAAAATTTTCTTTATGCAAGTAAGAGAAGGACTATTGACGTACGAAACGTCTCATAGCAAGGACGCTAACACCTAATACTGCTGCAAGTACGCCTAAAGCGACACTATTAGAAGATTGACCAGTGTTAGGTAATGTTTGAGCTTGTTGTGCCTCATTTTGATTTGATTGTTTTACGTTTTGAGCTTGTTGCTCATTATTTTGGTTGAATTGCATTGAATTTTGTTGTTCTGAAGTGTTGCTAGAATTTGCTTGGTTTTGTTGAGTAACATTTTGCTTTTGTTGCGCTTTTGTAGCGTCTTGTTGTTGATTTGAGTTATTTTTACTGTCATTAGTTGCATTTGCATCAGCGCTTGAGAAGTGATAGTTACCTACTTTACGGTAAGGATTAGACTCCACGCCACCATCTCTATATTCAACTAACCCATCCTTATGCACACGATAAGCTCCTGCACCTACGTTAGATTTATTACCAATTTCAACTTGATAATAATCGCCGCTACTTTTTGGCTCGAAGAAATTCTGTTTTGAAGGGTCCATTCCATTATCCTTAGCTACTTCTTTCGCGATGTTCTCTGCATTACTTGCATCCACAGAACTGTAACTTTCTGCATGTGCTTGAGATGTACCAATTCCTCCAAATAATACCGCTCCGCTAAGTACAATTCCTGAAGTTATTCCTAATTTTTTCATAATAAATTCCTCCCATATGTGAATTTATCTCTAT
>NZ_PPRN01000004.1 GCF_002902685.1 Staphylococcus pettenkoferi | reverse complement strand
ATATAGAAAACTCCCCCAACCATCATAGGCTTGAGGGAGTAATTTAATATCTACTGTATTAAAGTTTATGAATAAGAATTTAAATAATCTTTCATTTTTTGTTTATCAAACACGCCTTCTGATTTAGCGATAACGATTGTTGATAGTGAGTTACCCATCACGTTAACACATGTACGTACCATATCGAGGATACGGTCGATACCGATGATGAGTGCTAAACCTGTGGCTGGAATATGCATTGCTGAGAACGTTGTGATGAGTACCACGATGGATACACCTGGCACCCCTGCCATACCTTTAGATGCAACCATGAGTGTGAGAATCAACATGATTTGTTCTCCGATACCCATGTGCATGCCATACATTTGAGCTACAAAGATTGCTGCAATGGATTGATATAATGCTGAGCCGTCTAAGTTAAACGTATAGCCGATAGGAATAACGAATGATGTAATTTCTTTCGGTGAACCGAAACGTTCCATCTTTTGCATCAAGATCGGCAATACAGATTCTGAACTTGATGTTGAGAATGCGAGCAATAATTCATTTTTCAAGATCTTCATGATAGAGAAGATATTAACGCCGCACAACCATGCGACAAAGCCGAGTACGACGACGACAAAGAAGATCATTGAACCGACTACAACTAAGAGTAGTTTCAATAGTGGTAAAAGTGCTGACGCTCCGAATGTCATAATTGTCGTACAAATAAAAGCGAATACACCGATTGGCGCTAATTTCAAGATCTTGTTAATCATCCAGAAGACCGCTTCTAATGTTCCGTTAAGGAAACTTTTAACAGGTTCAGCTTTGTTACCGATAGCAGATAAGGCTAAACCGAAGAATACCGCGAAAAAGATAATCGGTAGCAGTTCTCCAGATGTTAAAGCTTCGAATAGGTTCTTAGGAACAATGTTCACGATGGTATCGATAAAGTGATGACCATAGGAAGAAGCTTGCTCTGCATGTTTCGCATTTGTTTCGTATGTAGAGATGTCACCTTTAGGGAGTTTATCTTTGTCGAGTCCCACACCCGGTTTAAAGATGTTCGCAAAGATAATACCTAAAGCTATTGCAACTGTAGTGATAATTTCAAAGTAGATAATCGTCTTTGCACCGTAGCGTCCGACTTTCTTTGACTCACCGATGTTCGAGATGGAAAGTGCTAAAGAACAGAACACGACAGGTATCACGATCATCTTAATTAGATTTAAGAAGATATCGCCAAATGGTTTTATGTAGTTGACGAGTTCAGTATGACCATAGAGTAACAGTCCCACGATCACACCTAATACGAGGGCTATTGTGACTTGCATTGGTAAACTGACTTTTTTCAATATTTTCATGTAGGTTCTTCCCCCTTTTTTAACAACCTCCTTTATTATACCAAAGAACCTCATTTTAGCATATAAAAGTTATCATTCTTTGTTTACTATTTAAACTATATACATAATTATTACACTTAAAGTGAATATTTGAGTAACATTGTCGATATTCGAATCCGCAATACTTTCATCGTCTACAATCCTAATTATGTCAACATATTCATATTTTCGATGATAGAGATAGCTTTTATTCATGAATCTAATTTGAACTATAATCGCTTATTTCTATATTTGAGTTACATTATTTACTTTTAAAAATAGATAAAAAGACGACCATAAAGATAATCATCCCTACACCTAATAATTGCCAAGGACCGAAGCTATCGCCTAACCAAATCACCGACACTACTAATGCAGTTAATGGTTCTATCGTACCTAATAAACTGGATTCTTGTGGGTAAAGATACTGCAAACTAGCAATAAAGAACCAGAACGCGAACATCGTACCAAAGATAATAGCACAGAATAATAGAACATAAATAAACAGCGTCCATCCTGCCGTATCGACATCCCATGGTGGGTAGAAGATTGAGAGTGCGATACCACCGATCAACATCGCCCATCCTACAATATTAACAGAGCCCCACTGTGCTAATAATTTGGCGGGATAAAGCGTGTAGAATGCAAGGGCGAAAGCTGATCCAAGACCCCAGAAAATAGCTGGTAATGGCACGGATAATTCAGAAATTGAGCCATTCGTTAATAATAGGAAAGAACCAACAAGTGCAAGGACCACTGCCATAATTTCTTTAAATTGAAGTGGAATGACTTTACGTAAGACGAGATAAAGGATGATAACGACAGGCCCCAAATATTGTAGCAACGTTGCGACTGTCGCATTACCATAATTGATTGATGCCATAAAAGTGTATTGTACGGCTAGCATACCGAGGATACCGTAGACAATGACTTGAAAAACGGAGTGCTTCGAGCACCATAAAGTAAAAGTCCGTTTACCGTTCGTGAGTGCAGAAATCATTATTAATAGTACACCTGAAATTAGTAAACGAACTGCCACTAGCCAATTGACTGAAATATGGGCTTTTTGAAAGAGATATTGTGACATTACGCCACCGACACCCCAAAGTATCGCGCCTGTAATGACTAAGACAAATCCTAATAAGCGTTGTTGTTTCAAGATAGTCGCCACCCTTCTTATTCATTGTATTAATACTAATTTAACATCTTAATTCTTAGCAATACAATAGAATAATGTGAATATAGAAATGTTGTTTTGTAACTTAAAATTGCCGAATGAAGCATCGAAATAAATGGCGTCACGCCATCGTTTACTCCCCCACTCATTTTACGCACACAAAAATACGCTCCGATGAACCAAGAAACCTCTTCTCAATTCATCAGAGCGCTGAGTAGTCTTCTCTTATTATTCGTCCAATAGCAACAACCCATTTGCGCTATTTCTTCTACATTACATCAAGGTTTATAGTCAGGATCAAATTTGTGGTGTTTCGCATGTTTATCTGTCTTCTTCGTTTCCGTATCGAAACCTTGAACTACTATACCTTTGTAAGTGGCTACAGGTTGAATGACATACGTCTTGCCAGGATCGTCTTTAAATTTCACTTCTTTATAATAGAGCCCTTTCTTAGCACTATAAAGTGTCTTCTCCGATGTCACTTTGTCCTTTAAGTGATGTTGCGTCAAATATTTATCGACAAGTTCAAGGTTCTTGTGACCTTGATACGTACGTAAACCAAAGAAGAGCACAATCGCTAAGACGAGCGATAAGACTAATAGGCCAAGTATTTTAATAAATGTCTTCATTCTAGAACTCCTTTAGCGTAATCAATCATCGTTACTTACATCATTTGATTAGCGCATATCTTTCCATTATATTCACTATCCATTATGACGGATTCACGGTTAGAATGAAAGATAAGACTTTACTTTGTAACAAAATAGTCGTTTCTCACTCCACTTAGAAATACTGACGTACAGATTCGACTGGCATACGATAAGAACTGTGGCCTTCTTGCGCCTTTTTACCTATGGCGAGAACCATTACAGGAATATAACGCTCAGGATCCATATCAAAGCAAGCAGCCATGTTCGCTCTATCGAAACCACCAATCGGATTTGTATCATAACCATGTGCCTTCGCAACGAGCATCAACTGCATCGCCATCAAACTGCTATCGATGTTAACAATTGACGTCATTTGTTCAGTCGTTAATCCTTTATAATAAGGTACGACCCAGTCAAGAAACTGAGTCTTAATCTCTTCAGTCATAAATCCACGTTCGACTTGGCTACCGTAAATATGTTCTGCATGCTCATAGTTATGGAGGTCACCAAAGATGACGATCATCGCTGAAGACGTATCATTCTGACGCGTGTTCATACTCATCAACGGGCGCAACTTTTCTTTACCTTCAGGTGTATCAACTACCACCATACGCCACGGTTGCATATTGACTGACGACGGCGCAAGTGTTGCTTTCTCTATAATTTCATCCATTTCTTCACGTGGGATCTTGTAATTCTCGTCAAAGACTTTAATGGACTTTCTCCCTTTCAATATTTGATCAAAGTTATTGCTTTGAGTCATCTTCTTACCTACTTTCTTTCCTATTTTAAAAAATACATGATTACTCTACTGCCTTAAATGACATTATTCAATAGATATGACTACGGACTATTGCACGGTTTCATCACATATTTACCACAGTGAAAGGTGTTGGCTATACTTCTGTAGGACATTACGCATTCCACTATTCTTAACACTTACCTCAGTCTTTCAGGTCAAAGGTCAAACACTTTTCTAAATGGTAAAAGTTAGTTAAAGCCCTGCCGTTATGCACTTCTTGTCTATTAGTCAAAAAAAGTTAAATTTTGATGTTGACTTTCTTTGACCTTTGATATACAATATAGTTGTAACGTTAAAGGAGAGGTGATGATCACTCATGGAACAAACTAGAAGACGTCATTTACCAACAGATTTCATTCAAGGTTTATTCCCTAGAACAATTAAATCTGATGTTCACGAAACAGAAGACAATTATATCGTTACAGCTGAATTACCAGGTATTAATAAAGAAGATATAGATATTGATTACGAAGATAACGTACTAACAATTATTGCATCTCAAGAGGATGACAGTAATGACGACGCACATTATCACGTGAAAGAACGTCATATCACAGATATGAATCGTCAATTTATCTTTAAAAATATTGATAGTAAAGCAATTAAAGCACAATATACTAATGGCTTATTGAAAGTGACTTTACCAAAACAACAAACTAAAACCAAAATTACGATAGATTAATTTGAAGGAAATCGAAATTGAGAAAGCAAAAAATGAGTTAGAAACATTGAAATAATAGATATTCAAATTTCCTCAAAACTGACCTAATTAAATATTTAAAGGAGAGATAATTATGGGCTTTGAAATGAAACCATTTTTCAATATGGAACCAAGTGATTTATTTAAAGATGTAGGACGTCAATTCTTTGATCAGTTCCCTAGCGCAGGTGGTATTACTACAGACATCAAGGAATTAGACGACAGTTACGTAGTAGAAGCAGAACTTCCAGGTATGAAGAAAGAAAATATTAGTTTAAACTTTGAAAACAACGTGCTTACAATCGAAGGTAAACAAACAGAAGAAAATAATGAAGAAGACGACAATGGTCGCGTAATTCATCGCGAACGCAGCGTTAGAGATGTGAAACGTCAATTCTCCTTCAACAATATTCAAGAAGATGCCATCAAAGCATCTTATGACAATGGTATGTTGAACGTGACACTCCCTAAACGTTCTAAAGAAGATAACTCTAATTCTAACATTCAAATTGACTAATCAGAAACAGACGTATATAAGTTAATCCTCCCCCTCCTGATAGTGATTCCTTGTTCATCATGAACGTCTGTCCGTCGAATTAATAATAGAAATAATAATACGAAGCCACACCAAAACAGCGACTGGTGTGGCTTTTTCATGTTCAATAAACTTTAAATAATCTTATTGTACGCGGACGGGAGTTCGTTCCCTTTTACTCAAATGTAACATCGTCACGAGAGCGATAATTGCGAAGATTGCTAACAAGATAAATGCAAAGTGTGAACTACCTGTCACAGATACTACGAGAGAGATCACAAGTGGTGGGAAGAAACCACCGAGACCACCCATCATTGATACGATACCGTTCGCAGTACCTGCTTCTTTACTAAAGTAATGCGGCACGAGTTTAAAGACTAAACCGTTACCAATACCGGCACACACACTGATGAGTAGACAACCGACTGTGAACATCAAGATATTATTGGATAGTCCAAGAATAATACCACCAATCGTGATACACACAAAGTCGATGATTAACATATGTACTGCATTGAGTTTATCCCCTAGAATTCCACCTAATGGACGGAGTAATGTAGCTAAAGCGATAAAGATACCTGAGCGAATCCCTGCATCCACACTTTCGATATGGAAGTGTGATACGAGATAGTTCGGAAGGAAGACACCAAATGCAACGAATGATCCGAAAGTAATAAAATACCAGAAACTTAAATAATATAATCTTAAGTCACCCATTAATTTACGTGTCTGTTCCATTAAAGGTACATGTACTTTACGTTCTTGTGAGTCACCAAAGAAGAACATGAGAATCGCAAAGAGTGCAAGTAGGATGAGATAAAGTCGAACTGTAGATTGCCATCCTATTACACCTGCAATTGGTGGTGCTAAGAAAGATGAAATCGCCGTACCGATATTACCCATTCCGTAAATACCATTCGCAAGTCCCACTCGTTCCTTAGGGAAATATTTAGGAATAGATGTTACACCTACTGAGAACGTCGCACCTGCTATACCTAGGAAGAAACCAGATGTCATCAGCATTCCTACACTTTGTGCTTGGCTCAAGAAGAAGATTGGGAAGAGTAGGATAATAAAGCTAATAAAGAAGATCCATTTCGCACCTACTTTATTTGTTAAATAGCCAAAGGGTACGCGCAAGATCGAACCGAGAATGACTGGAATTGCGATAACAATCGACAACTGACTACCTGTAATCGCAACATCTTTAGAAATAAACGGCATAATTGGAGAGATAATACTCCACACCATAAATCCAACGATTAAGCTTAAAGTCTGTAAGCCTAACTGGAAATTCCCATTTTGTTTGTTCATCATTATTCACCTGCATTTAACATAATTAATAACGAATCAGTACTTTGAGTATGTGAATAGGAGGTCATTTCTATATTTCTTAACCAAAGTACCGATTTCACTTCTAGTTTAGTAACTTTGTGAAAAAATGAACATAGGGACTCTCCCTTAATACATTAAGGAAAGTCCCTATACTACTCACTGTGGTTAAATGTCAGGTGCAACTCGTGTTGAATAAGGTAATATTCACCCGTTGAAAACAAAGATGCGAACTTTGAAATGCTGATTCACATCGATTCAAGCATGCTTCAATCGCCACTAAGGATACAATCGAACTATCACTACTATTGCACATTTCCTCTACACTAAAAAATTCCTCTCAAATAACATCAACTTCAGTTAGTTGAGAGGAATTAACAATGAGCTGCCTAAAAGCTCACAAGTTTCTTCTTAATGGCATACTCTACTAATTCTGGTTTCGTTTTTAAATTGAGTTTCTGCATAATATGTGTCTTATGCACTTCTACCGTCTTTACAGATACGAACAGTTTCTCAGCAATCTCCTTATTGCCATAACCTTTCGCAACTAACGGTAACACTTCTAGTTCTCTTTTAGAAAGAATCTTAAACGGATCGTTCGTCGGTGCATCGTCATTCTTAGAGTTATTGACGAATTCGTTGACCAACGACGTCGTCATCTTCATATCAATATATGTCTCACCGTTATAAACGGTGCGCACAGCTAAGATGAGTTGATCATCTGGCGCATTTTTCAAGATGTAACCCTTTGCGCCATTGCGTAACACGTGAAATAAATATTCTTCGTCGTCATACATCGTTAATATCAAGATCTTAGTGTCAGGAAAGCTTTCACTAATCTTACTCGTTGCGATAAGTCCTGATTCACCAGGTGGCATACTTAAGTCCATAATCAAGACATCTGGTTTATGTGTCATCACTTTCTGATACGCTTCCACCCCGTCTGCAGCAGTAGCTACGACTTCCATATCATCTTGATAATTGAGGATCATAGAGAAGCCTGTGCGTACGACAGCGTGATCATCCGCTATTACTATCTTCACATTAACTACTCCCTTTATATTGCATTAGATTGGAACTTCAAGTGTCACGATGGTACCTCTACCAAGTTGTGTGTCAATCATTACTTCTGCATCGATTAACTCTGCTCGTTCATTCATCCCGTAAAGCCCAAGTCCTGTGCCTTGAGGTTGATGGCTTTTATCAAACCCTTTACCATGGTCAACCACTTCAGCAATCAGCTTCTGACCTACTTCATGTAACGTCACATTAATCTTGGAAACATCTGCATATTTAATCGCGTTAAATACCGCTTCTTGCACAACGCGATACACGACAGTCTCGATAGTATTGTTATAACGTTTCGCATTCAGATTCGTCTCGTAGTCAATATAGACACCGTAATTGGCTTCTGCCTGTTTAAAATACGTCTTAAATGCTGCATCTAAGCCTAAATCATCGAGTGAAGAAGGACGAAGTTCAACTGAAAGATGACGGATATCATCGATGAGTTGTGACATCAATCCTTCAATCCGTTCAGCACTAGACGTTAATTCTTCCATCGATTGCTGATATTTCAACAAACGCAATTCAACATCGACATTAAGCATTTCTTGAACCACACTATCATGTAGTTCACGAGAAATACGCTTACGCTCATTCTCTTGAGCTGCAATCGTCTTCTTCATCATCGTACGTTGGTAGACTTTCTCTTTGCGTACGATTTCTTGTGAGACGTTCTGTAACGTGAACGCGCTAATCTCTTTCTCCTCATCAATCATTTCATAACTTGCTGTAAAGGGTTCAAATTGATCTTCTGTTGTTCTGAGATAGACTTGGAATGTCGCATCTTCAATGTCCTCTTCTTTCAGAAAACATTGTTCACAAGTATGCAAATCATAATCTTCTGTATAGGTACTACAATGATTGCAAAGTGTTTGTGTGATTTGACTATAGTTGTTATCAGGTGAAGTAACCTCTTTTGCTGCTGGATTCATATCAATTACTTTGCCATATTTATCTATAAATATAATCTTCTCACTTGTGTGTTGATAATAGTCCTGTAACAAATTCTGCTTAGTCAATTGCTCTTCCCCCAACATCATATCACCTATATTCCTTCAGTAAATTCCTCAAGTTTCCCGCTAATATCTATCTGATCCGCATGAACAGGAATAGGCTTGTGGTCGCGTTGCCCCAAGAGTAGGACACCTTTCACGTTGTGTCCAGACCAAAGTGGAATGGCGAGTGTCGCCGTTAAAGCTTCACTTAAGATAATGGGATACTTCAATCTCTCATTCATAGACAAAACTTGATCCACGTCTTCGATAACTTGACGTTTCCCCGTCTTCATCACATTGCCTGCAAGACCATTCCCTTTACGCAAGACGATAAGTTTATAGCGATCATTGAGATTGCCATCTACGTATTGCCATTTGATGGGTGAATGATATTGATCACTTTCATACATCGCTATACTCGCGAAATCAAATTGATATTCAGTTCTGATATGTTCTAACGCTGCTTGATAATTAAATGGTTGACGATTTAATGTAGATTTCAAACGCGCTCCTCCGTTCAGACTTTATGTTTACGATAAATAATATAGCTTCGGCTCACATACGTAATCGGTACACTCCAAACGTGTACAAGTCGTGTAAATGGCCAGAAAGCAAAGATGAGAAAGGCTAGAATAATATGCATTTTAAAAGCTAATGGGACTGTCGTCATCAAGCTTGCATCAGGTGTTAAAGTAAAGAGTCCTCTAAACCAAATCGCGATCGTTTGACGATAATCAAAATCTGGTGTTGTCGCATTGGTTACGAGTGTAGCATAACACCCTAATATTACAATACATAAGAGCATAAAGTTAACGATAATATCTGATGCAGTGCTTAACTTGCGCACGTTTGTACGTGTGACACGACGAAATGTCAACATGAGCATTCCAATTAATGTCATTATACCAAAAATACTACCGATATAGACAGCACCAATGTGATAGATATGATTATTTATACCGATGCCTGATAGCCACGATGCTGGGATAACAAGTCCGACAAAGTGACCACCAGCCACTGGTATAACACCCAAGTGGAAGAGTAAACTTCCCCATTTCAGTTGTTTCTTCTCGATAAATTCACTCGATTTCGCTGTCCATGAATATTGGTCATATTTAAATCTAGCGGCATGGCCAATCACGAAGATTGCCATGCATAGATAAGGGAGGATGACCCAAATAAGTTGGTTGAGCATCTTAAACCACCTCTGTCGTTGGTTGTAGACAAGATTTCAAGACCTCTCTCAATGCTTGTACTACATATTGATATGGATTGTCTTCAGATCTGAGTTGCTGCAACATTGCGTAGGAACCATCTTCAATGACCATGATGACAAATTCAATATTGCCTAATGCACGTTCATCTTCGTTCCAGCTTGCAAGATAGAGAAACTCTAACATAAGCGGTAAGTAGTCAGAGAGTTCGTTCGCTTCCATCTGCAACCCAAACATTTCATATAGAACCTTTAACTTCGCCAACATTTGACCGCGTTCCTTTTGCGTATCGAATTTGTTATACGTCATGTACAATGGCGCTTTTTTATTAAAATCAAAGGTATCTGAGTAAAGTTGTTTAAACTCGAGCAATGTGAGCTGATGTACCTCTTCACGAAACTTCACTAAGTCAGGATAAGCTAAGTTATCTTCATCGACTACATCTTTAAACGTCTTCGGATGCAATGTCAGTTTCTCGGGAAATTCTAATTGCTTAGCTAAATAACCTATCGTCTCTTGATAGCATACAAAGTTAGGGATGTTAATCACGGAAGATCCCTCCATAGAAGTTCTCGTTATAGATTTCTTGTCCAGTCTTCGTAGGATCGGTAGCTACTGGTACACCACAGCCTTCACAGTTTGAGCCAAAGTATTCGCCACCGTAGCCTTGACTACCTTGCGCTCTATACGTATCCATGTAAGCTTCTTTATGTGAAGTTGGGATGACGAAACGATCTTCATATTTCGCGATCGCTAACAGACGATACATTTGTTCAACTTGAATTTCGCTTAAACCTACGCGATCAAGACGATCTAAATCTACAGGTTTGTTTGTCGCTTTCGCACGCATATGACTACGCATCATCGCCATCTTCTGCAATGCTTTCTTCACGGGTTCAGTATCGCCAGCTGTAAAGAGGCTCGCTAAATATTGAATTGGTAAACGCATCTCTTCAATCGCTGGGAAGATCATATCTGGGTTGCGTTTCGCTTCTTGCGCACGTTGCCCTTCGAAGTAACTCATGATTGGACTTAATGGTGGGCAGTACCAAACCATTGGCATCGTACGATATTCTGGATGAAGTGGGAACGCAATCTTATACTCAATCGCTAATTTATAGATTGGTGAATTCTGAGCCGCTTCAATCCATTCCATGTTCACACCATCTGCTTGTGCTTGCTCAATCACATCTTCGTCATATGGGTTAAGGAACAATTCAAGTTGTTTCTCATAAAGTTCTTTTTCATCCTTAACTGACGCCATTTCTTCCACACGGTCAGCATCGTATAGAAGTACGCCTAAGTAACGCATACGACCTGTACATGTTTCAGAACATACGGTTGGAATACCGTTCTCTATACGTGGGAAACAGAACGTACATTTTTCCGCCTTATTTGTTTTCCAGTTAAAATAAACCTTTTTGTACGGACAACCTGTCATGCAGTAACGCCATCCACGACATGCGTCTTGGTCGACGAGCACGATACCGTCTTCGTCCCTTTTATACATCGCACCTGATGGACAAGAAGCTACACAGCTCGGGTTCAAGCAGTGTTCACAGAGACGAGGTAAATACATCATAAACGTTTGGTCGAATTTGAATTTGATATCTTCTTCAATACGTTGAATGTTAGGGTCTTCTGGACCTGTGATGTGTCCACCAGCTAAGTCATCTTCCCAGTTAGGTCCCCATACGAGATCAAGTTTGTTACCTGTGATCACTGAATGCGCAGTCGCTACTGGGAGGTGTTGACCTTCTTTAGCTGTAGTGAGGTGACCATAGTTATAAGTCCATGGTTCATAATAATCTTGAATGATCGGCATATCAGGGTTGTAGAAGATCTTACCTAATGCGATCTTTGCCCATTTATTACCTGAGCGTAGTTCAAGCTTACCTTTCTTGTTTAAATACCAACCGCCTTTATAAACGGATTGATCTTCCCATCGTTTCGGATAACCTACGCCGGGTTTCGTTTCGACGTTGTTAAACCACATATATTCAGCACCTGGTCGATTGGTCCACGTACTCTTACAAGTGACACTACATGTGTGACACCCAATACATTTATCTAAATTTAATACCATTGCGACTTGAGCTTTAATCTTCAAGCCAATCAACCTCCTTCAACTTACGAACGGCAACATAGACGTCTCTTTGGTTTCCTATAGGGCCATAATAGTTAAAGTGATAACTAATTTGTGCGTAACCCCCGACGAGTTGGGTCGGTTTCAAATGTATACGTGTTGGCGCGTTGTGTGAACCGCCGCGTGTATCTGTAATTTGTGAGCCCGGTGTTTGAATATGTTTATCTTGTGCGTGATACATAAACATTGTCCCTCTTGGCATACGGTGAGATACGACTGCACGCGCAGTAACGACACCGTTTCGGTTATAAATCTCTAACCATTCGTTATCTTGAATATCATGTGCTTCGGCATCTTCTCGAGCAAGCCACACTGTTGGTCCACCTCTAAACAACGTCAACATGTGTTGGTTGTCTTGATAAGTTGAGTGGATATTCCATTTACCGTGTGGTGTGAGATAACGTAAGACGAGTGTATCTTTGTCTGCCTCAACATGTTTGTCTTTCGTACCGAAGACCATTGGTGGCAACGTTGGTTTATACACTGGCAAGCTTTCGCCAAATTGTTGGAACACTTCATGGTCAATGTAATAACTTTGACGGCCTGTTAATGTTCTGAATGGTACGAGTCTTTCCACGTTCGTTGTAAATGGTGAGTAACGTTGACCATTCTTATTAGAGCCAGGGAACACAGCTGTAGGAATAACCTCACGTGGTTGAGATGTAATGTTTAAGAACGTGATCTTCTCTGCTGCACGTTCACTTGAAATATCTTTGAGCTGCATGCCTGTTTGTTCTTCAAGATCTTCGTATGATTTCTGTGATAACTTACCATTTGTTGCTGATGAAATGTTCAATACTACATCCGCAGCACGTCTCGCTGTATCCATACGTGGTCGTCCGTATTTCACAGTGTCATTACTATCGTCAGACCATACACCGATCAGACTCTTGAGCTCTTCGTATTGTTCTTTGACTGGGAAGCTGACACCGTGTGCACCTACTTTGTTTTTCTCTAAAAGGGGTCCTACTGTAACGAACTTATTGTAAATTTGAGTGTAATCACGATCGACTACTGTGAAGCTTGGCATCGTTTGACCTGGTACCGCTTCAATCTCACCTTTACTCCAATCTTTCACTTCACCATTCACGTTAGAAATCTCTTGTTTCGAATCGTGAGCAAGCGGTGATGTTACAACGTCTTTATAAACACCTGTAAGATGTTGTTCTGCTGTTTCAGAGACCGCTTTACTTAACGTTCTGAAGATATCCCAGTCTGAACGAGATTCCCATAATGGATCAATCGCTGGGTTGAATGGGTGAACGAATGGATGCATGTCTGTAGAAGACAAGTCATGTTTTTCGTACCAAGTCGCTGCTGGTAAGATGATATCGGAATAAAGTGGTGTTGCTGTCATACGGAAATCAAGTGATACGAGTAAGTCGAGCTTACCTTCTGTATCTTCACGCCATTTGATTTCTTCTGGTTTCTCTCTTTCATTCGGTTCTGCAAGCAATCCTGAGCGAGTACCTAACAAGTGTTTCATAAAGTATTCTTGACCTTTAGCTGAACTAGAGATTAAGTTAGAGCGCCAAAGGAAGAGTGTCTTAGGATGGTTCTCTTTCGCATCTGGATCTTCAACCGCAAACTGAATGTCTTTATTTTTAACTGCTTCAACTGCTTTACTAATAATCGTTTCATTATTGAATTGACCTTCGTCACGCGCTTCTTCTCCGAATAATAGACTATTTTTATTAAATTGAGGATAAGATGGCAACCATCCTAATTTCGCTGCAGTGACGTTGTAATCAGCTGGATGTTTGTGTTTAACATCTTTCGCTAGTGGCGATTTCAACTTATCTACGAAAGACTCTTCGTATTTCCACTGGTCTGTCGCAAAGTAGAACCAGCTTGTACCATTCTGTAAGCGTGGTGGACCTTGCCAGTCTTTCGCAAAGGCTACCGTATTCCAACCTTCAATTGGACGACATTTCTCTTGACCTACGTAGTGCGCCCAACCACCGCCGTTAACGCCTTGGCATCCGCAAAGTAAGACGAGATTCAATACTGCACGATAGATCGTATCTGAGTTGAACCAGTGGTTGATACCGGCACCCATGATAATCATTGAACGCCCTTTCGTATCGATCGCGTTCTGTGCAAATTCACGACCTACTTGTGCTACGACATCTGCTTTCACACCTGTGATTTGCTCTTGCCATGCTGGTGTGTAATGAGATGATGCATCGTCATAGCCTTTCGCTTCAAGTTCATGATCAAATCGTTTAATACCGTATTGACTCGCCATGAGATCGTAAATCGTAGTCACGTAACGTGTTGAACCGTCTGCTAATGTGACTTTATGCGTTGGAATAGGACGTTGGAATACACCGTTTCCTTCGTTGTCGAAGTATGGGAAGTTGATTGTTTGTAATTCGTAATCACTATCAGTAATAGACAGTGCCGGATCAATCTTAGTACCATCTTCAGTCTCTAACTTCAGATTCCATTTCTTACCTTCTTCCCAACGTTGACCCATCGTACCGTTTGGAACAACGAGTTGTTGAGTTAAAGCGTCGAATACGACTGGCTTCCACTCACTATTTGCAGTCTCTTGGCCGAGGTCATTAACACGTAAGAAACGGCCTGCTTTGAGTCCTTGTTCATCTTCGTCGAGCATAATGACGAATGGCATATCTGTGTATTGTTTTGCATAGTTGATGAAGTGTTCTGAAGGTTGATCTTCGTAGAATTCTTGTAAAATGACGTGTGTCATCGCTTGCGCAACGGCAGCGTCTGTACCTGGATGTGGTGCCAACCAGTTGTCAGCGAACTTAACATTTTCCGCATAGTCAGGTGCGACTGATACTACTTTTGTACCTCTGTAACGCACCTCTGTCATAAAGTGCGCATCTGGTGTACGAGTTAACGGTACGTTAGAACCCCACATCACGATGTAAGAAGCATTGTACCAGTCACTAGATTCCGGCACGTCAGTTTGTTCACCCCAAATTTGTGGTGAAGCTGGTGGTAAATCGGCATACCAGTCGTAGAAACTCAACATTTCCCCACCAAGTAAGCTGACGAAACGCGCTCCGGAAGCATAACTCAACATTGACATAGCTGGAATTGGTGTGAATCCGGCGATACGGTCTGGACCAAATTTCTTAATCGTATAAATAATTTGTGCTGCGATGAGTTTAGAGACGTCTTTCCAATTCGTACGGATGAGTCCACCTTTACCTCTCGCTTGTTTGTAAGTACGTGCTTTCTCATCATCTTCAACGATAGACGCCCATGCAGCGACCGTGTTATTATCGTGTTCTTTCAACGCTTCAACCCACAATTCCCACAATTTGCCACGGATATATGGGTAACGAATACGTAATGGGCTATATTCGTACCATGAGAATGACGCACCACGTGGACAGCCGCGTGGTTCAAACTCAGGCATATCGGGACCACAGCTTGGGTAGTCAGTCTGTTGGTTCTCCCACGTAATCACGCCGTTCTTAACAAATACTTTCCATGAACAGGAGCCAGTACAGTTTACACCGTGTGTTGTACGTACAACTTTATCGTGACTCCAACGCTCACGATACATCTTCTCCCACTCTCTACTCTTGTGTTCTAATACGGACCAGTTGCCGTTGAACTTTTCTGTTGGTTTGAAAAAGTTCGTTTTAAATTTCTTCATTTCATAACATCCTCTCAAACATGCCCTGTTTCTCTGAGTGAATCGCCTCTCCATAGCCTTTACGTTCCGTACGCCTTTCACTCTTATCTATTAAAAAGTAATGATATGTTTTAATAACTTGTTAATTTATTGTACATTTTTTCACAAGACCCTCATATTAGGGATTTGCCTATTTGCCTCATAGAACTCCCTTACCCCTTGTAGCAATGCGCTTTGTAGCGGTATTAAAAATTGAAAAAACACTCCAACAAATGGAGTGTCTTCCAATTGCTAGAGTGTCTCTCATTTTATAAATATGAATTACAATAATGTTTCTTTGATATGCTGAATCAACGCGAGTTGCGACGGATGATAATCACAATGAGGGTCAATGTCTAAAAATGCAGTGCGACCTTCCTCATAAATTTCAAATGCGCGAGCGATGTTAGCTGTTCGATCGCCTTGAAGTAGTTCAGGTGTTGAGACCTTCGTGTTAAACATCTTCTCTAGATCTAACACGGGGCCTATAAGAATGAGACCTGGGCCATCAACGTCACTGTCCTCTACTTGTGATGCAATCGTTGAGACGTGACCTTTAATGACCTGTTCACGTTCATACGATGCTTGAAAAATAACATTCACGGGATAATCTACGTCAGTCTCTTGTTGAATGGTCGACATGATTTGTCCAATCCTTTTAATACCCATATAAATCGCTAAAGTGCCTTGCTGCATCATTGACACGAAGCGCTCGGGTGTGTCGATGACTGCTTGACCAGTACAGTACGTCACGCTGTTCGACAAGCGACGAGACGTCAGACCGATACTCAAGGTAGCGACTGCAGCACTCGCACTCGTAACTCCTGGTACCACCTCGTAATCGATGTTCTCTTGTTCAAGTGCTTCAACCTCTTCTTGGAGCCGTCCAAAGATCGCAGGATCGCCACCTTTCAACCTCACTACACATCCATGCTTCTCAGCACTGGTAATCAGTTGTTGATTAATTTCTTCTTGCTTCGTCGTAGGATGATAGGGAATCTTGCCTACATTGATTAGCTGCGCATCAGGACGCGTCAACTGCAAGATAAATGGATTAACTAGACGATCATAAAGCACTACGTCGGCTTTATATAACAAGTGCTCTGCTCGACGTGTTAATAAGTTTGGGTCACCCGGTCCAGCACCCACGAGATACACTTTAGGTGCTACAGACATATATAGACCTCTCCATTATCTACAATCACCTCGTAAACTGACACACATCCAGTATCAGGTTCTTGGACTTCGCCTGTGTTTAAATCAATCTTCTGATCATGTAAAGGGCAATAGACATACTCCCCGCTGACTGTACCTTCTGACAGTGGTCCTTGTTTGTGAGGACAAATATTGTTAATCGCATGAATTTCTCCAGATTCAGTTAAAAATAATCCTATCTCTTGATCTCCAACGATGACTTTCTTGCCGATTAAAGGTGTCAATTCAGATAGTTCTGCTACTTTAATTGGGGTCTTTGTACTCATCTTAAACACGCTCCACTTCAAATATCTTCTGTTTACGTTCGTCAGCCACAATATCTGACCAAGGTTCTTGCGCTACCGCTTCTTTCGCTTCCATAATACGTTCGAATAGCTCTTGTTGTTTCTCAGGATCTAACACGACTTCTTTCACATGGTCTAAACCTAAACGATTCAACCACGGTGCCGTACGTTCTGCATAAATTCCTGTTTCACGATAATATTGCATCACTGCACCACAGAGACGGATGACTTCGTCTTCTGTTTCCACTGTTGTGAGATGTTGACCTTTGGCTACTTCAGTACCACCGTTACCACCGATATAAATTTGGAAACCATTTTCGACACCGATGACACCAAAGTCTTTCACACCAGATTCTACACAACTTCTTGGACAACCTGATACACCCATTTTAAACTTATGTGGCGTATCGATATATTCGAAAGTCTTCTCTAAACGAATGCCGAGACGTGTTGTATATTGTGTGCCGAAGCGACAGAACTCTTTACCGACACAACTTTTAACTGAACGGGTCTTCTTACCATAAGCAGAGGCTGAACGCATACCGAGTGCTTCCCACACACGTGGCAGCTCCTCTTTCTTCAAGCCATATAAGCCGATACGTTGTGAGCCCGTCACCTTCACGAGCGGCACGTCGAATTGTTTCGCCACTTCACCTAAACGAATGAGCTGATCTGCATCAGTCACGCCACCTCGCATTTGCGGAATAACTGAGAACGTACCATCGTTCTGAATGTTCGCGTGATAACGTTCGTTAGCGAAACGTGATTCCTGTTCATCTTGATGTTCATGCGGATAAACCATATTTAAGTAATAGTTCAATGCTGGACGGCATTTCGGACAACCATGCTTGTCTTTAAAGTTAAGTACATGACGCACTTCTTTAGATGTCTTCAAGCCTTTCGCACGAATTTGCGTCACGATTTGGTTACGCGTTAAATCCGTACATGCACAAATACCTGTTGGTGCGGAACCTTGATATTTATCTCCTAAAGTATACTCGAGAATTTGAGCGATTTGACCTTTACATTTACCACAAGAGTTACCCGCTTTGGTCGCTTTCGTTACTTCACTTACTTGAGTAAGTCCTTTCTGCTTAATCGCATCGACGATTGTTCCTTTAGCAACACCGTTACATCCACAAATAATTTCATCATCTGGCATGTCAGCGATGCTCGTTTCAGCCGTCTCACCTGGTTTTTGCAGTAACGATGTGAGTGTATAACCTTCGATAGAATCGTGCTTACGCATCATGCTGAATAAGCGACTTCCATCATCAGTATCCCCATAGAGCACGGCACCGACCACTTGATCCTCTTCTAGGAAGATCTTTTTATACGTGTTATGGATACTATCAAAGACTTCCACGCCATGAATCGTTGGTGATTCTTTAATCACACCTGCACTGTAGAGATCGCACCCTGAGACTTTTAAAGAGGTAAAAGTCGTAGAGCCGTGATAACCTGACGTTTGACGACCTGTGAGCACGTCCGCTAGAACTTTACCTTGCTCATAAAGTGGTGCGACTAACCCGTAAACTGTGCCACGATGTTCAGCACATTCACCTACTGCATATATAGCTGAATCACTCGTTTGCATAAAGTCATCAACAACGATACCTCTATTGACATCTAAACCGCTCGCTTTCGCAATTTCAGTGTACGGACGAATACCGACAGCCATGACGACAAGATTCGTTTCAATCTCTCTGCCGTCAGCTAAGCGAATGCCTTCCACGTTGTCTTCACCAAGAATTTCCTGCGTACTTGCTTGAAGTTCGAAGTGCATCCCTTGTGCTTCTAAATCCGCTTTAAGCAATTCGCCGCCTTTACGGTCAAGCTGCATTTCCATCAGCCATTCAGCGAGATGAACCACTGTCACTTCCATACCTTGGTCCATGAGTCCTCTCGCACATTCTAAACCGAGCAATCCTCCGCCGATGACAACCGCTTTCTTATTATGCTGCGCAATCTCAATCATGCGCTCTGTATCTTCAATCGTACGCCAGCCGATGACGTTCGGTAAGTCTGAGCCTGGGATAGGTAAGACAAAGGCTTTCGAACCTGTAGCAAAGATACATGTGTCATAGTCGACTTTGATACCTTGCTCTGTCGTGATGACCTTCTCTTGACGATTTAATTCCACCACTGGATCATTAGTTAAAATGCGAATCTGGTGATCGCCATACCATTCGTATGGATTCATGATTGTATCTTCAACTGTCATCTTCTTCTGAAGAATGTTGGACAACATGATACGGTTGTAGTTTGGATAAGGTTCCTTACCTATTACCGTAATTTCATATCGTGTATCATCTCTACTCAATATTTCTTCTACTGTACGAATACCTGCCATACCATTACCAATGATTACTAACTTCTCTTTCATTGTAGAACCCCCACACAATGACGAACTTAGAGTGTGTCACGAGAGTTGATGACCTTTGTACTGTTGCTACAAATCGTATAAGACTTAGTCGTCGATTCGATCGTTGATTATCTCTTTTAAACGTTGGTCAAAGTTAATACTCGTCGTGAAATCAATTTGACAATCTAAATTCATCTGTTTAATTCTCTTCTTCGTCATGTTCACGAGGTAGCCATCATAGAAGAAGATTGGTAGAAAGAGCACACGCTTCTGCCCTTCAACAACTTCTTCTAAATAATCTTTATAGGAGATGGAGCCGTACAACGTGAGTACATGAATTGGTACTGGGAGTGTCAATTGCTCGCGGAACGCACGTAATTCTTCTTCAGGTTTACGATATTTCGTACTACCATGCACATAGAGTATCACTGCATCGTAATCCGTATGCGCTAATGCGTCCATCGCTTTGTCTTTCACGATATCAACCATTAACGGGTGATGTCCGAGTGGTTCACAAATCGTAAATGAGACGTCATCATATTGTTGTGTAAAATGTTGAACAATCGCCGGCATATCATCTAAAAAATGTGCACCTGAGAAGATCATAAATGGAATTATTCTGAAATCGCGTTCTCCACTTTGAATCAACTGCTCAATAACACGATACGGATTGCGTGTTTCACTTTCTAGAAAAACAACTTCATACTGATAGGTTTCATCTTCAAGCATCGTGTTGATAAACTGATGTAACTCTTGATTCAAAGTACCTTTTCGCATGCCATGAACGACAATGATGTTCATCGTCATACCATGACCACTCCCTTCATTTTCATTATAGAATAGAATTAATTGAATTTGTGATATTTTTCACATACAAGTAAAAATATAGGGAATCCCCTTATACAAGATAGATGAGAAAAGCTCACTTTCACCCCGTTATCTTGTACTCAGAGAGGATTCCTCACGTGATTTAAGGTCTCTTTAAGTATTGACTATCAAAGGCCTCAGGAATGAGTTCTTTATACATGAGTATCCCTAGGTCACCATCATCATTCTCATGTTCTTTAAAGACTTGATAGCCTCGACGTTTATAGATATCTAGCAACCATGGATGCAAACGACCTGACGTACCCAGTACAACTGCTGGTACCTTGAGCGTGTCACGTAGAAATGTTTCTTCAACGTACTTCAACAGTTTGCTACCTAAGCCACGACCTTCAAACTCTGGTCTTGTCGCGAACCACCAGACGAAAGGATACGTTGCTACGCTCGGGCGATCTTCCCAAGGATAGCGGACTGAGATTGTGGAGATGATTCGTTCCTCGTCTTCTAAGACAAACATCGTTGTTGTCTTCATATTATTGCGTACCATTTCTTCGTCTGCGTTTACAGACGGCCAGTCAATTCCGAGTTCGCGCAGGGGTGTGAAAGCTTCGTGCATGATGTGGTAGAGCTCTTTCACGTCTTCTTCCGTCGCGACTCTGATGTTTAAGTTTGACATCGTGCCACCTCTTCCTCGTCATATTTGTGTGAGTCTGTTGATAGAACTTAACGCTACTTTATGATTTCAGATGCTGTGAGTCAACGCATTTGATTGGGGGAGCAGGATAGAAATTGGAAATTTCGTCATCCTACCCCCGCAAAGAAAACTAGGATTCATAAGAGTGTTAGCCCTTATGAACCCTAGGTCTCTACTGCGCAAGTGTCACTTATAAATCGAACACTTATAATAAACATATATCCAACTTAATAAAAATTCTTGCTTGGACAGAAATCTATGATTTCGTAGTACTCCCCCCCCCCCCGCAAAGAGAGCTAGGATTCATAAGAGTGTTAAATC
>NZ_PPRN01000039.1 GCF_002902685.1 Staphylococcus pettenkoferi | reverse complement strand
TATGTTAAACCTCAGACCTTAAATTAATTATCAATGAAAAATTTGACAAGATTTGTGGTTTGAATTACATTTAAATAGGATTTATAAGTGTGTAAATTTTTTATTAAGCAAAGAAAAGGGTAGTGTTTATGAGTAAAAATCAAAATCCATACATAAAGATTACATTATTGACGCTATTTTACCTCGTCATCATGGTTGTCTTGTATTTGATATACGGCACAGGCCAAACAGAGAATACATTTATTTATAACGAATTCTAAACTACATCGAGGAGTTTAATTAGATGAAAGACATATTACAAAGCATAGCGCACTTCAGTACAACTCAACCATGTACGAATGCGATACAACATGAAGATGAAACACTCACATACCAAGCATTAGACGAACAATCTACACGTCTTGCCCACATGATTCAACAGAGTACGAAACCCATCTTAGTCTATGGTCATATGTCACCTTACATGATTGTAGGTATGATTGGCGCACTCAAAGCGAATTGTGGTTACATTCCTGTAGATACTTCAATTCCTGAACAACGGATTCAATCGATTATTTCAAAGATTGAACCTGATTATATATTCAATACAACAGGCGAAACTTTTACGAGTGACACAGCTGAAGTCATCACAATTGATCAGCTTGAGGATAGCACGTCAACTGAAGCAGAGCTGCAAGGTATACAGGGCGATTCAATCGCGTATACCATCTTTACCTCTGGCTCAACAGGCGAACCTAAAGGTGTGCAGATTTATTACGATAGTTTAGTTGAATTTGCGAATTGGGTCGTGACTTTAAATGAAGATAAAGAAGGGCAGCACTGGTTAAACCAGGCACCACTATCATTCGACCTTTCAGTGATGGCAATTTATCCAGCGTTGTTATCAGGCGGTACGATTCAACTTATCGATAAGACGATGATTAACAAACCGATGCTGTTACACGAGTTATTCCAACGCGAAGATATCAACGTTTGGGTTTCGACACCGTCCTTTATGGAACTGTGTTTAATGTTGCCTAACTTAGACGAGACGTCACAGCCATCGATGCAGACTTTCCTCTTCTGCGGAGAAATCTTAGGACATAAGACGGCAACGATGTTAGTTAACAAGTTCCCGAACGCTAAAGTCTGGAATACGTACGGCCCTACTGAGGCTACTGTAGCGGTGACGAGCGTGTTAGTTACTGATGAGCTACTAGCCAATCACGAAGTCATTCCTGTCGGCGTGCCACGTCCTGGTACAGAGCTGAGCTTGACTGAGGATAGCGAGCTCGTAATTACAGGTCAAAGTGTCAGTGCGGGTTACGTGAAAGACCCTGAACGTAGTGCGAAAGTCTTCTTCGAGCAAGATGGACGTCGCGCATATTATTCCGGAGATAGTGCCGTTTATCGTGATGGTAATTGGTATATTCAAGGCCGCGTAGATAATCAAATTAAGTTTAATGGTTACCGCATGGAACTAGAAGAAATTGAAGCGAAACTGAAGAAACAAACAGAAGTGAGAGAAGCGATTGTCGTACCGATTTATCGCCGTGGTAAAGTAGGTCATTTACTTGGCGTTGTGGCGACAGCAGCTCCTGTCGATGATGAAAAACAAGCGACGCACGATTTAAAGGCGCGTTTGAAGAACGAACTACCGGATTATATGATTCCGCGTAAATTTGAGTTTGTCGAGCAACTTCCTTTAACAAATAACGGTAAGTTAGATCGCAAGAAAGTAAATGAGGTATACGGCTCATGACACCTTATGGCGACTTTCATTTCTTCTTAATTGCATTTATCGTTCTCATACCGATTATTCTGTTAGGTTTATTTGGCAAACGCTCAAAGATTTACAACTTTATTAGTACCGTAATTATGATTGTTTTGATCTTTTCAGATTACAAACATAATTTGTTCGGCAATGAATATCTCAGTTATCAACTCCTGAGTTTCATTCTGTATATTATTTGGCAAGTCGTGATTATTAAAGGTTACGAACGCGTGCGTACAGTGACAAATTCAACAGCACTTTATATCAGTGCCTTTGTATTGTCGATTATTCCGCTCGCGATAGTGAAGATTTGTCAAAGCTCATGGTTAGGCCATGGTCAGCTCCATATGCATAGTTCACGCTTAGTCGAACTCTTCGGCTTCTTAGGTATCTCTTATGTGATGTTTAAAAGTGTGCAACTCATCATGGAATTACGTGACGGCTCAATTAAGAACGTTTCAATTATGAAACTCGTACAATTTATCACGTTCTTCCCAACGATATCTTCAGGCCCTATCGATCGTTATAAACGTTTCGTTAAAGACGACGACAAAACACCTGATGCGAAGACGTATCGCGGTTTATTGGAAAAAGCAGTACATTACATCATGCTTGGTTTCTTGTACAAATATATTATTGCGCATCTTATCCATAGTTATGGCATTGTGCCGTTACAAGCACATCACTTAACGACCTTTGTCGACTATTGGAAGTACATGTATGCATATAGTTTCTATCTGTTCTTCGACTTTGCGGGTTACAGTTTATTTGCTGTAGCGCTCAGTTACATTTATGGCATTCAGACACCAATGAACTTCAACCAGCCATTTAAAGCGAAGAATATCAAAGATTTCTGGAACCGTTGGCATATGAGCTTGTCATTCTGGTTCCGTGACTGTGTTTACATGCGCATCGTCTTCTACATGACTAAGAACAAGATGATGAAGAAGCCGTTAAATATTTCCAATTTCGGGTTCCTCGTGAACTTCGGAATTATGGGGATTTGGCATGGGCTTGAATGGTTCTACATCATATATGGTTTCTACCATGCCGCTTTATTTATTCTATATAGTTATTATGAAAAATGGCGTAAAAAACGCTTTGGTAAGCTTAAGCATCCAGTATTCAACATCTTAAGTATTATTATCACTTTCCACTTTGTAGCATTTGGTTTCTTGATATTCTCAGGTGTATTATTTAGATAATTTTAAATAAAAAAGGATAGTTATAAAGGAGTACTCATATGGAATTTAGAGAACAAGTATTAGATATATTAGCAGAAGTAGCAGAAGACGACATCGTGAAAGAACAACCGGACATCGAAGTGTTCGAAGAAGGGATCATCGACTCCATGCAAACAGTTGGATTATTACTCGAAATCCAGAACCAACTTGGCATTGAAGTGTCTGTCATGGACTTTGATCGTGACGAATGGGCAACACCTAACAAGATTGTTGACGTATTGAACGACCTCCGATGAAGAAGTATCCAGCAATGATAGCTTTGGTGTTGAGCGCCATCCTGTTTATTGGGTTTCTATTAACGCCCGCCCAATGGTACCAACAGAAGTGGACGACATCTAAGCTATGCAAACAAAGCGTGTCCCTTTCTGACAACGTACTTAAAGGCACAGAGATTCAAAGTGCCATGTTAAAGAATGATGATTTCTACCCTGTTTACGGATCCAGTGAGCTCAACAAAGATGATCCGTATCAGTCAGCTATCTTGTTGAAGCACAAAGATCAACACATGTTCTACGTCGGTAAAGGTGGATCGACGAGTTTGATTCAAGCCATCACATTAGGTGCACAATATTCGAATTTAAAGGGTAAAAAGATGACGGTGTTAATATCACCGCAATGGTTCTCAAAGAAAGGTGTTAGCGATAACAACTACACAGGACGTTCTTCTAAAGAACAAGTTAACGCCATTTTTGAAAACAAAGATATCCCAGTTGACTTGAAGAAGCGTTACGCGAAGCGCTTGTTAGATTTCAAAGCGAATAAAGATAATGATTTTCTTAAAGATTACGTGAATGGTGATACTTCAGGTCATTTTATGAGCCCGTGGAAGATGAACAACTGGCAGAAGATTGAAGCGATTAAGAGTCACAAGCCAATCCCATTATCGCCACTTAGCCAACGTGTAGACAAAGCGCCGGAGAAAGAAAGAGATTTTGACCGACTTGAGCCGCAAGCGGTTAAGTTTGGTGACAAGCATAGTAAGAGCAACGAATTCGGCATCAAAGATCCGTACTGGAAACAGTTGAAAAAACATCGTTATTTCATCTCAAGAAATCATGAGTTTAAGATGAATTCACCTGAATTTAAAGATTTAGCATTACTCACAGATACTTTGAATGCTTCAGGTGCCGATGTACAATACGTGATCTTGCCAGTCAACGGTAAATGGTATGATCATATCAATATCAAACCGGAGAAACGTTATAAAGTATACGACAAGATTCAACATGTGATTGAACAACATGATAAGCATGGTATGATTTATGACATGCGTTCTGAAGACTACGAGCCGCATACGATGAGTGATGCAGTGCACATCGGCTGGAGAGGCTGGGTCGTGCTCAGTGAACATATTCAAGAGCACATTGACGGTAAAGATAGAGCGCAAAAAGCAACAGATAATCAATAAGATTGTAATAAAGTTGGAATATCCTCAGCTACATCGAAACTATAGAAGTTTGTGGCTGGCTAGTAGAGGATGTTCCAGCTTTTTCTATATCCATCGCATGATTCGCATACGACTTTGGGTAAAGAGTTATGTTATGATATACAAGAATACGTCTCGCGTGAGCAACGCGGAAATTAGCGCAACAAGCGGAGGTAACACAATGAAATGTATTGTTGGTCTCGGTAATATAGGGAAACGTTTTGAACTTACAAGACATAACATTGGATTTGAAGTGATAGATCACTTGATTGAACGACAACATTTTAAAATGGATAAACAGAAGTTTAAGGCGGCTTATACAATTGAGCGTATAGGCAACGAGAAAGTGATGCTCGTGGAACCGCTGACGATGATGAACTTGTCAGGTGAAGCGGTCGCGCCACTCATGGATTACTATAATATTGATACAGAAGATTTACTCGTGCTATATGACGACTTAGATTTATCTCAAGGGCAAGTGCGTCTGCGTCAAAAGGGTAGTGCAGGCGGCCATAATGGGATGAAATCAATAATTAAGATGATTGGTACAGATCAATTTAAACGCATTCGTATTGGCGTTGGACGTCCGACGAATGGCATGTCTGTTCCAGATTATGTCTTGCAGAAGTTCTCCAAGGAAGAAATGAAAGTCATGGAGAAAGTGATTGAACATGCGGCATATGCAGTTGAAGACTATATCGAAACATCTGATTTCGATAATGTAATGAATAAATATAATGGTGAGGTCAATTGAAATCAATAATAACGAACTATATAAACACAGATAAACGTTATCAAGAATTAGATAGTGTAGTTGGACAGAGCAATGTGCTAGTGACAGGCCTCTCCGCTTCAGCGAAAGCTGCCATCATAGCGGAGAAGTTCTTGAACAGCCATGAGCAGATGCTTGTGGTGACGAACAATCTCTATCAAGCTGAGAAGCTAGAACAAGATCTCTTACAATTTGTCGATTCGACAGAGTTATACAAATACCCTCTTCAAGATATCATGACTGAAGAGTTCTCTACTCAAAGCCCTGAGTTCATGAGTGAACGTGTGAGAACCCTCACTGCACTCGTAGAAGAACGACGAGGGTTATTTATCGTGCCATTAAACGGTTTGAAGAAGTGGCTCACACCTGTCGAATTATGGAAGAATCATCAAGTCGAACTCGAAGTAGGCGACGATATTGACGTCGATGAATTTCTCAATAAACTCGTCAACATGGGTTATCGTCGAGAAAGCGTCGTGTCTCATATTGGTGAGTTCTCTCTACGTGGGGGTATCATCGATATTTATCCGCTGATTGGTGATCCTGTCCGTATCGAGCTGTTTGATACAGAAGTGGACTCCATCCGTGATTTCGATGTGGAAACGCAACGTTCCAATCAGAATCTCGAGCACGTGCACATCACGACAGCGAGCGACTATATTATCACAGACGAAGTGCTTAAACAGACGAAGCGTAACGTGCAAGCTGCCTACGAAGAGACACGTCCGAAGATTGATAAAGCTGTGCGCAATGATTTGAAAGAGACGCTAGAAAGCTACCAGCTCTTTGAATCAGACTTCTTCGATCATCAAGTGTTGCGCCGTCTCGTTGCCTTTATGTACGAGCAGCCCGCGACGTTGATTGATTATTTTAAAAATAATGCAATTGTCATCGTGGATGAGTTCAACCGTGTGAAAGAGACGGAAGAAGCGCTAACAGTAGAAACAGAAGACTTTATGTCTCAACTGATTGAGAGTGGTAAAGGCTTTATCGGACAGCAATTTCTGAAAGACGACAGTGTTGAATACTTGCTAGAGGATTACAAGATTACATACTTCACCCTTTTTACAGCAACGATGAATACGAAGATTGAGCATATCATCAAATTCTCTTGCAAACCTGTGCAACAGTTCTACGGTCAATACGACATCATGCGTTCAGAGTTCCAACGCTATGTGAATAACGACTATACCGTGGTCGTCCTCGTGGAAACGGAATCGAAGAAAGAACGCATTCAATCGATGCTCAATGAGATGCACATTCCGACGTTCCTAGATACGGTGAGCAACGAGATCACTGGTGGCCAAGCCGTCATTACGGAAGGCAGTCTATCTGAAGGCTTTGAACTGCCGTACATGCAATTGGCCATCGTCACTGAACGTGAGCTGTTTAAATCTAAACAGAAGAAGAAACGCAAACACACGAAGACCATTTCAAATGCGGAAAAGATTAAATCGTACCAAGACTTGAAGGTCGGCGACTATATCGTTCATGTGCATCACGGGGTAGGACGCTATTTAGGCGTAGAGACGCTTGAAGTGAATGGTATCCATAAAGACTACATTAAGCTTCAATATAAAGGTACCGATCAACTCTTTGTGCCTGTCGATCAGATGGACCAAGTTCAGAAATACGTCGCTTCAGAAGATAAATCACCAAGATTGAATAAACTGGGCGGTTCAGAATGGAAGAAGACGAAAGCGAAAGTTCAACAAAGCGTTGAAGATATTGCTGATGAACTCATTGAACTGTACAAAGAACGTGAGATGGCACAAGGTCACAAGTTTGGGCCTGATACGCCAGAACAACACGATTTCGAAATGGATTTCCCATTCGAATTAACGCCAGACCAAGCGAAATCCATCGATGAGATTAAAGGTGACATGGAACGTACCAAACCGATGGACCGCTTGCTTTGTGGTGACGTAGGTTACGGTAAGACCGAAGTTGCCGTCCGCGCAGCTTTTAAAGCAGTCATGGAAGGCAAGCAAGTCGCGTTCTTAGTGCCGACGACGATTCTCGCTCAGCAACACTATGAAACGTTGATTGAGCGTATGCAAGATTTCCCAATCGAAATTCAGCTAATGAGTCGTTTCAGAACGAGCAAAGAAATCAAGCAAACGAAAGAAGGACTGAAATCAGGTTACGTCGATATCGTCGTAGGTACACATAAGTTATTAGGCAAGACTGTCGAGTACAAAGATTTAGGTCTTCTCGTCGTCGATGAAGAACAACGCTTTGGTGTGCGTCACAAAGAGAAGATTAAACAACTCAAGACAAATGTCGATGTACTGACACTGACAGCCACACCTATTCCACGTACCTTGCACATGAGTATGTTAGGTGTGCGTGATCTATCAGTAATTGAAACACCACCTGAGAACCGCTTCCCTGTACAAACTTACGTGGTCGAACAGAACTCTAATTTTATTAAAGAAGCCTTAGAACGCGAACTCTCACGTGACGGACAAGTCTTCTATTTATACAACCAAGTTCAGTCGATTTATGAAAAACGTGAACAGCTACAAATGCTGATGCCTGACGCGAATATCGCCGTTGCACATGGTCAGATGACTGAGCGCGATTTAGAGGAAACGATGCTCAGCTTTATCAATCACGAGTTCGACATACTCGTGACAACGACGATTATCGAGACGGGTGTCGATGTCCCTAATGCCAACACGCTAATCATTGAGAATGCAGACCGCTTCGGACTCAGTCAGTTGTATCAATTACGCGGTCGTGTCGGACGCTCAAGTCGAATTGGCTATGCGTACTTCTTACATCCGATGAACAAAGTGTTGACTGAAACGGCAGAAGATCGCCTTCAAGCCATCAAAGAATTTACGGAACTTGGTTCAGGATTCAAGATTGCGATGCGTGATTTAAATATACGCGGTGCAGGTAATCTACTCGGTAAACAACAGAGTGGCTTTATCGATTCCGTCGGCTTTGATTTATACTCTCAAATGCTTGAAGAAGCTGTTAATGAAAAACGAGGCATTAAGGAAGAGAAACCTGATGCGCCAGAAGTCGAAATTGAACTCAATATTGATGCGTATCTACCAGCGCAATATATCCCTAACGAGCAGGCGAAGATTGAGATTTATAAAAAGCTCCGTCAGCTTGAAACGATGGAACAACTCAGAGATGTTAAAGATGAACTCATCGATCGCTTTAACGAGTATCCACCAGAAGTGGAACGCTTGTTAGATATGATGGAAATCAAAGTCTATGCTTTACATGCAGGCATTACTTCAATCAAAGAGCAAGGTAAACAAGTCGAAGTTCTGCTCTCTCAACAAGGTACGAACGACATAAATGGTGAAGCATTATTCAAAGCGACACAACCGCTTGGACGAGCGATGAAACTCGGTGTGAAAGAAGGACAAATGAAAGTGAATTTAAACAAGAGTGCCAACACCCTCGACAACTTGAAGTTCTTAGTTAAATGTATAGAGGAGAGTATGACAATACAAGATGAAGACTAAATCAAAGACCGCATTTAATGGGGTTGTCGTTCTCACAGCAGCTTTAATCATTATCAAGATATTAAGTGCGCTTTACCGCGTACCTTATCAGAATATACTAGGTGATTCAGGGCTTTATGCCTATCAACAAGTGTATCCGTTATTAGCGCTGGGCGGCATCTTATCGGCTACGGCTATACCAAGCGCGACGACACAAATCTTTGAAGCGGAACGTTCAAGCGCACGTTATACACGCATGTTAATGGTCGTACAAACGCTCGGCATCAGTTTATTTATCATCTGTTTTATCTGTGCACCATGGTTAACCCGCTTGATGGGCGACCCAAGTTTGACCACTATATTGAGAGTAGCGAGCGCTAGCTTTTTATTCATTGGTATACTAGGCGTCTGTCGTGCATATTATCAATCTGCACAGAACATGAATCCGCCGGCTATTTCCCAGGTAATAGAGCAGCTCATTAGAGTGAGTATCATCTTTATCGCTATCGGTTGTTTCGTCAAGCAAGACTGGACCGTCTACCAAGCTGCAACACTTTCGATTGGTGGCTCTGTTATCGGTGCGTTAGGGGCGAGCGTCTTTTTCATTTCACGCCGTCCCTTTAAACTCACGTTAGCCGAGGAAACGCGCACGTCGATTGATTGGCGCCATTTCTTCTTAGCCGTCGTGATTTTCTCAGTGAGTCAAATACTCGTTCTGTTGTGGCAAATTGTGGATAGCTTTACTGTTATTCGTCTGTTAAAAGCAGTAGGTATCCCTTTTAAAGAAGCGATCGAACAGAAAGGAATCTTTGATAGAGGCCCGTCCTTTATTCAAATGGGTCTCATCATTACGACGACGTTTAGTTTCGTCTTATTGCCCTTACTGTCTAAAGCAGTGAGAGAAGAGGAACATCATCTCGTCAGTCGTTACACCAACGCATCGTTAAAGGTAACGATCCTTATCAGTACTGCAGCAGGCGTTGGTTTGATCAACTTGCTGCCATCGTTAAACATCGTCTTCTTCCAGAACAACAGTCTACCAGGAACGTTGAGTGTTTTTATGCTGACGGTGATTTGCGTGTCGCTCATTATGATGGACATCGCGTTGCTACAAGTGAAACAGCAAGAGAAGACTGTTCTTATTGGTTTAGGCGTAGGTCTCTGTAGTAAAATAATAGGTAACCTACTTCTCATACCTACCATTCACACGTTAGGTTTGAGTGTCAGTACAGTACTTTCGCTCGCGATCTTTGCTGGCATCTTACACCGCAAAGTGATGCAGCTCTACCCATTGCATCGCATGAAAGCATATGTGGGCAAACTCATCCTTGTGATGTTAGGAATGACAATAGTTGTTCAAGTGCTCATGTTCTGCTTTCCAATACACGGACGTTTCAGCGGCCTGATTACGTTAATCATCAGTGCGTTAGCAGGTATTATCACTACAGTTATTTTAGTAGTCAAATTGCGCTTATTATCTTATAAAGAAGTGAAACATTTACCATTTGGCGACAAACTATATCAGTACAAGAGAGGAAGACGTCAATGACACATTCAATTACGATAGTAGGATTAGGTAATCATAGCTTAGAGGATATGACTTTAGGTGTTTATCGTTATTTGAAAGAACAGTCGCTTGTTTACGCGCGAACGTTAGAACATCCGGTCATCAACGAGTTACAAGACGAAGTTCGCTTTGAAGGCTTCGATCATCTCTATGAGGCGTACGAACAATTTGAAGAGGTCTACCAAGCGATTACAGATGAGCTGATTGCTGCAGCACAAGAGCACGACGTCGTTTATGCAGTTCCAGGCCATCCTCGCGTTGCGGAGACGACGACGCGTTTGTTGTTTGAAGCAGTAGCTAAAGATGACACATTAACAGTGCAAGTTTATGGAGGGCGAAGTTTCCTCGACGATGTGTTTGAAGCGGTTCAAGTGGACCCAAATGACGGCTTTGCCTTACTTGATGCGACAGCGCTTCAAGCTGATCAACTAAACATTCGCAATCATACGTTAATCACGCAGGTCTATAGTAGTCTCGTAGCAGGCGATGTGAAGATTACCTTGATGGAGCGCTATCCTGATGACCATCCCGTTTCCATTGTCACAGGCGCGCATGCGACAGGAGCGACGCGTCAAACGGTGCCACTACACGAGCTAGACTTTGAGGGCGACGCCTTTACGAATCTGACGAGCGTCTTTGTTCCACGTGTTGAAGCAGCGCAAGCTTACTACAGCGATTTCACTTATGCGACTGAAGTGATTGATTTGCTTGTGGATGATGAGAAAGGCTGTCCTTGGGATAAAAAGCAAACGCATGATTCACTGAAACGTTATTTACTCGAAGAATCTTTCGAACTCTTTGAAGCGATCGATAACGAAGATGATTGGCACATGATTGAAGAGTTAGGCGATATACTCTTACAAGTATTGTTACACACAAGTATCGGTAAGAAAGAAGGCTATTTCGATGTCGGAGAGGTCATTGCAAGCTTAAATGATAAAATGATCCGTCGACATCCACATATCTTCGGTGAAGCACATGCGGAAGATGAGTCTGATCTACAAGAAATCTGGGCTGAGGCCAAACGTAAAGAAGGTAAGATGACGCGTGTGAAGTTTGAAAAAGTATTTGCAGAGCACTTCTTGAAGTTGTATGATAAGACAAAAAATAAAGATTTGAGCGAAGCAGAATTGAAAGAATACATTGAACGAGGAGGTCATGAAGCATGAGATTAGATAAATATCTCAAAGTGTCTCGTCTAGTGAAACGCCGTACTTTGGCGAAAGAGATTAGTAGCCAAGGACGCATCACAGTGAATGGCAATGTGGCCAAAGCAGGCACAGACGTCAAAGAGGGTGACGAACTCGTCATTCGTTTCGGTCAGAAGATCGTGACGGTCAAAGTGACTGGATTAAGTGACCATGCGAATAAAGCGAATGCGAAAGGTATGTACGAAGTTGTGAAAGAAGAGAAAGTAAGCGAGTCTTAAGAGAGGGGCACGTCATGAGTAAGAAAGTACAAGACATCGGCAATCAGTATACCTCATATGAGAATAAGAAGAAAAAGCGCATCCAAGCCAAGAAGCGCGTGGTCCGTCGCCGTATGACCTTTATCGGTGGCTTGTTACTACTCGTCATCATTGTCCTATCTATCATGGTTGTTGCGCAGAAGCATCAGAATGACCATGATGCACACATTCGACAACAAAAAGAACAGAAGTATCAAAAGCAACAAGACGAAGAACTAGCATTAAAAGAAAAATTGAACAATCTTAATAAGAAGAGTTACATTAAAAAAGTTGCACGTGACGACTATTATTTAAGTAATGATGGTGAAGTCATCTTCAAACTGCCTGATGATAAATCTAAGAAGGATGATTCTGGATCGAAAGATGATAAGAAATAACGATTGATTGCAATCGTGTGGGCATTTTAACCTACGTGAGAAAGTGATCTTCATGCACTGCAATACAATCATACAGGAGAAAAAATAATCTTTCGGTTCATTCTACCATTGTTAAATTATCTAAACAGGCATATAATAGTGATAACTTGAAATCATACCGGGAGGATTTATTTACAATATGTCAATCGAAGTAGGAAACAAGCTTAAAGGTAAAGTCACTGGGATTAAAAAATTTGGCGCATTCGTTGAATTGCCTGAAGGTAAAAGTGGCTTAGTACATATTAGTGAAGTGGCGGACAATTACGTTGAGAACGTGGAAGACCATTTATCAGTAGGGGACGAAGTGGAAGTGAAAGTGCTTTCGATTGCTGACGATGGTAAGATTAGTCTTTCAATCAAGAAAGCGAAGGATCGCCCACGTCGTCATAACCGCAGATCACATCATAGATCATCTCAAAATAAAGAAGCAGATTTTGAGAAGAAATTAAGCAATTTCTTAAAGGACAGTGAAGATAAATTAACGACAATCAAACGTCAAACAGAATCAAGACGTGGAGGTCGTGGTGCACGTCGTTAATTGCGACGTATCTTTCTAGAGCCGTACTTCACTCAATTGAATCATACCTGTATTCTAATACGCCAATAGACATCCGATATAGTTGATATATATGAACGTGTGATGTGAGGTGAAATAGAGGCTAGCTGAGCATTCGAGACAAAGGGAAGAGATGTTCAGACAGCCTCTTTTTTATGAATCTGATACATAAGTCGTAAAGTAGTCAAGGATGGTAAGAGTCAATTCGCATTGTTGATTATTGAGGTTATTTGACGAGAGGTACGCTTATCACAATGTAATGAAAGGAGGTCTAGACAGTTGAAAGTGAACGAAACGTTATGGGACGCACAAGAGCATGTCGTCTTAGCGGTGTCGGGCGGTATCGACAGTATGTGCTTGTTACATACGTTAGTGCATGATTTATCTGGGACTTATCAGCAGTTGAGTTGTTTGCATGTAAATCATGGATTGAGAGCGCAGTCAGAGGACGAAGCTCAGTTATTACAAGACTATTGCACAACGTATGACATTCCGTTGTACTGTACTCGCTTGGATTTATCAGCAACAGTAGCAGAAGGTCGCAGCATTGAATCTCAAGCGAGAGAGGCGCGCTATAAATGGTTTGATCAACAGATGCGAGCGATTGCAGGCGATGTCTTACTCACAGCGCACCATCAAGATGATCAAATTGAAACCATTTTTTATCGCTTATTCACTGGCCGTTCTACGCGTAATAGTTTAGGTATGGCCGAAACGCAGGACCGTCATAGTTATCGACTCGTACGGCCTTTACTTGAGACTTCGAAAGCAGCGATTCAACAGTATCAAGAGCAGCACCAAGTTCCGTTTTACGAGGATGAAACGAACGCCTCCAACACATATGTGCGAAATGATATTCGAAATCGCATTTTACCTGAGGTGGATAACAACGCGCAACTCGACCCTGCACAGCTGTTACGGTTAAAAGAATGGCACGACGCGCAACGTCAGCAAATTCAACAGCAGGCACAGGTCTTTATTCAACGACAAAGTACAACCACACAGTGTCAAACATACTATGAAGTCAGCAGAGAGGCTTTCGGCGAGTTATCGTACAATGTTAAAGTAGAAGTATTAGATCAACTCTTCGCTTCAATCGGCGACCATCAACCGCTATCAGAGAAGATGTATCAAGCCTGGTTTGAACAAATTGAGGGGACGGTTGCTCAAGCTGAAGTCCACACTACAGATAAATGGATAATTCGTATCGCTTATGATAAATTTATAATAATGGCTAATTCAAGCAGTGGTGAACCATCATCTCCACTAACGATTCGTAAAGCGGGTACGTATCACTTTAATCATTATGAAATTGTAGTACGACAAGAACTACCTCAAGACATATTGCCATTAAGAGTGAGAACGAAGAAAGATGGAGATCGTGTTGCGCTCAATCATCATACAGGGACGAAGAAGGTCAGCCGTATATTTATAGACCAGAAAGTCGTGATCTCTGAGAGACAGCGTATGCCGATTGTTGAAGCGGCGAACGGAGAGATTATCGCTGTGGGCTCCCTTTATGTGCGGAAGCCATACCAGCAGCAATTAGCTATTCAAGATATAGGAGAGGTAGTATATGAAGAATGATTTACAAGAAATCCTGCTCACAGAAGCAGAGATTCAAACTTTATGCCAAGAGTTAGGACGTGAAATCACAGAAGCATATCGAGGTAAAGACTTGGTATGTGTAGGTATCTTAAAAGGTTCAGTGATGTTTATGGCAGATTTAATCAAACATATTGATACGCACATCACTATCGATTTCATGGACGTTTCTAGCTATCATGGTGGTACTGAATCGACTGGAGAAGTTCAAATTCTCAAAGATTTAGGCGCTTCTATCGAAGGTAAAGATATATTAATCATCGAAGATATTCTTGAAACAGGCACAACATTGAAATCTATTACTGAATTATTGCATGCGCGTCGTGTGAACTCATTAGAGATTGTCACTTTATTAGACAAACCTAATCGACGCAAAGCAGATATCGAAGCGAAATATGTAGGTAAGAAGATACCTGATGACTTTGTAGTCGGCTATGGTCTCGATTATAACGAGAATTATCGTAACTTACCTTATATCGGTACACTTAAAGAAGAAATTTATAATAAATAATGCAGTAAGATTTAATCATCTATTGTGATGATATATACTTACTAATTAGGGCAGTATTTACATATTAATTGTGGTTCGCCCCTAACGTTGTCGTATACCGTGTCTGAGTGGGTTTCCACCACTCAGCATGCTTATATATAACGTTACACATTTACTGAATCATGTCTTTATACTTATTAGATGTATACGTAAATTCATATGTTCAGAAATGCTCAGATCTTGTATAAAGATCGTCCACGCCTGAGTCTCTATCTTTGTTGTAGAGGTTGTGGCGAGAGTTTGTTTGCTAGCTTGCAAATGAATAATTATGTTAAAATTTTGGTTAGTTTTATTATAGAAGTAGGAGGAAATCGCACATGCAGAAAGCCTTTCGCAATTTGCTCGTCATTGTAATTGTCGGCGTCATTATCTTTGGCTTATTCTCATGGATTAACGGTAACGGCAACTCGCCTAAGCAGTTGACGTACAACCAGTTCGAGAAAAAGCTTAACGATGGTGATTTGAAATCACTCGAAATTAAACCAGAGCAAAATGTCTACATGGTAAGTGGTAAGACGAAGAATGATAAAGATTATTCTTCAACAATTCTTTATAACAATGATAAAGAGTTAGAAAAAATTACTGACAAAGCGAAAAGTCAAAAAGACTTGAAACTAACAGTTAAAGAGGAAGAAAAACAAGGTGTCTTCAGTCAAATCTTGACATCACTCATTCCAGTAGTAGTCATCTTTATCCTCTTCTTATTCTTCATGAGCCAAGCCCAAGGTGGCGGTGGTGGCGGTCGTATGATGAACTTTGGTAAATCCAAAGCGAAGATGTACGACAGTCAGAAGAAACGTGTTCGCTTCTCTGACGTAGCCGGTGCTGATGAAGAGAAACAAGAATTAATTGAAATCGTTGACTTCTTGAAAGACAACAAACAATTTAAACAAATGGGCTCTCGTATCCCTAAAGGTGTCCTCTTAGTAGGACCTCCAGGTACAGGTAAGACATTACTTGCACGTGCTGTAGCTGGTGAAGCTGGTGCACCGTTCTTCTCTATCAGTGGTTCTGACTTCGTAGAGATGTTCGTCGGTGTTGGTGCGAGCCGTGTGCGTGATTTATTCGAGAACGCGAAGAAAAACGCGCCTTGTATCATCTTCATCGATGAGATTGATGCGGTAGGTCGTCAACGTGGCGCTGGTGTTGGTGGCGGTCACGATGAACGTGAACAAACATTGAACCAACTCCTCGTTGAAATGGACGGCTTTGGTGAGAACGAAGGTATTATCATGATTGCCGCTACTAACAGACCTGACATCCTTGACCCAGCCTTATTACGTCCAGGTCGTTTCGACAGACAAATTCAAGTGGGTCGTCCTGATGTTAAAGGCCGTGAAGCAATTCTGCATGTTCACGCGAAGAATAAACCACTTGATGAAACAGTGGATCTTAAAGCGATCTCTCAACGTACACCAGGTTTCTCTGGTGCCGACTTAGAGAACTTACTTAACGAAGCATCACTCATTGCTGTACGTGAAGGTAAGAAGAAGATCGATATGCGAGATATTGAAGAAGCAACTGACCGTGTTATCGCCGGTCCAGCTAAGAAATCACGCGTTATTTCTGAGAAAGAGCGCAATATCGTAGCGCACCACGAAGCAGGTCATACTGTTATCGGTATGGTACTTGACGAAGCAGAAGTGGTACACAAAGTTACGATTGTACCTCGTGGTCAAGCTGGTGGTTATGCGATGATGTTACCTAAACAAGATCGCTTCTTAATGACTGAACCAGAATTGCTCGATAAGATTTGTGGCTTGCTCGGTGGACGTGTATCTGAAGATATTAACTTTGGCGAAGTATCTACAGGTGCTTCCAACGACTTCGAACGTGCTACAAATATCGCGCGTAAAATGGTTACCGAATATGGTATGAGTAAGAAACTTGGACCACTTCAATTCTCAAGCAGCAATAGCGGCCAAGTCTTCTTAGGTAAAGATATGCAAGATGATCCTGAATACTCAGGTCAAATCGCATATGAAATTGATAAAGAAGTACAACGTATCATTAAAGAACAATATGAACGTTGTAAACAAATCTTGCTTGAGCATGAGTCTCAATTGAAACTCATCGCTAAATCATTATTAACAGAAGAAACATTAGTAGCAGAACAAATTCAATCACTCTTCTACGATGGTGTCTTACCAGAAGTCGATTACGATTCTGCTAAAGTAGTGAGCGAAGAAGATCCAGACTTCAAAGAAGGTAAGTACGGTAAATCTTATGAAGATATTCGCCGCGAACAACATGAACTCAGCAACACATCAGATAACGAAAGTTCTGATAGAGATCGTCGTGAATCAGAAGGATCAGAAGAAAACGAAGGTGAGTCAACAGGTCACGAACAAGCACCTAATATTGACAAACCAAGCAACCCAAGTGATCCGAACGATCCTAGCAATAGAAACGAATAAAGCAATCTGCTTGAAAAAGTCTCTTTCCGCTATCAGTATTTGGTAGTGGAAAGAGTTTTTTTAACTTGAATATAAAGAATAAACGTTGTAGAGTTTATGGCAACTTAAAATAAGTGTTAATAGATAACGACTAAAGAACATGATGAGCGCGACGAACTCAAGAGGTCTTATTCAGTTAACCTAAACAAGAAATAGATAAAGGAGAAAGTAATTATGACACAAGATTATATCGTTAAAGCGCTTGCTTATGATGGACAAATTCGTGCATACAGTGCGCTTACCACTGAAACCGTTCAAGAAGCTCAAACGAGACATTACACATGGCCTACTGCTTCAGCGGCGCTCGGACGTACGATGACAGCAACTTTAATGATGGGTGCAATGTTGAAAGGTGACCAGAGGCTAACAGTTACTGTAGATGGCCAAGGACCCATCGGTAAGATTACTGCTGATGCAGATGCGAAAGGGAATGTGCGCGGCTACGTGAGCCAACCCCAAACGCACTTTCCGCTCAATGATGCTGGCAAATTAGATGTGAGACGTGCAGTCGGTGTAGACGGTGCGCTTTCCGTAGTTAAAGATGTCGGAATGAAAGACTACTTCACAGGTTCAAGCCCTATCGTTTCCGGTGAGTTAGGCGACGACTTTACGTACTACTTTGCTAAAAGTGAACAAGTGCCTTCCTCAGTAGGCTTAGGTGTGCTCGTCAATCCCGACAACTCTATCAAAGCAGCTGGCGGTTTCATCATCCAAGTGATGCCAGGTGCCGACGACAAAGTCATCAGTCAACTTGAAGACGCCATTTCAAATATGACACCGGTATCTAAACTGATTGAACAAGGGTTAACACCTGAAGAAATTCTTGAAGAAGTACTCGGTAAAGACAATCTTCAAATATTAGAAACAATGCCAGCACAATTTGAATGTAATTGTGGACATGATAAGTTCTTGAACGCAATCCGTAGTTTAGGAGAAGCAGAAATCGAAAGTATGATTAAAGAAGATCATGGTGCAGAAGCACAATGTCATTTCTGTCGTAATAAATATCACTACAGCGAAGAAGAACTCCGCGACTTACTCCCAAATTAGGGGAGTGAGTGCATTACAGTTGTTTTTACTGAAAAATCTGATAGAATTAAAGTATATCCGAGGAGACAAGTAAGTTTTAAAAAACTGTACTATAAAGGAGCTAATAATTATGGCAAAGAAACCAGTAAACAATGTTGTTGAAGTCATTGGAGATACACCTGTAGTCAAATTAAACCATGTCGTTGGCGAAGACGCTGCAGATGTATACGTTAAATTAGAATATCAAAACCCAGGCGGTTCTGTGAAAGACCGTATCGCTTTGGCAATGATCGAACAAGCTGAAAAAGAAGGTAAGATTAAACCAGGTGACACAATCGTAGAACCTACAAGTGGTAACACAGGTATCGGTCTTGCATTCGTATGTGCAGCGAAAGGTTACAAAGCAGTATTTACTATGCCAGAAACAATGAGTCAAGAACGTCGTAACTTATTAAAAGCATACGGTGCTGAACTTGTATTAACACCTGGATCTGAAGCGATGAAAGGTGCAATCAAGAAAGCAAAAGAATTGAAAGAAGAATATGGTTACTACGAACCACAACAATTCGAGAACCCAGCTAACCCTAAGATCCACGAATTAACTACAGGTCCAGAACTTGTTGAACAATTCGAAGGTAAGACAATTGATGCATTCTTAGCTGGTGTAGGTACAGGTGGTACGTTAACTGGTGCAGGTAAAGTCTTAAAAGAGAAATATCCTGACATCCAACTCGTAGCTATCGAACCAGAAGCTTCACCTGTCTTAAGTGGTGGCGAACCAGGTCCACACAAATTACAAGGATTAGGTGCAGGTTTCGTTCCGGATACGTTAGACACAAACATTTATCAAGAAGTTATCAAAGTAGGTAACGAAACAGCGATGGAAATGTCTCGTAAAGTTGCGAAAGAAGAAGGTATCTTAGGCGGTATTTCTTCTGGTGCAGCGATTTACGCAGCAATCGAGAAAGCGAAAGAATTAGGTAAAGGTAAGACAGTTGTTACTGTATTACCAAGTAACGGTGAACGTTACCTTTCTACACCTTTATATTCATTCGACGACTAATTGTTATCTTAAGCGAGCACTTGAAGTGGGAATCCCATTTCAAGTGCTTTTTTAGATTGTAGGGTTGATTGACGAGTTGACGAGTTAAGGTAAGGATTTTCGTGGTTTATGCGCTTCGGCGGGATGCCATGGTGTGATGATTAGAGTAAAAGCGTAGAGATCTAAACGCTATTTTAGGAGACGCATTTTAACTTTACATATTTAACTACTGAAAAAAGAGACATTTCAAGTTATCATGATAAAGTAGACTATTTTACCATACTAAAACGAATGGAGGCCGATGTGGGTGGCACATACTAAAATTATGGGAATCTTAAACGTCACGCCGGATTCGTTCTCTGATGGCGGTGAATACAATTCTGTAGAGAAAGCGCTACAAAGAGCGAAAGCGATGATTGAAGAAGGCGTAGATATCATAGACATCGGCGGCGTTTCTACACGCCCAGGACACGAGGAAGTTGCGCTAGAAGAGGAAATGGAACGCGTGATTCCAGTCGTGAAAGCACTAGCAGAGTTAGATGTTCAACTCTCTGTGGATACGTTCAGAAGCGAAGTGGCTGAAGCGGCTCTGAAACATGGAGCGACGATGATTAACGATCAATGGGCAGGTCTTTATGACCCAGAGATATTTAAAGTCGTGGCGCAGTATGACGGCGAAATCGTCTTGATGCATAACGGTGACGGTCAGCGCGACGAACCGGTTATGGAAGAAATGTTAGTGAGATTATTGAAACAAGCGAACCAAGCTGAACTTGCGGGTATACCAGAGCAGAAAGTTTGGTTAGATCCAGGAATAGGCTTTGCTAAGACGCGCGAAGAAGAGAAAGAAGTCATGGCGAGATTAGACGAACTCGTGGCTACTGGTTATCCTGTATTGATTGCAACGAGTCGAAAGCGTTTTATCAAAGAAATGGCAGATTATGAGACAAGAGCGAAAGAACGTGACGAAGCGACAGCAGCGACGACAGCTTATGGCATCATGAAAGGTGTGAAAGCGGTCCGCGTACATAATGTGGCCATGAATTACAAGATAGGTCAAAGTATGGATTACTTGAAGGAGAATGAAGATGCAAGACACAATCTTTCTTAAGGGGCTCGAATTCTATGCGTACCATGGGGCTTTAGATGCTGAGAATGAAATCGGCCAACCCTTCCTCGTCGATGTTCGTCTAAAGGTTGATTTAAAAGCGGCGGGGGAATCTGATAGTGTAGAGGATACTGTGAACTATGCCGAAGTCTATGAAGACGTTAAAGCAATCATGGAAGGTCCACCAGTCAACTTGATTGAGCACCTTGCTGAACGTATTGCAAAACGTATAAATTCACACTATAATCGTGTAATGGAAACGACTATAAGTATTACTAAGCCAAACCCGCCGATTCCAGGACATTATCAAGGTGTAGGAATAGAGATTGTGAGGGAGAATACTAATGACTAAAGCGTATTTGAGTCTAGGTAGTAATATGGGTGATCGCGAATATCACTTGCATGAAGCACTCCGCTTATTAGATCAAGTGGAAGGTATTGAAGTGTGTGACGTTTCACCCATCTACGACACTGCACCGATAGGATATACTGACCAAGATGCGTTCTTAAATCTATGTGCGAGCGTTGAAACAACGCTAAGTGCGCACGATTTATTGCATCATTGTCTTGATGTAGAGCAACAACTACATCGGGTACGTAAGATTCATTGGGGACCAAGAACTTGCGATATCGATATCATCTTATACGGTGAGGAAGAAATTCAAGATGATGAACTCATAGTTCCTCACCCACGAATGGAAGAACGTGCCTTTGTGTTAGTGCCACTGCAAGATATTGCGTCTGATGCCATTGAACCGAAGACACAACGCCGTGTTAGTGACATCCCTGTTCCTGATGACCGAGTGCAACGTATTGATTCATAGAAGAGAAAGGGCGAAATTCCTTTATTACAGCTCACTAGTCTAGTAGAATTAATAAGGTGAATAAATTGGCGTAAAGATACTACGCAATCATGCTTCTGGATATCACACAGGTGAAAGTAGAAGTGATCGCGTCTGCAAAGCTTTTACCTTTTAAAAAAATAGGAAATAAATCGGTGTAAATCGATAACGCTAAGCATTCCTGGTTAAAAGGTATGGAGACCGAAGTGGACAATACAACAAGCGTAAAGGAGAGAAAGAAATGTCAGAAGAAATGAACGACCAAATGCAGGTCCGTCGTCAAAAATTACAAGAATTATACGATTTAGGAATCGATCCATTTGGTCAGAAGTTTGATCGTACAGATATGGCAGAACCCCTACATGAACAATGGGATCAATATAGTAAAGAAGAGTTAAAAGAAAAAGAAGATGAAAGTCATGTTACTGTAGCAGGTCGTATCATGACGAAACGTGGTAAAGGTAAAGCTGGATTTGCGCACATTCAAGATCTCACAGGTCAAATTCAACTCTATGTACGTAAAGACCAAATCGGAGAAGACCAATTTGCGATTTGGAAGAGTGCCGATTTAGGCGATATCGTCGGCATCGAAGGCGTAATGTTCAAGACAAATACAGGCGAATTGTCTGTTAAAGCAAAAGATTTCACGTTATTGACTAAAGCGCTTAGACCTTTACCAGACAAACACCACGGTTTACAAGATATTGAACAACGTTACCGTCAACGTTACCTAGACTTAATCACGAACCAAGATAGCACGCAAACTTTTATCAACCGTAGTAAGATTCTTCAAGAAATGCGTAACTTCTTGAATAAGAAAGGTTTCTTAGAAGTTGAAACGCCAATGATGCATCAAATCGCTGGTGGGGCAGCTGCACGCCCATTCGTAACGCATCATAACGCGTTAGACGCTACACTTTACATGCGTATAGCTATCGAATTGCACCTCAAACGTTTAATCGTTGGTGGACTTGAAAAAGTATACGAAATTGGACGCGTGTTCCGTAACGAAGGTGTATCTACTCGTCACAATCCTGAATTCACTATGATCGAACTTTACGAAGCTTACGCAGATTTCCATGACATGATGGATATTACTGAGTCAATGGTACGTCATATTGCGCAAGAGGTATTAGGTGAGACGACGATTCCATATGGCGAAGAACAAGTGGACTTAGGTTCAAGCTGGAAACGTGTACACATGGTAGATGCGGTCAAAGAAGCTACAGGTGTGAACTTCTATGATGTGAAGTCTAACGAAGAAGCACGTGACCTTGCGAAAGAACATGGTGTTGAAATTACGGATCACATGAAATATGGTCACATCGTTAACGAATTCTTTGAACAAAAGGTTGAAGAATCATTAATCCAACCAACATTCGTTTACGGTCATCCTATTGAAATTTCACCTTTAGCTAAGAAAAATCCTGAAGATCCACGTTTCACTGACCGTTTCGAATTATTCATTGTGGGTCGTGAACATGCGAATGCCTTTACAGAGTTGAACGATCCTATCGATCAAAGAGCGCGTTTCGAAGCACAGTTACAAGAACGTGAAGAAGGTAACGATGAAGCGCACGAAATGGATGAGGATTTCTTAGAAGCACTAGAATACGGTATGCCGCCAACAGGTGGTTTAGGTATTGGTATCGACAGACTTGTCATGCTATTAACAAACTCACCATCTATTCGCGACGTATTGTTATTCCCATACATGAGACAGAAATAATCTATTTGAAGCGGAACAGTCTGACTGAGGTCGGGCTGTTCTTTTTTTATGTGATTAGAGGGAGCGGTGGGTGTGGAAATTGCGCCTAGAGGAGAGGAAAAGTGGAGGCAGTCGTATAATATGTTCAGTGGATAGTTGAGGGGAAGGGGGCACAACAATTTGGATTTGTGATGAAGTGCGCTGTACGAGTCAGTAGAGATAGTGTTGTGGCGTGAGGTCCGAGAGTGCGAATAGCGTGGCACATAATAGAATGTTTAGAAGAGTCGCGGTGAGTTTTTAAGAGGCAAGATAGTCTTAGCTGGGATAACAGAATAGGCAATCTATTATCGAAGGTGGTAGTAATAGATGCAAGAAGTAGAATAAAGAAGTGACTAATGTGTAGGTGTAGCAGCTGATCGTGGTTTAGGTGATTGAAAGGAAAGTCAAAGCCTAGTTGCGGAGAAGTACATAGATAGTAAAGAGGAAAGTATATAGTTAAGTTTTCAAAGTTAGCTGATAATCATGAAACGTTACAGAAATGGACAAAGCAAAAAATATTAAATTAGTGTAAAAGAATCACTAGTCAATGGATGGATATATGTGCTAGACTATATAAGGTCTTGAAGAAGAAACGAGCGAAATTAAATCTCTCATAAAAAAGTTCAAACAAACTGTTGACTTTTTAGCTGAGATGAATTACTATAATAAAGTCGTCTTAAACAAGACAGATTGTTTGTAAATGAATTGCAAAGAAATTTTAACAAAGTGTAAAATTAACTGTTGCAAATGAGTTCGAAACAATGTAATATAAATAGAGTAAAGAAATTGTCTGGTGATGATGGCAAAGAGGTCACACCTGTTCCCATGCCGAACACAGAAGTTAAGCTCTTTAGCGCCGATGGTAGTCGGACTTACGTTCCGCAAGAGTAGGACGTTGCCAGGCAGTAATATTTTGATGTGGAGGATTAGCTCAGCTGGGAGAGCATCTGCCTTACAAGCAGGGGGTCGGCGGTTCGAACCCGTCATCCTCCACCATTAGAAATTACATATCGCCGGCCTAGCTCAACTGGTAGAGCAACTGACTTGTAATCAGTAGGTTGGGGGTTCAAGTCCTCTGGCCGGCACCATCTTTTGAGCCATTAGCTCAGTTGGTAGAGCATCTGACTTTTAATCAGAGGGTCAGAGGTTCGAATCCTCTATGGCTCATCAGCTCATTTAAATATTTTAACTATTAAGCAGAAGTAGTTCAGCGGTAGAATACGACCTTGCCAAGGTCGGGGTCGCGGGTTCGAATCCCGTCTTCTGCTCCATTATTTTGCCGGGGTGGCGGAACTGGCAGACGCACAGGACTTAAAATCCTGCGGTGAGTTGATCACCGTACCGGTTCGATTCCGGTCCTCGGCACCATCGAATGCGCCCGTAGCTCAACTGGATAGAGCGTCTGACTACGGATCAGAAGGCTATGGGTTCGACTCCTATCGGGCGCGTCACTTTTAGCAATTTAACATTATACCTCGGGAAGTAGCTCAGCTTGGTAGAGCACTTGGTTTGGGACCAAGGGGTCGTAGGTTCGAATCCTGTCTTCCCGACTCTTTGAAATGGGGGCTTAGCTCAGCTGGGAGAGCGCCTGCTTTGCACGCAGGAGGTCAGCGGTTCGATCCCGCTAGTCTCCACCATTTTTATTTAATGAACATTGAAAACTAAATGACAATATGTCAACGTTAATTCCAATAAACATTTATTTATTAGCAAGTGAATGAAAACGGTTGGCAGACGAGAAGATGAGACTGAGAGCGAAGTGATTTTACTTCGGTAAATGAACAAGCTCGAAGTTGAAATCGACGAAGTATGAAATCGTTTGTCATCACTTGTCAGAGCTAATCAAACGCTTTTTATGGAGAGTTTGATCCTGGCTCAGGATGAACGCTGGCGGCGTGCCTAATACATGCAAGTCGAGCGAAC
>NZ_PPRN01000038.1 GCF_002902685.1 Staphylococcus pettenkoferi | reverse complement strand
TGTTTATCTACGCTATAATATAATTAAAATAATAAATATATAAGGGGTATACAACTGTGAATATGAAAGTTCGCGAAAACGATATATTAGATTATTTATCTTTAAAGAGACCTGATCATACATTTAGATCTGGACGTATGTTAGTAGGTCAAAGGGGACAACATAATCTTGAAGTTTATTATTTTGATGATGATTTACTCGCTATTACAGAAGTAGGTTTTAAAGATTTCGAAATTAAAAGTGCAGATATATTAGATTACAGTCAACTCAAACGTGTTACTTTGAAAAAAGGATTCTTTTTCCGAAAAATGTTAGTTGAAAGTAAAGATAACGAAAGTATTCAGTATAAAACATCAAGAACGCTACTCACTAATTTTAATAACAAAAACTTCGATGCGTTTATTAAAGGTGAGAAAGAACGCATTATCTATGAGGACGGGCAATTTGTTTAAGACTTCCCGCAGTCTACGGGAGGGTTATAATTGATTTTTAACGCATTTAGACGAGGAATCGATGAATATATTAACTATTGCTCTTCGCAGTAGCTGTTTGAACTTGAGATAGCTAGCACTGTCTAAAGTACGAGACACCCTTGCAGGGGTGAGACTACGGAATCACATAGATTTCTGTCTCACTCTCTTTTTTATATTTATTGTGACAAAACGATTCAATAATTGTTGAACTTCTATAGTTTAGATAAAATATAATTGAATGAAAGTTATTTATTTCATCTATACATTAAATAACTATTCAAATAAAACTAAGGGGATGACGTAAAATGAAGCGTTTGTTGACTGCACTCGCTGCCGGTGTGCTCGTGCTATCTGCCTGTGGTACAACAGATGATTCGAAATCTGATAAACAGCACTCTGCTAAATCAGAACAAGCGAAGAAAAATGAAGTGAAATATCCAAAAGATGGAGTTAAAGGGATTTATGTAACACCGAATTCACTCAAAGGTAAGAAGTTTGATGAACTTATCGATTTTATCAATGATACTGACTTAAATACGATGGTCATTGATGTGAAAGACGATAGCGGAAATATCACAATGAATTTAAACTCTGATAATAAATTGATTCAGAAGAATACCCAAGAGAGCGTAAATTTGAAGAAATTGATGAAGACGTTAAAGCAGAATCACATTTATTCTATTGCGCGCATTGTGACTTTTAAAGATTCTAAACTCGCTGAAGAGCACCCTGAGTGGTCTTTCAAGAAGAAAGATGGCGACGTTTGGGAAAGTGATGGCGGCGATAAATTTATCAATCCTTTCAGTAAAAAAGTCTGGGATTACAATATTAATGTCGCTAAAGCAGCCGCAAATGCCGGTTTCCAAGAAGTGCAATTCGACTATGTCCGCTTCCCTGAAGGCTTTGAGAACATGGACACTGAACTGTCCTACTCTAACGGTAAATATAAGGGCGATGATACTAACCATACACAACAACGTGTGGAGACGATTACTGATTTCTTAAAAACTGCACGCAAATCATTACATAAATTGGATGTGAAGACGGGTGCAGACGTGTTCGGTTATTCAGCAACTGTTGAAGAAGCGCCAGGCATTGGCCAAAGTTTCCCTAAAATTGCTGGTAATGTCGATGTGATTTCTTCAATGGTCTATCCATCTCACTGGAGTCCGAATGATTTCGGCATTGCCCATCCTGACCTCGAACCGTATAAAACCGTCGACAAATATTTGGGTCGTGAACATGATGTGTTGAAAAAAGCTGGAAAACACCAGCCACAGTCTCGTCCATGGTTACAAGATTTCACAGCAAGCTACCTTGGCGAAGGGAACTACAAAGAATACGACGCTCAAGCCGTACAAGATCAAATTCAAGCACTGAAAGATCACGGTATTAACGAATTCCTACTCTGGGATGCCTCCAATGAATATACGAAAGGCGTCGACTATTCACCAGCTCAAAAAGAAAATAAGACCCACAAAGATAAAGACAACAATAAATAAGCATAAGAATATGCGCTAGTGCAAAGGCTGTTCCCCACCACTAGCGCATTTTTAATATTTTATATAACTTTCTGCTCTATTTTCAAACTCACAACACTTTATCATTTTTTAATTCTTGAATCACACGTTCAGTATTGCGATTATCATTAAATTCGTTGATTTGACGGTAATTGTGACGTACTTTTTCCGGTAAGTGATAATTTGTATTTATCGCTTTCTGTACTAACGCGACGAGTTCGTGCTCGTCATCAGCAACTACACCTGGCACGTTATCGCGATTAGCTGGCGTCGTTCCTCCATGCTTAGCAATAATGTCATCAAACTCTTTCCAATAGAAGATTGGGAAAGCCCCATGATTAATCGCATCAAAGATAATCGAAGAAATATCAGTGATATAGATTACGGAATTCTTCAATGTATCTGTCGGATCTTCGACAAATAAATCGGCATAGTCTTTAAATAAATCTTTCGCATAATGTGCAAATTTGTTGTGTGCTGCGATTTGCAAACGATCTAGCAATCCAGCCTGTTCAAAGGCTTGAATCACTTCTACCATGGATTGATAGTACGTCGTCTTCTTAATGTCACCATTTACGACAGCTGATTCTTCCCACGGACGCCAAGTCGGCATGTAAGTTATCTTGTTGGCATTCGGCGCGAGTTGGGCATTGTCGAATTTCGGCATCCCTGTTTTCATCAATTCGAAATCGTTATACCCTAATTCATTAAAGATTTTAGCTTCAACTTCTGAACTTACGACGGATTTCACCACATTGTTGGTCATGTTCTTTTTGTGGAATCCTACATTTTTCGAATCTCCACGTGGTTTTAAAAATGTAATACCATGTTGCAAGAAATACAGCGGTGTCGCTTGAATTTTACGATTTAAGCGATCATTGAATATACGTGTGTTAATCGCATGATTACTCAATTCACTGGCAATAAAATAATCCGCGAGGAAGACATAGAGATAGTTTTTAAAGCTAAAGCGATCAACAATCTTCTTGCCCCACTTCTTCTTCATCTCTTTGTATTGCGGAGATGTGCGATCTAAGATAAAGCGATTCGTCGCTTTCGTGCTACGATCACTGGCTGCCGCTTCAAATACGTATTTTCCAGATTCAACAGCTTTAGAAGCTTCTTTTTCAAAATATACGTTCACATTGCGACGCCCCATCAAGAACTTAACGACTGGCGCCACTTTCGCAGCCATACTAATCTTCCACTTATGCCATGGCTGATAAATCTTCAATGCTGGCAGGTTGCCAATCGATAAATTATTCGCCGCATTTCGACGAACGATAATCGCATGACCTTTATAGTTAAACGTGCGCACAACTTTCGCTTGATCATTTAACTGTTTCATTTGATGGAGTGGATGAACCATCTTACCATTCAACGCCATAAATACTGTGTTATGAATTTGAGTAAGGTACGGTAACTGCTTGATCTTCACTTTCGCCTCAAACTGACCCGAGCGAGACCATTTCACCTTACCGAGCGACTCCCCAGCTTTCGTCACTAACTCCGTAGGTCGAATCGTCGCATGATAATCAATTTGACCACTAAAGATGATATGTCGTAGTGACTTCTGCACTTTAATCTCACTACGCTGATAAAGTAAGTCATTCTCTTTATCTGTCTTGATACTAAGTTTGCCATTGCGATAACTGATAATATACAAGCGATTATCTAATTTTAAATATACTGGACGTGTTTGATAGCGTAAAAAGTCATCATCTAGACGTCCATCTTTATCCTTTTTCAAATTACTGAGACGAATACGCTGTTGGTGTGTTGAAGTCCAAACTACGAATTCATTCGCACTATTAAAATCGAATTGCAGTTCAGAATCTGAAATCACATCGATATGATGTGTTTTAAAAGAAAAATCACGTTTAGCATGCGTATATTCTAAGAAAGTGAAGTCCGAGGCGTACTGGATTTTAATAAAAATCGCAGGGTCGCCCTCACGATTGACTTCATCTGTAATCCATGGCTTACGGCCTACCTCGAATAGCGTGCTGTAATCGAGCTCAATTGCGACATCGTTGTACGTATCTCTAATCTGATAACTCAGTTCAGTTGGCATCACTTCAAAGCGCTCGTGTAATGCTTGAATTGATATATTGAGACTACCTTCCGTCTTATTATTCAAATACGGTGTACAGTACACCTTATGATTTTTCGCATGAACATAATAAACGCTTTCTTGATATTCAAATATCGCTATAACTCCGTCTGGATAAGCAGTTTTCCCCAACTTAAACTCTGAACCATCAAGTTGGGAAGCCTGAATACGCCATGTCTTCTCATTACGCACAGTAAAGGCGAGTTGTTGTGGTAACTGTTCTTGAATTGAACCGTAGTTCACATTAAATTTAACTAATTCTATCATCTCTCTAGCTCCTCTAATGTTCTTATACCTTCGTCATAATCGCCTCATACACGCGCTCGCAATTATGATGATCTATATGATTAAAAATAAGGTTTCTATCGCCTATCGGGCCGTGTGTACGTTTCAGCGCAGCCTCGATGTTATAAATCAACTCATTTTCAGAATAAGCAATGTCCCCGATAAAGGTATCGTTAATCGGTCTTAGGATGCCCTTTCTAAAGAAATGCGCCACATCAAAGTGGTAGAATAGCACAGGCTTGTTCATATAAGAGAAATCGAAGCTAACAGAACTATAATCCGTAATGAGTAAATCGTGATTGATCAATAAATCCTGCACAGTTTCTTTACCGAGCTCCACGTAATTGACTTGCGACGCCGCGTTGTCCTCTAAATACATCTTAAAGAAGCTTTGCGCGCGATAATGCGGGTAGAAATTCAATTCAAGCTGATACTGCTCACTTAACTTCAGCAATTGCTCATTATTAATCAAACTCATATAGCGCTTTAAGTACTCACTATGGGTAAACGCCTCTGTAGAGTTCAGCCAATCACGCCACGTCGGCATGATTAACACGCGCTTAATCTTTTTACGCGGTTCGAGTGGAAGACGGTCAAAGCGTGGTAAGCCTGTGACAGCTACCTCCTCATCTTTATAACCCATCTCTTTCATCACGACATCTCGTTTCTCGTAGTCGCTTGAGACGTTAAATAAATCAAATGGTGATTCATAATACTTACGATGATATTCCACATTTTTGCGTCCAAGCACACCATGTTGAAGGAAGATCTTAGTCGTATCTTCGTAACCCCAGAAACCAGGAGCCGCTTTGTATGGCATAATATTCTCGATATCATGCGTACACATGAGTACTTGTGCTTGTGGTGCGATGCGGAGATGGTCTTCTGAACCGAAACGTAACACGTGATCTAAATGTTGAATCCCTGCATAGTCTTCAGACGTTTCATCGATGACGTAATACGCTTCCACATCCGTGTGTTCTTGTAGCCACTTGAACATTTGAATACCACTTTCTTGCGCAGTATCCGTGCGTTCGCCAATCATCCAAATATTGTTATTTTTAACGTTGTTGTCATTCAATATTTGTAATTCACGAGTTGATAAATCGAACGTTTCAAATTTGATATTTTTAAAAGGTGTGAGCGTCATCATAAAGTAGACGGTACGCGCTCCAATGGCTTGTTCAACCAGTGTTTGAACCTTATCTTTTTTATAAATACCTGTCTTGTATTTAATTTTCTGCTTTCTCACTAACGTTTCGCCATCATAAACTGTCACGAACACATCGATAATCGATTTCTTCTTCGTTAACAGTTCAGACAAACGTTGATAATCGAGTGACACACTCTGTTCACCACGTTCAATCGGCTGTGACCACGTCTGTTCAGACTCTCGCTCTTCAAACGTTAAATAGTAATTACAGTGTTGATACACTGCATGCGGTTGGAAATAAATATTTAAATGCTGGTCGTCATACGAATTAACGCCAACTTTGAACTTCGGTTTGCGATATTTTAGCGTCATACCGTTACGACTATTGATATTTAATTGATAAATTTCATCTTCTAAAGTATGGAACGTCTTGAACTTCAGCGACTCTGCCGTCAATAGATACGTATGTTCGTTAATACAGATGAAGACTTTCTTCGTTTTAACACTCTCAATCGTAGATAAATCTAATTTCGCAGATACCTTATTTAAGCCAATCGTCGTATCTAAGAACTGTACTTGACTGTAGTTCACGTCGACGATACCGAGTTGAACATCATCGTCATCTCGTAACGTATATGGTGTTTCAAACGCAATGTTGAGGTGGTTTTCGTCGGCTAACTGCGTGATTTGAACGTCAGACACTTTGTAGAATACGCGATTGATAGTGAGTGTATTTCGACTCACATGATACTGCATGAAATAACGCTTGAACGTCAAAGGCATTGAGACTTCAATCGGATACAGTTCAAGTCCTTTTACCGCATACACATAGAACGCCTCTTGCGCGATTTCCTCTTGAGTATATGCGACATTGACCTTGCCAGCGTGACAGTCTAATGTCTTCATGTGTTTAGAATTCAACAAGAGTAATGCTTCGATCGGCGTTGAATGATCTGAGCCGTCTGTCACTTCGAGCTCATCTCCTGCCTTACTAAAATGCACCGGGCAAGGTTCGTTAATGTACGTATAACCGAGCTGTAAATGTTGAAGGACAATCTGTTGATCTACCTCAAGTTGATATAAACCTCCGTTAAGACCTTGCATCACCTCAAGGCGATCACCTGCTTGTAACCATAAACGCTTGCCATTATGCGCTAAAGCAATATGTAGTTGTGACTGAGTTCTATGAAGAATTTGAGTAGGTAGTTGAAGTACTAACGTATTACGTGAATGAGAGGTCACCTCGAAATCAATCGGTTGGCCGTTCGCCGTAATCGTTAGTTGTTTCGCATTCAAGCGTAGAAAGTTCTTATATGTACAATCAATAGTAATGTACTCTTCGCCTAGATAAATACTTTGAACGACAAATTGCTTCACTAGGCGTTGTTTAAGTTGTTGTAACACCCTCGCGTCCCTCCTGAAACGAATTTCATCTAATATTTGAATTTGTAGAGACATAGGGCTTATATGGGTCTTCTAACGGTTATGACACTTCCTCTGAGTGCCTCACCTCACAAATGATTCCCTAATCAAAATCCCTACCACTTAACGTTGTATCGAATTTTGATGCTAGTTCATTAAATGTGACTGTTCTTATATTTATTGATTACTATATTATATTCTATATCTTTTGTCGGTAACAGTAAAAACAAACAACTTTTTCTCAAAAATACTAAAATATTTATTCGTTTAAACACTACTGTGATTTAAACAACTTTCTTTACGTTGCATTCTCAAAATAGCTCACTTCTTATAAAGTGGCTTTGAATTCCTAGTTCATTACTATTTAAAGTAGGTTTACTCTCAATAATTTTATTCAACCTCATAAATCTCACTTTAATTCCATAAGCAAAAGTTGAGAAATAAATTAATTACTAGTTAATATTATTATTGTTTTGCGTCACATCAATTTAATAGTTTATCGATTGTAATTTTGATTTAAGTGTATTACAATTCAATTGACTGATTAACGGAAGGTAGAACAGAACATGATGGACATCTTACTATTTCCACTGATGTATCCGCTCTTTATGTCCATTTATTGGATTGTAGGTACCGTGTACTATGTCGCTTGTTACGAGCGTAAGTTAAAGCGTAAAGTCGACAAAGATATCGGTGACATGGGTATCTCCTTTCTCATTCCTTGCTATAACGAAGAAACGACGATTAAAGATACGATATTGAATGTCTATAATCTAGAATTCCCTAATAAAGAGATTATCGTCATTAACGATGGGAGCTCAGATCATTCAGCTCGTATATTAGAACAGCTCGCTCACGAAATTGATTTTAAATTTATTAATTTACGGGATAACAAAGGGAAGGCAAATGCACTTAATGAAGGGATTAATCATGCGAAATTTGATTATGTAATGGTCATCGATGCAGATACGATTATCGATAATGATGGGCCATATTACATGATTCAGCATTTTAATAATGATAGTCAATTGGCAGCAGTCACAGGCAATCCGCGTATTCGTAACAAGAGATCACTTCTCGGTAAGATTCAAGCGATCGAATACACGAGCATGGTCGGTGGGATTAAACGTGCCCAATCTGTCATAGGTAAGATCAATACGATTTCTGGGGTCTTTACCCTCTTTCGTAAAAGTGCGGTGGAACACGTCGGCAAATGGGATATTGACATGATCACAGAAGATATCGCGATCTCCTGGAAATTCCACTTACATAAATACACGATTAAGTACGAGCCTCGCGCACTTTGCTGGATGTTGGTGCCAGAAACGATTGGAGATTTATGGAAACAGCGTATCCGATGGGCACAAGGTGGACAGGAAGTATTGATTCGCGACTGGAAACACGGTTTAAGAGCGATTAATATTCCACTCTTCACTCTGATTATTGAACAAACGCTATCTTTGATATGGGTATATTGGATTGTTGGTGCCCTATGTTGGATGATTCTACATATCAACTTCTTAGACATTTACTACCTAGAATATCAATTTACGCTCATCTTATTACCGGCACTCGTGCTCACATTTATCAACGTCTTACAGTTCACCGTCTCCCTTCTCATCGACAGTCGCTATGAGAAACTCAATCTGATTACATTTATCTTTTTAAGTTGGTATCCCGTATTCTACTGGCTGCTCAATGCTTTAGTCGCCATCGTAGCATTACCGAAAGCATTACGTCGTAAGAAAGGAGCATTTGCAACATGGACAAGTCCGGAACGTCGAAACGAAGAATAGCACATCTCTGTTTAAATCTTCTACGTGAAAGTGTCATCTTAATATTTAGCTTAGGGTTCTGGCTCTACTGCATCATCGCCTTCATCCTCTTCGTGGGAACAATGGTGCGGTCACACTCCCCTTCCGTCTTATTAACACGCGTTACTTTGAATTTGGAGGCGAGCGATATCGAACAACTCCTGCGCACGATGCTCTTGTTTTCAATCATAGCTATCGTGATATTTACGACTTGCTATATCGTACAAAGATTTGTGTGTGGTAAAAGAGGTTACTAACTTTGAGGCGCATACATAAGTTCTTCATTGTCTGTCTCACTCTACTCCTATGCTTATGCGAAACGATGTGCGCAAGTCCTGCAAAGGCAGCTGATACAACATCCGAACTCAGTTCAAATCCTAATGCAGCTATCGCACTCACTTACCATCGTGTTCGAGATGGCAGCTTGCTCGAACGTTTTATGCAATGGTTCTCAAATAGTAAAGAACTCAATACCTATAGCGTGACGAAACGAGAGTTTGAAGCGCAAATGGCGTGGCTTCATGCCCACGACGCACACTTTCTCACAGAGGCTGAACTCTTAAAGTACAAAGCACAAGGTCACTTCCCTCCTCGAAGTGTGTGGATTAGCTTTGATGACATGGATGATACGACTTTGTACAACGCACAACCCATTCTTAAGAAATATGACATCCCTGCTACTGGATTTCTCATCACCGGGCATGTAGGTGATCATGATTTCCATAATCTTGACTTACTTACATTAGCAGAACTTAAAGAACTCCACTGTTCAGGTCGATGGAACTTTAGCTCTCACTCGCATGACTTACATGGGTTAAAAGGCAAGAACGCCAATATGACATCTGTCTCTAAGACAGTCTTAACTTCAGATATTCAAGCCAGCAATGCATTTTTGAAGAAACATTTTAACGAAGATAATCAAAGTATTGCCTATCCTTATGGCAAATTGAACGAACGCAACATCGCAGTACTCGAAGCAAACGGTATTCACTACGGCTTTACAGAAGTCGACAAAGTGATTGAACCGACATGCAATAATTACAAAATACCCCGCATATTAGTGAGTCGAGATTCATTCGAACGACTCATTAAGGGGTGGACAGGATTTCACTCATGACTCATTACAAGACAGAATTAACCTATTTCAGAGCATTCATCTGTATCTTAATCGTTCTCGTACATATTCTCACGCAATACATGGGACATGTGGAAGACAGCGAGACTTCAGAGCTCAAATTACTTTACTATATACAAAATATCATTATCTTTGCTACACCTAGCTTTATTATCTTGTCTCAACTGCTCACAACTTTAAATTATAAGACGGTCGACCGTCACTATCTTTGGAAACGGGTCAAATACATCTTGTGCCCTTACTTACTCGTAGGGACTTTCTATGCCTATAGTGAGCATAAGATTACAGGTAATACGTTTACAGAAGAATGGTTGAAAAGTGTGATTTCAGGACACTGGCATGGCTATTTTATTCTGATTATCATGCAATTCTTCGTTCTGAGTTACTTACTGTACAAAGGGTCACCTCGCATTTTTGATAGTAAAACGGTATTGGTGCTTAGCTTTATTGTTCAATTTAGTTTCTTACATCTTTATAACGAGAATGCTGTTTTCGCTAAATATTTCACAGCTTTTTATCCGTTTAGTGAAAATACATGCATCCTAGGCTGGATTTTCTTCTTTTTCATGGGAGGATATATCGGTCGTCATTATCATCAAATCATTCAATTTTTGAATTTACATATCTTTATCGTGTTGGGCGTGGCAATCCTCAGTTATTTAGGATTCATCGCTTTCGGCCATCATATTTATTGGTATGTCACAAGTTTCAGTGCAGGTTTGATGTGCTATAGTTCAGTGATGTTCTTACTGCTCTTAGGTGTCGCTACCCATTTCAACACACTGTTCTATTCGTCAGTTCAGCTTATTAGCACATTCTCATTCTTTATCTATTTGTTGCATCCAATAATTATTGATTCGCTTTATCATTATTTCGCGGCGTTTACGGATATGACGTTGGTCTTCTTGGCTATATCGCTCTTGTTTACACTGGGGATTTGCATTGGTGTAGGATTGTTGTTGAGGCAGTTTCGGATGTGTCGCTTTGTAGTGGGGAAACAGCCGTATAAGATGCATGTGAATTATGAGTGACAAGGCATACTCCTTATCGTGGGGTATGCCTTTACTTTTACTATTTCATATAAAATGTCTTTCCTATTCTCATAAATGGAAAGTCTTGATGTAGCAACCATTTATAAACTTTTGTACACAGAAGTACCCAGAATGATCCGAATGCGACGCCACTAATCACATCTGTTAGGAAGTGTGCATGGAAGTAGAACCGGCTCATAATAATGCTTAACCAGGTTGTTAAGACTGCCGGTAGTGTGACCGCTTGTGCTATAGGACTTTTAATCACGGGCACGAGTACGAGCGTGATGAGAGAGAAGAAGACACTGCTCGCAACGGCATGACCGCTTGGGAATGAATATCCTGTATCTTGTACAAGATGTTGGAATGGACGGGAGCGTTGGATGGTATTTTTCTGTATAAATCCTACGACGCCCGCTGAACCTACAACGCCGAGTACCCACAGACTGACTACATAATATTTCTTGTAGAACATAAATGATGAAATGGCTCCCATAATCCCAAGAATCGAAGGAATATCAAAGTATTTCGCAAAGATTGTATAATAACTGTTTAGCTTGCCATCCTTAAAGTTCATCTTTGGTCGACCATACCGTTGATACCATTTATCTCTGACTCTCTTATCTAATTGATGCAGTGCTTTCACTCCTGCTCCGAGACCTGCTGAAACCCCGATAAATGTCGCACCTGTTAAGACTAAAGCAGAAGAGGTCGCTGTTGACTTTAACTTTCCAAACATGATGAGTATCCCCTTTTCTTATGTATAGTTCAATATTAGCGATAATTGTTGTATAAGCGCAAGAGAATACGTTTTTCCGCTTCGCTCATCTTTAGATATTTTTTACATAACAACGTTTCATTCTGCATTAACTGTCATTGACTTTTTAGATGAGGTTGGATAGTATTTTTATGAAAATAAGTGGTGAATCACACTAACTGTTAACAATCATGTATGGGTAAAATGGGGAGAATTTGTATGAAGAAATTAACAGCTGTATTACTTGGCGCAGGAGACAGAGGGGCTTATGCGTATGGACCGTACAGCTTGGATCATCCTAATGAAATAGAGTTCGTGGCTGTTGCTGATCCGGATAAAGTGCGACGTGACTACTTTGCGGAGGAACATCAGATTGAAGCCCATCGACGTTTTGAAGACTGGAGGGATGTCTTGAGTCAGTCTAAAATAGCTGATGTAATGGTAATTTGCATGCAAGATCAGTTGCATTATGAACCGGCAATCGCAGCATTAAATAAGGGGTATCATGTGCTGCTTGAAAAGCCTATGTCACCCACTCGCGAAGAATGTGTAGAAATGACGAAAGTGGCTGAGCAGAACCATCGATTATTAACGATTTGTCATGTTATGCGTTACAGTCCTTTCTGGTCTGCGATTAAAAATTGTATTGCGCGTGGTGATATCGGGAAAGTCATCTCTATTCAGCTCAATGAGAACATAGGACATTTACATATGGCACATAGTTATGTACGCGGAAATTGGCGCAATTCTGATTTAGCGAGCCCTATGATTTTACAAAAATCTTGTCATGATATGGATATCATTTCTTGGTTAATAGACAGTGATTGTAAATCTATTAATTCATACGGTTCACTCTCACTTTTTAAAGAAGATAATGCACCTAAGGGCTCCCCTGAATATTGTTTAGATGGCTGTGAAGTTGCTGATCAATGTCCGTATTATGCTCCTGATTTCTATTTAAGTGACTCTAACTGGGCGCGGAAAGTAACCAATGATGTTTCTAGAAAAGGTATCATTGAAGCTCTGAAAGACGGGCCTTACGGTAAGTGTGTGTATCGTTCGGATAACAACGTTGTGGATCATCAAGTAGTCAATATGGAGTTTGAAGGTGGCGAGACTGCTGTGTTCTCGATGTGCGGTCTTACCCACGATAATACACGCGTAGTCCAAATTAACGGCACTAAAGGTGAAATTTCTGGAAAATGGATGACGAACCAATTCACAGTATCCGACTTTGTAACAGGAGATCAGAAACAAGTTCCTGTGAATGTTTCGAACTCAGGACACGGCGGCAGTGACTCAGAATTGATGAAACATTTCGTTCGTCAGGTTCACGCCTTTGAAGAAAGTCAGACGCCGAGCCTCACTTCAGCGAGAGAGTCGCTCAAGAGTCATCTCATGGCCTTTGCGGCTGAAGATTCAAGATTAAATGGCGGTAAGCCTGTTAAAATTAAAGAAATGTATACGTGATTGTGCATAAAAGTAGCCAAATGAGTAACTCGACGATGAGAGGGACTCGTTCGGCTTTATTAATAATTTGTGAAGATTAAATAATTCACTTAACATGTCCACTTCGCTAAACAGTACATTTTCCTCACATACTAAAAAGCTCCCTCCATATGAGGAGGGAACTCTAATTAATATTATTGTTCATCTTTATCTCTACGTCTTCTTCTGAACAAGAATAGTGAACCAATAAGGGCTGCCATTGAACCTAATATCGTACCTTGACTTGTTGCTTGCTCACCCGTGTCAGGTAATGCGTCTTCATCTTGAGACGTTCTATGACTCGGTGATTGCGGTGTCGTACCTGCTGGATGTGCTCCAGTCGAAGGTATTTCGATATTAGTTACTGTATCAAGTTCAGCTTGTAATGTTGACTGTTCTTGAGCTGGTAGTTGATCTATTTGAGCTTGTGCCTGTTGCTTAGCTGCTATTACGGATTGTTGAGCTTGATCCACTGTTGGTCGTGTTTGACTAGTTGTGTTGCCAGCAGGTTGATCATTCGTATGAGTTGCTGGTTGATCTTGATGTGTAGAATGATGCACATCACCAGAGTGATCTTGAGACGGCTGTGGCTGCGATGGTTGATCTGGGTTGTTTGGTTCTGGCTGTTTCGGTTCTTGCTCACTAACTTGAGGAACTTCAATGCCATGAAGCGCATCTAATTCTGGTTGTAAAATAGCTTTCTGAGTATCAGGAAGCGTATTGACCTTGTCTTGTGCTACCTGTTTAGCATTGGCTGCATCTTGGTTCGCTTTCTCAAGCGCATCATGCTCGGCTGGCGTGATAATTCCGTCTGCTTGGGCTTCTTTCAGCTTGTCTTGTGCTATTTGGTCTGCACGTTTAGCTGCGTCGATTGCTTGTTGAGCTTCGTCACGTTGTTCATCAACAGAGTCGGCCACACCGTTCGCATCTGAATCATTTACGTCAGGGATGTCGATGCCGTGAAGTTTATCGAGTTCGCTTGGCATGTCCCCGCGTTGGTCGCTTGGCAGTGCATCTACTTTTTCTTGTGCATTCTTCTTGGCATCCGCTGCGTCTTGGTTTGCTTTCTCAAGTGCTTCATGCTCATCTGGCGTAATGAGGCCATCCGCATTCGCTTCTTTCAATTTATCTTGCGCGGCTTGATCTGCATGTTTGGCTGCATCCACAGCTGCTTGGGCTTCTTCTCGTTGAGTGTCTACGTCATCAGATACTCCGTTTGAGTCTGAATCATTTACGTCAGGGATGTCGATGCCATGGAGCTTATCAAGTTCGCTTGGCATGTCCCCACGTTGATCTGATGGTAATGCATCCACTTTGGCTTGTGCATTTTGTTTGGCATCCGCTGCGGCTTGGTTTGCCTTTTCAAGAGCGTCGTGTTCATCTGGTGTTATTAGGCCATCTGCGTTTGCCTCTTTGAGCTTGTCTTTAGCTGCTTGATCTGCACTTTTAGCTGCATCAACTGCTGCTTGGGCTTCGTTACGTTGGTTATCAACGTCATCAGACACACCGTTTGAGTCTGAATCATTCACATCTGGCACATTAATACCATGAAGTTTATCAAGTTCACTTGGCATTTCGCCTCGTTGATCGCTAGGCAATGCATCCACTTTTTCTTGCGCATTTTGTTTAGCGTCGGCTGCTTCTTGATTTACTTTCTCAAGCGCATCATGTTCGTCTGGTGTGATTAGACCATCTGCATTAGCTTCTTTCAACTTATCTTGGGCTGCTTGATCCGCATTCTTAGCCGCATTGACAGCTGCTTGAGCCTCTTCTCGTTGAGTGTCTACATCATCGGACACACCATTGGAATCGGAATCGTTCACATCTGGTACGTCTATACCGTGAAGCTTGTCAAGTTCTTCTGGCATATCCCCACGTTGATCTGATGGTAACGCGTCTACTTTTTCTTGGGCGTTTTGTTTTGCGTCAGCCGCATCTTGATTCGCTTTCTCTAGTGCTTTGTGCTCGTCTGGCGTAATAAGGCCATCTGCATTAGCTTCTTTCAACTTATCTTGCGCAGCCTGGTCTGCACTTTTAGCCGCGTTAACCGCTGCTTGGGCTTCCTCTCGTTGGTTATCAACGTCATCGGATACACCGTTTGAGTCTGAATCGTTCACATCTGGCACATCAATGCCATGAAGCTTGTCGAGTTCTTCTGACATATTACCTCGTTGGTCTGATGGTAATGCATCTACTTTATTCTGCGCATTCTGTTTAGTGTCGGCTGCTTCTTGATTTACTTTTTCTAGTGCGTCATGTTCGTCTGGTGTGATGAGACCATCCGCATTAGCTTCTTTCAATTTATCTTGTGCAGCTTGATCTGCATTTTTAGCCGCATCCACAGCAGCTTGTGCTTCCTCTCGTTGTTTATCAACGTCGTCGGATACACCGTTTGAGTCTGAATCATTCACATCTGGTACGTCTATGCCGTGTAATTTGTCGAGTTCTTCAGGCATATTACCTCGTTGATCTGACGGTAACGCGTCCACTTTGTCCTGTGCATTCTTCTTTGCATCCGCTGCGTCCTGATTAGCCTGTTCTAAAGCATCATGCTCATCTGGCGTAATCAATCCGTCCGCATTAGCTTCTTTCAATTTATCTTGAGCTGTCTGATCTGCACTTTTAGCTGCGTTAACCGCTTCTTGCGCTTCTTCTCGTTGTTGATCTATTTCGTCGGACACGCCGTTCGCATCGGAGTCATTCACATCTGGTATATCGATACCATTTAATTTTTCTAAGTCTGATGGCATGTCGCCTCGTTGATCTGACGGTAAGACATCGACTTTTTCTTGAGCACTCTGCTTAGCATCGGCTGCATCTTGATTCGCTTTCTCTAGTTCTTCGTGTTCGTCTGGCGTAATTAAGCCATCTGCATTTGCTTCTTTCAACTTATCTTGCGCAGCTTGATCTGCGTTCTTAGCAGCATCCACGGCTGCTTGTGCCTCTTCACGTTGCTTATCAACATCATCAGATACACCATTCGCATCTGAATCATTCACATCTGGAACGTCGATGCCATGGAGTTGATCGAGTTCGTTTGGCATATCGCCTCTTTGGTCGCTAGGAAGTAAATCGACTTTTTCTTGCGCATTCTGTTTTGCATCCGCTGCGGCTTGGTTTGCCTTTTCAAGAGCGTCATGCTCATCTGGCGTAATTAAGCCATCAGCATTCGCTTCTTTCAACTTATCTTGCGCTGCCTGGTCTGCACTTTTAGCTGCGTCTACTGCCGCTTGCGCTTCTTCTCGTTGTTTATCCATGTCGTCGGAGACTCCATTTGCATCGGAATCATTCACATCTGGCACATCAATACCGTGTAGGTTTTCTACATCTGATGGCATATCTCCGTGTTGATCACTAGGTAATGCATCCACTTTCTCTTGTGCATTCTGCTTAGCATCGGCTGCATCTTGATTCGCTTTCTCAAGTGCTTCGTGTTCGTCTGGTGTAATTAAACCGTCCGCATTCGCTTCTTTCAATTTATCTTGCGCTGCTTGATCTGCACTTTTAGCTGCGTTAACCGCTTCTTGTGCTTCTTCGCGTTGTGCATCTACGTCGTCACTAACGCCGTTCGCATCGGAATCATTCACTTCTGGTACATCGATGCCGTGAAGCTTGTCGAGTTCAGTCGGCATATCGCCTCGTTGATCGCTTGGCAGTGCATCCACTTTATCCTGCGCATTTTGTTTTGCATCCGCTGCATCCTGATTCGCCTTCTCTAAAGCCTTATGCTCATCTGGTGTAATTAAGCCGTCCGCATTCGCTTCTTTCAACTTATCTTGAGCTGCTTGGTCTGCATTTTTAGCTGCATCTACTGCCGCTTGCGCTTCCTCACGTTGTTTATCTACATCGTCAGATACACCATTTGAATCTGAATCGTTAACGTCAGGAATATCAATGCCGTGTAGTGCTTCTAATTCTGATGGCATATCTCCGCGTTGATCACTAGGTAATGCATTCACTTTGTCCTGTGCATTCTGCTTAGTATCCGCTGCATCTTGATTCGCTTTCTCAAGTGCTTCGTGCTCGTCTGGTGTAATGAGTCCATCGGCATTTGCCTCTTTCAGCTTATCTTGAGCTGCCTGATCAGCACTTTTAGCTGCATCGACTGCCGCTTGAGCCTCTTCGCGTTGTCTGTCGACGTCATCACTTACGCCGTTTGAATCGGAGTCATTCACATCTGGAATGTCGATACCGTGAAGATTATCTAATTCTTCTGGCATGTCTCCTCGTTGGCCGGATGGCAGTGCACCCACTTTATCCTGCGCATTCTGTTTAGCGTCGGCTGCATCTTTATTCGCTTTCTCAAGCGCTTCATGTTCATCTGGTGTGATTAGACCATCCGCATTCGCTTCTTTTAACTTATCTTGAGCTGCTTGATCTGCACTTTTAGCCGCATTGACAGCCGCTTGCGCTTCTTCTCTTTGCTTATCAACATCGTCGGAAACGCCGTTTGAATCGGAATCATTCACATCTGGAACGTTGATACCGTGAAGTTTATCGAGTTCAGCCGGCATGTCTCCTCGTTGGTCACTAGGAAGTCCATCGACTTTAGTTTTCGCGTTTTGTTTCGCATCTGCAGCGTCCTGGTTTGCTTTTTCTAGTGCTTCATGTTCGTCTGGTGTGATTAGTCCGTCCGCATTAGCTTCTTTCAACTTATCTTGGGCGGCTTGGTCTGCACTTTTAGCTGCATCGACGGCTGCTTGGGCTTCTTCGCGTTGTGTATCGACGTCATCACTTACGCCGTTGGCATCTGAATCATTCACATCTGGTACATCGATGCCATGAAGCTTATCAAGTTCGCTTGGCATTTCGCCTCGTTGGTCGGTTGGCAGTGCATCCACTTTATCCTGCGCATTCTGCTTAGCGTCGGCTGCATCCTGATTTGCTTTTTCTAATGCTTCATGCTCATCTGGTGTGATTAGACCATCTGCGTTTGCCTCTTTGAGCTTATCTTGAGCTGCCTGGTCTGCACTTTTAGCCGCTTCCACCGCATGTTCTGCCTCTTCACGTTGGGCATCTACATCGTCAGATACACCATTCGCATCGGAATCATTCACTTCTGGTACATCGATGCCGTGAAGCTTGTCGAGTTCAGTCGGCATATCTCCGCGCTGATCACTTGGTAACGCGTCTACTTTTTCTTGCGCATTTTGTTTTGCATCCGCTGCATCTTGATTTGCCTTTTCAAGAGCATCATGCTCGTCTGGAGTAATCAATCCATCCGCATTCGCTTCTTTCAATTTATCTTGGGCTGCTTGATCCGCATTCTTAGCTGCGTTAACCACTGCTTGTGCCTCTTCTCGTTGTCTATCAACGTCATCACTTACGCCATTCGCATCTGAATCGTTCACATCAGGGATGTCGATGCCATGAAGTTGATCAAGTTCGCTCGGCATGTCACCTCGTTGGTCACTAGGCAACGCATCTACTTTTTCTTGAGCACTCTTCTTGGCTTCCGCCGCTTTTTGATTCGCTTTCTCAAGTACGTCGTGTTCATCCGGTGTAATTAAGCCGTCCACATTCGCTTCTTTCAATTTATCTTGTGCAGCTTGATCCGCATTCTTAGCTGCATCTACGGCTTTTTGAGCCTCTTCGCGTTGCGCATCGACTTCATCATTTACGCCGTTTGAATCTGAATCGTTCACATCTGGAACGTTGATACCGTGAAGATTATCAAGTTCGTTTGGCATATCTCCGCGTTGATCACTAGGAAGTGCATCTACTTTATCCTGCGCATTCTTCTTGGCATCCGCTGCATCTTGATTTGCTTTTTCTAAAGCTTCATGTTCATCTGGTGTGATTAAGCCATCTGCATTCGCTTCTTTCAATTTATCTTGTGCAGCTTGATCTGCATTCTTAGCAGCGTTAACGGCACTTTTTGCCTCTTCGCGTTGTCTATCTACATCGTCACTAACGCCGTTGGCATCTGAATCGTTAACATCAGGTATATCAATACCGTTTAATTTTTCTAATTCACTTGGCATTTCTCCACGTTGATCAGACGGTAATGCATCGACTTTTTCTTGCGCATTTTGTTTAGCGTCTGCGGCTTCTTGATTCGCTTTTTCTAGTGCGTCATGTTCATCCGGCGTAATTAAGCCATCCGCATTCGCTTCTTTCAATTTATCTTGCGCTGCTTGGTCTGCACTTTTAGCTGCATTAACCGCTTCTTGTGCCTCTTCGCGTTGCTTATCCACTTCATCAGAGACTCCATTCGCGTCGGAGTCATTGACATCTGGGATGTCGATACCGTGAAGATTATTTAATTCATCTGGCATGTCGCCTCGTTGGTCGGTTGGTAATACATCTACTTTATTCTGCGCATTCTGCTTAGCGTTCTCTGCATGTTGATTTGCTTTCTCAAGAGCGTCGTGTTCGTCTGGCGTAATTAAACCATCCGCATTCGCTTCTTTTAATTTATCTTGTGCTGCTTGATCTGCACTTTTAGCTGCATTAACCGCTGCTTGCGCTTCTTCTCGTTGACTGTCGACGTCATCACTTACGCCATTCGCATCTGAATCATTTACATCTGGTACATCAATACCGTGTAGTTTTTCTAAATCTGATGGCATCTCACCACGTTGATCTGACGGCAATGCATCCACTTTTTCTTGCGCATTCTGTTTAGCGTCAGCCGCATCCTGATTTGCTTTTTCTAATGCTTCATGCTCATCTGGCGTAATTAAGCCATCCGCATTTGCTTCTTTCAATTTATCTTGTGCAGCTTGATCTGCACTTTTAGCTGCGTTAACTGCTGCTTGCGCTTCTTCTCGTTGTTTATCCACGTCATCGGAGACTCCATTCGCATCAGAGTCATTCACATCTGGAATATCGATACCATGTAGTTTTTCTAGGTCTGATGGCATTTCGCCTCGCTGATCATACGGTAATGCATCTACTTTATTCTGCGCATTCTGCTTAGCGTTCTCTGCATCCTGATTCGCTTTCTCTAAAGCCTTATGCTCATCCGGTGTAATTAAGCCATCCGCATTCGCTTCTTTCAACTTATCTTGAGCTGCCTGATCTGCGCTTTTAGCTGCGTTAACCGCTTCTTGCGCTTCCTCTCGTTGTCTATCTACATCGTCGGAGACACCATTCGCATCGGAGTCATTCACATCTGGAATGTCGATACCGTGAAGATTATCTAATTCTTCTGGCATATCTCTGCGCTGATCACTTGGTAATGCATCTACTTTGTCCTGTGCATTCTGCTTAGCGTCAGCCGCATCCTGATTCGCTTTCTCTAGTGCGTTGTGCTCATCTGGCGTAATTAGACCATCTGCATTTGCTTCTTTCAATTTATCTTGTGCAGCTTGATCCGCTTTTTTAGCCGCATTGAGAGCTGATTGTGCTTCCTCACGTTGTTTATCAACATCATCAGATACACCATTTGAATCTGAATCGTTCACATCAGGGATGTCGATTCCATGAAGTTTTTCTAAATCTGATGGCATGTCGCCTCGCTGATCATACGGTAATGCATCGACTTTTTCTAGTGCGTTTTGTTTAGCATCTGCGGCTTCTTGATTTGCTTTCTCTAGTGCGTCGTGCTCGTCTGGAGTGATCAATCCGTCCGCATTCGCTTCTTTCAACTTATCTTGCGCGGCTTGATCCGCATTCTTAGCAGCGTCGACTGCCGCTTGTGCTTCTTCGCGTTGTGCATCGACTTCGTCGGAGACGCCGTTTGCGTCAGAATCGTTAACATCAGGTACATTAATACCATTCAATTTATCTAATTCACTCGGCATGTCGCCTCGTTGATCGCTTGGCAGTGCATCTACTTTTTCTTGCGCATTCTGTTTAGCATCGGCTGCATCTTGATTCGCTTTTTCTAAAGCATCATGTTCGTCTGGCGTAATAAGTCCATCCGCATTCGCTTCTTTCAACTTATCTTGCGCGGCTTGATCTGCGTTCTTAGCAGCTTCCACGGCTGCTTGTGCCTCTTCGCGTTGCTTATCAACATCATCAGATACACCATTCGCATCTGAATCATTCACATCCGGAATATCAATGCCATGAAGTTTATCAAGTTCATCTGACATATTTCCTCGCTGATCACTTGGAAGTGCATCCACTTTCTCTTGTGCATTCTGCTTGGCATCCGCTGCATCCTGATTCGCTTTTTCAAGTGCATCATGTTCGTCTGGCGTAATCAATCCGTCCGCATTCGCTTCTTTTAACTTATCTTGGACAGCTTGATCCGCATTCTTAGCCGCATCGACTGCTGCTTGTGCTTCCTCGCGCTGCTGATCAATATCGTCACTAATGCCATTTGAATCAGAGTCATTCACTTCTGGTACATCTATACCATTCAATTTATCTAATTCACCCGGCATGTCACCTTTCTGATCATCTGGCAACACATCCACTTTGTCCTGCGCATTTTTCTTAGCTTCCGCCGCATCTTGAGCCGCTTTCTCTAAAGCCTTATGCTCGTCTGGTGTAATCAATCCGTCCGCATTCGCTTCTTTCAACTTATCTTGGGCAGCCTGGTCCGCATTTTTAGCCGCTTCAACCGCATGTGCTGCCTCTTCACGTTGGGCATCAATCTTATCGTCCACACCGTTCTCGTTGGCGTCGTTCACGTCTGGCACGTCTATACCAGTGAGACGTGCAAGCTGATCAGGTAAATCTCTCTTCTGAGCCTGTGGTAACGCATCTACTTTACGTTGCGCTTCAGCTTTCTTGTCGCGAGCATTATCACGAGCTTCAATCAACTTATCATGTTCTCCTGGTGTAATGAGTTGATCAGAATTCGCATCTTGTAATTGATCTTTCGCCTCTTGGTCTGCACGTTTCGCTGCTTCAACAGCTTCCTCTGCATCATTGATTTGATTGATTAAGGCTTTTACATCATCTGGCAATTTCAGATTCGCATGCGCGACATCTGTTTCCAAGTTATCCCATGATTTGTCACCATTATTAAATGACCATTTCACTGGGACTTTCAATGTTTCACTATCTTTATTGTAATAATCTTTGAGTTTCGTCCATTTGTCTGTATTATTTTCCACATCTGATAAAGATAAGCCATGTGTCAACGTGAGTGTTAAGTTCTGGATTGTATCATAATATTTTTGTTTTTCTAAAAGGCTTAAATCCTTTTTACCATTCATACCTGGGACGATAGATAGTTTATTCGTACTACTTTGAGAACTATCTGATGTAAACAGACCATCTGAATTCTCTTCTAAAGCGAGACGAATTCCCTCAGGCACTTCGACACCAATGCTTAAATTGCTCGGTAAAGTCGCTTTCTTATCCACATCTCGTGCTGGAATTTCTTGCGTGATATCGAGCTGAGCATCTCCTTTACTAGCAGAAGCGCGTTGATCCGTATTGTACGGTGGAATTTGTTTCAACAATAGCCCTTTAACGTCAAAGGCTGGACCACTCGAACCACGGCCAGTCATCGTATATGAAATGTCACTTTTATCTAAGTAAGACACCGTCACACGTTTGTTGTTCTCATACGTGCCAGATGCCGCACCCGGACCTGAAGTAATCGTTACATCGTCGCCATCTAGCTCAAGGAGGGACGTCGCTTCCTTACCTTTCTCGTTACTGATGTATAAGTTGTCGATTTCATTACGGTTAAAAGTAATAGATTTACGTACATCCTTTGCTTTGTTCTTGTCATAATCATCCAAGTCGTACACGTTGAATAGACCGCTGACTTTCGTCTTCTTGTGATTCATTGACGCTAAATCATCAAACAACTGATTCTTCGTCAATGTCTTCGTATCAGCTTGGTTATAATAATCATCGTATTTCGACTGATCCGCATGTTGATAGAATGATAAGTCGACGTGCGCACCGCCACCACTGTCTGATAAAAGTGAGAGCACATCTGTACCTGATGTCATGAAATAACGCGTATTGTTACGGTCGCCGTTCTCAGAAGGATTCATTCTCACGTGTGCGAGTGCATCGACCGTCTTACCATTAGCCACTCCGATGTCACTGAAGTAGACATAGGCTTCAGGATTATCGTTGTTGAGTCGAATATAATTCCCTTTATACGCACGGACATCATCGTTGTTTCTAGTAGCTAATTGCTTTTTAGACACCTTACCGTCTTTATCGATAACAAAGGCGTATGATTTACTTTTTCCTTCTTTAAAACGTGGTGAAAAGTTAATATCTGATGGTGCTAAGGCAGTGTTCGGTTGGTCTACTTTTTTCACTAATGGGTCATCAAAGTCGATAATTTTACCATTATACTTCTCGTTAGATGCCGTCGCTGCATACGCTTGACGGAATATTGGAGAGCTTGATGCACGGCTTTGAAGTGTTGCTAAAGCTTTAGATTTATCCATATCAGAAGAGAGATTTTTAATCTTTTCATAAAGTTCTTCTGGTGTCTCGGCATCTTCAGCTAACATGTCTAGTTCATCTGAAACTGCACTTACTTTTGCTTCTTCTTCGCGAGCATCGGATGCAGTTTTTGAACTATTTGATGCTTTATCTGACTTCTGATTTAAGACGTCCTTCCCTACAGATTTATCAGTTTCTGTGGAATGATTTGATGACGCAGTATCTTTACCCTGTTCATCTGATGTCGCTTGGTCTTTAGCGTGTTCAGTTGTTTTGTCAGATTTTGCAGTTTCATTACTTTTTGATGCATCAGTATCTTTATTGTCAGATTCTGCATGTTCTTGCTTGCTTTTAGATGACTCGTTGTCTTGCGCTTGGTCCTCAGTGTCATTTGAAGATGTCTTGTCATCTTGTGCTTTGTTTTTGTCACCTTCCGTAGACCCTTTATCCGCTTGTGATTTATCGTCTACGTCTTTTGCAGCGTTATCGTCGTCTTCATCTTGTTGAGATGTTTCAGAGGCGTTGTCATTCTCACTTTGTTGCGCCGCATCTTCGTGAGCTGCATTATTATCTTGATCCTCACTCTGCGCTGAGTTCTCTTGTTGACCCTCAGATGTTTGATCTTCAGCAGATGAGTCTGATGCTTCGTTCTGTGCACCTTCTGATTCTAAGTCGCTTTTATCGGAAGTTGCTTGACTGTCAGCTGACTGAGCTTGTTCTGTTGACGTTTTACTACCTGCATTATCATCGCGAGAAGTTGTCTGATCTTGAGTCTCTTGTGATGCTTCTGGGGTTGGCGCATCACTTTGAGCTGTTTCTTGAGTTTGTGCGTGATCTGTCTCATCTTCACTCGTAGATGAGGCGTTCTCACCGTTATTATTACCATGTTCACTTGTCACATTAACTTCGTCGGCTTTCGCTTCATTGTTTAATCCGAAAAAGAGGATTGCACCTACAAGTATAGAGGCGATCCCTACTGAAAATTTACGTATAGAATATTTATTTAATCGATTGGGTATGAAGTCGAATCTTCTTTTGTCTTTCATCTGATATGATACCTCCACTTTATTAATCGATACACTAATTCATTATATCCAAATTGTTCGCTTTTAAGACGCGCGCAACCAAAGAGGTAAAATTTTTATAGTAAATCAGTAAATAAAGTCACGCCTTTTAATTGACTATTATTATACTAGCCCATTTATTTTCATTAGGATTGCCTATGATTCATTAGTAAGAGTTAATTTATCTTCACTTAAGTTCGAATGATATTAGCTCACACGAGAATTTAATTTCGAAACTTGTTAAAATACTAGGTATTAAACAAATTCTTTGAAATTAATAAATTTCTGTGTCTCTTTAAGGGATTGTTTTATTCAGAAAAGTACTATCTAAGGGGATTTTAATTTGAGTTATACACTTTCGCATCACACGCAATCATTTAGCCAACAAGAATTCACGAGTTCACTCGATAGTATTTATATATATTTAGTCGTTGAAGGTACAGTATTATTACAATCGGATCAGGAAAGTGAGACTTATCGTGCGGGAGAAATTATTATTACCAACTCACAAAGTACGCTCTACTTTGAGCTGAATCACGCGAGTGTGGCTGTGCTCGTCGTTAATGCTTATACCTATAATCGCTTTACTTTTATCAATAGCGACTTGCAAAATACTCAACTCGAAGAAGCTAAAAATTGTATAAAAGATGCGTTTATTACTTTGGTTAAAAATATCGTTAATCATGAGTCATTTGAAGCAGAAATCCAGTTAATTCGACTCATTAACTGGATTCATAATACTGAGCTAGATGTGTATACCCACGCGACGCAGAAGAAACTGCCCGAAACTGTTCAGCAGGTGATTGATTACATTAATAGTCACTACAAATCTCAACTTTCGCTGAAACAAATTGCGCAAGATTTCTATGTAAATCAAAGTTATCTGTCTCGGAAATTCTCCGAAAGCATGGATATCACGCTGATTAAGTATATTAAAAAGATTAAAATTCAACATATATGTAGAGATCTCTTTCAAGGCTATAAGATTACAGATATTTGGAAAGCCTATCACTTTCCGAGTTATTCCAGTTTCTTAAAGGCCTTTACTGAAATTATCGGAACTACGCCTGAAGCATTTCTTCAAGCGCATCACGAAGAACAAACTTCAACGCCTGTCGTTTCAGCAACTCTTTTAGAGAAAGTGAAAAAATTAGAAGAATAGTAGGTATAAATTAAGAGTTTGAGCCAAATAGATTCAACATCACTACACCTACGATGATTAATATTAGAGAAATGACGCTTACGAGATTCACTTGTTCTTTGAAAAATAAGATAGAAACTAAAGTAGTAAGTACCAAACCAAGCCCGCACCAGCTCGCATAAGCTACGTTAAGTGGTAAATCTCGCATCGTTAATCCTAGTAAATAAATACAGAATAAAAATGTAACAATTGTGCCCATCGTCGGCCATAATTTCGTGAAACCAGACGAGAGTTTCAATAGACTAGTTGCTAAGATTTCCATGACGATTGCAGCTAAAAGGTATAAATATGCAATAGACTATACCTCCATTAGAAAAGCACCCCTTTCCTTTCGAAAAGAGATGCCAAATCATTTATCTTTCCACATTGTACTAGAAACAAGGATTTTTATGCAGAGGTCATGCTTACTTCAGACAACCCGGAGGCTTACCTGAGGGGTGAATTGTAGAGCTTAGGGGCTCCATCAACTTACTATACGTTTTACCATTTACTACTGTTAAATCATAAGCCTCTGTATAAAGTAGCTTTCCTTCCTCGGCCTTGGTCTTCACAGTATTAAGGAAACGGTTATCCATTCGAGATAACTGAACGTTATAATAGCTTGGATGTCCTTTTATTTCATTCTTTTTCTTTAAATTCTCAATCATTTTGTCACTGAAGTAACTATAGAGCTCTTCAAACGTATGATGATTAATTAATTTTAAATTTTTCATTCTTATAGACACTACGAGTTCACTCACAGAATAAGTGGTAGCTATATTAATAATAAAGTCTTTTAATCCTTCTTCCTGTTCTACGTGTGCTTGTCGTAATATAGACTCTGGTAAAAGAATTTCAGCTGCAATTTCACTACAGAACTGTTCTTCTTGAGTTTGATTATTATCTCTTGCAGAGACCACATTATATAACTCATTATTTCCTAACCATATATGAACTAATTCATGGCATAGAGAGAAAAGCTTACCTTTCTCACTATCATTACTATTAATAAAAATGAAAGGTACGTACTCGTCACATATAACAAAAGCTCTAAACTCTTCGATATTTAACTTTCTGTGAGTATTATTTTTAACAATACAATTTTGCATAATTAATATACCTGCATTACTCGCATGTTGTTTCAGTGTTCGAAACGCTGCTCGATTGTTTATATTCCATTCTGTATCTAGGTCTAGTACTTCTTTTATTTTATTAGCCGCTTCTACTGTAGCAGTCTCATGTGTAATACTACCTACGTAGGAAAGTGGATTAAATCCGTCCTCAATCATTGTTTCTTTCATAAACTCTTGTTTTTTCTGCATATCATCAATAATATCGATGAGTTCCCTGCTTGGACGACTGTGCTCTAAATTATCAATAGTTCGATATTTCATCAGTTCAACTTCTTCGTGTGGAGGGGAGTCTAACATCAAATAACCCCACGGTATATTGAGTTTCTTACTTAACTTTTCAAGTTGGGACAATGTAAATTGAGAATCGTTCTCCAGACAATAATCTATATCTTTAATATCTTTTCTAAATCCACTTTACTTTTATCTGACGCATTAATCGCCCACCTTAACACTTCAAGTTTAACTTGAATTTCAACGCTAATATTTCCACCTCCTATATTAAAGGTCTTTTGTTTTGATTTCATTTTACTACGAAAACGTTTGAGCCTATTAATTTTAACAACCCGAATATGGATGTTCCACTCTACAACGTCTTATCAACTCTTGAGCTATCTCTCCTGCTAGACCTTGAAAGTAATATTGTTGATGTGCCGCTATAAATGCACTATCTATTAATTTCATGAGCTTATTTTTACGAAAATGTTGTGAAGAGAATTGAGTTAATATCCAAAGATTTTTCTCAAAAAGCATTCGCAATACTTTAATTTCATTTTGCCGATATTGTTCATAAACTTCAGGGCCACCATCGTTGAAATCCACCCCTAAGTAAGGTAATGATTTTACTAAATTTAGAACATCTTTAAGTGCAACTTCGTGGTACCAATCCTCTAATCTCGCCGTTAAATCTAAACTCTCTAATTCTTCTAACTCAGGACGAACAACTACTTTTTCTAAAATTTCTTTATCCGTATACATCTCTAATTTATAACCATCCGCTTTCTTTCCGTACCTTGCTTGATTTCTATATAGTTTGCTTAAAATAAGAACAATATGCCAACGCGCTACATCTGTGATATGATCGATATCATTAAAATTTCTATGAGTAATTTGTTCATCTAGTATTTTAGTAAGATAATCTGAAACCTCTTCTAATCGATAGAGTCGTCTGATTAATCGATTAATAGTTAGTAATTGATTAGACATTGCATCCGCTCTCTTTCTTTATATTTTTTACTCAGTTTATTACTACCTTTTTAACACAAGTCATCTCTCAACCCCACACAAAAAGCCCCAGCACACGCACTACTTGAGCAGCAATCAACACTGCTACCACTCAAATCGTGCCATACTGGGAATTCAGTCACTTCAACTGTTTCAACTATTCAATTATTAAATCTCTTCAACTACCGTCACTATTCTGGTTTGCCATTTGGATATACCATGACTTTAATAGAGCCGCTCTTATTCGTACGCGTACGTTCCATCGCTTCTTTCGTATCTTCTAAGTCGTAGAAATCTGTGAACATCGTATCGAGGTCGCTTGTCGTATTCGAAAGTAAGTCGATGCCCATTTCGTACGTATTCTCGTATCTGAAGACACCCACGATATTCAATTCGTGGTTCGCTATCCATGGTGCATTGAAACCAACTTCGTCTTGTTGTGTTAGACCAACAATCGCAAGTGTGCCCCCGTTTTTCAATGCGCTAACTGAATTTTTCAATGCTGTTGGGTTGCCTGCTGTTTCGATCGCGTAATCAACGCCCTTGCCTCCTGTGATTGCCTCAATACGTGCGAGCACATCGTCATTTTTAATATTAATCGTATGCGTTGCGCCGAGTTCTTTCGCTTCTTCTAGACGTTTCTCTTCTAAATCTGACACGATAATACGTGTGGCACCAAAGGATTTAGCCGCTAACACGGTCATTAACCCAACTGGCCCCATGCCCATAATTACTACGGTAGAGCCTGCTTTCACTTGCGCCCTTTTACAAGCTTGGATACCGACTGAGAACGGTTCGTTTAACGTCGCTTGCTCGTAAGTTAACTCATCTGGTATGTGATAAAGGAAGTCTGCCGGGTGGCTTAAATACTGGCAGAATGCACCATCAACAGGTGGCGTCGCTAGGAAGACGACGTGAGGACACAGGTTGTATTTACCTTCGCGACAGTGCTCACATCGACCACATGGTACACCAGGTTCGATCGCTACACGGTCACCTTCTTGAAAGTCTGTCACTTCAGATCCCACTGCAACGACCTTTCCTGAACATTCGTGACCTAAGATTAACGGTTCTTTGACGACGAATTCACCCACGCTACCGTGTGCGTAGTAGTGCACGTCTGAGCCACATACGCCGACTGCCATCACTTTCACGAGGACATCCTCTGGTCCGATTTCAGGCACGTCGACCTCCTTGATTTCGATATCATACGGTTCATTCAATAACGCGATGTTCATCTTCTCAGGTAGTTGATTTGTCATGTTAACTCCTCCCTCATCAATCTCTCCACTTCATTTTCTTTCTATATGTAAAATGAAAGCGTTTTCTCTATTTTAGCATTTGCAACGAATTGTTCGCTACATAATGGCTATAATTTTAAATAATCGTCACTTTCCGGTGGTTGGTAAAATGCCCGGGCTCAAGTTGAGTTAAATTTTAAAAAAATGTATGTCGCCAAGCCACGCATGACACACTTTTCCCACCTAAAAAACCTCCAAATTAGCTTGCGCTAACTCAGAGGTTATCGTCTGTCTCAGTGATTCACACGTTTCGTTTTAACCAGATAAATTGGTATACCTAACAAGGTAATCACTACGCCGACTAACACGAGGATCGGTTGAGTAAATAAGGTGTTAATCAGCACGAACACGCCTGCCACTAAAGCGATCAGTGGAATGACTGGGTATAAAGGAACTTTGTACGGACGTGGCAAGTCCGGCTCTCGACGTCGAAGGATAAAGACTGCGAGGAAAGCCATACAGTAGAAAGCCCAGATCACAAAGATCAACATGTTCGTAATCGTATCGAAGGCACCGATGGCCATCATCACTATCGCGATAATGACTTGCACGAGACCACTTGTCCAAGGAGCTTTGCTTGGTGTCAGACTCAAGAAAAACTTACGGAATGGCAATTGATTGTGTTCTGCCATGGCATATGGAATACGCATTCCTGTCATGATATAGCCGTTCATTGTGCCGTAAACTGAAATAAGAATACCAATCGTAACAATCTTACCGCCGTAAGTGCCGAATAAGATCGAAGAGGCATCGCTCGCCGCATTGAGATTACCTACAATTTGGTCAATCGGTAGTGTCATCAGGAACGTCGCATTAATGAGCAAGTAAACAATCATGATTAAACCGATACCTAGGGCGATGGCACCTGGTAAGTGTTTCTTCGGATTCTTCATTTCACCTGCGATATTGCCGACGTGAATCCAACCGTCATAGGCGAACATTGTCGCAAGCAAGCCGCTTCCTAATGCTGTAAACCATCCTGAATGTGTGCCGTTCGTAATAGGAAACAGGGAGAATTGAACATCATTCTTCGCAAACAAACCAAAGATGACAATTAACGCGATCGGTATCAACTTGATGACGAGTGTAATCGTTTGAAGATAACCGCCTGCTTTTGAACCTAAACAGTTGATGAATAGAATCGAGAGCGCACTTACCACTGCAATCGGAAGTAAGTAAATCGCATTCAGATGTAATAAATTGACGACTTGCGTCCCAAAGACGATGGCTAAGGCCGCGATGTTAGCTGGGAAGTATATAAAGGCTTGAGCCCAACCGGAAAGGAAGCCCCAGAAATCACCGTACGTATACTTAATATATTTCGTTAAACCACCCGTCTCAGGTATAGCAGCCGCAAGTTCTGCCCCAGTGAGACCAGCACAGATCGTCATTATGCCTCCAATAAACCACACGAATATCGCCATGCTTGTCGATCCTGTTACTTCGGTTACGCTCGATACTTTAAAGAAGACGCCGGCTCCAATAACGGAACCCATAACGAGTGAGAGCGCTGCGAAGAAACCGATGTTCTTGTTCAACCCTTTATCGTTACTCATTGTGAATCCTCCCTGTTCTTCAATGTTTCAACTTATCCGACCACGCCCTCGCTCGTATCCGCAGGTTTCAATAAATGGTCGATAATATCAGATACACGTGTGAGGTCAACATTCCCACCAGACACGAGTGCAACAATGTTCTTGTCTTTTAAATAATAAGGGTCAATTTTACCACTAATCAAGGCAGCAGTCGGTAAGGCACCTGCACCTTCAGTAACTATCTTCGTCCGTTGCATGAGGTGACGCATCGCGCTTGAAATCTCTTCTTCGGAGACGAGGATAAATTCGTCGACGAGCTTATCGACGACTTCAAACGTCTTGTCACCTGGGATCGCCACTTCAGTACCATCCGCAATCGTATGATCCGTGAATTGAGAAGTAATCTTGCCGGCCTCGATGGAAGTCGCCATGCCGTGCACATTCTCAGACTGGACGCCAATGATGTGGATGTTCGGGTTAAAGGATTTCAAAGCCGTCGCTACGCCGGAAATCAAACCGCCGCCTCCAACAGGGAGCACAACTGTATCGACGTTCCAAATAGAATCGAGAATTTCCAAGCCAATTGTACCTTGGCCGGCCATAACTTCACTATCGTCATATGGATGGACGATTGTCTTGCCTGTCTCTTTCGCCATTTGTTCCATGTAAAGTCGGGAATCATTAAAGGTGTCGCCTTCGAGAATTACTTCAGCACCGTAGCCTCGTGTCGCTTCTTGTTTCGCGATAGGTGCTTCGTTCGGCATGATGACCGTCGTCTTGATGTCGAGGAGTTTACCGGTCAATGCAAGTCCTTGTGCATGGTTACCTGCTGACGCTGTGATAATCCCTTTCTCTTTCTGCTCATCAGTTAAGTGCAGAATCTTGTTTAATGCGCCTCGAAATTTAAACGAACCTGTAAACTGCATGTTCTCTAATTTCAAGAATACGTTACCGCCTGTGACATTATTACTTAAAAACATGGACTGAATCAAAGGTGTATGACGGACGTAATGTCGGATATAAGATTTCGCTTCTTTAATATCATGTATATCACAGAATGATTCGGTTTGTAATACGATACTGTTTGTAGACATAATTCGCATCTTCTTTCTCTATATATTCATTATGCTGAGTCACAAGTTAAGATAACAACGTACTAAGTTCTTCATATTGCATATCATGAGAGTCGGCTAAACCTTTATTGGTCACGTGGCCTTGATAAACGTTGACTCCTGTCGCTAAGGCATCACATTCTTTAATCGCTTGGTCGAGTCCTTTCGTGCTAATGGCGTGGAGATATTCCAAGTTTCCTGCTGCCAACGCCATAGTGGATGTACGTGGTACAGCGCCTGGTTGGTTCGGCACGGCATAGTGTACGACACCGTCTTCTACGTACACAGGGTCGCTAATCGTTGTTGGTCGAATGCCTTCAACGTTACCACCTTGGTCGATCGCAATATCCACGAGCACGGTTCCTTCTTTCATTGATTTCACCATGTCTCGCGTCACGAGTTTCGGTGGTTTCGAACCTGGAATTAGAATTGTGGAGATAAAGACGTCTGCTTCTTTAATTTCTTTCGCTAGATTTTCTTCATTCGATTTCACTACGCGTACATTTTGCCCTTTAAAATGTTCTTCAAGCCACTTGATGCGTTCATCTTTTAGTTCGATAATCGTGATTTCTGCTTGGAGACCTAAACCAATCGTTGCGGCATTGACAGCTGCAGAACCACCACCGAAGATAACGACTTTTCCAGATGGAATACCAGAAATGACGTCAATCCCTGAGATTAGAATACCTTCACCTTGATGCTGCGCTTCTAGATAGTACGCGCCCATGAGCATTGAACGACGTCCTGCAATGGCACTCATTGGTGCTAAAAGTGGCGCACCACCGTCAATTTCAATCGTTTCGCCGCCAATTGCTGTGACACCTGCTTCTTGCATCGCTTCCACCGTTTCTTTAGACGAAGCTAGGTGTTGGAATCCCCAAATAATTTGTCCTTTTTTAAAGTATTGGAACTCTTTCTTATCCGGTTCTTTAACTTTAACTATGAGGTCAGACTGCCAGCCCTCTTCGTGAGAAACAATACGTGCACCCGCTGATTCGTACTCTTCGTTTGTGAAACCAGAACCGACACCTGCATCTCGTTCCACGAGTACTTCGTTGCCCGCTTCAGTCAGCTTCTGAGCATTCTCAGGCGTACATGCGACACGTCCTTCACCAGGTTTTAATTCTTTAATGATTCCAATCTTCATTTCAAAACAACTCCTTGTGAATTTTTTCACATAAAACATAGCTCTCAAATTTATTAAAGTCAAATTTTTATCTATTGGAATTTTTCTTTTCTACTTTTATAAAAGAGTATTATTGTATTTTAAACTATAAAGAATCTTATAATGACGGGGATTATTCGATTTCAGAGCGGGTGTAAAATTGGTCCTCTGTCTCAGAAATGTCATAATTTGGGAAGAAGGTTTGGGAGAATGAAAACGATGTAGAAGTATTAAATCGCACGAAAAAGTCATCATACTGACACAAGATTGTACGCAGAAAGTCAAAAATAGAACAAGCGGCGTTATCTTGTAACAAGACAACGCCGCCCAAAATATTCGATAGTTTATTATGATTTATTGTTTAAGACAATTTTACCACGAGCGTGACCGTTCTCACTTAAACGATGCGCATCTCTCACTGCAGAAAGTGGGAAGATCGCTTCGAAATAAGCTTTAATCACGCCATAGCCATAGAGATTCACGACTTCTTGTAAATCATCACGATTCAACTGCGTCCAAGTAAAGTAAGCTTTGATGCCCTTCGCTTCTGCTTTATCTTGATCCACAGGACCTCGAATAGAAATCAAACGTCCACCTGCTTTCAGCACGTCATAGCTACGTTCAAGCGTTTCACCTGCTTGTGTATCGAGCACGATATCGTAGTCCTGAATCACATCTTCAAAGTGTTCGGTATGATAATCGATGACCACATCCGCGCCGATGGACTTCAAGAAGGCATGGTTGCGTGGGCTTGCGGTAGTTGCGACATAAGCACCTTTCGCTTTAGCTAACTGGATGCCGAAGATCCCCACTGCGCCAGCACCTCCATGAATGAGCACTTTGTCACCGTGTTGCAATTCACCATATTTCATTAACGCTTGATATACAGTGAGGCCATTAATCGGTATTACCGCTGCTTCTTCAAAGGAGAGTGATTCAGGTTTCTTCACTACCGTCTCTTGATTGACGGCAATATATTCCGCATAGCCGCCCTGTTTGTCTAAACGTTGTGTCGCCACGACAGGTGTGCCTACCTCAAGTCCTTTGACATTGTCACCTACTTGTTTCACTGTTCCTGAAACATCCCAGCCAAGTATCAATGGCATGGGGTAATCAATCTTTCCAGCCTGTTCTCCACGTCTCACGTGCCAATCGTAAGGGCTGATACCTGTATTCTCAACTTCAATCAATACTTCATCTGCGCTAATTTCAGGTATTGGCATGTCGCGTTCTTGCAATACCTCTACTTCACCATATGATTCAATTGCATAAGCTCTCATCGTAGCTCCTCCTTAATATGATTTTGTCGATTTGCTGGTTATTTTGAGTTGTAAAATGATTTCTAGGTTAAAAATTATTCAAAACTTTCTCGTTCTTAACCGTAAACGCATTGTATAAGTATTCGATCCAATTCTTAATGTCCTCTAAAACCTGCTTGATATTGACGCGGTACGATTTGCGTTTTATCTATCTTGTGAAGTTGATTATTCGCTTCTAATGCCCAATAAGGATTTCTCAATAAACCACGTCCGATCGCCACAATATCTGCATCTGCGTTACCGATTGTGGCATTAGCTAAAGCAAAGTCATCAAGTCGTCCGACCGCAATGACGGGAATATCCAAGGCTTGTCTAATTTGACGCGCATAAGGCACTTGATAACCTGCGTGTGTACCTGGCTTACCGAACGGAGGAATAGGCCCTTCGCCACCAGCAGATACGTCAATAATGTCTGCACCCGCTTCATGATAAGCATGAGCAACTTCAATACCACCTTGAATATCATATCCATCTTCAACGAATTCTGTACCTGAAATACGAACGATGAGTGGCATATTGTCAGGCATTTCTTCTTTCGCTGCAGCTATAATCTTCTCACCAAACAGAGTAAGTCGTTCGCCAAATTCGTCTGAACGTTGATTAGAACGTGGAGAATGGAATTCGTGAATTAAATAACCATGCGCACCATGAATTTCAATTGCATCAAAGCCTGCTTCTACAGCTGCACGTACAGAATGACGATATTTCTTAATCATGTCGTACACTTCTTCAGTTTCTAGTGGACGCGGTGTCTTAAATGAGGCATCGAATGGAATTGCTGACGGTCCGACAGGCGTTTCTGCATCTTCAGCTTTACGGCCAGCATGCCCGATTTGTATTGCAGCTTTAGCCCCATAATGATGAATGCCATCTACGATTTCTTTAAATTTCTCTTTCTGCGTATCATTCCATAACCCTAAGCAATAATCGGTAATACGTCCATCTGGCTCAACATTCGTCATTTCCACCATGACAAGCCCTGTACCACCAATTGCTCGGCTCAAGTAGTGATGATAATGCCAATCCGTAGGCACACCATCTTTCTTCTCTACACTATACTGACACATCGGAGACATCATAATACGGTTCTTCAACTCTAGACCTTTAAAGGTAAAAGGCGTGAACAAGTGATCATCTTTCATCGTTTTTCGCTCCTTTTATAATTTGTATGCACATGCATATATTCACATAGGACAATACTAAAGTCAATTTTAAAAAACGGAAGGCGGAAAAAGTGTTGCCGTAAATCTGTCACCTGACACATTCCATCAATTTCAGTTAAACTCGATATGACTAGTAAAAAAGCACCTTACATCAACTCAGCATGTAAAAAAATTAAGATGTTTAGACGCTAAGTTGAAATAAAGTGCTTATTTCGTCGATTCAATGCGATTCTGTATTTAAAGAAGTTAGGGTAACGCCGAAAAGTATGATTATTCCACCTAATAAAGCAAGTAGAGTTGGGATTTCACCTACTAATATGAAAGCTAAAAGAAGCGCGATTGCAGGTGTTAAATATAAAGAAATCGTCGCATCTGATACACCTACTTTATCAATAGTGTAAGCCAAGCAGATATAAGGTATGACGGTCGGGAAGATACCCAAATATATCACGGCCATTATAGAAATCACATTAGCATGCGGAATTTGATGAACGCTATCAGGTAAAAATATAACCATACATAATGCTCCAGCAATAATAGTATAAATCGTAAATGGAATGAATCCATATTTATTTAAATAATATTTTTGAAAAGCGAAATATATACTCTCTCCAAAAGATGCTAAAAGAATCAGCACTACTCCTATAAGCGCTACGTTCAATTTGTGATGATCTCCTAAAGATATAAAACCTACTCCAATAAATGCGATTAAAGAACCTATCCAAGCTTTAGTCGAAAAACACTCTTTTAAAAATATTTTCGCAAGTAATGCAGAAAATATAGGTGTTGTCGAAACTAATAAACTTGCTACCCCTGCACTAACATAATACTCCCCTATTCCTAAAGCTGTGTGATACACCGTAAAACCACAAAAACCTAATAATAAAATGACAGGAACATCTTTGAATTGAGGTAGAGGTATCTTTTTAACGACGGCAAAGAAAAATAGTATAAGTGCTCCAATCAATAACCTTAAAGTCGCTAAATCTATAGCTTTAAAAGCATGTAAAGCAACTTTAATCATTGGAAAAGCTGAAGCCCAAAGCATGATAGTTAGTGCAAAAGCAAAAATAATAGACTTACGATATTTCAAATTACTCATCGACATCAGCAACTACCGTTAGTTGGTAGTCAATAAGTAGCACACTTCGTACACCTTCTCCATCTTCTTCATCCAATTCAATTGGGCTGACGTAGTGACTTACATCAGGGTCGTGGACACCATATGATTCTAATGCTTTGTTTATTTCAAATTCTTCGATTATTTCCTCTTCACTAATTTGTTCTGGAGTATAACCAGCATTATGAGGCTGAGCTATGACATTTACTCCCCCCTTAACGTTTTTTCTTTCTATTAGATGGGCAAACGTAAAAGGCTCTCCATCTTGATGCAAGCAATTTGGAGAAGAAACAGCTTTATCACTTTTTTCTTTAACATTAAGTTTTACAAAATGAACCCCAACGTGAATTGGTAAAATCTTATCTTCTTCACTCCAAAAAGTTTCTTTGTAATCTTGTAATATAATAGTTTGTAGCAATTTGTTATCTAAAATTCGCTGATCAATAGAATAAAATTTTCTATAGGCACCTGGATGTTCAGGGTTAAATTTTCCTTGAAAGTAAGCTGAATAACTCTTACCACTTTCTTCAATGGTCGGTAACCAAAAAATATTATTTGTATTAGGTAAAATTATCGCTCTAGAATATCTTCTATAT
>NZ_PPRN01000037.1 GCF_002902685.1 Staphylococcus pettenkoferi | reverse complement strand
AGATGTGTATAAGAGACAGTCTTTATACTGCTAGCAATTATACCGTTATTAATATTAAAAGGAAGAAATGATAGGAATAACAGACGTAAATTGAGTATTAACTTAGACAACTATAGGATTAAAGCTTTTATATTACCTAATACTAAAGATTTACTAAAAGGTGTTTTCTTAAACATAGTTGGATATCTGCTTTTTATTTTTTGTACACTAACTCCTATTATGGATGGAGAATTTAGTTTTATATCTTTTCCATTTATTGTATTAGTATTTGCTTTCATTCTATTTCAGAATGGATTGTTATACACCCAAAATAAAATCGAAGGAAGGATAGGTGGCATTAAATGGAAACAATAGGCAGCATTATTTATTTAAAAGAAGGTTCTCAGAAACTTATGATTATCAATAGAGGGCCGATTGTAGAAATGGACAATCAGCGTTATATATTCGACTATTCTGCATGTAAATATCCAATAGGCGTAGTTGAAGACGAAATTTATTATTTTAACGAAGAGAATATTGATAAAGTCATTTTTGAAGGTTATTCTGACGAGGATGAAACTAGATTTCAAGAATTATATGAAGATATGTTAAAGAATTTAGATAGCGATATTAAGCGAGGTAATGTGAAACAGGAAGAAAACTTTGGTTTACACTAGATAAATTTTACTCAAGTAACTAAACAAACAGAAGCAAAATTTAAATATACAAACTGAGAGTGTGTCGTTACAACAATACGTAATGGCACACTCTATCATTTGTGAATACTTAATCTCCCATTTGGCTCTCGAGGACATCGGTCACGAACATATGGCCTGGCGCGTGGGTAATGACGAGATCTGGTTTAGCAGCTAAAGCAACGGATTGTGGTGTCACACCGCAACCCCAGAACACGGGCACTTCGCCTTCATTTATCTGCACAGATTCGCCGAAATCAGGTTGACTTAAATCTTTAATTCCGATATCTTCTGGACGACCAATGTGAATAGGTGTGCCGTGCACTTGCTTGTAATGTGTCGTGATTTCAGTCGCTTTAATGGCTTCTTTCATCGTCATCGGACGCATACTCACAGTCAATGGACCGCGAAAGATGCCGCTCGGACGCGTATCGATGTTAGTCACATACATTGGCACGTTATGTTGTTCTTCAATGTGTCGCACAGGGAGACCAGCATCCAGTAAGGCATGTTCAAAGGTGAAACTACAACCGATTAGGAAACTAACCATATCTTCTTCAAAGAGGTGTTGAATATCATTAGGTGTCTCAACGAGCTCGCCATGTCGATAAACGCGATATTTACTCACATCTGTACGAATATCTGCGTTTTTGCCATAGGTCGGGAAGGATACCGCACCAGTTTCGGCAATATCTAATAAAGGACATGTCTTCGGATTGCGAAAACAGAATTTTAGAAAGTCAAATGCATATTTTTCAGGTAGAATCACGACGTTCGCTTGTACGTAGCCTTTCGCCATTCCACTCGTATGTCCGAATAACTTCCCCTTACGTATCAATTCTCGAATTTCACTCGGTAAAGCGTGATGTAAATTCATTTTCTCATCCCCTTTTCTAGGTAAAAGTTTAAAAATTCTAATAATTAAACTTTTACTTTTACTTCCTATATCTATTATACATGAATAGAGGTATGAATAGGGAAGCCTGCTTAAAAAAGATGCAACCAACCTTAATTGATTGGCTGCATTAGGTATTTAATACATGTCAAAGACTATTCATTTTTATCCTGTGAGTGATTATTCACTTGCTGAGTGTGGCGGTCGTAGTCGACAGTTTGATGATTATCTTCCTCAATATCCTTACTGCTACTTGCCTCACCGTCATTCTCACGCTCCTCTAAAGGTATGGAGTAGTCTTTCTCATCATTGATATACGACATTTGGAAGTGTTTGGTATGTTCGCGTTTTAAAGCTCTCATCAGTGAGAAGATCATTAAGAGTAAAATGATTGAGAACGGTAAGCCTGTGACGACGGAAGCAGTTTGTAAACTCGTCAATCCGCCTGCGATAGTCATGGAAACCGAGATTGCTCCAATGAGGATCCCCCAGATAATCTTATGTTTCACTTTAGGGTTCGCTAGTCCACCTGTCGCCATACCAGCTACAATATGTGTCGTCGAATCTGCGCTGGTAATAATAAAGATAAAAATTAATGCGATAGCTAGGATACTCGTGATATCCGCAAGTGGAAATTTGGATAGCAGTTCAAATAAAGCTACAGTGTAATCTTTGTCGACAACGTGTGCGATATCGTCACCTTTCAAGGCAAATTTCAGAGCCGTGCCGCCGAATCCAGCAATCCAACTGAAAGAGATGAGTGGTGGAACAATCAGTACACCAATGACGAATTCACGTACGGTGCGTCCTCTTGAAACCCGGGCAACGAAACCACCGATAAACGGTGACCAGGAAATAACCCATGCCCAGTAGAAGACCGTCCATTTCTGAATCCAAGCATCACTGCCACCATATGGGTTGAGACGCAAACTGTATTCGATGAAGTGACGGAGATAATCGCCAATCGCGAGTGTGTAAGATTCCAGAATAAATTTGAGATCACCAACACATAACATGAAGATTAAGAGAATAGCACCAAGCCCAATATTGATATTACTGAGCCATTTTACCCCACGATTTAAACCGGTAATAGCCGAACCTAAGAAGATTACGACCATCAAGATGGTAATACCAATTTTAACACTGTTGTTTTGTGGCACATGAAAGACATGATGTAATCCACCGTTAATCTGCATAATACCGAGGCCGATAGATGTCGCAATCCCCATTACCGTTGCGATAATCGCGAGAATGTCGATGATATTTCTAAAAGGTCTGCGATACGCTTCACCGAAGACAGGTTCCATAGTAGTCGAGATGAGCCCGTCACGCTTTTTACGAAACTGGAAATAAGCCACGATTAAACCAGCAATCGCAAAGATCGACCATTGCGAAATACCCCAGTGGAAGAAAGTATAACCCATTGCGACACGAGCTGAATCTTCAGAGGCGTTCGCAATCTTACCCGGGAAGGGAGAATGTAGGTAGTGCGTCAACGGTTCAGCCACGCCCCAGAAGACGATACCGACACCTAGTCCAGCTGAGAACAACATCCCAATCCAGGAAAGCATAGAGAACTCCGATGATTCGTCGTCGTCGCCAAGCTTGAAACGGCCATAGCGAGAGATAGCTAAAGCGATTAAGAAGATGTCCAAGATAAAGATAATGAGTAGGAATAGCCAGCCAAAGCTATTGGAAATAAAATCATAGATGTATTGCGCATGATGACCGAATTGAGTAGGGAAGATACCAGCGATCGCGGTAATCAACACGATGATCGCAACCGATATCCCATAAACGAAATTTCTATTTTTAGTCTGTTTATCATTCATAAAACAAATACTCCATCCTTTGTTTATTGTTAGATTTCGAGTGAGGTTGATTACATAGATGCATTTCTCTTAGTCGTGATTTAAATATTATTTAGTGGTTTATTATCAGTTATTCATCGATGTCGGCGTTATTTATATTTTCAATAAAACCTATATTTAAGTTTAGTCTTAATTTAAGAATTCATAGTTGTTGTTTAGTTTTTACTTTATATAGGTGTTCTAGCAGTAGGGTAATAATAGATTATTTTGAAAGATAGTTATTTAATTTTGTTTTCAAAGACAATTCGACACGCTTGAAGGATAAAGGTCGCAACGAAAATCCATTCTTCGAACTCTTTGGGTGAGAAGAATTAGTTGAGTGCGACCCCTTAAGCAAGGGAGGATTGTCAACTGAAAACAAAGGATTTCATTAATTCCAATCTTTTTTCAACCAGTTGAGTATAGCTATTAATTTTGAAAGATGTTTTATGTGTGTTCTCAACTCCTTTTAGTTAAAGCATAAAATAAGTGTAATTATGTAATTATTTAAACCTAATTATAAAGTAAATAGAATAAATTACAACGTAATATTCTGATAAATTTAGAGCTAATTGTTTTTGAATAAGCTGTATTATACAATAACAATGCATGGTGAATAATAAATATATAATCACTAGGAGGAACTTGAATGAAAAGAGTTTGGGAGAAGATTCTAGTTTGGCTAGGACTACTCTTACAATTTGCGCTCATATTTATCTACGGGATCATCGCACCTTTCATGAATGACGATAGCTTTAAATCTGAAATTAAGGACAATATCAAAGAAGAAGTGAGTTCGGGTGAATTATCCAATGCAGATATCAATTCAATCGTAAGTAGTCTGAATGAATGGATTATCTATTTAATTGGTTTAGCTATTATCGTTGCGGCAGTAGCTTTAATTACAGCTCTGATTATCAACAAATTACCGAAGACTGCAGGCGTAATATTTATCTTGCTTGCGATTGCAGCGGTATTGAGCCTCAATTTCGTGGCAACACTGTTCTGGCTCATCGCTGGAAATATGCTGATTGTGCGCCGCAATAAGCAGACTAAGCATAAGGCACGTGCTTAATTTTTAGGATGAGTAAAATACAACATATAGTTAACACAAGACAATGTGACTGAGTGTATAACATGCTGAGTGGCATTGTCTTTTTTACTAGAAACATATGGCGTGACTCATGTATTAAATCAAGCCAAAGAATGAACTTAAAAATTTGTGATCTAGCACTAAATTTTTTTAACTTTTACAAAAACAAAATAAACTACCTTAAACTATTGAAGATAAAGCGTTTTACACCTGAAAGGTAATATTAAAAAGAGATGAAATCTTGGTAAATTTCTAAAAAAATATTTGTAAGCGATTGCAATTATTAGAAAAGACAGATAAAATACATAGCAACAGTGGATATTTCCATTAAAGTTTTCTATTAACAAACATTGGGGGTAGAAATGATGGTAAGAGAATACAGAAGTGAAGCAGGAATCGATTTCTCTCAACAAGAAAATGTTGAATCATTCCAGCAAATGTTAAGTAAAGTGAAAGGTGAATTCAGCCAAAAAGTACCTTTATGGATCAATGGCGAAGAGAAATTCACGAAAGATACTTTCACTTCTATTAATCCAGCAAATACTTCTGAAGAAATTGCTGAAATTTCTAAAGCGACGAAGAAAGATGTAGATGCAGCATTTGACGCGGCTAATGAAGCGTACGAGTCATGGCGTAAATGGCAGCACCGCGATCGTGCAGAATTTATGTTACGTGTAGCTGCATTAATCCGTCGTCGTAAAGAAGAAATCGCTGCTGTAATGGTTTACGAAGCAGGTAAACCATGGGATGAAGCGGTAGGCGACGTTTGTGAAGGTATCGACTTTATCGAATACTATTCACGTTCAATGATGGAACTAGCGGATGGCAAACCTGTCTTAGACCGTGAAGGCGAACATAACCGCTACTTCTACAAACCAATCGGTCCTGGTGTCACTATTCCACCATGGAACTTCCCGTTCGCGATTATGACAGGTACAACTTTAGCGCCAGTTATCGCTGGTAACACTGTATTACTCAAACCTGCTGAAGACACAGTGTTAACTGCTTACAAGTTAATTGAAGTGCTTCAAGAAGCAGGCTTACCTAAAGGGGTAGTTAACTTCGTACCAGGTGATCCGAAAGAAATCGGTGACTATCTTGTAGATAGTGTTCATACGCATTTCGTTACTTTCACAGGATCTCGTGCGACAGGTACACGTATCTTCGAAAGAGCTGCGAAAGTTCAAGAAGGTCAACAGTTCTTGAAACGTGTCACAGTTGAAATGGGCGGTAAAGATGCGATTATCGTTGACGAAGACGCAGACACTGATTTAGCTGCTGAATCCATTGTTTCATCAGCATTTGGTTTCTCAGGACAAAAATGTTCAGCATGTTCACGTGCGATCGTGCATAAAGCGGTTCACGATGAAGTGTTGGAAAAAGCAATTAAGTTAACGAAAGACATCACATTCGGTAACACTGAGAACAATACTGAAATGGGTCCAGTAATTAACCAAAAACAATTTGATAAGATCAAGAACTATATTGAAATTGGTAAAAAAGAAGGTAAGTTAGAACACGGTGGCGAAACTGAAGACGAAACAGGTTACTTCGTACACCCAACAATCTTCTCAGGATTGAAATCTAAAGACCAAATCATGCAAGAAGAAATTTTCGGTCCAGTTGTTGGCTTCGTGAAAGTGAGCAGTTGGGAAGAAGCGTTAGACGTGGCTAACGATACAGATTATGGTCTTACAGGTTCAGTGATTACAAATACACGTGAACACTGGTTACAAGCAATTGAAGACTATGATGTAGGTAACTTATACCTCAACCGTGGCTGTACTGCAGCTGTGATGGGCTACCACCCATTCGGCGGATTCAAGATGTCAGGTACAGATGCGAAGACAGGTGGACCAGACTACCTCATCAACTTCTTAGAACAAAAAGTCGTTTCAGAAATGTTATAATTTCGTGAACTTTAAAGCGTTCTAATCTCATATTAATCTAAACAAGTTAATATAAGTCTCAGTAAGGGCAGGGCACTATAAATAGGGTGTTCCTGCCCTTTCAATAGTAGAACGTGTGGGAGGAACGCGAGATGAAAAGACGTATATATTTGGTCTTAGCTATCGTTATCGGCATGATTTATATCATACTGAGTGCTTTGTATCCTCATCTTGAGCGCGTGATGTGGTTTCGTACTGTTATGTTCGTGGCTTTTATCTTTTTTGTGTTATTTATATTGAGTGACGGTAAAGGTGATGGCAAATGAGATCGATGATGTGCTTTTAGTAACAGGATGGAAAAAGCACATTTTAACTAAATAAGTCTGAAAATTCGGTTAAATTTATTTCGAAAATTTATACGTAATGCTACAATTTAGTTATAAGTTAAGGGGTTAAAGGGGATGTGGTGTAATGACAGCATTATCTAGTAAGAGAAAGCAGCGTAGTTTAATTGTAGGCGTAATGTTATCAATACTGACATACTGGCTATTTGCGCAAGCATTGCTCAATATAGGGCCTCAAATTCAATCAACGTATCATGCCTCTCTCAATATCGTGAACATTTCTGTCAGCTTGACTTCGTTTGTGACTGGCGTCTTTATGGTTATAGCTGGAAACGTGGCGGACAAGCTAGGAAGAGTGAAGATGGTTTATCTTGCGCTCATCTTAAACGTGATAGGTTCGCTGCTGCTCGTCCTGACTAGCTACATTAGTTTGTTTCTACTTGGACGAGTAGTACAAGGCTTCTCAGCTGCGATTATTATGCCAACGACAATCGCTCTGTTTAACGACTACTTCGACGGTGAAGCACGTAAGAAAGCGTTGAGTTATTGGTCTATCGGGGCATTCGGTGGGACTGGCTTTGCCTCTACCTTCGCGGGTTTAATTTTAACTTATCTCGGTTGGCAATACATCTTCATCCTATCTATTGTGATTTCTATCGTGGCCTTTTGGTTGTTACGAGACATCTCGGATACACAACGTCAGCGCGATAACAGTACACATTTCGATTTGGTGGGGTTAGTGATCTTTATCGCGATGATTGCCAGCATTAGTTTCGTAATTACGCAAGGTTATAAGATGGGCTGGACGCACCCGTACTCAATAGGTTGCTTGCTGGTATTTGTAGTGAGTGTGGTTCTATTTATCTTTGTAGAACAACGTCGGGCAGAACCTTTTATAAATTTACGATTATTTAAAAATAAAGCCTTCGTCGGCGCAGTTATCGCGAATACATTATTGAATACTTGCGTAGGTGTCATCGCACTAATTAACATTTTTGCGCAAGGCAGTTTGAAATTGAATTCGTTTCAAGCTGGATTGCTTACTCTGCCGTACGTGATTGCATTGTTGATTGTGGTACGAGTCGGTGAGAAAGGAATTAATCGCTTTGGTTCGAAAGTCATGATGGTGGGTGGCCCAACACTTTCTGCAATCGGAATTGCTTTATTGAGTATGACGTTTTTGAGTTCATCTAGCTATCTCGTACTAGTAATTATCGCGAGCGTGCTGTTTGGTACAGGGACAGGATTGTTTGCTACTCCGGCATTGAATACTGCAGTTTCAACGACGCCTCAAGATAAAGTAGGTGTTGCTTCAGGTATTTTTAAAATGGGCTCCACACTTGGTGGCGCATTCGGTATCGCAATTATTACATCTGTATATGAAGGCGTGCTTTCAAGTGGTAAGTCGGTTTCTCAAGCAGCAAGTTACGGCTTTCTCACTGGTGTCTTAATGGTGGTGATTGCTATTATCGTAGGTGGATGTTTACTACCACGAAAAGAGAACTAATGAGTGCAGTAACGATGAAATTTGTCTCATTTTCCAAAGTTGCAGTAACTGAAAAAGCCTCGAAAGACGTGGGTAGAAACTCTAAAAGTGAAATTTTACAAACAGTAGACTCATAGGCTATGATAGAGAAAATGATTTGAGAGATGAGGAATACTATGCAATATCTAACACACTATCAATCACCTATAGGACAATTGACGTTAACTTCTGATGGCAGTGCTTTAACTGGCGTGTGGCACGCGAACCAACAAGATTTCGCAGATCAGTTTAATGATACCTTTGAAGAAAGTGACTTGCTAGTCTTTGCTAAAGCACGTGCTTGGTTAGACGCTTATTTCAAAGGTGAGCGACCAGAAATCGATTTCGAGTTAAATCCACAAGGGTCAGAGTTTAGGCAACAAGTATGGCATTATTTGCGACAAATTCCGTACGGCAAGACGGTCACATATAGTGAAATCGCTAAAGATATCGCGCGTTTAAGAGGTAAGCAGAAGATGGCAGCTCAAGCGATAGGTGGGGCGGTAGGAAGTAACCCTATATCTTTGATTGTGCCCTGTCACCGTGTAGTGGGGAAGAATGGGAACTTAACCGGCTACGGTGGAGGATTAGATGTTAAAATGCAGCTTCTAGAATTAGAGGGCGTAGATTTAGGTGATTTCTATTTGCCGACTGACTGAGTAAAGAAGTAGGGAGGCATTGAGTCTGTCTGATTATAAGCCTTTCTACATAAAGAAGTCGCACTATTATGTTGTCATAACAGTGCGACTTTAAGCCATAATATCTCAGTGGCGCAGTGAATCTGTGTAGTGGATAAGGCTTACCCTTATCCAGTGAATATTAAATTATTATAAGGTATTATAAGAGCGGATATGATCTTCGATGTGATCTAAGTAGAATGCGCCTTTAGGTGTTTCTGCAAGCTCAGTATCGTGATCAAATTCCAAGTTGTCAAAGCGTTTGAAGAATGATTCATACTCTTCAACGGACAATGCTTTTCGGTTGTTCATTAAAGCTTTATGTTCATCAATTGCTAAAGCATCACGATAACCTTCAACTAGTTTACCAGAGAAGAATTCACCTACTGAACCTGAACCATAACTGAAGAGACCAATGGTTTGATCAGCTTCTAAATCATGTGTTTCTAATAATGAAATCAGGCTGAGGTAGAGTGAACCTGTGTAAATGTTTCCGACGTAACGGTTATAATATGTTGCTGCGTCGTATCCCTCTGTAAGACGTTTCTGAGTTTCATCTGAAATCTCATCTGTTAAGATGGATTCAAGCGCTTTTTTACCCATTTTAGTAAATGGAACGTGGAAACATAGACTCGCAAAGTCATCTAAAGAATGATTATAGCGCTGAGCATACGCTTTCCAGCTTTCTTGGAAAGAGTGAATATACGCATCTTTAGATAATTTACCAGCAACGAGTGGATACATATGGCCAGTCGGTCTCCAGAAATCATAGACATCTTCAGTAAATGGCACAGCATCATCATTGAGTTCAAGAATGCGAGGATTGTGGCTGAGCATCATTGCTACGGCACCCGCACCTTGCGTAGGTTCTCCGCCTGATTCAAGTCCGTAACGTGCAGTATCACTAGCGATAACGAGCACTTTCTCATCAGGACGTTGTTGAAGATAATCTTTAGCAAGTTGGATGGCTGGAGTAGCCGCGTAACAAGCTTCTTTCATTTCAATACAACGTGCGAAAGGTTGAATACCGAGCAGGTTGTGAATTTGAACTGCAGACGCTTTCGCAGAATCAATTGCTGATTCAGTGGCTACAATCACCATAGAAACCGCTTTCTTATCATCGTCTGAAAGAATATCTTTAGCTGCGTTAGCACCCATTGATACGATATCTTGACTTACAGGACTGACAGCCATCTCTGTTTGGCCTATGCCTTTCAAGAATTTATTCGGATCAACGCCGCGTGCTTCAGCTAATTCAGCCATATCAACGTAGAATTGTGGAATGTAAAAGTTTATTTGATCTATACCGATAGTCATGATGTATCGACCCCTTTCTTATGTAAAAATAGCAATTGTATCATATCAAAATACAACCTATAAATACAGTAATTACAAAGTAAACAAAGGAGAAATTTATATGAGTAATATCGCTATTGTTAGTGCGAAACGTACACCTATAGGGAGATTTAAAGGTAGATTGCGTAACTATAACGCAGTTGAACTAGGAACGAAAGCATTGAGTGCAGCTATTGAAAGTGCAAACGTTAAATCTGAAGAGATTGAACAAGTCATCTTCGGTAACGTGTTACAAGCAGGTCTTGGACAGAATACAGCGCGTCAAATCAGTATTGCATCTGGCATACCAGAAACTTCACCAGCGATGACGATTAACGAAGTATGTGGTTCAGGTCTTAAAGCCATTATACTAGGTAAGCAACTTATTCAACTTGGCGAAGCGAAAGTCGTAGCAGTAGGTGGCGTTGAAAGTATGACCAATGCACCGAAGCTGTTATTAGGGGAAGACGAGAAGCCAGTTGAAAGCTTCATGCATGATGGCTTAACAGATGCTTTCCACAATGTGCCAATGGGCGTGACAGCTGAGAAGATTGCTGATAAATATCAAGTGTCACGTGAAGCACAAGATACTTTCGCTAACAATTCACAACAGAAAGCAGCTCAAGCTACTGAAGCAGGCAAATTCAAAGATGAAATCGTGCCTCTTGAAGCTGCTGACGGCGAAATGATGACGACCGACGAAGGCATCCGTGGTAATAGCAGTGTAGAAAAGCTTGGCACACTCAAGACAATCTTTAAAGAAGATGGCACTGTAACAGGAGGTAACGCTTCTAGTATTAATGACGGTGCGTCTGCGCTCATCTTGATGGATGCAGATTATGCGAAAGAGAACGGTTATGACATCTTAGGTCTCATCGGAGATTATTCAGAAGTGGGTTGCGATCCAGAGATGATGGGTTACGCACCATATCATGCAGTTTCTCACTTATTAACTAAAATGAATAAACAAATGACAGACATCGATGTTGTTGAAATGACTGAGGCATTCGCTGCACAAAGCATTCCGGTTAAAGAACACTTGGGTATTCCTGATGAGAAATTTAACCTTCATGGTGGTGCGATTGCTTTAGGACATCCTATTGGAGCGAGTGGTGCCCGTTTAGTGACAACGCTAGTAAATATCTTATCTCAAGAGGATAAACAATCAGGTATCGCAACAGCTTGTATCGGTGGCGGCTTAGGCATCGCATTACATGTGGAAAGAGGAGAGTAGTTTATGAAGCCTTTGGATAAATCATTTAGACATTTGTCACGTGAAGATAAGCTTGAGATGTTGAAGTCATATGGTTGGTTGAACGACGATGACTACAATACGTTGAAAAATTATGCCACGATTAATGAAGATGTGGCGAATAGTTTAATTGAGAATGTAATTACGCAAGGCGCACTACCAGTAGGTTTGCTACCACAAATTGATGTTGAAGGTCAATCTTATGTGGTGCCAATGATGGTTGAAGAACCTTCTGTAGTCGCTGCGGCAAGTTATGGTGCGAAGCTCGTTAACCGAACAGGCGGGTTTAAAGTCGTTTCTAGCGAGCGTTTGATGATTGGTCAAATCGTCTTTGATGGTGTCGAAGATACAGAAGCTTTAGCAGAGCAAATCAATCGCTTTGATCAGCAGATTAAACAAATTGCCGATGAGGCTTACCCTTCTATTTTAAAAAGAGGGGGTGGCTATCGTCGTTTTGAAATTGATACGTTCCCTGAACAACAGTTACTCTCCTTGAAAATCTTCGTAGATACGAAAGATGCGATGGGAGCGAACATGCTGAATACGATGTTAGAAGGTATCGCAGCATATCTTAAAACTGAAATTCCGGACAGCGACATCTTGATGAGTATCCTATCTAATCATGCGACTGCTTCTGTCGTTCATATACGAGGCGAAATTGCAGTAGATGATTTAGGAAAAGGTGAACGAAGCGGTGAAGAAGTAGCGCGCCGAATGGAACGTGCATCTGTACTAGCTCAAGTTGACCCTCATCGTGCCGCAACACATAATAAAGGTGTAATGAACGGTATTCATGCTGTTGTCTTAGCAACGGGGAATGATACGCGTGGTGCCGAAGCGAGTGCACATGCATACGCTGCTAAGGATGGCCAATACCGTGGTATTGCGACTTGGAAATATGATCAAGAGCGCCAACGTTTAATCGGTGACATCGAAGTGCCTATGACATTAGCGACAGTCGGTGGGGGAACGAAGGTGTTGCCAATTGCGAAAGCATCGTTAGACCTACTGAACGTGTCGTCAGCTAAAGAGTTAGGCGAAGTAGTAGCTGCGGTAGGTCTTGCTCAGAACTTTGCGGCATGCCGTGCGTTGGTATCAGAAGGCATCCAACAAGGGCATATGAGTTTACAATATAAATCATTAGCGATTAGTGTCGGTGCTCAAGGCGAAGAGATTGCACAAATTGCTGAGTACTTAAAGCAAGCCGATCGTGCAAACACTCAAGTTGCTGAAGACAAGCTTAAAGAATTAAGATCACAACAGTAATAAGATTAGTGAGAGAGGGATAGTCGTTTTATAACAAAAGCAATTAGCGTACTATCCCTTTTCTTATTACAAACGATTTGAAAAGGTTATAAATAAGTTCACAAATTTTTATTATTTTCAAACCACCCCTTTATATCCTTATCAGAATCACTTCATACAGAATTGATAAAGTGAAAACATTATTTATTTTGCATGTAAGAAGTTGCAAAATTCAATAAATGAGTTATGATATTTTGTAAGCGTTGACACATTTAATTTTTAAATGATCAACGTGGAACAAAGGGGTGTAAGAAATGTCAAAGGATAAGAAGGAAAAGAGTGAGAAAGTTAAGAAGAAAATAGGGGTACCTTCGGCTTTACTCACACTCGCAATAATGATTGGTACTATGCTCTTCTCAGTAGCAGTGCTCGGTAAAGAGCCACACATTCCGCTCATGATTGGTACTGCTACCGCGATTATCGTAACGATGTTCCATGGTTATGATTTCGAAGAAGTAGAAGAGATGATGTACAAAGGTATTCGTCATGCGTTACCAGCCATCGTTATTATTATGTTAGTCGGGCTAGTTATCGGATCTTGGATTGGTGGCGGTGTCGTAGCGACGATGATTTATTATGGTTTAAGACTGATTAATCCTACATATTTCTTAGTTGTAGTTATCATACTCTGCAGCGTAGTTGCACTAGCGATTGGAAGTAGTTGGTCAACGATGGCCACAGTAGGCGTTGCTTGTATGGGTATCGGTATTAGCATGGGAATATCATCTGGTATGGTTGCAGGTGCAGTCATTTGTGGATCTTACTTTGGTGACAAGATGAGTCCACTCTCAGATACGACCAACCTTGCATCTGGCTTAACAGAAGTCCCATTGTTTGAACACATTAAGCATATGTTCTATACCACGATTCCCGCTATTGTCATTACTTTGATTGTTTATTTCTTTATCGGATTACGCTACGGAAATCGTAACTTCAATAGTGGAAAAATCGACAAGATTCTCAATACGATGAATGACAACTTTACGATTACGCCATGGCTATTGCTTGTACCAGCCATCGTAATTATTCTCGTCGTATTGAAAGTACCAGCTATTCCAGCGATTTGTGCAGGTGTGATCTTAGGGTTCTTCTCACAAATCTTTATTCAAGGAGATTCCCTTACAGATGCACTTACAGCATTACAAACAGGTTATTCTATTCACACTGATAACCATATGGTTAACGAACTCTTTAACCGTGGTGGTTTGGAAGATATGTTCTACACCATCTCGCTAACACTTGTAGCGATGACCTTTGGTGGTGTGCTTGAATATTCTGGTATGCTCGCTGCGTTAATCAATGTTATATTAAAATTTGCGAAGCGCACAGGTTCACTTATCGCATCAGTTATCGTGTCATGTATCGGTACGAACTTTACTTGTTCAGAACAATATATTTCAATCATCGTACCATCACGCATGTTTGCGGATGCATTTAAGTTGAAGAAATTACATGCCAAGAATCTTTCACGAGCGCTTGAAGATGGTGGAACGTTAACATCAGTGTTCGTTCCGTGGAATACATGTGGGGTGTTTATTGCGACGACATTAGGCGTGTCTGCAGGAACATACGCACCGTTTGCCATCTTGAACTATATTGTACCAGTTATTTCTATTATATATGGTTATACTGGATTTAAGATTGTGAAAGACAAGACTGCAAAAGTTGAAAATCCTGAAGGCTTAGAAGAACATTTAGAAACAAAATAGTTCAGGTTTAAGTAAGTGTAAATACCTTATTTAAGCTATTTACCAACTCAGGTATAAAAAATGTATTTTTGCGGGGGAGAAACTTCGGAATCTCATTGATTTCAGTTTGTCTCCCGTTTTTTTTGTATAGAATGAATGATGAATTTGGGTTAATACGTCGGAAATTCATATTCCAGAAGGAGCTTGATATGAAGAAGAAACCACTAATTATAGGAATAACTACTTTTATTATTGTATTTGTTGTCATACCGTTAACTTTTGTTCTAGGTTTGCACATTTATTCTAATTATCAAAAACATGAAGAAGCTAAAACTAAAGCAAAAGTGCACCGCGTTCTTAAGGACAAAGGATGGGAAAACAAAATTAAAACAGAAAAAGGCTTCTTTACATTGAATACTGGAGATAATGATGTTGAGGTTACTTATAAAGATGATCCATATAACGTATATCAATACGATGTTGATGATAATGGTAAAGTAACTGGAGACGCTGTGTTAAAAGAGAAATATGATAAAAAGCCAAAAGGTTATAAAAAGCCATATGAGATAAAGTAAAAAATGAAAAGGTATCAGTAGTTTAAGCGTAGGGGAGCTCATTGAGTTCCTTTTTTAAATATTACAATTCGCCAAATATAAAAAAGGGGAGAAAGTACGTTAATGCACGAACTTTCTCCTACGCATCGTGAGGTGATGGCAAGCCTATATCTCATGAAATACTATGGCTACTACATGAGGACGAATTGGCTAAATAAGTCTAAGGCTCTCTTAGTGATACTGAGCAACTCAGTATCAGTCCAATTGTGTTCACGACAATATGTCAAGATGCTTTCTGGATCAGAAACATTTTTAGGGAAATTGACATCTTGATTAATCTCATCAGCCAATTCACCTAAAGGCGTGTCATCACCTAGAAAGTTCTGCATAAAATCGTAGAAAGTCATACATCACCTCTTCTAGAGCCGCAAGTCATTATACCATAATCTATATTTGGTATTAAACACATTCATGTAATTGTCAATTTTAATACTGGGTTGAAAAGGGTAGTGGACAATTAGCTTCACCACACACCTGACAGTAATAATTAATAATAAGGAAAGAAATTGAGCTAAAGCTCCCATTTTAGCGCAAAATAAGGTAGTATTAACAGTGAAGAAAGTGATAGATGAGGGGGACGCATCCTATGGATATCAAACAAATGACATATTTCGTTGAAGTCGTGGAACATGGTGGAATGACGAAAGCTTCGAAGCATCTGTATATCGCTCAGCCAACGATTAGTAAAGCGATTAAAGATTTGGAAAGTGAATTGGCGATGCCATTGTTCGATAGAAGTAAGCGGCAGTTAGTGCTCACAGATGCGGGAGAAGTCTTCTATCAAAAATGTACAGAAATACTCAATTTATTTAATGATTTACCGAAAGAAATTAATAGTTTACTCGGACTCGAGACAGGTCATATCAGCATCGGACTTTCAGCAGTGATGAATATGAATCAGTTTATTGAAATCTTGGGCGAGTTTCATCAGCGTTATCCGAATGTAACTTATAATTTAGTGGAAAATGGCGGAAAGATGATTGAATCTCAATTGGTCAATGATGAAATTGATATCGGGATTACAACATTGCCAGTAGATAAAGCCATCTTTAATTCCATACCACTTTATCAAGAAGAACTGCGTTTAGTGACACATAGAAATCATGCATTGGCGACGAGGGACTCCGTTAACATGAAAGATCTCATTAATGAGGACTTTATCTTATTTAATGAAGATTTTTATCTTAATGACAAGATCATTGAAGCGACAAAGAACGCAGGTTATATACCGAATACAGTTTCTAAAATATCTCAGTGGAACTTTATTGAGAATCTATTAAATGCACATTTGGGTATCAGTATACTACCAGAGAATATCGTGAAGATGCTAGACAGTCACTTTTGTAATATACCGATCGATGACAAGTCTATGTCTTGGGAACTCGGGGTGGTCTGGAAGAAAGATAAATATTTAAGTTATGCAACGCGTCAGTGGATCGAGTTTATGAGCGAGCGACTCTAACGAACATATGAAATATTATTATGAAAGTGAACGCTTTCATAGAAAAAAGTAATAGGTCGTATTTAAATTCAATATTTTAAATATATTGGGGTATGGATTAAAATATATAGTGTACAAAAGAGATAAAGTTTAACTAAATCTTTTGAGAGGGATGAAAAGCATGCAGTTTGCTTGGAAAGTAATGAGAACACTACTCCAAATACTGTTGTTGATGGGGGTTACGTATGTTGGCAGTGTGATCCAGCGTATATGTCATATTCCTATTGCGGGAAGCATAGTTGGATTGATACTGTTATATTTGCTGTTACAATTTAAGATTCTACCAGAAAAGTTCATAAGTTCAGGCGCAAACTTTTTCATTGCGACAATGATATTCTACTTTGTACCATCTGTAGTGGGCGTTATGGATGTGGCTTCGGATATCAATTTAAATTTCATCGTATTCTTTATACTCATCATATTAGGTACATGTTCTGTGGCGCTAGTATCAGGGTACATTGCTGAGAAGATGGTTAAAAGGGTACATGCTAAAGAGAGTGATTCGCAATGAATTTCTTACATGCATTGCTCATGATCGCTCTTACCGTTGTCGTATACGCCGGCGCGCAAAAGTTACAGCGTAAATACCGCACACCTTTGCTCAACCCCGCATTGGTCGCATCACTCGCAATCATCATCGTGCTACTCATCAGTGGTACGACATATAAAAACTATATGGTTGGCGGTAAATGGATTAACTATTTGCTCAACGTCAGCGTTGTTTGTCTTGCTTATCCCCTCTATCAGAATCGTCATAAGATATGGGCTTATGCAAGAGTTATATTTGCAAGCGTCTTCGCTGGTGTGCTCTTCAATTTTTTGTTAGTATTTACAGCGTTGAAACTTCTCGGTTACTCTAAAGAAGTTATCGTAACTGTCTTACCGAGATCTATTACAGCTGCAGTAGGCATCCAAGTTTCTCATCAGCTTGGAGGTACTGACACCTTTGCTGTACTCTTTATCATCACTACTGGTTTGCTCGGTAGTATGATAGGTTCCTATTTACTTCGCCTTGGACGTTTCGAAACATCCATAGCGAAAGGCCTGACTTATGGGAACGCTTCTCACGCCTTTGGTACAGCGAAAGCACTTGAGATGGACATTGAATCTGGTGCCTTTAGTTCAATAGGTATGATTCTAACAGCAGTCTTAAGTTCAATCCTCATTCCCATATTCATCCTGCTATTATATTAAGTTGTAGTATTTGTGTTTGAATAGTAACGCACTTCGTCACAAGAGAGATAAAAATGATAAATCGAAAGGGGCTTTTTCAAAGTGGCAAAAATTAAAGCAAATCAAGCACTCGTTAAAGCATTAGAAGCATGGAATATTGATCACCTTTATGGTATCCCTGGTGACTCAATCGATGCAGTCGTAGATAGCTTGAGAACAGTACGTGAAGACTTGAAATTCTATCACGTACGTCATGAAGAAGTAGCAAGCTTAACAGCAGCAAGCTATACTAAACTTACTGGTAAGATCGGTGTAGCATTAAGTATCGGTGGTCCTGGTATTGTCCACTTATTAAACGGTATGTATGATGCCGAAATGGACAACGTGCCACAACTTATCTTAGCAGGTCAATCAAACAGTACAGTACTTGGTACGAAAGCATTCCAAGAGACTGATATTCTTAAAATGGTTGACGGTGTTGCTGTATACAGCCACCAAATTACTAAAGATGACAAAGACATCTTCGGTATCGTAAACGAAGCGATCCGCACAGCTTACGAGAAAAAAGGTCCAGCAGTACTCGTACTTCCAAACGACTTATTAACTCGTAAAGTCAAAGATACTACAAGCAAGAAAGTAGATACTGCACCACCAGCACGTATCTCACCGAAACCACGTAGTATCAAGAAAGCAGCTAAACTTATCGATAAAAGTAAACGTCCAGTTGCCTTAATCGGTTTAGGTGCGCAACACGCGAAAGAAGAAGTGCGTGAATTTATCGAAACTGCTAAGATTCCAGCAGTTGTGACTTTACCAGCTAAAGGTATCTTACCTGACTCTCACCCTTACAACTTAGGTAACTTAGGTAAGATTGGTACGAAACCTTCATACCAAACTATGCAAGAAGCTGACTTGCTTATCATGGTAGGTACAAACTATCCTTACGTTGATTATCTACCTAAGAAAAACATCAAAGCAATCCAAATCGATACTAACCCAGAAGCAATCGGGCACCGTTTCGATGTTAACGCAGGTATCGTAGGTGACAGTAAAATTGCATTAACTCAACTCACTGAATCAATCAAACATGTTGGTGAACGTGACTTCTTAACTAAGACATTACAACGTAAAGCAACATGGGATTCTTGGATGAAAGCAGACAAAGCTAACGAAAGTAAACCAATCCGTCCAGAACGCTTAATGGACGCAATCAACAAAGTACGTCACGACGACGCTGTATTCTCAGTAGACGTTGGTACTTCAACTGTATGGTCTACACGTTACTTGAACTGTACTGTTAACAATAAATTTATCATTTCTAGTTGGTTAGGTACTATGGGCTGTGCATTACCAGGTGCAATCGCATCACGTATCGCTTGGCCAAACCGTCAAGTTATCGGTATCGCTGGTGACGGTGCATTCCAAATGGTTATGCAAGACTTCGCTACAGCAGTACAATACGACCTACCAATGACTATCTTTGTTCTTAACAACGAACAATTATCATTCATCAAATACGAACAACAAGCAGCAGGTGAATTAGAATACGCAATCGACTTCACTGATATGGACTTAGCTAAATTTGCTGAAGCTTGTGGCGGTGTAGGTTACACACTTAAAGACCCTAGCCGCGTAGACGATGTTGTTGCAGAAGCATTAGAACAAGATCGTCCAACAATCGTTAACGTATACGTTGACTCAACTGCAGCTCCACTACCAGGTAAGATTGTTAAAGATGAAGCAATCAACTATGGTAAATGGGCTTACAGATCTATCACTGAAGATAAAAAATTAGATTGGGACGAAATTCCACCATTATCAACAGCAGCAAAACGTTTCTTCTAATTTAATTAATTATTAAACCTATCCTTTCCCGTATAATACCGAGCCTTCATGGCTCGGTATTTTTTGTTGCAGAACAGAAGTTTGTGATTTCGTAGTATCTGCACGCGCAAGGCCGACTCAACTTTATGACAGCGTAAACACTTATGTAGTCGGACAGTTACTTTGCTTGTGATTGGGAGAGATGTCACAATATAACTTGCTTTTGTTTTCTTCTGCTAACCTAGGGTATTCATATAAAAATGACTAACAGGAGTGGAACAAAATGGGAAAATCTAAGAAACTACAAATCAAAACACCACACACCTATGCTTTATTAATTATGATTATTATTATTGCTTGGATGCTGACCTACTTAATTCCAGCTGGAGAGTATCAGCGAGAAAAGAAGGGTGGACAAACCCTTGTGGTGTCAGGAACATATCACGAAGTCGCTGCGCAGCACGGTTCATTTTTAGAAGTATTTAGAGCTATACCACAAGGTTTAATTAGTGGTTCTGAGATTGTCTTTTACATCTTCTTAGTGGGTGGTGCCTTTGGGATTATCCATAAAACAGGCGCTTTTGAGAATGGGGTCAATAAAGCAATGTATGCGCTAGGTAAAGCGAATTATCTCATGATACCTTTGACGATGACGGTATTCTCAATCTTAGGCTTTTCAATTGGTCTAGCTGAGGAAACGATTATCTTTGTACCAATTGGAATACTTATCGCACGCACATTAGGTTATGACGCGCTAACAGGTGCAGCTATGGTTATTCTAGGAGCTGCAAGTGGTTTTATAGGAGGAATGTTAAATCCATTCACAGTAGGTGTAGCTCAAAAAGTAGCAGAATTACCGATGTTCTCTGGGTGGGGACTCAGAACAATTATTTATCTTTTTATCTTAATAGCTGCGATTACTACTGTAATGAGATATGGATATAAAGTGAAAAAAGATAAGACGAAGAGCCTAGTTTATGATTTAGAGCAAGAAGAGAAGGATTTCACGAATAAGAAAGCGGCTCAACAGTTTAGTAAAAGGGAAGCACTATGTTTATTGCTTATCGTCTTGGCGATATTAATTAATGTGGTTGGTATCTTTACATTAAACTGGTCATTTAATGAAATGAGTGCTAACTTCTTAATGATAGGTATTATGGCTGGATTTGTTGGCGGACTAGGATTTAATGGAACATTTGATGCACTCATCGAAGGCATGCAGAATGTGCTTTTTGGAGCACTAGTTGTTGGGTTTGCAAAAGGTATTATCGTTTTATTAGAAGATAGTAAAGTTATTGATACCATTGTACATGGTATGACGACACTTTTAACGGACGTGCCATCCTCATTCGTTATCTTAGTTATGTTCGTTTTTCAATTTTTCTTGAACTTCTTTATACCTTCTGGTTCAGGCCAAGCATTAACAACAATGCCTTTAATGGTACCCATTGCGGATTTATTGCATATCAACCGACAAATGACTGTATTAGCTTTTCAATATGGAGACGCAATTAGTAATGTGCTATTTCCAACTTCAGCCATTTTAATGGGGCACTTGCTGTTGGAAAGATTCCATATACGCAGTGGTTAAAGTTTGCTTGGAAACTGATTTTACTATGGGTCATTATTTGTGCAGTAGCAATGTCCGTTGCGCTCTTGTTTGGATATTAGATAAAGATGTTGAAAATATTTTTAACCGTAAAAGTATATCATCTAAAAATATTGAACTATTCTGATAATAGACTTATGATAGGTGTAATACCTTTAAGGATGTGAGACTCACGTCGGATTTATTATTGAAACTAGAGGTAGACGACCACATCTATCTAGCACAACCTGAAATGTATATGGCGGAAGAACTGTACCATGTTATTCAAGATAATATGACACATCTTAAACCATTTCTCGACTTTATCGATGAATCGGTGTCAATTAAAGATGAAGCAAACTATTTAAGAATGATGTTACGTCTTCAAGCTGAGGGTAAAGGACGCGTCTTCATTATTTATTACGATGATCAACTGATTGGTACCGTGGATATTCATAATGTGAACACTCATTTTCAACGTGCTGAGGTAGGATATTGGATAACTCAGGCGTTTAGCGGGAAGAACATCATTACAAGGTGTCTTAAGGTCATGTGCGACTTTGTGTTCACATATCTAAATATCAACAAATTAATGCTGTTTGCTGAAGTAGACAACACGGCGAGTAATAAAGTCGCTACGAAAGCGCATTTTCAATACGTAGGGCAGTTGCGCGAACACTTGTTGACACATGGTCACTTTAAAGATGCGAATCAGTATGAGTTGTTGAAAGCAGATTATTATAAAATGACAAAGTAAAATCGTCAAAGAGGAGGAATAACTGTGGCAATCACAAGAGGTATCAATCATATCGGACTTACTGTACCAGACATGGAAGAGGCGACACGATTCTTCAAAGAGGGTTTGGACGGTAAGATTGCTTATGATAGCCAAACGAAGACAGAAGAACCGCGTGGTGGTCGTCATGTAGAGCATATTCTCGGCCTTGAACGTGGAGCTCAAATTATCCATAAACGCATGATGGTCTTTGGCAATGGACCAAATATCGAAATGTTTGAGTTTGAAGACGCACATCAGCGCGGTGCAGAATCTCTTCAAGATGTTGGATTCACACACATTTCATTCTATGTGGAAGCGGAAGACTTTGACGATGCTTTTCAACGTATTCAAGAGGCTGGAGGCACGCCTTTGTCTGATCCACATAGCAATACACGATATGAGGATACTGAAGGTAACCAAACTGTTTACGTTAAAGCACCATGGGGAAGTTTAATTGAACTCCAAACAGTTCCGAATGGCTTTTACTATCCAGAAGATAGTGAGGCTACGCTATTTACACCTAAACCGACGAAAGATTAAACGAATGGGGAGCGTGAGCACATGTTAGAGAATAAATTGAATGTTGCACAGTTAGATACGCCGATTCAGAAGTTAGAGAATTTAAGCCAGGACTATGGTAAAAATATTTATATCAAACGCGATGACTTTACAGGTACAGAGCTATCAGGGAATAAGATACGTAAGTTAGAGTATACGATTCAATATGCGCTCGATCATGGTTACGATACGATTATCACGACAGGTGCAGTCACATCGAATCACGCCCGAGCTACGACAGCACTATGCGCTAAGGAGAATCTTGAGTGTCATCTTGTGCTTTCAGGTTCCCAACAACTTGTGGAAGGGAATCTGTTCTTGGATCAACTCATGGCCGCTCGAATTCATTCTATTGAATCTAGTGACGAGCGAGATGTTACAATGGAGACAATCGCTTCTGAGCTACAAGAAGAGGGTAAACGACCGCTTATCGTTCCTGTAGGTGCTTCAGACTGGATTGGGACACATGGCTACGTGAACGCCTATAAAGAGATTCTGAAGCAGGAACATCAACTCGGTATCAAATTCGAGGTGATTAACGTTGCAGTGGGTTCAGGCGGTACCTATGCAGGTTTGTGGTACGGCAACCACCATTATCAAAGTAATAAGCAGATTATCGGTTATGCTGTAGATGCGGATCGTGAGACTTTTACTGAAAAAGTGAAGCATTTAGTGAAAGACTTAGATAAAAGTGCAACAGACTTTGACACTATCGATATTAACGATCACTATGTAGGGCAAGGATACGGACAAGCGACGGATGAAGAGCTCCGTTTTTACATTGATATCGCTCAGAAAGAAGGGCTGGTGCTCGATCCTACTTATACCGGAAAAGCTTTCAGAGGAATGTTAACAGAACTCGAAAACGGCACATTCGATGATGCTGAGAATATTCTATTTATTCACACGGGTGGCTTACAAGGGTACACGCAAGAAGTGAGAGAACGGATGTTAAAGTTACTTGATAAGTAGAAAGTGTCTAATTGAAGGCCATCAGTTAAGGTTCTCGCTATAACAGAAGACCTTGTGCGGGTGTGACCGAATTTCAGCACAGATAAGGATTATCCTAGTGACGATTATACGACGTAGATGATATAGAAACATGCCAAGTTAGTTATTATACAAAATTGAGGTGAGCACGGATGCAACAAATTAACAGTATCGAAGAATTCCACCAATTTATCACATCACATCCTTTAGTGATTGTACACGTGATGCGCGAGAATTGTAGCGTGTGCCATGCAGTCTTGCCTCAAATAGAAATGATGTTGAAAGATTATCCTGATGTGCCGCTTGGCGTGATCAACCAGACGCATCTTGAAGCGATAGCGGGCGAGCTTTCCATCTTCACTGTCCCTGTCGACCTTATTTATCTCGAAGGTAAAGAAATGCATCGTCAAGGCCGTTTCATCGATATGCAAGCCTTTGAACATCAGTTGAGTCAAATGGCCGAGTATGTTTTTAAAGACGAGTAAGGTAACAAGGTTTCAGTAATGACAGTTGACGACCCTATAAAGTATTTATCATTTTAATTATAAAAACCATGCATATGTGACGCGCGACGTAATATGATGTATGATAGATATAATTATTTTTATAAGTGGGGGGCTTTTAAAATGAAAATCAAAAGAATATGTCCAGATGAACGGAGTTATAACGAAGAAACGTTAAGAGATAATATTAAGCATAATTTCTATATTGGTCTGAAGACAAACGAGGGCGATATTAAAGGCTATTCATTTGTCCATATTAGTTCAGTAGCAAAAATTAAACATATTGGCTATATCATTACGGGTATTGAAAATAATTACCATCATCAAGGTTATGCGACGCAAATGTTTGAAGAAATCATTAAATGGGCGAAAAATAAAGGACTACGTCGTCTTGAACTCACTGTCCTCACACATAATAACCCAGCGATTAAATTGTATGAAAAGATGGGCTTCAAGATTGAAGGTATCAAACGTCAATCGATTTATATGGATGGTCTTTATCATGACGAGTTGTACATGGCGATGTTATTAGATGAGTCTCCTGAAACAACTTTAGCTTTCTAAAATTGCTCCCGCTGTTTTTTACTTTGGCGCTGACATTATCTCCTTGCTCATTTACGTGATAGTAAAAATAGCTGCTTCGCGTTCTCCAACTCCGAGTAAAAAAGAATGCAAGTCACTCTATAAGAAATGGATAGTTTGCTCCCACTCACTTTTAAATAGTCGCTCACATCATCTCCGCTCAGCATTAGATTTGAGCTATTGATGATGTCGGTTGCGCAAGTTCAAAGAGCGCCACCTATTTTAAATGGCTTTAACAGTAGAAAGTGTATTGCTCGCTAATTTGCATAAATAATAATATAGATTTATTTAAAGTTTAACTCTTATAATCTATTTAACGACAGTCAACTTTTAATCTCACACTCTTCTTGCACGTAAGATAGAGTGTTTTTTACTTTTCTCAAATGGCATGTGAGCTATTTTACAGAAAATAAGTAGTGGATTTGAATCTCAATATGAAGCGGTCATTTATGAAAAATAATATCGGTTCCTCTAGAGTGTTTCACTAAAATTCTGGGTATAAATAAGATACACTAAAGATAAGAGAGCGAACTAGGAGGTAAATAGAATTGTTGAAGAAAGTATTAACTGCAGTAGCGGGCGTGGGTGGCCTTGCGTTAGCATCTTACTGCTATGCGCGTATTAAAGAGAGAAGAAGTTATCGCAGCTTTCTACTCGAGCTCAAACTTCGCGCTTCTGGTATGAAGAAGCCATTTACAAATATCTCAGACGCGCAAGTCGCATTGGATAAAGTAAGTCCGCATACGAAAGGGCTATTCCAAGGCATTGACTACAACTTTAAACATAAAGCAGATAAGTTAGAAGTTAAAGGATCCACAGTGTATGTTGTTAATAATCTCGAAAATCGTCAGCAACCTGTTGTGCTGTACATTCACGGCGGCGCTTGGTTCCAAGACCCAATTAAACCACACTTTGAGTACATCGATGAGCTAGCGGAAACGCTCAATGCGAAAGTGGTTATGCCAGTTTATCCTAAAGTTCCTCATGCAGATTATAAAGCGACATTTGATTTATTAGAGACGCTTTATAAACAATTATTAAAAAGCGTAGAGCACAATCATCAACTCATCTTGAGTGGGGATTCAGCAGGTGGACAGATTGCTTTAGCGTTTGCGCAACAATTAAAGCAACTTCATTTACCACAACCTAGCAATATCATACTCAATTCGCCAGTGCTCGATGCGACATTTAGCGACCCTGAAGCGAAAGTGTATGAGCAATTCGATCCGATGATCGGAATAGAAGGAAGTAAATTCTTCCTAGAGTTATGGGCTGGAGACAAAGATTTATCAGACTGGCAAATTTCACCGATTAATGGGGATCTAACAGATTTAGGACATATTACGATTAACATCGGTACGAAAGAAACGTTATACCCTGAAGCATTGAAACTTTCTTACAAACTGCAAGAGTTAGGTATCGCGCATGATTTCGTTCCGGGTTACAATCTTTACCATATTTATCCTATCTTCCCGTTACCAGAGCGACAAACATTCCTTAGACAGTTAAAGCAAATTGTGAATAAACATTAGTAAAATGTACGATATACACAGAAAAATAGGCGATGCGATGTAAACTAAGAATTACGTCGCGTCGCCTATTTTATGCATAGTAGCTATAGAGTTAAATGCTGCTTGTTATTTTAAATTTTCCAAATAAGATGGCAACATCTCAGTAAAGAGATCAATAAACGTTAAATAAGTAGATTTCGTCACATATTCATCAACTTGGTGTGCTTGGCTAATATGACCTGGACCGAACATGATGAAAGGGAAGTTCTCATCTTTGTCTTGTAATAAATCGGAAGCGTCAGTTACACCTGGTGACGGCAGCGCTTCTAGATCTGCATTTAAGTATTGGTGCCCCATATTCTGTGCTAATTTCACCAAGCCATTAGTACCTGTAGTTAAGACAGGTGGACGAGACATGTACGTATCCACTTCGATATCTGTCTTATCCGTTTCTACCTCTTTAAGCACCTCTTTGAAGTATGAAATAAACTGATCATTGTCATGCTCTGGAATGGTACGAATGTTAAATTCTGATTCCGCATATTCTGGAATAGAGTTCACTTGAGTTCCACCGTTAAACAACGTTGCATTTAATACAGGTTCACCTAACGTTTCGTTCGTTTGATCGAATTTGTGGAATCCTTCATCAATTTTATAAATAAACTTCACAAGTGGAGAAATCGCGTTAAAGCCTAAGTCAGGCATTGAACTATGGGCAGCCTTACCTGTTGAGCTCACGCGGATATCCATAGAGCCTTTGTGCGCATAGATGATACGGTCTTCTGACGGTTCAGCAATCACGAGCGCGTCCACATCGTCCATGTAGCCTTTATCGTGGAACGCTTTCGCACCTTCGCCCGCAATTTCTTCACCAGCCGTAGCGAGCAGTCGAATTCTACCATGTTTCAGACTCTGAGAAGTGTTGATATCAATCATACTGATCACGAAAGCAGCGAGCCCAGATTTCATGTCCGCAGCGCCTCTACCGTAGAGCTTGCCGTCCTCTTCTGTAAGGGTAAAAGGATCGTGTGTCCAGTTATCTTTGTTGCCGGGTGCTACGACGTCCATATGTCCAGAAATACCTAGTACAGGTCCGTCTGTGCCAATTTCTGCCACGAGATTTGCGCGTGTGTCGTTGAGTTGGATAATTTCAGAGTTGATGTCGTGTTGTTGGAAAAGTTTGTGGAGATATTGGCAGACTTCGAGTTCGTTATCATTCACTGATTCTATTTTGACTAAATCTTTGAGCAGGTTGAGTTTGTCTTTTTCGGTAAATTGACTCATATTTATGACCCCTTTGAGATAAGTATATAGTATAAGTATATCGAATATTCAGACATTTGTATAATTAAAGGAATTTACGCTAACGAGACTTACTTCAATCTGCTTGCTTAAGGGTCGTCACTCAACTAATTATTGCCACCTCTGGTGACAATAATGGATTTTCGTTGACGACTATTTCCTTTGAGCGTCAGATTGGTAAGTCTCTTAATTGGAATCTAAATATACTAATTTTCTCAAAGACATAGGTGGGTTGTGTGTCGAGGGATGATAGCGTTTCTTTGTAAGTTTATTATCAAGAGAGATTTAAATTATATGTAAAGAAGTAGGCAATGAAAGAAAAAGTGATGTATGAATGAAGAATGACATCATTATTCAAATAATCAGTCACCTCTATACTCAAATAACCAAACTATAGAGTTTTTTTGAGGATAAGATTAGAAATTAATGATTAAGATGTTAACTTAGCAAGAAGACAAATTAGTAAGAGCAGCAGAACGGAAATCCACCTTTAATATAAAAAGAAAGAACAACTTAATTTATCACTAAACAATAATATTAAGAAAGTTTTCAATGTCGACTTGAGACACTTGAGGGAACAAGGCTGCAATGAAAATCCATTTCTTGAGCTATAAAGCGAAAGAAATTAGTTGAATGCAGCCCCCTAAGTAAGCGAAAGTCAAAACATTGAAAACGACAAATCTAAATGAATTTCTGTTCTGCTCTCAACGAGAGCCATATTATTAAAATAAGATTTTGTAATATGTAACGCGGTAGATGACTGACTTTGAAAATAGCAAAAGCTGTTTCAAAGTCTAGTCATCCTCGCGGGGGAACCACTACGAAATCAAAGATTTCTGTGCTTCTCCCAAAAACGACAACAAACTCAATGGTTTGTTGCCGTCGTCCTTCAATTGCGTATTAGGGTGAGGTGTAATGAAATTGTTCAGAATAAGGTGGAGTTGGGCTTACATACATAGTGCGTTGTATAAATAAAGATCACTCTTGGAGGATGAAGGGATTTGACTCACATGTTTCACTTTCTTGTAACTATTAGCATCTTGCACTGCACCTCGCATGTCGTTACCTTGTAAGCTGCCGATGAGTATGAGGATAAGATACGTACTGCAACCTAACAACATAACCTGTCTCTTATACACATCT
>NZ_PPRN01000036.1 GCF_002902685.1 Staphylococcus pettenkoferi | reverse complement strand
AGATGTGTATAAGAGACAGGTGTTAAATCTTATGAAATCAGACAACTCCTGGGTAATTGATGTTTATTAACTAGGTAAATACTTATGATGAATGTGCATTAAGCTAATGTAATAGGTCTCTTTTTAATTATTTCAATAATAGATGGTTAAAAAATAGTAATTACAGCGAATAATAAGTATTTTTCAATGTAGACTCGACACGTTTGAGGGAACTAGACCACAACGAAAATCCATTTCTCGAGCTAGAATAGCGAGAGAAATTAGTTGAGTGTGGTCCCCTAAACAAGGGAGAGGCAAAACATTGAAAAATAAAATAGAATTAATTATTTTCTAACTAAAAAATACGACCATGCAGTTGCACAGCCGTATTGAGTCATCATTCGTGTCTACTTTTCAAAAGCATCGCGTCGCCCGTTCACATAAGCATAAACTAAGCCGACGAAGATACCGCCACCGATGTAGTTACCGATAAACGCAAAGACAATATTTTTTAATACATGTAACCAGTTGGCGCCATCAAAGTTATAGAACAACATACCTGCATATAAACCTGCGTTGAAGACAACGTGTTCGTAACCCATAAACACGAAGACCACTACGCCACAAGCAATAAAGAACGCTTTAGACAAACCGTCTTTAAATAACATTGATACATAGATACCAATATTAATAAAGAAGTTACAGAAGATCCCTTTGACTAATATCGCATACCAAGTCGACTCCACTGTCTTTGTTGAGACCGTCTTAGTCAACGCAGTAATCATCTCTGGTGTCATCACATGAGTGAAGCGCATTAATCCAAATAAGATGAGTCCGCCGACAATGTTAAATAAGAAACAGTAGAAGACGATGTACATAATCTTGCGCATCGTAATCGCTCGATAATAATACCCCACTGTCACATACATAAAGTTACTCGTCAGTAATTCTGAGTTGGTTAAGACGATGAGCACGAGCGCTAAACTGAACGAGATTGCCCCAAGAATATTGATCAGCCCTACCGGTGTCCCCGCAAATTGCGTCTTGATGGCTAGCATAAAGACCGTCACAATCGCGAGTAAGAACCCAGACATCATCGCTTTCACTGCGTAACGTCCTGGTGTTTTTGTGATCATCACATCTTTCATTTGAGATTGATGCATCGCACCTTCAGCTATCGCTCTTGATGTGTAGGTGTCATTTACAGTCTTGTTGTTTTTCATAATATTCCCCCTCAAATTCTTCATATAAACACTATTGTATAGAATTTAAGCCACGATGGGAATGTTTATTTTATGTAAAATGTAAACATCAGAGCGTTAGTCTCTTTCTTGTAGATATAAAAATAAGTCGACTCTCGAGATAGCCTAGGATGGTACTGTCCCTGACCTATTCCATCTCAGAAGTCGACTTTAATTAAGTACATAATTAAAACATCATTTTGTACTTAAATTACTTTTTAAATTTAGAGAAAAGACGTAAACCGTATGCGAAAAGCCCATATCCTGCTAACGTACGAACAGTCCATTTGAGGAATGGTTTCCCATCAAGTTTACATGTCACAAGTGTTGGTATGAGTGTACTTAGCACGTAAAGCACTAAGACTTTGATGTAACGTTTAGTCAAGCCCTTCACCTCTTTTCACACCCATTATACACCGTTTTCAAGTGAGAACCTATATCATTTAATAAACAATTTCGACTAATTTATGAAGATGAGTTGCGTAACAATGTTTCTAGATTATCAAAAGTACTATTCATTCCTGCTTCAAGATCCATATCTACCATCTGTTGAACCATTTCAGCGCTCGGCAATTCAGATGTCGCAACGAGCTCTGTCACTCCTTGGCCGATATCGTTGAGCTGTACCGTATTGTACATGCCTGGTACTTCCTTATTGATATTGCCATTCTCATCTGCAAAATAATCTTCATAAGCAATGTAGGTAGGTTGATCAAATTCTTGATATTTCGTCACGGTGTAACTCTTTCCTTGAGGTGTCTCAATTGAGAAGAAACCTTCGCCACCTTCTTGAACTTCGAATCGATAGACTTTTGTCGTACCATTTTCTGGGTGAAACCATTGTTCAAATAAATCCTTGTTTGTATAAGCTTTGAAGATATCTTCAGGGCTTGCATTGAAATTTCTTTTGAAAATAATTTTATTACGATCTACTTCGATACCCACAGTGATGTCCTCCTTGTTAATAGTTTTTGTAAAATGAGATTTTATTTATTAGTGAATATTTAAGTCTATTCGTTGTTTTCCCGTTTTGTGGTAAATCAGACATAGGGAGTGGAAAGAAATAGTGAGATTTTTAGCGGAAGCATTTATTGTGAGTGCGGAATTTTACATAAGATAAATCAATTATAAGGACTCGTTCAATAATAAGACATTAATTATAATATAAATTATGTTTATAATTTACAATCACCTATGGGTAGAGTATACTTAAGTCAAGATTAATAACGTAGATGTTAGTTATATTGACTAACAGATACTTTATTGATTAACATCATCAACTTGCTTAAAGTTGGGTAGATATTTTTTGTCGTTTAAATCAACAATTTTGATTACTAGCGCTATACATGCAATAAGGAATATTCCAAATTGCAACATAGTTTCAATTGTAATCATGTTGGCTTTTCCTTTCTAAAGAATAAGGTTGATGCTTTCATAAGCCTCACTCTCCTTTATAATAAGATGATTTAATATCTATCCAACTTGCTTTATGAATAAATGAAGCTCAATAGCTAAGTTGAAAAAGGCACAAGTGCGGGAACACCTGTGTCAAGTAAGCCCGTTCGAAAGACGGTAGCATTAGATACATTTTAGTAACCATCCTAACACTAAAGTTAGAATGGTTATTTTTTATTGCTTAAATTAATTAATAAGATGACTAAACTAAAGTACTTTAAATTAGCCACTTTATTAAAATCATATTTTTTTCAAATGTGATACAAATATACATAATGATTTACATATAGCTTAAAACAGGGTATACTTTAATTAAAGAAAGGCACAATTGCTGTAACACCTGCGCCAAGTAAGCCCGTTCGAAAGACGGTAGCTTTTATTAATGGTTAAATAACCATCACAACACTAAAGTTGGGATGGTTATTTTTTATTGCTTAAATTAATAAGCTTGATTACTAATCCAATGCATGCAATAAGGAAAATTCCAAATTGCAACATAGTTTCAATTGTAATCATGTTGGCTTTTCCTTTCTAAAGAGTAAGGTTGATGCTTTCATAGGCATCGACCTTCTTTATATTTGGATTAGCCACCATCTATCCAACTTGTTTACTTCTTAATTATATTCAATCCATAAGGTCCAGGAAAGTTTTAAGCCACGTTTTTACTCACATTTTTTACTGCTCATAAAGCCTGTTACAGAAACTAAAATTTTGCCAAAAAACGCCTATCTAAACTGAGATATAACAAAGAGGAACGATGGTTGAACAATGCCATCGTTCCTCTCTTCATTTATCTATTATTCTTGTACTTCGAACTCTACACTAAGTTCAAATTGTACATTTTTACCTAAAAGTAAGCCACCTGTTTCGAGTTGTTGGTTAAAAGTAATTCCGTATTTATCGCGGTCAAGCGTACCATTAATAACAAATCCAGCTGTTTGCGCGTCATTCATTGGGTTCTTGCTAATGCCTTCGTAATGAAGATCGAACGTTTCTTCATGAGTCTCCCCTTTCAATGTCACGTCGCCTGTGACTTTATCTTCTGATACTTCTTTAATCTCGAAAGTCATTTCTGGATAGTGCTCTGCGTCGAAGAAGTCACTACTTAATAAGTGATTGTCGCGATCTTTAATACGTGTATCGATAGAATTAATTTGAATGGTGAACTGACCTTTCAACGTACTTAAATCGTTAAGATCACCTTGAATATTCGCATCGAAATCATTGAAACGACCTTTCACGTTGGCGATTGCTAAGTGCTTGATTGAGAATTCAACATTAGAATGGGCTGGATCAAATTTAAATTGAGTCATTAGAACTCCTCCTCTTTTTATATCTTTAAGATATATTTATTATACCTAATACTCATTTTATATCAAAGAAGATGCTCACATTGTTATTGATATTCTTCCCTACTCACGAATTATTTAAAACTTCGACTTCTAGTTATTTTATTTCACCTCGCTCGCGCTATTTCCCTTCAAATAAAAACACCAACTTCCATACTCGAGTGCGATGATCAATATCTCATCAACACACACTGTATAGAAATTGGTGCTTTGCCATCTATTTATCTTTGTTTTTTTAAGCTTTATCGATTTTAGTTTTATAATTCTCATATTTGTACGGGTCTTCAAGTTTCTCACCATTAATATAAACGGTAGGTGCTTGTTTGACCTTATGTTTCTTATAGCGCTCTTGATCTTTCTCGGCATCTTTCCAAGCTTGACTATCTTTCGTCTTATACGCTTTCTTGATTTGGGATTTCTTATCTTCATCAAGATTAAGTTTATCAATTTCTGCATCTAACCGCTTCTCCGTTAACCATGTTTTCTCATCTTTCGGTTGTTGTTCAAAGAGTTGATGGAGAAATTGTAAATGTTTCTCGGGTGCAATGCGTTTGACCGCATGTTCAGCACGAGAACCGACAATTGAATCTTTACCGAGAAACGCCATGTTTACGAATTGGTATTCAACATTTTTATTATGCAGATAGTCTTTCTTTAGTTTGGGCATGACGTTTTGATCTACCTTTTTACAATAAGGACATTTAAGGTCTGCATATTCGACAATCGTCACTTTCCCTTTCTGATAATGCGAAGAATGACTCGCTTTGTCTTGTTGTGAATTACAACTCACCAGTATCAATGTACTTATGACGAGAAGTATTAAACCTATCCCTTTCTTCATTACTTCACCTGATTTCTGTTAATCTGCGTCATCACTATCCAAGTTCTCTTCTTTATAGCTTTCTTCATGATTATGCATATAACCTTTGACATTAAAGTGTTCTTGATAATGGGCTTTCTTACCTTTAATTTCGTAAGCATAATAGTGCACTTCATCATCGTCACGCAATGGCTTGTATGCGATTACGACGTATTTCCCCTTTTCGTAGACGTAAATGTTCGCTTTGTTCTTATCAAACTTCTTATCTACGTCACCTTTCTCACTCTTCGCTAGCTTATGTTGGTAAGCCTGTTGTTTATCTACTGCTTTATCGATGCTGCTCGTATATTTACTGCTGCTACAACTTGCTAAGATGAGTGTTGCAGCTGCTATAGTGAATACCAATCTTTTCAAACTTATCTCTCCTATTTCTGTTATACCTTGTATAGTAATGATAAGTGATAACCATGTTTTTCGCCAATAGTTTTCTACTTTCCTGACGCTTTTTCACATCTAGTTAAAATACTATTACTTAAATTTAATATTTAAATTATCTTTACCGAGAGTAAAAATAAAATTAACACTTTTATTATATAATAAGGTGTAATTTTCTCTCGCGTTTGATAGACTACTTTTATACTACTCTATTTTACGAAAAATACGAATGAGAAACATGGGGGATTGAAATGAAATTTGTACAGTTATCAGAAGATGAATTTTCGACTTACATGGAAGACCATTTTTCGCATTTTACTCAAAGTTTAGCTAACTACCGACATTTAACTCATCAGCACGGTAATGCTCACCTGCTTGGCGTTAGGAATGACAACGGTCAAGTCATTGCTGCAGGACTGTTCTCAGAAGCCCGTGCATTGAAATTCTATAAATATTTCTACAGTCAACGTGGTCCTGTCATGGACTATACAAATATTGAACTGGTTGATTTCTACTTCCGTTCACTTACGGATTATTTGAAGCAACATAACTGCCTTTATGTGCGTGTGGACCCTTATATATTGGAGAATCTACATACGGCTGACGGTGAGATTATTAAAAGTTATGACCGTCGGATGCTTATACGCACTTTAGAAAGTTTAGATTATCTTCATCAAGGTTATACACGTGGCTATTCTAAAATTAGCCAAATTCGCTGGCTTTCAGTGTTAGATTTACAAGATAAATCTGAAAAACAACTTTTAAAAGAAATGGACTATCAAACACGTCGAAATATCAAAAAGACAGATCAAATGGGTGTGCAAATTCGCACATTATCAATAGACGAAACGCCGAAATTTTACGAACTGATGAAAATGGCCGAAGAAAAGCATGGATTCACGTTCCGCGATGAAGCGTATTACCGCAATCTTCAACGTGTGTACGATGGCCAAATTCTACTACAACTCGCCTATATCAATCTAGAGGACTACGTACAAAAGCTCGACGTGAAATTGCAACAACTTCAAGTACAGTATAAAGATGTGCAAAAGCAGTTGGAAGAAAGCCCAAATTCTAAGAAACAGAAGACGAAAGCCAACAAATTCAAAGTACAAAGCGTAAGATTGATGAAACGAAACAACGTATTGAGACGGATGGTACTGAGCTCAACCTTGCTTCCGCGGTCTACATATATAATGACCACGAAATGTACTATCTCTCTAGCGGTTCAAATCCTGCTTACAACCGCTACATGGGCGCCTATGCATTACAATGAGAAATGATTAAATTTGCGAAAGCCCACGGAATCGATCGTTACAATTTCTATGGTGTGACAGGCGATTTCTCAGAAGATGCAGAAGACTATGGCGTGCAACAGTTCAAGAAAGGCTTTAATGCGCAAGTAGAAGAATATATCGGTGATTTCATTAAAGTTGTGAAACCAGGTGTTTACCGCTTAGGTCAATTAGCACGTCAAATATAATAATGAACTTCAAATGTGTTTTAAAATAAAGTGCCCCATCAATGAATCTCATACATTCATTGATGGGGCACTTCTAGTTAATCTATCTATATGTTGAACAACGGAGCCTAATTAAATTCGCTTCACTCGAAAGGACACAGCACCATATTCGAGTTCTTCTGCTTGGCTATAAATTTGATAAATTTCGGCTAGCTTCTGGGAAAGTTGATACTCTTCCGGTACACCTATTTCTTCATTATCATAATACTTTAGTAACTCTTGAAAAGAGTCGAACTGTACACGTTCTAGTACTTCTACTTTAAAAGACTGATCCGCATTCTCTAAATTTGTGAATTGAATGGTATCTCCATTGTGCACAGCTTGGCGTTTCTCATCATTTAATCTTATTTCGACTGTCTTCGTTCCTGCAAGCATCAATTGAAAGGGTTTGTCGTATAATCTCATCTTATGTTCCATCGTGGCCCTCCATAAATGATTATTTCAACTTCATTATAGCAAGTTTCTTATTCTGACGGATAGCACTTTTACCTTACTGAGCCTTAGCTCGATTCTGAGCAGCATCGCGATCCGCTTGTTTCTTGCCTTTTAACATAAATACCGAAAGGAAACTAATAATGGAAATGATGACCGCAAACACGAAGGCACCATGATAGCCACTGAGCAAGGCATCGTGTTGAATCTGAGCTGCCATCGCTTTCTTATCTAAACCTTTGTAATCACTCATCGTCGGTTTGAATTGTTGTGCGACGTGAGACATGATCGTGATGAGCACAGCCGTACCGATAGACGCAGAAATTTGTTGAACCGTATTCGTCATGGAAGAACCATGAGCGTTGAGTTCAGGTTTGAGTTGGTTCATCGTATGTGTCATGAGTGGCATCAAGCCTAATGCAAGTCCAATCATTCGGATGGCGTAAACTGTAGCGAGTACGATGACTGAACTGTCGCCGTCCATAAAGACGAAGTAAGATGTTGTGATGATAACAATCAACATGCCTACTAAACCGAGGACTTTTGCTCCAAATTTCTCGAACAAGATACCTCCAACGATAGACATGACGCCCATGACGAGTGCGCCTGGTAACAGTATGAGTCCTGATTCTAGTGCAGGTTTACCCATAATATTCTGCACAAACATCGGTAAAATGGTTTCAGAACCAATCATGGAAATCATCGTGAAAGCCATGATCGTGAGCCCTACAGCAAACTGTTTATTCGCAAATACACTAAAATTGAGTAATGGTGTTTCAAATTTCGTCTGACGATAGATAAATAGGATCACTAAGATGAGTCCACCGATGACTGTCGTGAGCACGACAGGATCGTCCCAACCATCACGTGAAATGGAACTTGTACCGTAAAGTAATCCACCAAAACCAAAGACGGAAAGAATGATTGACAGAATATCGATAGGCACTTTACGGTTCGTACCTACATTTTTAACAAACTTAAGTGCTAATAAGAACGTAATGGCTGCGATTGGAGCTACTACATGGAAGAGTGAACGCCAATTGAAATATTCCACGAGATAGCCAGAAAGCGTCGGTCCTATTGCAGGCGCGAGCATGATGACGAGACCAAAGATCCCCATATATTTCCCGCGCTCATGCGGTTCGAAAATATCTAGCATCGTCGTCATCATCAATGGCATCATGATTCCAGAACCAAGCGCTTGAACGATTCGCGCAACTAATAGAACAGTGAACGTCGAACTAAAACCTGCGATGATCGTACCAACAAAGAAGATGCCTATCGCTACGAGAAAGACTTGTCGCGTCGTATAGCGTTGAATGATCATTGCAGATAGTGGAATCACGACCCCGTTTGCAAGTAAAAATGCCGTGGTTAGCCATTGAACCTGCGTATATTCAATGTTAAATGTACGCATGACGCTAGGTAGTGCCGTCGTTAGTAGCGTTTCGTTGAGTAGTCCAAAGAACCCGCCGAGTAACATGATGAGAATCATGGTCAGTTTGGCTTTTAAAGACATGGGCTGTCCTCCTTTTTCATATGTAGAAAGTCATTTGAGTCATATCAACGCATTATACAGATTTTCTGGGATAAGCACACGCAATTTGTTTCAAGTAAATAAGATGGCGCAACTCCTACTAGTAAAAGTCGGGATATAAATAAGATATATTTTTTCTAATTCAATGTCTCCATAGGAAAAACGAGCCACTACTCCCACCATTCGTAGAAAAACACCCTATTCAACCTAACTAAACAAGAGAGTATGTGTTGATGAGATGATAGTTATAGTTGGGTTAGAAAGAATTGTAAGAATTACTAGAATATCCGCAATACAAGTATAAAGGGGATGGTGCGACTCCTGCAGGAATAGCATGTGTCTTGAGACTACAGGCTCAAGCCATGCCTGCGGAAAGCGTCACCACCCCTACAATACGCAGTATTGCCACTGAGAATGAAATACTATAATAGGGCGACACCAATGATCAGGCGCAATACAAAGAAGCAAACAGAGACACTCAACATCCCACACTTCCAGTAGACACCCTATCACAAGTATCGCCCTACATTTATCTAATTATAGATAATATTTATCTTGTACTTTTAACTGATCGTCTAATTCATAAATAAGCGGCTTACCAGTCTTAATTTCGTAACCGACAATGTCTTCGTCTGAAACGCCTTCAAGATACTTAATTAAAGCACGAAGTGAATTCCCATGCGCAGAAACAAGCACCGTCTTATCATCAAGCAATTGTTGAGATATTTGGTCGCTCCAATAAGGAATTACTCGCTCAAGCGTATCTTTCAGACTTTCGGATTCTGGCATCACGCGTCGATCTAAGTGCTCATAACGACGGTCGTTGAGATAATCATTGCGTTGTTCTTCACTTTGTTCAGGTGGTGCCGTATCATATGAACGACGCCATTCGTGTACTTGATCTTCGCCGAATTCTTTACGCGCATCATCTTTGTTAAGACCTTGAAGACCTCCATAATGACGCTCGTTCAAACGCCAACTTTTCTCAACGGGAAGGAAGAGTTGATCAGATTCTGCAAGTAAGTGGTACGTCGTATTAATCGCACGTTTCAAGAGTGACGTGAATACGTAATCAATTTCAATTCCTTGTTCTTTCAATTTACGTCCTGACTCAATTGCTTCCTCGCGCCCTTGGTCTGAAAGATCGACGTCTGCCCAACCTGTGAAGAGGTTCTTCGCATTCCAATCACTTTGTCCATGTCTACATAATATGAGTTTTGGCATATTAATCCTTCTTTCTTTATTTAAAATGAATGATATTCTTCATTAAATTTATTACATGATGACACTCATACGTCATCTTAGTTACTTTACTGTTAAATTTACCCGTTATATTGATAACTTTAACAGTCATTGTTAATACTTTGAAATAATTGTATTTGGATATTTATATTTCTGGCATACATTTTAATTTCCATGTAACCCATGTCATCCCTTGAGCTGTTATAGTGAAACGTGTTGGTGAGAACAACTCACATTCTAGAAATTGAATCATTAAGCAAGCTGAGCACGACGTTCAACTCTATAGATTTCGCAAATCATAATAGGAGGATATTTATTATGAAAAAGTTATTACTCGCTTCATTCGCAACACTATCTATCACTGCAGCTGGTGTTGGTGCAGTATCTGAAGGCCAAACAGCTGATGCAGCTGAAACAACGCAACAATCTACGGATTCAGTGTATGATGAATTTATCAATAACGGAGGCACGAAAGCCCTTTGGGATAATATAGTTATGCCTGAATCTGGTGGCGACCCTAATGCGGTGAATGAGTTAGGATATCGAGGTTTAGGTCAAACGAAGGAATCTTGGGGCACTGGCTCTGTAGCGGAACAAACGCAAGGCATGGTTCAATACGCTAAAGAACGTTATGGTTCAATCGATCAAGCTATTGAATTCCGTCAATCTCACGGTTGGTGGTAATACTATAAAGAAAGAACGAAAGCCCAACTCGAACGCGGCTTTCGTTTTTATATTTATATTAAGTTGCTTTTATAAAAAATAGATTCGTCATTTACCACACCACATAGGTTACTAAATTACTCCTGAATATTGTTAGGTTCCGGATGCACATAAACGTAGGAAACGCCCCGTTCATGCATATGTTGTTCTACTTCGTCGCAAATGTGATGTGCCGCTTCTAGCGATAACTTTGCCTCAACGATTATCGTCACGTCAACGAACACGCTGCTTCCGTAATAACGTCCTTTAATATTTTCCACATCTAATACATCAGGGACCTCGAGCACGTAACTTTTATAAAACTCTAAATCCCGTTCATTGAAACCGTCACTTAAAGCAAAGATGGATTCACGTAAAATATCAAAACCTGTATAAACGATGAGTAAACCAAGTAATAACGCAATAATCGTATCGACAATAGGAAGACCAAATTGTGTAAAAATGAGCCCTACCGCAGTACCAATACTGACTAAAGCATCAGACAGATTATCTTTCGATGCTGATTTGAGAGAACTGCTTTGGGTGCGCTGTGCTAAACGATGATTAAAGTAAAAGACAGCCAACATGACGAGCCCGCCGATGATACTGACATAAATCGTCATTAAATTCGGGGTGTGTTGTTCTCCTGTCCAAAGTCTCGGCGTATTCTCAATCAGAACTTGGACTCCGACAAACATAATGATAAATGAGACTAAGAGCGTGGAGATATTCTCAGATTTCAAATGACCATAAGGGTGATTCTGATCAGGTGGTTTAATTGAGATCTTAAGTCCAATCAAGACTGCTAAGGAGACGAGGATATCGGTCATATTATTTAAACCGTCTGCTCGAACGGCTGCAGAATGATAGATAAATCCTGTGCCATACTTCAATGCGGCTAGTATAATATAAACGACTAAACTTAAATAAGCTCCACGTTGAGCGGCTTTCAAATTCATGCTTTCGCCCATAATTTACACCCACCTTAAAGTTGATTAGGACTCTATTATGACGCATGCTTTGATCGCTTACAACGATTTTTATTGGAAAATTATTTAATATAAAACGTTAAAAATTTTTATTAGCCTCTCCTAAAAGATTTATCCTCTCCTGCACTTGATATCATAATGTCTTCGTAACTATGCACACCCATCTTCTCATCGTCTCATCTTAACGGTCGCGTAAAATATACTTCGATAAAATAAACGTCACAGGAATCGTAATAATCAAACCTGCGAATGGCGCGATAACGGAATTGATATGAAAGAAGCGTACGAAAATGAATAACAACAATGTTTGCATCCCGACATTAACGAGTTGTGTAACCGGAAATTGTAGAAATTTCCGCAAGGTAGGCTGAACCTTGTACACGAAATAACAATTGAGATAATACGAAATGATGAGTGCGACGATAAACCCAGTGATGTGACTGACTAAGTACTGTACATTTAACACTTTCAGTAACAATAAATATACTACATAATAATTGAAAGTATTAATTCCACCCACGATAACAAATTTGATAATTTCTAAATGTAATTGATTGAGTTTCATTGAACATATAACCTCATTGACTAAATTGTGTTCATAGCAGTCTCGATGTGCTTGATATGTCAATATTCTAGAGACGAGCTTCATGATGATGTAATACCACCTTATCGAGACGGCGCGGTCGATATTAGTAAGCTATTCCCTCTTTTACCATAGCTAAAAACTAATCTTTAAACGCCCTACATTTCATTCTGTGCCCCATTACTTTATACTGGATATAACTACTTTGCAACTCAGGAACGGTAATTCAAGCAGTATAGATTGGGGGTTAAGTTATGAATTTAGAAAAAATTGTTATCGCACCAGATTCATTTAAAGAAAGTATGTCCGCAAAGGAAGCATCAGAGGCAATCATGCGTGGATTCGCTAAAGTTTATCCAGTAGCTCACACGGATTATACACTGATTCCTATGGCAGATGGTGGCGAAGGAACGACCGAAGCGCTTTCTGAAGCCTTACAAGCAGAGCGTGTGACTGCAGAGGTGCACGACCCATTAATGCGCGAAATCATGAGTAGTTACGCTTATGCGACAGATAGTCAAACGGCTATCATTGAGATGGCCAGCGCATCAGGCTTAGATCTCTTAACCCCAGAAGAACGTAATCCTGCACGTACTTCTTCCTATGGTACAGGTGAATTAATTCAAGATGCTCTCGATCGCGGAGCTACACGTATTATTCTCGGTATTGGAGGTAGTGCAACAAATGACGGCGGCGTCGGCATGCTGCGTGCACTCGGTGTGCGTTTCTTAGACGATCAACATCAACCAATTAAACATGGCGGCGTAGCTTTGGCTGATATTCAAACTATCGATACTGCTCAACTTGATTCACGTTTGCAACAAGTTGATATTACAGTCGCTTGTGATGTTCGCAACCCGTTACTTGGTAAGGACGGTGCGACGTATACATATGGACGTCAGAAAGGTGCTGACGATGCCTTACTATCTCAACTTGAAGTAGCGTTAGCTCATTATCATTCTCAAATCTCGACTCATTTTTCTCAGGATGTTAAAAATATTCCAGGTGCCGGTGCTGCTGGCGGCTTAGGTACAGCACTTCTCGCCTTTTTACACGCAGAACTGACACCTGGGATTGAAGTCGTCTTACAAGAAACTAACTTTGAGCATCACGTGAAAGATGCCGATCTCGTCATTACAGGTGAAGGTCAAATGGATTATCAGTCTATCTATGGCAAGACGCCTATAGGTGTGGCACAAGTCGCGCAACGTCATGATGTGCCTGTCATCGCTATCAATGGCGTGTTGGGTGATGGCTATCAGGCAGTATATGAACATGGTATCGCTGCGGCTTTCAGTATGTTACAACGCAATGTGAGTTTAGACACTGCCTTGAAAAATGGCCCTTTAAATTTAGAATATACCTCAGAGAACGTAGCACGTATTCTGAATTTAAGTTACAATAGTAACAATTAATTTAGTGACGCTCTGACTAGTCACGTGTAAAGGAGTAATCTCATGAATCAACCACTTTCACAACGCTTCCCATTGATGCTCATCATCGTCTTAGGTATCATGACCACATTTGGTCCTCTGACGATTGATATGTACAATGTCTCACTCACAAATGTGAAAAGTAGTTTCGACATCACTGCTTCGGAAGCTCAATTAACTTTATCTACCGCTATGATTGGTTTAGCGATCGGACAATTCCTCTTTGGTCCATTGTCTGATGCGTTTGGACGTAAGAAAGTCGCTCTAACGATTATAGCGATCTATGTCATTGCGTCAGTCGTGGCAATCTTTACATCTACACTACCGTTCTTCTTGATCTTGCGTTTTATCCAAGGGATGACGGGCGGTGGTGCTATCGTTATTGCGAAAGCGTCTGTCGGTGATAAGCAGGAAGGGACGAAACTGGCGAAGTCTATTTCTGCTTTGCTCGTCGTTAATGGTATTGTCACTATCATCGCACCGCTACTCGGAGGCTATGCGCTTACGCTAGGTAACTGGAAAGCGATCTTTGTTCTTCTCGCGGTGATTAGTTTAATTATTCTACTACTTGCTGGTTATAAAATGGAAGAAACGCGCGAACAGAATGTAGCGCGCTTGAATTTCCCTGAAATCATTCAGGATTATGGAACGTTATTGAAGAAACCGAGTTTCTTATTGCCAATGTTTATTCAAGGCTTAACGTATGTTATGTTGTTTAGCTTTGCTTCGGCAGCACCGTTTATTACGGCGAATATGTATCATTTATCGCCACAGAAGTTTAGTGTGATTATTACGATGAATGGTATTGGTTTAATTATTATTAGTCAGCTGACTGCGTTGTTGGTTGAGTATTTTAACCGTTTGACGTTGTTGATTACGTTGACGATTGTGCAGATGGCGGGTGTGGCGCTGATTATTGCTTCGGTGACGGCGCATTTGCCGTTGTGGCTGTTGATTTTTGGTTTCTTCTTGAATGTGTGTCCGGTGACGGGTATTGGCCCGTTGAGTTTTGCGTTGGCGATGGAGTCGCGTTCGGGCGGTAGTGGTAATGCTTCGAGTTTGCTGGGCTTGTTCCAGTTTATCTTGGGTGGTGCTGTGAGTCCGCTTGTTGGTATTCAGGGGGAGAATAGTGTGCAGCCGTATGTGATTTTGTTGCTTGTGACGTCTGTGTTGATTGTGACGTTGCAGGTGATGTTGAATGTGCGGCGTAGTCGTTTGGGTTAAGGTAAAATGTGTGTTCGTTGGATTGTAGTATTTTGTACTAATTTGTGTTCGTAGAAATAATGTGTATGGTGACTAATTTGTATTCGTAGTAATATGGAGTTTGTTCCTAATTTGCAATACTTCGTATTGGGTGGGAGAGACGGCTCACGTTCTTAGGGGGTCACGCTCAACTAATTTTTCTCGCTTAATAGCTCGAAAAATGGATTTTCGCTGTGCCCTTGATCCCTCAAGAGTCTCGCCTACTCCCACCTTTTACTTGTGTTGCAATTGCATCTGGGTATTTTAATTTTTTCCTATAACGCTATATATTACATTAACCACAAACAACACACTTTCTCTTATATGTTTGATTTTAATATAGTGTTTCGATCTATTTTGTAATACTTCGTATTGGGGGTGGCGACGCTTTCCGCAGGCATGGCTTGAGCCTGTAGTCTCAAGACGCATGCTATTCCTGCAGGAGTCGCGCCATCCCCCTTAACTTGTATTGCATGTATTCTGTATCTTAATATCATTCTTTCTAAAAAGCTTAATTACTAGTTAAACTACCACCAACACCACACTCACTCTCTTTTAGTTGTTTGGTTTTAATAGAGCGTTTCTAGGAAGAGAGTGTTTCTTACTAAATCTAAATAAGAATAATTAGGGAGAATGGCGTCTTTGAAAAGTGCCATTCTCCCTTTTTGTATCGAGGTTAATTTCAAATATTTACTCATAAGCTCATGATTTATCTAAATCGCTATTCGAATATCTTCTGTCTATACTTTTACTATTGGTTTCATCTATAATAAATATACTAATTGGACAGGAAAGAAGGAGATTAGATGAAGCGCATGTTGCCTGTAAAACCGATAAGCCAGCTCTTCCCTATCCCTATGGTCATGGGGTGTGAAGGTGTGGCGGCTGCTATGCTCTTACAATATAATCATCATCGTATCAAGGCGACGACCATAATGAAAGATTGGCCTAAGCATCGTAATAATCCGCGTAAGGGTTATGTGGGTCATCAGCTGTTGGTGAAGTTTGGGTTTCATCAAACGATCTTTCCTCAGGCGTATGTACCTCATCTGAAGCAGTTTCATGATGGCTTTAAAGATGGCACGGGCAAGACTCTGGATGAACTGGAAACGATTATCGATGCAGGTCAACCTGTTCTGATTTACCATACAGTGCTGGGTCAATCGCCTGCGCGTCGTTGGTTTAAGCTGGATGGCACGAAGGAGCAACTCACTTCGAATATTCATACCACTGTATTAATCGGTTATGACGACAAGTATTACTATTACATTGACCCGTTGTGGAGTCAGTGGTTCCACTCTATCTACGTCCCGGCGTTCATTCCGAATCGCTTCCAAGTTATTCGTATGCCTAAAGCTCGTATGCGGCAAAGTTATGATGCGCCTGGGCGTATGTGTATTTATATTCAGCCAACCCGTTAGGTGTTTTTGCCTTTTAAAAATAACTTCACTTAACTAGATTTCAATCACTTGTAACGTCTGAGTCATTTCCCGGGAAATATCGGACGTGCGCCATTGTCGTGGATAACCGAGGCAAGGACAAATGTACTCAATACCTTGGTCGTTGAGCCGTTTTCTAAAATGCACGTGCCCCATCACACTATAGCGAATCGGATAATGATGGTAAATGTCCGCAAATTTCGAAGTGCCGAGATAGGCGTTAAAGAAGTCAAAGAGTCGATGTGGAAGTGGGACGACGAATTGCGGATGCGTGACCACGTGTGTGACGAGAATAATTTGGCGTTGCCCTACTTTCGCAAGATCTTCTTTAGTATGTTCAACTGCGCGTTCTGCCAGCTCTAAGTCTTTGTAAGGCAAGTCAATGCGTTCTTTATCTTGCCAAGTAGCACCGTAGAATTTACCTCGTGCTAGCCGTTCTTGTGTAAATTTCGAACTGGCGTAGCTATAATCGTACCATCCTGTGTTACCTACTATCGCCCACGCGTCGTTAATGATATAAGGTGAACCTACTAGACATTCGTCCATTTGACGATAACGTTGAAGTATCTCTGCTGTAGAGGGTTGATCTTCTGAGGTCCATAAATCATGATTACCTGGGACGAAGCGTATTGTTATATTTGTAAGCTGTTCTAGGCGATGAATAAAGTCCACTACGATGTCGTCTCGATTGGCGATATCCCCAGCTATGATGAGTAAATCCACCTCGCGCTGCCTTACACTCTGGCTTAACACTGTCGCATAGTCATTAGGCGTCAATTCATTATGTCGATCCACATGTAAATCTGAAATCAATCCTATCTTCATAACGCACATCCTCTTTCTTATGATAGTCACATTATAAAGGGTAGATGCATACCCCACCTATCGAACTGCTTAACTCATATATTTATTATTGCACGTGAATGCGCTCATGCTCCCCACTTTTTCAATTTCTTTCTAGGTTTATCTATTTAAAATGACTTCTCGCAATTTCGGAGTCATATCACATAGTACTTCCCCACATTAAATGCTAAAATATTGAGTAATACACTACACAGATGAGGTGACCCTATGTATTTATTAGAAGCATTTTTAATCTTTATACTCGCGGTAGTCATCAGCTCAATCATACATAATCGACTGCCGAAAGTACCTATGGCTTTTATCCAAATTGCTCTAGGTGTTTGTCTATTTATCCTACCTATCCCACTCCACTTCGAATTTGATTCAGAAGTGTTTATGATGGCGGTCATCGCGCCACTACTATTCGTCGAAGGGACGCATGTCTCTCGTACCAAGCTACTTGAATATCGTAAGCCGATCATCTTGATGGCGATGGCACTCGTGTTCACGACAGTCATTGGTGTTGGCTTCTTTATCCATTGGATTTGGCCGCACTTACCGATGCCAGCTGCCTTCGCGATTGCGGCCATCTTATGTCCGACAGACGCAGTTGCTGTGCAGGCGATTACGAAAGGCAAAGTCCTTCCGAAAGGTGCCATGTCGATTCTCGAAGGCGAGTCACTGTTGAATGATGCTGCCGGTATCATTTCATTTAAAATTGCAGTCACTGCGCTAGTTACAGGCGCTTTCTCTGCCTTAAATGCGATCGGTCAATTTATTATTTCTACAATCATTGGTGTGCTGATTGGATTTATTATCGGTTTTGTCATTGTACGTTTACGCGTCTATCTTTCCGCAAATAAAGGGTTGAAAGACAGTAACACGCTCATCTTTATTCAGTTATTAACACCCTTCGCAGTGTATCTATTAGCTGAAGAGCTCCACGCTTCCGGTATTATTGCAGTTGTAGTAGCTGGATTGGTTCATAGTTTCGAACATGACCGTTTAATTCGTGCCCAAACCGAGCTACAAATGAGTTACAACCAAATTTGGGATACACTCAGTTACGCATTGAACGGTTTCGTATTTGTCGTGTTAGGCTACATTGTTCCAAAGGTAGTTATCGACATCGTTGAACATGAGCCAGAGAACATTCACTTCTTGATTATTACCACCTTGCTCATTGCCTTAGCTATTTACATCGTGCGTTTCATCTGGGTCTACATTTGGTTCAAAGACTTTTACTATCCGCGAAATATTCAGTCTTACTTAGATGAGGAGAGCGATACGTCGCCGAGACGTGGTTCTTATGCTTTAGTTATGACGATGTGTGGCATTCACGGTACCATTTCACTCTCGATGGCCCTAACATTGCCAACGATGCTTGCGAACCATCATGCCTTTACTTTTAAAAATGACCTATTATTCATCGCATCATTAATGGTCTTAATAAGCTTAGTCATGGCCCAAGTCATATTACCACTCATCACGCCTTCAGCATCACGTAAAGAACAACAAACGATGAGCTATCAAACGACTAAAATCTATATTCTTGAACGCGTGATTAGCTATTTTAGAGAACAAGGTAAACAACACAAAGATGAAAACTATAGTGCGATTATTTCCTCGTACTTCGATGAACTACTCTTCCTCCTGCAAATCGAGCCGGAGAACAAAAATGCCAAAGAAGTAAAACGCTTAGAAGACCTCGCATCAGAAGTCGAAACAGAAACACTCGAACGACTTGTCGAACAATATAAAATCGATCGCGCCGTCCTACAAAAATATCACACAGCGATTGAAAACACTGTGCACTATCGCGAATCAACCTTCGTGCAGAGATTCAAAACGCGCATCAAAATGTTCGCCTTACGTTATCGCGCAAAGAACAAACCAGAATCGAAACAACAACTTGCCGAGTTTAAAACAAACATGCGAGAAGTGATGAAAGTCATGCGTATCGTTCACCACAACATCGCGTTACGCTTGACCAAAGAACAAACGAACGAAAATGTCTTCGAAGTGAGCATCGTCCTCTACGAATACTACAACCGTTTCAACCTATTACGTCGACGTAACAGAAAATATGCAAAAACAGCGCCACTTCAAACCGCAGAACAGAAAATGCAAGGTTTATACCTACAACGCCAATACCTAGACGAACTCGTCGAACAAGGCCACGTCAATCAAACCATTGCGACCCAAGTGCGCGAAAACATCAACTACAACGAAATCGTCGTGGCTAGTGAATAAAAAAGCATACACATACTAGATTAAAGAGAAGAAACTGGAACAAAATCGAAGGTATTTATTTTCAATGATTTACTCACTTCATATACCATTTTCTTTTAGTGTTCCAGCCTCTTCTTTAACTATAATTAGAAGTTTTCATAAACATCTTTATTTTATTTTGGTAGCTGTTTAACGACAATATTAGAGTTTCATCTCTTTCGAATACTTCATTCCCCCCCCAATTAACGTAGATGAAGAATTAATTATTTAATATTTTTTATCACTTAATTAGAAGAAGATTTATTTTCCCAAGATGTACTAAATTAGAATTCAAAGTTTATCTAAAATTATGTAGAAACACTTTCTTTCTCGAAACTCTACTATTAAAACAAAACACAACAAAAAGTGTATAGTTGGGTGTGGGTTGTTACATTTGCAAATTAGTACGTGATTAGCTATTCTCTATACTTTTACGCAATACAAGTTAAAGGTGGGAGTAGGCGAGACTCTTGAGGGATTAAAGGTCACAGCGAAAATCCAGTAATAACGCGCAACAAAGCGTTATTACTTAGTTGAGCGTGACCCCCTAAGAACGCGAGCCGTTTCTCCCACCCAATACGCAGTATTGCAAATTAGTAACCAACTTTAAATTCTTACGAATACAAATTAGTACAAAACACCATATTCCCCCGAATACCAATGAACCAAAATCCCACAATACATTTTAATAAACCCACCTCCTATGATACAGTGAGTGAGAAGACAAACAAACCAACCCGGAGGCCCAGCCATATGCACAAAAAATGGTTACTACTCATCACAACCCTCATCCTACTCACAGGATGCAACTACCAAAATACAGAAGACCGCACCGGCTTCTTCTACAACACCTTCGTCAGTCCCCTAGACCATCTACTACACAGCCTAGGCCACCTATACAACGGTAACTACGGCTTCGCGATCATCACCATCGTACTCATCGTCAGAATCATCCTACTCCCATTCATGGTCATGCAAACCAAGAATTTACACATGATGCGCGAAAAAACCAACATCATCAAACCTAAGATCGACAAAATCAAATCCCGCATCAAAAACGCCGAAGACCAAGAAGAGAAGAACAACGCACACCAAGAACTCGTCACAACCTACAAACAGTTTGGCATCAGCCCGTGGAAGAGTATGCTCGGTTGCTTACCGATACTCGTTCAAATTCCATTGCTGTTCGCTTTAATCGCAGTGTTGAAGTATCCAACGGCAGGCGGCATCAATGCGCATCCACATTTCTTATGGTTCAACTTAACGGAACCTGAAATCTTCATCACGATTATTGCTGCAGTGATTTATTTCATCCAGCCGATCGCTAACCTCATCCACTATCCGAAAGGTCAGCGCACGCCCTACTACATCATGATGATTGCATCACCAATCTTTATCAGTTTCGTGGCGTTACATTCCGCGTCAGCCCTCGGACTTTATTGGACGTTTAGCGGTTTATTCTTAATTATTCAAGTTCACTTTGCACATCAGTATTATGGTAAAAAGGCTCGGCGAGAAGCACGTGAACTCGCCCAACGAACAGGTCATCTTAGCGAAGAGGAACACCATGAGTAACTGCCTTTCTTGCTCTAAAATGATTTCGCCTCATTTTAGAGCTTTTTATTGTTAAAAAGCCAACACGAAGGAACTTCACTTCCCTCGCGTTGGCTTAGATGCATCTCTATTTCGTTTTAATAGCACGTCTGACTAATTCAATTGTCTTCGCCCAAACGATGTGACCGAAGAATTCAGAAACGAGTTCTTGTGGTGGCAAGTCTTTACGTTTCGGCGTAATTTTTAATAACGGTAATAATACATCGTGAAATGCTACGTGGACTGCAATTCCAAACATACTACCATAACCTTTCGTTACTGTAGTGCAACGTTCGGCCATTAATGCGTACACTAACGCGTTGGCCATGGAGAATCCGAAATGTACACCCATCACGGCCACTGGAATAGGATTACGATTATAAACCACACGGTAATCTAACACTTTATCCCCTACTTTGACCTTTTTTAAAAATGTTAAAGGTGGGGGTTCTTCTCGTTCTGGCGTGCGTGGTGGGAATAGGCTCTCCCATCCAATCTTCACTGCACCGGCCAACAAGCCACCTGCAATGCCAGTGAGTGCAACACGTTTCACTGAAATATTTGCCATTTGAAACACCTCTATCTTCTCAGGATTCATTATATTATCTACCCGTATTATACCTTACTCTATGCATTTCAAATGACTTATATTGCTAGAACCATTTTAACCGCTCGGGTGAACCCTGTGTTGAAGGTCTTAACGTCTCAATCAGAATGAGAATTAAACAAATAAATATAATCAACGCAAAGAAGATGGCTAATCCGTCATGTCTACTTAAATCGAAAGCAATCGCCCCTACAATCGTTACGATGCACAAGATGAATGCCATTCGTGGTTGGCGTCCTGCATCATGAAAGCGACGCATTGTAAGTGTGATTGTTGGAATAATTGTCGCTAACATGAATAATCCAACCAATCCAAAGAGTAGCGCGCTGAGTAGGATCGAGCCTGCCAGAAAGCTAATAAGCCCTAACACGGCTACCACAAATATCGCGATAATGTGTAGAATAATCGGCGTCCAGAAATGTTGGCGCGAGGTCTTGTCTTTGTAATTAATATAGTTTTGCCAGAATGCTTTATATCCTTCAATCATCTCTTATTCACCTCTGTAATGACGTCGTATACTTGAACGTTGTGTTTCACTATATCATACACAGCGAACCACGTATAATCTCCGCACATTTTACCTCAAACTGCGATCCTTCATTAGTGGTTAAACTGATTCTTCGGTACTAAGGCCCAGATTAAAATGAACGCGAGCAACGCACAAACGACGTTGAAACCGAGGCCATACGTCATACCCTGTTGGATGTTGAATTTATCGCCCATCACTGAGAACAACGTACCTGAAATGGCTAAACCGAATGAGTTCCCTAATGACGAAGCCATCTTGTACACACCAGAAGCCACGCCAACCTTATCGTCTGGTGCTGTGGAAACGGCTGTGTCTGTAGATGGTGTTGCGTACATACCTAAACCTGTACCGTAAATGAGATAGCCGATGATACTCACAACTACGTACCATGTGGGTGGTAAGAAGACGAGCATCAATAAGACGATACCGACACCGTTGAGTAGCGCGCCAATCATCATTGGACGTTTCGCCCCCATCGACTGCAGCACTTTCTCACCGATAGGAATCATAATGAGAACTGAAATCAAATAAGTCAAAGTGATATAACCTGCTTGAGATGAGTTAAAGTCCAATCCGGATTGGAAATATGTATTGGCCACGAGTGTGGTACCAAATACCGCGTTAAGTAAAAAGTTGGAAATCGTCGCCCCGCTATAGCCTTTATGTTTGAATAAACCAAAGTCGATCAACGGATTATTACATTTCTGTTCCCAAATAATAAATGCGATGAATGACACGATAAAGACGATAATCATACTGATAATGAGCACAGACATCAATCCGTAATCTGACGCTTGTGTAATAATCATGTTGATACTTAACATCGCAATGACTAATAGAACTAAGCCAACAAAGTCAAACTTGCTCTCTGCCTCTTTCTCAGATCTCGGTGCTTTGGTCTCAGGTGCATGTTTGATAAGGAACATACTGAGCAATGCGACAATGATAGAAATGATAAAAATAGAACGCCAACCTACGTATGTTGCCATGAAACCACCGAAGACGGAACAAATTCCTGAACCGCCCCATGAGCCAATAGACCAGTATGTGAGTGCACGTTGACGCGCTTTGCCTATGTAATACGTATTAATAATTGCTAGTGTAGCAGGCATGATACATGCGCCGGATATACCTTGAATTGCACGTCCAATAATTAATAGAGGTGCAAATCCAGGAATAATAATCAGTCCTGAACCTATTACGCTCAAGATCAAACCGATATACGTTAACTTCATACGACCATAACGATCGGCAAGTCCACCTGCGCCTACGACAAGTAAACCACACAGTAATGCGGTTAAACTCACTGCTGCATTAATCGTTCCTAGTTTCGTGTTAAATGATTGTTGTAATGTTGGAACTATATTCACGAGTGAATTGGCAAAGAGCCAGAATGTAATCACTCCGAGAAATATTCCTAGTAGCAATCGATTGTCTCCCTTAAAGGTTCGTTCAGAATCCATTGCAAGTTCGCCTCCTATAAAGTTTCCAAAATAAATAAAATGTTTCGAAACTGCTAGTGCTACTATGTAACTTAACGGTCATCACGCACTTCTGTGCGATATATTTATTCGTTCAACCTGTAGCTCTAACAATCTCAAAACGCTCATGTTCACCAAATGTATGATGACGTTATATCTTTTCATTTTTCGTCATTCATAATATGTTGCTCGGAATTATTTTGGTAATCTTGATGTTTTGCTAATTTCTAAAATAACACTTAAATATAAAAAAGGCTAATATTTTTAACATCTCACACAAGAACAAATTCTAATTTTAATCTCAAAATTACATCAATAGTGAAATAATTTAATAGCGTTTTGTTATATATCTCTGATATGTAGTATAATAAAAGGTAATCACAACATGGCAGGTGGCACGATGTTTAACTTATTTATGCTCTTGCTTGAGCGCATGGGCTTGATTATTCTACTCGCCTATATCTTAATGAATATCAATTATTGTAAAAATATCATGAACCAAAGAGAACAACTTCATGCTAAGGTGAAACTCATCTTTATCTTCAGTTGTTTCTCTATCTTGTCTAACTTCACAGGAATACAAATTCGAGGAAATGAAATCATCAGCGGAACGTTATACCAACATTTACCTCATGACGCGTCAATGGCCAATACGCGTGTGTTAACGATTGGGGTGTCCGGTTTAGTTGGTGGACCATACGTCGCGTTGATGGTCGGAATCATTTCTGGTCTCGTACGTGTTTATATCGGTGGTGCAGATGCCTATACGTATTTCATTTCATCTATCTTTATCGCACTGTTATCTGGGTATTTCGGACGTAAAGCGTTGCGTTCCAATCAATATCCAACTGCTTTGAAAGGCGCGATGGTTGGTGTAGTCAGCGAGGTCATCCAAATGCTTTGTATCCTCGTCTTCTCACATCACCCGCAATTGTCATGGAATCTGTTCAGCTTTATTTCTATACCGATGATTATGATTAACTCCATAGGTACGGCAATCTTCTTGTCCATCATACTCTCAACAATTCGCCAAGAGGAAGAGACACGCGCGATTCAAACACATGACGTATTACAACTTGCAAACGCTACGCTACCCTACTTCCGCTCTGGGTTAAATGAGCGTTCAGCGAAACGTGCAGCTGAAATCATACTGAATTTGATGCAAGTTTCGGCAGTAGCGATCACCAACCGACGCGATATTCTGACACATGTCGGCGCAGGATGCGATCACCATGTTGCTCAGAAAGCGATTATTACTAATTTGTCTAAAGAGGCCATTCGTACTGGTACGTTAAAGGAAGCCTATTCACGTGAAGATATCGGTTGTAACAATCCGAACTGTCCTTTAGAAGCAGCGATTGTCGTTCCACTCTATTTACGTGAAGAAGTAGTAGGCACGCTCAAGCTGTATTTTACTGATAGTACTGTGATTACGACTTCTGATAAACAGATGGCATCAGGCTTAGCTGAAATCTTTTCTAGCCAAATCGAACTGGGTCAAGCTGAGATGCAAAGCGCATTGTTAAGAGATGCGGAAATTAAATCGTTACAAGCGCAAGTGAATCCTCACTTCTTCTTTAACGCAATTAACACAATTTCTGCGATGATACGAATCAACAGTGAGAAAGCACGAGATTTGTTGTTACAGCTTAGCCAATTCTTCCGCTCTAACTTGCAAGGTGCGCGAGATAATATCATCACTTTAGAGCAAGAGCTCCAGCAAGTTGAGGCGTACATTTCACTTGAGCAAGCGCGTTATCCTGACCGCTTCAACATTCAATTCAAGATCGCACCTGAGACGAAACACGCGAACGTCCCACCTTTCGTGCTTCAAATATTAGTGGAGAACGCGATTAAACACGCTTTTACCCATCGTAAAAAGGATAACCGTGTGCTCGTAGAAACATCGACGAAAGCGCAACATATGCGTTTAAGTGTGACGGATAACGGTCACGGTATTCCAGAAGAGAAATTACCACAGTTAGGTAAAAGTAGTGTGAGTTCCGAATCGGGTACTGGCAGCGCACTCGAGAATTTAAACCGTAGACTCACTGGACTCTTTGGCAATCAAGCACAGCTCCATTTCGACTCTAATAAGAAAGGAACACGCATCTATTGCGATATTCCATATCAACATCACAAGGAGGCGCTCACTCATGAAAGCCATCATCGTTGACGATGAACCTTTAGCACGCAATGAATTGCGCTATCTATTAACAGAAATCCAACCTTTCGAACAAATATCTGAAGCTGAAACGATTCAAGAAACACTTGAACTACTTCTGTTCGATACGTATGATGTCGTCTTTCTCGACATCAATTTGATGGATGAGAGTGGTTTAGACATGGCGTCAAAGATCAATCAAATGGCCAATAACCCTCATATCATCTTTGCGACAGCGCACGATAACTTTGCGGTCAAAGCCTTTGAGTTGAACGCGACAGACTATATTCTCAAACCTTTTGAGAAATCACGAATTGAACAGGCTTTAGCGAAGATTACACCAAGCACTTCAACAGGCACGCCGCATAACCAAGCTGCGTCAACCAATTACGAAGTTGAAAGCGAGGCTAAAGACGCTTCACCGTATGACTTTGACAAACTCCCTGTAGAAATGGACGATCGTATCCATTTACTAAATACGACAGATATTATCGCAATTTCTGTTAATAACGGAGTAACTACAATTAATACAACGAAGGGTGATTTTGAGACGAATCAACCTTTAAGTCATTACGAACAACGGCTGAGCGACAAGCGTTTTATCCGTATTCATCGTGCGACGATCATTAACCGAAACTATATTCAAACTATCGATCATTGGTTTAATTATACGTACCAATTGACGATGATGCGCGACTTGAAATTTCAAGTTAGCCGCTCCTATATGAAGCGATTCAAACAGCAATTCGGACTGGACTGACAGTCACAAGGCGTTTAATGCAACTCGGCTCATAGTTATTGCATTTCAGTCTGAAAAGCCCTTGAAAACGCACTTTGTCTTTTATAATAGAGGTGAAATAGTAAAGGGAGGATGTTATGGATGGCAACTGCAAAATCTCATAATAACACAGCACAAACATCACGAAATAAGGAAAGTAAGACTTACACTTTCTTGCACCAAGTTACTGTCCTAGGAATCATCTTGCTTATCTCTAAAGTGATCGAAGGCATTTCCCCAGTGCCGATGCCAGGCTCAGTTGTTGGTTTGGTATTACTCTTTATCGCTTTATGTACTGGCATAGTGAAATTAGGACAAGTTGAAACGGTAGGTACGGCACTCACGAATAACATCGGGTTATTCTTCGTTCCAGCCGGTATCTCTGTAATTAACTCACTCGGTGTAATTAGTTCGAAACCGATTTTAATCATTTTACTAATTATCATTTCAACATTATTACTCTTATTATGTACAGGTTTCACTTCTCAACTCTTGATGAAGTTCTCAAGAAAGTCAGATGATACGTTGGAAGCAGCTAAGAGTGAGGAGGATGACAAATAATGGCACACATTCTTGATTTAATCGTACATACACCGTACTTTGGTATCTTGTTATCAGTCGTACCTTTCACGATTGCCGCGTATTTCTTTAAGAAGACGAATGGTTTCTTCTTATTAGCTCCATTATTCGTCGGCATGGTTGTAGGTATTGCATTCTTGAAGATTACAGGTATTAGTTATGAAAACTATAAAATTGGTGGGGACATCGTTAACTTCTTCTTAGAACCAGCAACGATGTGTTTCGCAATCCCACTTTATAAAAAACGCGACGTCTTGAAAAAATATTGGTTCCAAATCTTTGGTAGTTTGGTTGTGGGTACAACGGTCGCATTAGTACTGATCATCTTGATTGGTAAGATTGCGTTGTTCTCTGATCAAATCATCAACTCTATGTTACCGCAAGCGGCTACTACTGCAGTGGCGTTACCGGTGTCTGATGGTATCCATGGTATTAAAGAATTGACTTCTCTTGCATGTATTTTGAATGGGGTTATCATCTATGCGTTGGGTACGAAGATGATTCGTTTCTTCAGAATTACGAACCCGATTGCGAGAGGTTTGGCTATGGGTACGAGTGGTCACTCTTTAGGTGTGGCGGCTGCGCAGGATTTTGGTCAGACTGAGGAGTCTATGGCGAGTATCGCGCTTGTTCTTGTGGGTGTTGTAGTTGTTGTTGTGGCGCCGATCTTGTCTCAGTTCTTGGTCTGAGTCGCGTAGTTGTATGGTAAAATTTTTAGCTCTGGGATGTGTGTCATCCTGGGGCTTTTTTGTTTTAATATTAGTGTTTCGAGGAAGAGAGTGTTTCTCTTAAGCACATGTTTCGTGTGAATCGGGTTTTAGCATATCGAGGAAAAATAAGTTTTCTTCTAATCTGGAATATAGCGCATTGGTGGAAAGGGAGGCACCTCTAAACAACTAATGAACGACGCCTCGTTATTTGTCAAACTACGTGTTATGATAAAAATAGAACTATAAATTAACTATTGGGCGATAGCTAATTTATAGTCATATCGTAAATGATGCGTATATTGGAAATGAATCATTTAAAAATTGATTCTTACATGCACCAATTGCCACCTTATGATGTTGATTGTAAGGTGGCTTCTTCTGTTTATTATAATAACGCACCCTCAAAGTCAGTTTTAGGTCTAACTTTGGGGGTGCATTGTTTGGTTAGTTAATGCCTTGTGGTTTATTGCGTTTGGTATTCTGTGTTGGATCTAAGCGTTTTTCTAGTAAGCGAAGGACAACGTCAATGATGACTGCGATGAGTGCAATAGGTATGGCACCTGCGAGAATGAATGTTGTGCCGTCTGTCGCATTGGTACCGCGGATGACGATGTCACCTAGTGTTGGGGCTCCGATGAATGAGCCGACTGCAACGACACCGATGGCTACGACGAGTGCGATGCGGATGCCGCCGAGAATGACAGATAGTGATAGCGGTAGTTCGATCATGCGCAGTACTTGGTTGCTGGTCATGCCCATACCTTTACCGGCGTCTTTAATGTTATCGTCCACGCCTTGAATGCCTGTGTAGGTATTTTTAATAATTGGTAAAAGTGCGTAGAGGAAAACTGTGAAAACGACTGTATTGGGACCGAGACCCATCACTAACATCAGGATGGCAAGCATCGCGATGACTGGAACTGTTTGAATGATGTTAGCGATCGTGATGACGATCCATGACAGTTTAGAGAATCTCGCGATAAAGATACCGATTGGAATACCTATGATAGATGCAAAGAGTACGCCGTAAACCGACATAAGTAAGTGTTTAAAGAATAAGTCCATCAAGTAACCAAAGTTGGTTGAGTAGTACTCACCGAGTTGTTGTAAGAGATTGCCAGACATTAGTGTTGCCCTCCTTTCTCATCATCGAAATAGTTATGTTTCTTCAAGAATTCTTCTGCGACGACTGCGGGTTCTTTCCCTTTACCGTCTGCTTCGTAGTTCAGTTGTTGCATTTGTTTCGTTGAAATTTTGCCTTCTAGTTTTTTCATCGATTTCTTGATTTCTGGATGTTTTTTCAAGAGTTTGTTTGTCGCAAATGGACTCGCATCATATGGTGGGAAGAAACGGCGGTCATCTTTCAAGATCTTCAGATCATATGCGGCGATACGGCCGTCTGTAGAGTACCCTACTGCTGCATCAAGCTTTTTATTATGTAAGGCATCGTAAACGAGACCGATCTGCATAGGTCGAACGGTGTTAAAGCTAAAGCCGTAATCTTGAGTGAAGCCTTTGTAGCCATCTCCTGCACGTTCCATCCAAGAGCTGTCGACACCGAGTCTTAAATCTTTATGTTTTTTCAAATCTGAAACCGTTTCGAGATGGTATTTACGTGCGGTTTCTTTCGTGACCATAAATGCATAGGTATTTGCGAAACCGTATGAGTTAAAGAAATGTGAATCGAAGCGTTTTTGGAAACCTTCTTGCGTCGCTTTCAACGCTTTATCTGGATCTTTGATTGGATCTTCGTTTAATGCGCCAGTCAAGTCTGTACCTGTATAACGTGCGCCTGACATGTTGGCGTCGCCTGTTGTTATCGCTTTGTGTTGAATTGTACTAGATCCTAAGTTATTTACGAGTGAAGGTTTCAACTTACCTTTCGTATCATGTTCAATCATGACGCGCACCATGTGGGCCATGATTTGTGATTCTGTGTTAGTAACCGCTGTGATCTTAACTTCGTCATCTGAGCTACTGCCACCTAAGCCGGGTAGACTACATCCAGATAACACAGTGAGACACAACAGCGGGATTATGAGTATTGCTTTAAACTTTCTCATCATGTTCTCCTCCTTGTTATCTAGATACTTTAAGGCCTTTTGGCACAGCCCATTTTTCAATTCTCGAAAGTACAAAGTCGACGATAAGTGCGAGTATCGTTACTGCGATAGCTGCGGCAATAATCATATTCGCGTTGTACAAGTTCAGTCCGTTGAATACGAAGTCACCGAGACCTCCTGCGCCGACATAACTTGCGAGTGTTGCCCAACTGATCACGTATACGGCTGAGAGGCGTACCCCACTTAAGATGAGTGGTAATGCTAGAGGTAATTCGATGTCTTTCATCATTTGTAGACGTGTCATCCCCATACTCTTAGCCGCGTCTTTTAAGTTGCTATCGATTTGCTGAACGCCGAGTACGGTGTTGTTTAAAATAGGTAGCAACACGTAGATGAACAAAGCGATGATGGCAGCCATTTTACCTACACCGAAGATCGGAATCATAATAGCCAGCACAGCAAGCGTTGGAATCGTTTGAAGCACACCGGCTATCGTTAACACGACGTTGGATGTCCGCTTCATGCGTGAAAGCATAATCCCGATCGGCACTGCTACGATGATCGCAATCAATAAGGCAATCACTGAGATTTCTAAGTGCTCTAAAGCTTTCTTAAACAACTCTTGACCATTGTTGCGTAGGAAGTCCATCATGAGCGATCAGCTCCTACTTCGCTCGGCTCTACAATCGCCTCTTCAGAAGCGTTGGCCTCACTTTCACCCCAAATGCTATCGTAAACAATATCTACGAGGTTCGCACGTGTCACGAGACCGAGCAGTGTCTTGTCGTCTTTCGCAACGACCGGTACGTTACGCACATTACGTTTAAGAATCGTTCGTACACTGTCTTGCAGTTTACTGTCTACACGCACGCGATAAATGTCACGTTGCATCGTATCGATGAGTTCGCGATTCGCACGTAATCCTTGGTTGATGTCTTCGATATCTAAATAGCCGAGTAAACGATTGTCATCGCCAACTACAAAGATCGTGTCGACACGACGCTCACGCATAATTTCAACTGCATCGTTGAGTGAGCGATCGGCATGAACAGTCACCGGTGTAATCATCGCATCTTCAACTGTGCGCATATTCGGACGGTCTTGAATGAGACGGTTCTGTCCGATAAAGTCACGCACGAAGTCATTCGCTGGATGACGCAAGATATTGTCAGGTGTATCGAATTGCACCACTTTACCGTGTGACATGATACAAATCTTGTCTGCAAGTTTAATCGCTTCGTCCATGTCGTGGGTAACGAAGATGAAAGTCTTACCTAACTTTTGTTGAAGTTCTTTCACTAAGTCTTGTAACGTATCTCGTGTGATAGGGTCTAACGCACCAAACGGTTCATCCATCAAGATGACATCTTGTTCAGCAGCGAGTGCACGCACCACCCCGATACGTTGTTGTTGCCCACCAGACAATTCAGATGGATAACGATCTAAGTATTCTTCTGGTAAGTCGACGAGCTTGATTAATTCTTTCGCTTTCTCTTCTTTCTTTTCTTTCGACCATTTTAACAGCTTAGGAACTAAGACGATGTTCTCCTTAATCGTCATGTGTGGCATCAGTCCGATTTGTTGAATCACGTAACCGATACTGCGACGTAACTCGACAGGATCCATCTTACGAATATCTTTGCCGTCCATCGTAATTTGTCCGTCTGTCGCCTCTATCATACGATTAATCATTCGCAGTGCGGTCGTCTTACCGCTCCCACTCGTACCGATAAAAGCCACAAATTCCCCTGACTGAATATCAATCGACATGTTGTCGACGGCTTTCTTATTGCCTGAATAAATCTTTGATAAATTCTTAATACTGAGCATGTATCTCGTTCCTTTCTATCGTAATTTCATGTCAGCCTATCCTTGATGAGGTAAAAGAGACGCATGGTTAACACGTATCTGTACATCTCTCACACATGCGCGCATCTTCACATTAAAGATTCAATGTTCTTAAATTTAGCCCAGACTCTGATGTTATCTCTTCAGTATCAACAAAAACAAAGGACCATTTGTGGAGTTATACAAATCCGAGAATAAGTAAGAACACAAGCACAAAAGGCCCTAATGTAAGTAATAAGATACTGTTGTTTAATTATGTAAATTGATGAAATGTCATTGTGATATGAGCATCATGCTGAGTGGTGACGACTGGGTTTTGATGCAGAAAACACGTTATTAAATCTGCTTACGTTACGCATGCATCACCTCATCTCAATAGCATGCCACAACAAGTGTGCAGCTTGCCTATAGAGGTTCTCAAACCTTGTATAGTAGTAATTATACTCTTTTATCTACACAAAGTCACATATCGCTCAACTACATCGCCCATTGAAAGGGATAGCGTCACCATTCTATTCGCTATATTTCTTATGCGTCATCGCAGCATCTTCAATATCTAGCTACACTATTTAGCTTAACATAGATAAGTTGTGCGTCCAGATATTAAGGGGAACAGGACAGACTGAAGTGCGAACCCCTATGTGCCTATTCAGTTCCCCTTGTGCTAGACTTCGCACTTCCTGTTTCACACGAACGTCTCAACTCTAGTCATTCATCCCTTTACCATCGAGGATATGTTGATAATATTTCTCCACTCTTCTCTCTCGCGTTGCCGCCCGCTTCGCTTGTCCAATAAAGTACATATATTGACGCTGGCGACCAGGTGTAAGTTGATTAAAAGCTTCTTGTAACGCGTCATCTTTATCCAACGCAACTTGTAATTCATCAGGCATTGTATATTCTTCCGTCGTCTTCATCGGTACTTGTTCACCAGATTGTTCGACGCGAATGGCCTCATTTAAATACCACGTAATTTCTTCAGCACGTTCTTCGATTTCTTTAAGGCTCGTAAAACGAAGTTGGCGTGCAGCTTGGACATTTTTCGTTTGTTGAATCAGTGATTGATAATGGTCTTTCATAATCGCGCCCTTTTGAAACAACAGCGCACAATAGTGCTTAAATTCTTGAATAATGACCACATTGTGACCTTCATAGGTATAGCACGGATGTTTCCATTTATAATCTTCTTCAAGGTCAGTGTTCTGAACAATTTGGCGTAAACGTTTGATTTCTTCTTGCCATTGATCAAGTTTTTGAATATATGATTCGACGAGTTGCTTTGTATCTTTCTGCGTCATCTTCTTCACCTTCTTTGAAATACTTTATGGTTTAGTATAGCACGTTATGTGAGCTATTGATGGGTAGTACGGAGGACTTCCACATTATCCGTAGACTTCACAGGATCATCCTCATCGTTAAATTTTTCTCAACTAATCTGAATATTTTTGATATAATAGACAAATATCATTTTAAAGTGTAAGCGTTTACAGTTATTTTCCGCTTAGCACTTAAAGGGGATGTTACATATGCATGATGGAAATGTATTGCTAACGGTCGTAGGCGTGTTAATTATCGTCTCTATCGTTGGCTTATTAATCATGAAGAAGATTAGCCCGGTTGTGGGCATGACACTCATACCGTGTGTGGGTGCATTGATACTCGGTCACAGTGTCCATGATTTAGTGAAGTACTTTAACAGTGGCTTAGAGTCCGTGATGAACGTCGTTATTATGTTCATCTTTGCTATTATCTTCTTTGGCATAATGTCTGATAGTGGATTATTCAAACCGATTGTTAAGCGACTCATCTTGATGACACGTGGGAATGTCATCATCGTATGTATCGTGACTGCGATCATCGGTACGTTTATTCAACTTGATGGGGCTGGCGCGACAACCTTTTTACTATCTATACCAGCACTACTCCCACTTTATCGCGCACTCAACATGAACCGTTACTTACTCATACTACTCCTCGCGTTAAGTGCGGCCGTGATGAACATGGTGCCTTGGGGTGGTCCTATGGCGCGTACGGCTACGGTGTTGCACGCTAAAGATGTCAACGCGTTATGGTACGGCATCATTCCAGTGCAAATCGTCGGTGTGGTTCTCGTATTAATCTTCGCCGCTTTCTTAGGCTGGCGTGAGAACCGTCGCATCAACAAACTGATTGCACAAGGTGAGCTGAGCGATACACAACACATCGATATTCACAAACTCGTCCAGCGTTATGAACATGATCAGGATATTAAATTCCCAGTACGTGGACGTGCGAAGACACAGAATTGGGTAAAATGGTTCAATACCATCTTAACGATTCTCGTTATTGTAGTCATGCTTGCGAATATTGCACCACCTGAATTCGCCTTCCTTATCGGTACAGCGATTGCACTCATCGTGAACTATAGTAGTGTCGATGAACAGATGGATCGCTTGAGGGCACATGCGCCTAATGCCTTAATGATGGCTGCAGTCATTATCGCAGCCGGAATGTTCTTAGGCGTGCTCAATGAAACAGGCATGTTGAAGTCAATTGCTGTAAACTTCATCAAGATTATTCCTGATGCTGTCGGACCATACTTACATGTCATCGTTGGTTTCTTCGGCGTACCTTTAGACCTGTTGACGAGTACTGACGCTTATTACTTTGCGGTGCTCCCTATCGTTGAACAGACAGGTCAACAATTTGGTATTGCGCCCGAATCCACAGCTTATGCGATGATTATCGGTAATATCATCGGTACTTTCGTAAGCCCATTCTCTCCTGCTTTGTGGCTTGCGATCGGTTTAGCAGAAGCGAACATGGGAACATACATTAAATATGCGTTCTTCTGGATTTGGGGCTTTGCGATTGTCATGGTGATTATCGGTATCTTAATGGGAGTTATCGCAATTTAAATCTCTACTCAAGTTAAAAATCCCGTAGGTGGACTTTCTGCCACCTACGGGATTGTTTTGCGTTTGAGCTGATAATTTTTTTACCTTACTGCTGACGGTACTTTGCAACGTTAGTCAAACTAATCGCAAGGATGAGTACGAGTACACCAATACCCGCTGAGAAGTAAGTCGTCGCAAAGACATTGAGCTTCGACACTACAAGTCCACCGACCATACTTCCAATACCGATACCGGCATTCAAACTCGACATGTTCCAACTCATCACTTGGCTCGTATCACCTTCGACTTGGTCGATAATCCCACTTTGAACAGCAGGATTTGTACTCCACTGCATAATATTCCAAACGAAGAGCCCAATCATTAAGATAACCACACTCGTTAAGATTTGATTCAATACTAGCATCATAATGATAAACACTGTCACCGAAATGATCAGCCAACGTTTAGAAGTAAGTTTGTCTGATAAGAAACCGCCCATAGAGGTACCTGCTACACCGGCGATACCGTTGATTAATAGAACGATGGAGACGAATGACAACGTATGACCGCTTTTTAACATCAGAGGGTTAATATAGATAAAGGTAATAGAGTTCGCCACGAGAATAAAGAATGTGATGCCTAAATACTTCACGACTTCGAGAGGTCTAACTACTTTAGAATGCGTTTGTGAAGACGAGCTATTGTCATCTGTTGACGTACGGTCGAGTTGAGGTAGGAAGATAAACATAAGTATACCTACGAGTACACTGACCGCCACGATAAAGAGAAAGGTGAAACGCCATCCGAACGCGCCCCCTATCATCGTACCAATCGGCACACCTAGGACGTTTGCGCCACTAAATCCAGAATACACGATACCTATCATCTTACCACGGTTGTGAGGCGCGGTAAGCATCGCAGTTAAGGCGAGAATCTTAACGATAATGAGTGCCGCAGCTGCTGAAGAAATGATACGACCTATAACCAGTATCGTAAAGTTCGGTGCTACAGCTATGATTACGTTACCGACGATAAAGAATACGAGCGTCCACAGTAATAACGGTTTAGGGTGGAAGCGATTCGTGAGTTTAACGAGTATCGGCCCTACCACTGCGAAAGTGATTGCATACAATGTCACGAGTTGGCCAATAATCGCTTCTGATATATGTAAATCTTGGCTCATTAAGTTCATAATCCCTGCAACCATCATCTCTACCATACCTACGATAAAGGTACTGAGGATAAAGGTTACGATACGCATCGTCGTCATTGCGCACGTCCTCCTTCATATTGTTCTGAACACAATTACTTCCATTATAAAGCATATATTCTGAGTTGTGCGTGTAGGTGCTTACTTTAAAATGAGATAGAAAGCTTCTTTATAGCAGAAATCGAACAGCTAAAGTTTTCAATGTTTTACTCTCGCTTGCATATGGGACCACACTCAACTAATTCCTTTCGCTCTACGAGCTTTAGGAATGGATTTTCGTTGTGGTCTAGCTCCATCATGCGTCTCGAGTTCACATTGAAAAACTTATAATGTGTATTTCATTTTCTACTCTCTTAACTTTTTAAACTAAGCCCATCGCTATATCAACTAGCTCAAATTCAAATAATTATTATCAAGTGTATTGTTAATATCTGTCGCTTTATTGAGTTCTCTTCGCTACTATACTCAAATGTATCGAACTATGTTCGAAAACAAAGCTGTATATAACAAACCAATAAAATTGGTGAATATTATCCTCTCCTATTCTTTTAGTGAAATAACTGTCTTTAATTAAGCTTAAAAAAGTTAATACACTACATATTTATTTAATAGAGGTTTCTCACATAGTAAAAAGCGCTCCAAAATTAGTGGTGAACACTATCTTTGAAGCGCTTGGGAGGTATTATGTGTCACATTTTTCTAAAATAAAGCAACTTACTTACATATTACGACCTACGAGCTGATCACGATGGTTGAAGAATTGACGGTAGCTCAAGTAAGTCGCAATCAATGCGGAAATAATCGTTGCTGTTGTATGAATGAAAACGACGAGCAACTGGAATTTGATGGCTTGAAGTGGTGGCACACCGCCGATGATCAAACCAGTCATCATACCAGGAATTGAAACTAAGCCGTATGTCTTAACTGAGTCAATCGTCGGTACAATCGCCGTCTTCACACTCTCACGAATCGTCGCTTTAGAAGCAATTTTCGGATTCGCACCTAAAGCAAGTTTAGATTCGATCTCATCCATTTGCTTCACAAACTCACGATCAAGGTTCTGATATGCCAAGTTAATTGCAATCAAACCATTGTTCCCAAGCATACCGGCGATAGGAATTACTTCGTTAGGCGTAAAGTCGATCGCACCTGTAATGATGACACCCGCAAGTGGAATGGCTACACCGATAAAGATGGAGACGAATGAAATCCAGAAGACGTGATGCATGACTTCAGATGCACGACTCAACGTGTTCCATGACGCATTGATAATGATGACGAGCACGAAGAGTAAGAGTAGCCACTTCTGATCGACATCAAAGATAAAGTGTAAGATAAAACCTAAGATGACGAGTTGGATGACTGCTCGAACTGTCGCGACAACTAAGTCTTTGATAATATGTAACTTCTCGACGTATGACACGATGATTGGAAACAGTAGTAAAAGTGCCGTAATCGCTAACGCTGTCGTACTCATGTTAAATCCTCCTCATTCTCAATCTTGCCGTCTACGAGACGAATCCGCTTCTTAAAGTGACGCATACTTTGGTCATTGCTATGTGTAATCCACATGATGGCTACACCTTGGTCGACTAAACTGAAGATGAGTTCCTCAATCTTCTCACTATTCTGCGTATCTAATGCACTGGTAGCTTCGTCCAAGAGTAATATTTTCGGTATGTACATGAGTTGGCGTGCAATCGTTACACGTTGACGTTCACCACCAGAGAGCGGTCTGACGTCTGTGTTCAAGTTATAATGACCTAGCCCTACTGCTTTGAGCAGTTCTTTCGCGCGTTTCTTGTCAAAGTCCTTACCACGCACTTCTGCTGGGAAAGCTAAGTTCTCGCCGATGGTATGGTTAAAAAGGTCGCTTTCTTGAAGTAAATAACTAATCTCCATACGTAAATGTTCAGGCTGAATATCTTCATAATCTTGCCCTTCGTAATAAATGTTGCCTGATGTTGGACTGATGAGGTTATCAATCAACCGAAGCAACGTACTTTTACCGCTACCAGAAGGACCAACGATAGCGATAGTATCCCCTTTATTCACTTTTAAATTTAAGTTATCGATAATCGTTCGATTGTTGACTTTATAAGTCACATCTTTGAGTTCTAACATGCTGTTCACTCCTTCTGCTTTTTGCTACAGTAGTATGCTTATTCCCTAAAATTAAGTTTTAAAATATATTTATTTAAATTCATTATCTTTTTAGATGAGATATGTAGAGACTGGGACAAATAGTAAAAGCTATCTAATTTTCAATGTTTAACCTCTCGCTTGCTTATGGGACCACACTCAACTAATTCCTTTCGCTCTAGGAGCTCTAGGAATGGATTTTCGTTGTGGTCTAGATCCATCAAGCGTCTCGAGAACACATTGAAAATTTACTTATAATTAATTACAATCATGATTTTTTATTTCCCTCCATAATTAATTATCTTTATCTGTCCCAGGCTCCTGACCCCCTACTTTTATTATAGCTAAAGTGTAGATAACAACAGGAAATCCATTAACAAAAAAGGCTAAGTTTTAGGAAACACTACGTTTCTTCAAACTCAGCCATACTATAAAATCAACTAACTCAACTTAGTTAAAGATTCGAAATAAAACATCTTTACATCAATAACATTAATAGAAATGCAAAACCGTTGTTCAATGCATGATAAGTAAAGCTTGCCGCTAAATTACGCCCTGAACGCATGTAAACAATAACGATAGGCACAGCTATAATTAAATATTCACCAATCTCAAATGGAGATTTCATTCCTACTACATGAGCTCCAGTAAAAAGAATAATAGATAGAATTGCAGCGATGGGATAGGTAATCTTCTTGCCTAGCTCATGTATGATGAGATGTCGGAATATGAGTTCTTCTACTAGCGGAATGAGTATAACGCCCATGATGAGACTCACAGGAATGAGCCAGTTCACATCAAACAGCTTAAGTACGTCTTTATTATTCACTGTATCATCAAACTGTAGCGATGAGGGTAAGAAATTTAATAACCAATTGTAAAGTTGTGATACAAGTTGTGCTAGGACAAATATAATAATAATGAATATCAATTGTTTTTTAACTTGTTTAAAACGCTCAATTGCTATACGTACGATGTCGTGATTACCGTGCATGAGATAAAATATAAGTAATGTTACCAAGACATTTGCGAAATTCAATATAATCTTATAGGTTGAAGTTTCTCCAGGATACATTGTTCCATCCATTACTAATATCATTATCAAACTAATTATTGGTGCAAGAACAATTTGAACCAGAAGAAAGTACAGAGGCACGAGCCACAAGTCGCGCCAAGCGAAATAGCGACTGTGCCATCTTTCGGGATACTTGATTTCATTCATTTCTGAAGACACGATAATTCATCCTTTCCTAACTTCAAATTCATCATTTTACAAAAATCTCAAGAAAATATTGAGACGAGACTCGCAACTGCATTAAACATAAAGTGCAGCGTGATACTCACTGCCAAATTGCGCCCCGACTTCATGTAGACGTATACGAGTCCTGCCGCCATAAAAATATACGAGCCAATTTCAAACGGAGACGTTGCGCCCGTTACATGAATACCAGTGAAAATAATGACGGATAACACTGCCGCAACAGGATAGGTAATCTTCTTCCCTAATTCGTGAATGATTAAATGACGGAATAACAGCTCTTCCACAAATGGTGTGATTATCGCAACGTTAATAAACGTAATTGGTGTGAGCCAACCTACTTTAAACAGTTGGTCAACCTCTTCTTGGTTCTGCGTTTCATCAAACTGTAGCGATTTCGGTAAATAATCTGTCAAAGTATCGTACCCTGCATCTAGCAACATCACCACGATATATGTCACAATGAGTAGCCAGAAGTAGCGTGGTACCAATTTAAAACGTTGCCACATAACCTTAGCTAACCCATGTCGAATATGTATGAGATAGAAGATAAATAAGACAAATAATAGCGTTATCGTATCGATAGTTAAGTTAAGTGCGTTAACAGTAAACGAATTCTCTTTTGATTGTAATATTGATGGATTTATGGCCAATATAGTCACTTGTATGAGCAGCACCACTATATACGGTAAAATATAAAAACTTGGAATCAGCCAAAAATCGCGTTTCATGAGATGTGAACTTTGCCATGGTGATGTCGATTTGGATGGTTTAGGTCGACGTTTGAATAGTTTCATAAATCAATTCCTTTCAGATAGGATATGTTTTATATTTATCATAAATAGAAGCGTTTTACCATTCTTCTTGGTAAATCATGCAATTGATATAAGAAAGAGATTATTTTGGGTTACTCAAGTCATTTTCCATACAAAGTGAAAGCTAACGGATCCACAGAATCCTGATTTATGAGATAGATAAAGAGAAGTGCTACAATATGCTATAACAACAAATTGGGAGGGACTGTAATGAAAGATACGAAGCAACTATTACACACACTCACGGATATCAATGGCATCGCTGGACATGAAATGGCTGTGAAATCAGCAATGAAAGATTATTTACAACCTGTGAGTGATCAACTGATCGAAGACAATTTAGGTGGTATCTTTGGCCTTAAACAAGCGTCTAAAGGCTCACGTTCACTCATGATTTCAGGTCATTTAGATGAAATCGGCTTTATGGTCACTAAAATTGATGATAATGGTTTCCTATACTTCACTCCTATAGGTGGCTGGTGGAACCAAGTTATGCTTTCTCAAAAAGTGACAGTAACTACTGATGAAGGCAAACAAATTCGCGGTATCATCGGTTCTAAACCTCCGCACGTGTTGACGCCTGAGCAACGTAAGACACCTATGCAAATGAAGTCCATGTTTATCGATATTGGTGTGAGCAATAAAGAAGAAGCGGAAGAACTCGGTATTGAACTTGGCAATATGGTCACACCTTATAGTGAGTTCGAAGTTATGGGTAACGACAACTATATGACTGCGAAAGCGTTCGACAATCGCTACGGCTGCGCTTTAGCTATCGATGTACTTGATAATCTTAAAGATGAGGATATCGACATCAACCTATACTCTGGTGCTAATGTGCAAGAAGAAGTCGGTTTACGTGGTGCGAAAGTCGCTGCAAACATGATTAATCCTGACTTAGCGATTGCAGTAGATGTGGCGGTCGCTTATGACACTCCAGGAATGACAGGTGAAGCGAATGATGCGAAGTTAGGTGAAGGCCCTGTCGTCATCACGATGGATGCATCAAACATTGCCCATGTTGGCCTTTTAAAACATATTAAAAATGTCGCAAAGCAACATGATATTCCAATTCAACTCGATACTACTGCAGGTGGCGGTACAGACGCAGGTAGCATCCACGTCGCAAACGAAGGTATTCCTACTGTTTCATTAGGTGTCGCTCTACGTTACATGCATTCAAACGTTTCAGTTCTTCACACTGAAGATTATCGTAATTCTGTGAAGCTCGTCACTGAAATTGTGAAATCATTAAACGATGACACTGTAGACCAAATTAAATGGTAAATCGTATCTCGTCACATAAATGACTCCCACGCTGAGTGAGAGAACAAGGTAGACACTGGTATTTCAACACAATGCCAATCCTACTATCCTCTTCCCACGTGGGAGTTTTATATTACCTTCAATTATTTTGTTGTGCGTTTCCAACTGTCGTCACTTAACATTTCACCTGGCCATGTGTATGCCATCACACCACCATCAATCGTGATTGTTTCTCCAGTGATAAATGAACTATCGTCTGAAGCGAGGAAGACAACGAGTTTCGCTACTTCATCCGGAGAACCTAAGCGGCCTAGTGGTGTCACCCATTTTTGAGTTTCACGGAAACTACGACCTGATTCCTCTTCTTCAGTACCTGACAATTTATCTACGAGCGGTGTTTCAATCGTACCTGGCGCAATGGCATTCGCGCGAATATTTTCACGACCATACTCAATCGCGGTAGAACGTGTGAAGTTAATCACGCCGCCTTTCGCTGCATTGTAACCTGAGCGGTAAAGGTCTGCCGCCTGGCCTGAGAAAGATGCCGTATTGATGATTGAACCACCGTTATCCAACATGAGCGGGATTAAATATTTCGTCATCATAAACGTACCGCGTAAATCGACACCCATAATGCGGTCAAACACTTCAACAGGATATTCATGGATACGACCCGCACTATTATCTACACCTGCATTATTGAATAAGGCGTCAATGTGGCCATATTGAGATTTCAATGTCTCAGCGAATGTCTCAACTTCACTTTGTTCAGAAATGTCCACGATAAACGCGGAAGCTTGATTGCCCGCTTCTTTAATCTCTTCTACCGTCTCTTCCACACCTTTATCTACATCGACTGCAAGCACGTGCGCCCCTTCTTCAGCTAATGCTTTCGCTGATGCAGCACCAATTCCTGTATGTGCCCCAGTCACTACGACAATTTTATCTTTCATTCTCATGACTTTGATTCTCCTTTATCTCTTTCTTGATACTAAAATGAACTTATTTTTAAAATTCCACTCCTCATCACAACTTAAACGCCTTGAAAATAAGTTACATCATCTCTACTAGCACTATGTAAGGCTTCACGATGATTCTTACTATTAATTTTCGGAAAATTGTTTTATTTTAATCTCTAACTTGTTATACTCACTCTAACCCAAAGGGAAGGGGTTGTAATTATGACAGAACAAACGAAAAAGAAGACAGGAATCTTTAATAAGTTTCTTAACGGGGTCGAACATGTGGGGAATCGCTTACCTGACCCAAGTATTCTATTCTTTCTCATTTGTGTCGCGCTAGCCGTTATTACATGGCTCGTTTCACTCTTCAATGTTTCAGTGAAACACCCCGGCACTGGGAAAGTCGTAGAAGTTAAGAATATCTTAAGTATCGATGGCTTGCGCATGATTCTTAATGATGCTATTAAGAATTTCTCTGAGTTTCCTGCACTTGGTATCGTACTTGCGGTAATGCTAGGTGTCGGAGTCGCTGAGAAATCAGGTTATTTCGATAAATTACTCGTACAAGTGGTACATAAAGCACCAAAGAAGCTGATTGTACCCTCTATTATCATTATCGGTATTCTTGGTAACGCGGCAGGAGACGCAGCACCTATCATCCTACCACCACTTACAGCGATGGTCTTTATCAAATTAGGCTATCACCCTATTGCTGGACTAGCCATGGCGTACGCTTCATCATTGGGAGGCTTTGCGGCGAATCTCATGCTAGGTATGTCGGATGCGATGACGTATGCTTTTACCGAACCTGCAACACGTATCGTCTCAGATCACACGAAGATTAACGTGGCGATGAACTGGTACTTTATCGCCGCAAGTGTGATTATCCTACTTCCAGCCGTTTATTGGGTAACGATGAAATTCGTCATTCCACGACTCGGCAAATTCGATACATCTGACGCACAAATCGAGGTTGATAGTTCTACACAAGATCTGACACCTCAAGAAAGTCGTGCACTCATGTGGGCTAATATCGGGATGGTCGTCGTCTTGATTGGTATCATTCTGTGCGCTTTACCACATAACAGTTTCTTGCGCAATGCGAAAACGGGAAGTCTCATTGACGATGCGCCATTGTTTAACGGTATCGCGCTGATTATCTTATTACTGTTCTTAGTTCCAGGTTTGATCTATGGCTTTATGATGAAGGAATTTAAAGATACGAAAGATCTCGGTCGCATGCTTGCAGATTCCATGTCATCCATGGGTTCCTTTATCGTCATCGTATTCTTCGCAGCACAAGTCTTAGGATTTCTACAATGGAGTAATCTCGGCGTGGTCATCGCAGTTAAGGGCGCTGAAGCACTCAAAGGTCAGAATGGCGTCGTGCTCATCATCGGAGTCATTCTCTTGAGCGCTATTATCAATATGCTCATCGGTAGTGCGTCTGCTAAATGGGGATTACTCGCGCCGATCTTTATACCGATGTTGATGTTGCTCGGCTTCCACCCGGCTTTAACACAAATGCTGTATCGTATTGGGGATTCAATCAGTAACCCTATTACACCGATGATGCCGTATCTACCATTACTACTACAATATGCGCAGAAATATGACGAGAACATGAAACTGGGTTCACTCTTATCCAGCTTGATGCCTTACACCGTCATCTTGAGTATCGTATGGCCAATCTTTATCATCATTTGGTACTTACTCGGTATTCCACTCGGCCCTGGTGGCGTATTACACATGTAGCACTTTACACTTATATTAAAATGAATGGCACGTTGCTGCAGAATCATATTGCAGACGTGCCATTTTTCTATTTCTCGTATTCATTTAGCGTAATATACACCCGAATACTCGCATCACCCATTGATGCAGTGGCGCCTGAGTGAGTCGATATACAAGCCACGGCAAACGTGGTCGAAAGTGTATCAGAGCTGTGAGTAACGTTCCCCTCGCTTGATTAATTTTAAAAATAAATTGGGGTTGCGGAACATGAGAAGGTAACGTTCGCGCAAGCACACCTCCTACAATGGATAAGTGTACTTCAGTAGGCGTGACCACACTTTGCGCCATCTTAATGAGCGGCAGACGATTCAACAAGCAAATGTCGTACCGTGGATAGCGCGTGTCTACCGTAACGAGACCGAGTGTCAGACGCTGTAAGTAACGTGCATAGCTTTGAACTGCTTCGTTCGCACTTTGAATCTTCACATGTTCGAGCTGTTGGAACGAGTACACTCGACGCACAGGTCTATGCGAACTGCGTTTATCGAACATACGACTTAATGCGCGCTTTGTTGATGTAGCTCGCTTTAGTAACCGTTGCGTCGATGAGGAATGCGACTGTACTACAGAAACACCAGAAACGATTGAAGTGATATATTCAAGCGCTAGTTCATGCATTGCACGGGTGTCACCTTGCAATAACCCATGAGGTAACGTAGATGATGTTTGAAGATACACTACATAATCTTCTTGCTCTAGCTCTACTTGAAGTTCCTCAAGATGGAGCACATTCACATCATGAGTGTTCAAATGATAAATTGGATGTGTTTGCTTAACCAATGACCCTTTTAACTGACGGATGAGTGTTTGGCTGAGACGGCCATTCGCACCGATGACTACGACACGCATCTTGAACCCTCCCTTTACATAATATTGACGACCTATTATAGTTATTATAATTATTGTAATACGTTGTTGAGGTGAAATATATGAAAGACGTTGCACATTTAAAGAAAAAGTATGAATTGATATATGACATGGCGGATTACGAGCCGATATATTGGAAGAATCCACGGTTCCATCATACGCAAGACTGGCCTTTGACCTATTCCGATATCGAAGAGGCATCCGCACGCCTCCAACGTTTCGCACCTTACATACAAAGTGTCTTTCCGGAGACTGCTTCCCACTCAGGCATCATTGAATCGTCGCTCGTAGCTATCAATCACATGCGTGAACACTTAGTACAGCTCGATGATTTCGAACTTGAGGGTCGGTTATGGTTAAAATGCGATCACGCTCTCCCTATTTCTGGCTCAGTTAAAGCGCGGGGTGGCATATACGAAGTCTTAACGATTGCCGAAAAGATTGCGCTGGATGAGGGGAATCTGAGTGTTAACGATGATTATTCTATACTCGCTTCCTCACGTTACCAAGAACTATTTGGCAAACATACCATTGCAGTTGGTTCAACTGGAAATTTAGGACTCAGCATTGGTATCATGAGCGCAAAATTGGGCTTCAACGTTCAAGTTCATATGTCGCAAGATGCACGTGAATGGAAGAAAGCGTTATTACGTGATTATGGCGTAGAAGTTATAGAATACAAGTCCGATTATCAATACGCTGTGGCAGAAGGTCGTGAAACGGCGAAAGATGACCCAAGATGTCACTTTATTGACGATGAAGATTCTAAACATCTCTTCTTAGGTTATGCCGTTGCTGCGTTGAGACTTCAAGAGCAATTACGAGCACAAGATATTACAGTCGATGCTGAACATCCGCTCTTCGTCTACTTACCTTGTGGTGTTGGTGGCGCGCCTGGAGGTATCACATTTGGGCTACATCAAGTTCTCGGCGAACATGTTTATTGCATCTTTATTGAACCGACGCACGCGCCATGCATGACTCTAGGGCTACTCACTCAATTCTACGATGAGATTAGTGTGCGCGATATTGGTTTAGATGGGCGGACTGAAGCGGATGGACTGGCAGTAGGTCGTCCTTCTCGTCTCGTGAGCGAGATGATGGATACGTTATTATACGGCAGTTGCACTGTGAATGATGCTCGTCTTTATACGTACCTTTATCTCCTTTCTTATACGGAAAACGTACACGTGGAACCGTCAGCAACAGCAGGCTTTGCCGGTATTAAAACTACGCTTAAACTCGCTGAAGAAGACGGTATCCCGACGGCACAAGCTAACCATATCGTTTGGTCAACTGGTGGCGCAATGGTACCTGAGGACGAAATGAGCGAGAATATCGCCTATGGTAAACACCTTTACGATTTAGCCGAATCTAACTGATACGTCAATATAAATAAGACAGCTACCTTCTTCCAATTAGCGTGGAGGTAGCTGTCTTTTTCATCTCTTCTATACTGGTCTAACTGTAATTTCATTGACATTGACATGACTTGGTTGTTCAAGCGCATAAACGACCGCTTCAGCAATATTCTTCGCTTCAAGCTTCTTACGATCGCCAGAGTCACCACTGCCCATCGGTGTGTCCACCATACCAGGCGAAATACTCGTCACTCTGATACCCGTACGTGCGAGCTCTTTCTCCAGACCTTGCGTAATCGTATGGATCGCTGCTTTCGTCGCACTATACATCGTACTTTGTTTCGTCACCTCAAAGCCTGAGATAGACGCAATATTGATAATATGACCTGAACCTTGCTTTTTAAAATGCGGTAAAGCAGCATTGATACCATACAACGTGCCCTTCACATTCACATCAATCATCGTCTCCCATGCCTCAACATCACCGTCAGTAATCGCTGGCGACAGCATCTGACCTGCACTGTTCACGATGACATCGAGATGACCATAATGAGACTTCGCTTGTTCCACAAGTTGTTCGACCTGTCGGCGTTGCGTCACATCAGTAATCACCGTTTCAACTTGGGCATTGTATGTTTCCTTTAAATGGTTCGCCGTTTCTTCTAAACGCGCTTGATTGCGGCCTGCCAGTACAAGTTGGACTTGACGTTCTGCAAGCGCCGTAGCAATACCTTTACCAATACCACTACTCGCGCCAGTCACAACCGCTACTTTATATTGAAGTTGGGTCATCTAATCTCCCTTTCTCTTACAATTCTTTCTTAAACACATAACTCACTTTATCATAGTTCATCTTATCAGTGTAAAATTGATGCGCACGTTCTTTCTCCAAATCGGAAGATAAAGCAATGCAGTCATAACCTTGTTCTTCAGCCCATGTTTCAATATAAGACAAGAGACGCGCACCATAATCTTTAGAACGCCATGCTTCATCCACTACTAAATCCGTAATCCAAATATAGCGACCATAATACAATGTCGTCATCGATTGGAACGCTAACACTGCGACGATTTCACTACCTTCGTACATCCCAAACATACGGTAGCCATCATCTTTGATGGAATCAGTGACTAAATCCAAATATTGATCTTTCGTTAAATGAGTACGTAATTGTTTGATCACTTCAAATGCATGTGTTACTTCTTCTTCATTAAATAACTCTGAAATATATCCCATAGTCATTCATTCCCCTTTATTTTTTAAAATGAATATGATTAAACCATACGTTTTATTAAAGTATATCACTTCAAAGATAATAAATTTAATATTTTCACTCGACTTATGAAGTGAAAATTTGATGTAGAAAATATAGGAGAAATCACAATAACTTTAATTTTCAATGTTATGGCTTTCGCTTGCTTATGGGGGAGAAGCAAGTGAGTGTTCCAAAATTGAAAACACAAAATAACAACATAAATTTCTGTTCTACTCATTATTCTGGTAAAATAGATGGAAAGCACTTTTTCGGGATGAATTTTATAAAAAAGGGTGAAAGAATCATGTTAAATTTTGAAGAACGTATTCAAGCATTACGTGAACAAAAAGCGAAGACAAGTTTCGACTTCAACTTCCAAGAATTATATAGTGATGAGGAATGGTTAGAGATGCGTCTCGCAGATAGAAAGTATGCAGAACGAGAGTTTCGTCGTTTCGTAGGCAAGAGCAGTCATCTTAGAATACCTGCTGTGTCTGAAGATAGTATTCGCATGCGTATGTATAACTTAGTATATTCCTTTAATGAAATTAAACGTAACTTTAAAGCTTACGTCTAAAACGAAGCCTATACCATAAGCAAAAGCCCTAGCCTATTGATAATGGCTAGGGCTTTTAGAATGAGACCGTATCACAGAAATAACTCGGGCAGAGAATACCGCTGGACGGCACCTAGTTTGTACTGTTGAGGTACAGACTTTCTGGATGGCCCCATTCTCATCTCATCATTTTAAAGGGCGTTTAACTAAATCATGAAACTTCTACTAGGGGCTAATAGAATTAGGGACTACATGAGCACAATGTCGGGACTTTTCATCGTGCCATGAATGGTTACAGTCGTGTTAACATGGCATAAGCAACTTCGAACATGATAGATATAGCACTTAGCGTCAACAAAGGAAATTCAAGTTAAACGACTGCGCCACTTACATTATGATCATACCGAGGGATTGAAGGTATGAATGTAAATATCATAACTGTGTACTTCTGAAGGAATTATTACTATGATAGCTGACTATAAAAAAGTGTCGTTTTAGTCTTTATACTCTATTATAATCTCACTTGCTATCTCACTAATTCTTTCTTGAGTCCAGTTATCCTTTACAGCCCATATATTACTATGATTAGTTGCAAATTTAAATAGATTTGTGATTCATTTCACAAAATAGTCATAAACCTCAATTTCTTTTTTAATATCTTCGCTTGTTATTGCTAATGACATCGTTTTCTCATAGGTTTCTAGAACTTATCTTTTACACAAAGAGGCTGATAAATAGGATGAAAATAATTCCAGAAACGGAAATAATCGTTTCAAGCATAGACCAAGTTAAAAATGTCTCTTTAACAGTCAAGCCGAAGTATTCCTTGAACATCCAGAATCCCGCATCATTAACGTGGGAAAGAATCACACTACCTGCCCCAATAGCTAGAACTACGAGCGCCACGTTAGTATCTGAGTGTTGAAGAAGTGGCAGCACGATACCTGTCGTGGATATTGCTGCAACTGTAGCCGAACCGAGCGCGATACGTAATACAGCCGCTACAATCCACGCGAATAAGATCGGTGACATCTGCGTTCCTTCGAACATTTTAGAAATCGTATCACCGACGCCTCCATCAATCAGAACCTGTTTAAAGGTACCGCCACCACCAATGATTAAGAGCATCATACCAATCGGATAGATCGCTTCTGAAACGGAAGTCATAACATCTGAAACTTTACGGCGTTGACGCATGCCCATTGACCAGAAAGCGAAGAGTACGGCGATGAGCATGGCTGTGCCAGCTGTTCCGACGAAGTAAATTACCTGTTCAACCAAATTCTTCGGCTCGCTGTGGCCAGTAATGAGCTCCGTTAACGTTGCGATAAGCATGAGTATAACTGGAAGTAGCGCTGTTAGGATGCTGACACCAAAGCCTGGCATCTCCGCTTCAGTAAAAGTACGCTGTGCACCGAGCGCTGAAATGTCTCCCTCACGCTGATAAGCAGATGGCGTGAGTCGTTGAGCGATTCGGTTAAACAGTGGCCCTGCAATTAAAGTCACTGGAATGGCGATAATAATCCCAAAGAGTAAGACTTGACCGAGATGCGCGTGTAACTCTTTCGCAATCACGACTGGCCCTGGATGCGGAGGCAAGAAGCCATGTGTAACTGACAGTGCCACCACCATAGGCAGCCCTAGTTTCAATTGTGAAACACCGGCACGTTTCGCAATCGTAAACACGAGTGGGATTAAGAGAACGAGTCCGACTTCAAAGAACAAAGCAATACCTACGATAAACGCCGCAACCAGCATCGCCCATTGCACATGTTTACGACCAAATGTCGCAATGAGCGTTTCTGCAATACGTGAGGCACCACCGCCATCAGACAGTAGCTTACCTAAAATGGCACCTAAGCCAAAGATGAGTGCGATGTGACCTAACGTACCACCCATACCTTTCTCGATCGTACCCATAATCTTGTTTAATGGCATACCTAATAATAAAGCTGTAACTATCGACGTGACGATGAGCGCGATAAACGTATTGAGTTTAAATCCAATGATTAATCCTAACAAGATGATAATACCAATGACGACAGCTAAAAGCGGCCAAACTGTACTAAACATTCCGTTTCCTCCTCTATTTCGAACGCTATTTTACAAGTCATATTACTCCCCAAGTGTAGTGTGATTGCGTTGAAATGCAGCTAATTTGTGATAATGCTCAGTTAAAGAACGACTTAAATCAATGAAGAGCGGTAATAATTCTTGATAAACTTGTACATTCTCTTCTTCAGGTTGATGTTCAAAAGTCGTACCCACCATGTGCTCTACTACAGAATAATCTTCAATTTCTCCAAGTGCTTTAAGCCCGAGCAAGCATGCGCCAAGGCAAGAACTTTCGTAGCTTTCTGGTACTGATAACGGTGTATCGAATATATCAGCCATCATTTGGCGCCATAACTCACTTTTAGAAAAACCACCTGTTGCTTTCAGTTGCTGAGGCGTTTCACCCATCACTTCAATCAACGCAAGATAGACGGTATAGAGATTAAACAATACACCTTCCAACGCAGCTCGAATCATATGTTCTTTCTGATGCGCGAGCGTTAAACCGAAGAATGAACCTTTCACATCTGCATTCCATAAAGGTGCACGTTCCCCTGCTAGATAAGGATGGAACAGTAAACCATTAGCGCCGGGTTTCACTCGACTCGCGATTTGTGTGATCACTTCATAACTATCAATGCCTAAGCGTTTCGCCGTTTCAACCTCACTTGCTAACAATTCGTCTCTTAACCAACGCAATACGACGCCACCATTATTTACAGGGCCACCTATCACATACTGATCTTCGTCTAAGACATAACAGAAGATACGTTCTTTCGGATCCGTGACAGGACGATCGACCACCGTACGAATCGCACCTGAAGTTCCAATGGTAACCGCGACTTCACCTGGTTGATACGCATTTACACCGAGATTAGATAATACGCCATCGCTTGCACCAATAACAATCGGCGTGTCAGGATCAATATCCATTAATGATGCATAACGATGTTTCATTCCTTTTAACACATAAGTAGTCGGAACTGTCCCTGGTAAGTGATTTGAACTAAGACCAAGTAAATCTAACACGTCCTTATCCCACTCACGTTCCTGCAAATTGAACATTCCTGTCGCAGAAGCCAAGGACTCATCAATCACCCAAGTTTCAAACAACTGATAAAGAATGTACGATTTCAAATCGACAAACCGCGCTGTTTGATTAAATAAATCATTGTGTTCGTGTTTCAACCAATAAATCTTAGCTAACGGTGACATCGGATGGATGGGCGTACCTGTGCGGCGATAAATCTCATGCCCTTCACTGTCTTCTTTTAACTTTTGCGCATACGCACTCGCACGATTGTCTGCCCAAGTAATACTTTCGGTAAGCGGTTGATTGTCTTTATCCATTGCTATGAGACTGTGCATTTGCGCACTAAATGAAATAAACTTTAACTGGTCATGTTCGACACCGTGTTCGCGCACCACGTGTTTAACCGTCATCAACACGGCATCGAATATCGTATCGGGATTCTCTTCCGAAGCATCCACTTCGTTATGCATTAAAGGATACGCAATACTATGCTTTGCGACAAAGTGCCCCGCTTCATCGAACAACACTGCTTTCGTACTCGTCGTACCGATATCTACACCAATCATGTACTGCATCATAGCCACTCCTTTGCGTTTAAATATATTTGTTTACCTATCTTAGCAATTTATTGGTGGTTAAATTCGCTAAAGACTTACCTATATTATAATATTTAGCGCACAAGGATGTATATGATGAGACTGTAGTGGGATGAATCAACTAAAGTTTTATAGAGGGACGTCTTAGTTCGATTAGTATAAAAATAAGAAAGCCCTCGCTCACTTTTTCAAAAATAAACGAGGACGCAATCATTCGCTTACAACTCAATTTAAAGTTGTTATATTGAATCATCTAACGAAATCACTTTTCCGTAGTTACCTCAGGGCAGTATTGAACTTTATGACAATGCGGGCACTCTAATTTACGAGATTTCGGTGTATGCGGTGCTTTAATAAACTGCCACAAAGTAGGTTTAAAGATACGATAACAGCTCGGGCAGAAATAAGACACGTGCTTATGCATAAATGTCGTAACTGTTACGCTATTATAGATTAAGTAAGGTACGATTAATAATACCGGAAAGAATTTCTTTAAAATCAAGCTTAAAGTTATTGCTCCAAGTTCTAGCAATGAAACCGGAACTAACTTTTTCATCAATGCATAGTAGACATTTTTCGTTTTTTCACGTTGAATTGATGCATGATTTAAATTTAAGACTTCCTCCAGACTGCTCCCTTTGTCATTCCCAGTGACATACTTTTTAATTTCTTTAAGACGAGAATAGATTTGTTGTTGTGCTTGAATGTTATTCTTCAGCTCAAGCGTTCGTTGTTCAAGAAGCACAGCTAAATGATTCCTCGATTCTTCATCTTGGGAATTCAACAACTGACTAATTTGTTTCAACGTCAGCCCCCATTCTTTTAGTATTAAGATAATCTCCATTCTTACTTTACTATCTTCATCAAAGTGGCGTGTCGTCTCGTGTGCTTCAGAAATAGGATGAATCAAGTTCTTTTTTACGTAATACTGAACCGTTCTCACTGTGACGCCACACGCTTTTGCAAGCTCTCCAGTCGTATATGTCATTTCTATCACCCTCCTTGAACTTACTATACAACGTGACGTCACGTCGTCTACAAGTTCTTTTCACTATAAAATGCGAAAAAAGACCAGGAATCTAAGGTTAGACTCCCGGCCGTCTTAATTACGATTCATTCTTCTTGTGCTCAATAATCTCTGTGCCACGATTATCCGCAATATTTCGTGCACGTTTCATCGCATCATTTTTCTTCTCGAACGTATCTGATGCCTGTTCAGCACGATCTGTCTTCACTTTCCATTCATTATCTTCATAATAAACATGCACATCACGTTCGTTGTTCTCAGGATGCGCAGATTCATCTTTCTGATGTTGCGTAATATGTTTGTTCTTCAACTCTTTCAACTCATCTTGACTTGCATCCTTATACCAAGACTCTGCTTGTTCAGTCGCGATAGGAATTGCATCGCCCTCTTTATAGCCATCTTTCAACATCGCGTTTCCAATATCGATGGCTTTCTTACGTTCAAGCTCATCCATGTTCTTCCAGCTTTGTGGATAGTCGTTCATTGTCCAAGGCATAGAATAACCTCCCTTTATGCTATTGAATCACTATTCTATAACCTTTTACTATTTACAATAAACGCACTTATACAATCTATTAATTCTCTATAATTTTTGTAATAAAAATGATTTAACGCTTGTAATACCGGGAAAATAGTTAAGCATGTAAATATAACTCAGAGAGGAGGCCCTGCTCGTGAATCAGATGACCATCGGGTTAATACCTTCACCAGATATGCCAAATAAGATTACTGACAAGATTAAAGATACACTAGCAGAGGATTTCAGCAAAGTCATCGATGATCAGATCGACTGGGACATCGAAACACACGTTGCTTCGATGGTAGGTACGGCAGAACATATGGATAAGACGATGGACATTATTTCAAATATGAAGAAACAGAAAGAATGGGACATCGCTATCTGTATAACCGATTTACCGAGTATTTCTGACAATAAAGTCGTCCTTTCAGACATTCACACTGAGAAGAAAACAGCACTGCTCTCCCTACCAGCACTCGGTATGTGGAATGTTAAAAACAAGTTACGTCACTTCCTAACGTATCTCGTTCACTACATTATGAAACCGGGTGAAGAAGCACAACTCATCAGAAAAAAGCACTTCAGATTCTCTAAAATTGATGAAGTACAACCCGATGAAGATAGCGACCAGAAAGAAACAAGACTTATACTTAAATCAGTAACATCAGGTTGGTCCCACTTGATTAGTGGTATGACTTTCGCCAATGAACCGTGGACAGCCATCTTTGATTTTAAGAAGATTATTTCAGTGTCCTTTGCCACTGGCGCATACATTACCATCTTTTCTACACCGTGGGATATGACACTATATTATAATTATTGGCGATTTATCTTACTCATGATTCTATCCATCGTAGGCATGACAGTATGGCTCATTTATGCATATCAATTATGGGAAACACCATCCCCTTCTACGCAACGCCTTTACCGTTATGTCTATAACTTAACAACTTTCATGACACTCGGATCGATTACAGTCTTTAACTTTATCGCCCTGTTCATCTTACTCACCCTGAGCACCATGCTCTTCGTACCACCATGGCTCTACACCCATATGACGTCACTGAAATCATCACCGTCATTACTCGATTACTTTAACCTCATATGGTTTATGACTTGTATTTCAATCCTAGCAGGTGCTTTAGGTTCTACTGTGGAAAATGCTGAGAAGATCAAACGGGTCACTTACTCTTATCGTCAATACTACCGTTACGAACAGCTAGAGAAAGAACGTGAAGAAGAAGAGACAGAAGGCGAAAGTTACAACGATCAAGAGAATTACGAAGGTAAGAAACAATCACACAGTGAGGAGGGTTCATCTCAATGACACAAACAATCAAAGTAGGTCTTGTTGCCGCACCTGGTGTTTCTAAAAACATCGCAACACACATTCAAGATGATTTGTCTAATGAACTCGCGCAACATATCTCACAAGATGTTGAGTGGAAGATCGAAATCGTTGCAGACCCTCTCACTGGTTCAGCCGAGAACGTGACAGAAATCTTCCAGACGATTTCCGACTATCAGAAGACTAACGAGTGGCAATACACGATCGGTTTGACGGACTTACCTCTTTTTAAAAATAATAAAGTCATTGCCATCGACGTCAATAGAGATAACGGCGCTAGTCTTATCTCCGTCCCAGCATACGGTTGGCGCCCAGTGAAAAAACGTATTAAAAGTTCAATCATCGGTGTAGTCGAAGAAGTAAACAAGTATCAGCCAAACAAACACAATACCGAACAAAGTGCAGATGAAAATCGTGCCCAACAACAAACAGAAGACAAAGACCAATCACAATCCAGCGAAGAACGTTTGACGCATCAATTCCCACTATCTAATCTCGAAGCACATACAGATTACTTAGAGGATACCAATTCCAAACACCGTCGTTATTTCGTCAGTTCGAAAGCGAAAGGGATGATTCGCCTCTTGAGTGGTATGACATTCGCAAACAACCCACTCAACATGGTGAGCAGCATTAGTAACGTCTTAGCTGTTGCCTTCACGACAGGCGCTTCCGCCATCATCTTTACGACGCTATGGAATTTAAGTTACCTCTACACTGAATGGCGACTCTTCCTAATGATGATTGTCTCAGTACTCGGAATGATGCTCTGGATTATCATCGCACATAACCTATGGGAACCCATTCGCCACAGCAAAGACAAACGCATCACGAAACTCTACAACTTCACGACCGTTTCAACACTGACAATTGCATTGATCTTCTACTACATTCTCTTATTCGCCTTCTTCCTACTGGCATCACTCGTCGTCTTGCCACCAGGATACCTAGGCAGTAGTATGCAACTCGGCGGACCAGCCACAGCAAGCACTTACCTTAACCTTGCATGGTTCGCCAGCTCCATCTCAACCGTTGCAGCAGCAATCGGTGCCGGACTCAATAACGCCGAACTCATCCTAGAAAGTACCTACGGCTATCGACAAAAACAACGCTACAAACAAATTAAACAACAAGAACGCCAGCGTGAAAAAGAAGAAGAAGATGCAGAAGAACGAGGCAATTCATAACACCAAAAGTGGTACTGAATCTATTTGAAGTTCAGTGCCACTTTTATTATGTAGAAACACCCTATTCAATCCAAACAAACCAGAGAGAATGTGGTGTTGATTGAGTGATTTGTACCTTTCAACATTATATGAAGATAATTGATTTATACGAAGCCTGCAATACAAGTTAAGGGGGATGGCGCGACTCCTGCAGGAAAAGCATGAGTCTTGAGACTACAGGCTCAAGCCATGCCTGCGGAAAGCGTCGCCACCCCAAATACGTAGCATTACAAATTAGAAGCAAACTTATTTTTCCTCGATATTCTAAAACTCAGATCCCACGATACATAAACTTATATATAAACACTACCTTCCTCGCAACACTCTATTAAAACCAAACAAACAACTAAGAGAATGTGGTGTTGATTGAGTGATTTGTATTTTCCAAAGTTAGAAGAAAAAAATTTATACTTCGAACTCCTGCAACACGAGTAAAAGGTGGGAGTAGGCGAGACTCTTGAGGGATAAAAGGGCACAGCGAAAATCCAGTAATAACGCGCAACAAGCGTTATTACTTAGTTGAGCGTGACCCCCTAAGAACGCGAGCCGTCTCTCCCACCCAATACGCAGTATTGCAAATTAGTAGTAAACATCACATTCCATCGAATGCAAATTAGTAGTAAACTCTAAATTCTTACGAATACAAATTAGTCACAATACACTAAATTCCTACGAATACAAATTAGTACAAAACACTATATTCCATCGAATACAAATTAGTAAATCACACCCCATTTTACCCAAACAAAAAGAAGCCGAGCTACCCACATAGCTCGACTCCCCAAACATCTAATCATAATCCACCTTCGCCCGATGCACACTCAAACAATTCTCCCGAATCTGCGTCAACGCCGACGTAATATACTTATACTGCGGCAACTCAGGCAACACAATCTGAGTAATCCGGCCACCATTCTCAAAATGCTTCGCCAAATTCTCAAACATCACCAAATACTCACCCATCACATGCTCATCAATACGATCACGCCCATCATTATTCAACGCACGATTCAACATAAAACTCAATTCTTCCAAACCATAAATCGTCGGATAATACTCCTGAATCCGATGCTTATCACTAAACACCTCACCATTCGCACCCGTATACAGCTGCGACATATTATCCAACTTCAACGTCAAACGCAACATACGATACTTGTCCTCTTCAAACGACGCACGCTCGTTCTTAGAAAACAGATAATGGAACATAATCGCTTCACTACGGAACACATCCGCAATCACTTTCGGCAACATCGTTGAAGCCGTCTTGCGTCCAAGAATCAAGAGACCAATAACCGCAATTGCTACACCGACAAGCACATCAATAATACGAGGTAATGCAATCGCAATCGTTAAATAGTTCGCTGCGATACCATTCAACAAGATAACTTGAATCGTGATAAAGATACAGGCGAACGAATAATTCGCACCAACGAACGCTTCAGTCATACCCGCACACACTGCAAGTAGAATAATCGCAATCATCGTGTGAGGATGGAACATCAAGATAAGCGATAGTACGAGCACACCGAGAATCGTTCCGACTGTACGACTTCCTGCACGTTCGAAACTGTGCATCGTATTAGCGCCAATCAAGACCGTGTGCGCTGTTAACGGAATCCAATAGGCCTTTTCAAAGTTAAACATCAGGGCTACAAAGATCGCAATTCCAATAATAATCGCATAACGTAGCGCATTTCTGAAGAAGTAGGAATCCAACGTTAAATGTTGGATAATACGGCGGCCATAAATTGGAATACGCACATTGACTTCATGTTTTACACGCTCTTCGCTGAGATCGAGTATTGCGTCTATTTTAAAAATCTGATCGACTAAATTATTATATTCTTCTGGCACATCAATCTGCTGTTTCCAACGTTTAGCGGAAGTATTATTAGAAAACACACGCTTAATCACGTAATCTAACATCTCTTTAACTTGGTTAGGCAATGGACGTAAATTACGTTCGCTCAACTCAAGTAACTCGGAGTAAACACCTAACGCAGCGGTATGCAAGAGCAATAAACGTTGAAATTGTGATGACTCACGAGATCTCGCACCAGAACTCGTCAGCAAGTATTTGTCTGCATTGCTGAATGTTTGAACAGCAGTGTTAGATGCATTTCGGAAAGCCTGACGATCGTCAAAGTTATATGCGAGTTGCTTTAACATATTGTAGTCATTCTTCACTGCTTTCGCCTCAGCACTTTCACGACTCAACAAGTTCGCAATAATGATAACAACTAACGCAAACATACCACCGATAAATACGCAGGCACCACGTAACAAGAATTCTTGCGGTGCCACAGGTAAGTTGATCGATAAACTGAACGCGACGATAAAGAACGTGGCAGAGGGACCAACGATGTGCAACGAACTGAGCACAAAGTATGGAATGACCGTCACGATAAGCAACAAGATACCGAAGAGGATCGGTTGTTTAATCGTCAACGTTCCGAGCATCATCGCAATGGACAATCCAATAGTCGCAAGAAAGATGATGCGTACACGCGCTCTCGCTGTGCCTCCTATCGCATACGTATGAGTTAATGTACCTATAGATACGAGTAATCCTATCGGCATATGATTCGTCAAATATCCGATGATGAGTGGTATCAACATCAAGATCGTTTGACGCACACCTTTAGCTGAATCTACTTTCATTTTATTAAAGTTCATTAAGGATTTTATGTACGAAAGCAAATCGTTCATCTCCTATTATCATGTTTCAATGTCATACCCTACTATACTAACACTTTTTAGTTAGGTAGGAGACAATTCACTTCAAATTTCTTAATATTTTACTGCTACATTAGCTAGTACAAATAGTTATGGTAAAATCACTCGAGCAGCAAGATGACTTTTTTCGCTATCCTCTACTCATTTTACCTATAAAAATAAAAAAGTGAGCTAGCAACTCAACACGACGTTGAATCCCTAAGACTCACTTGGACATTTAGCCCAATTTATCAGTAATTTATTATTCAGTTTCAGAAATTTCCTGGGAAATATTACTATAATTAATATCTGCACCCATAAACTGCGCATCGTTACTTGGTAAATGCTGTTGTAAGGTGTCGATATTGTTAATTTCAATTGTGCCACTGTTCATCTCGAAATCGAGCACGTGTCCGCCAAATGTATGGTCGTCATCTACAAAGTGAAGATGATAGCCGCCTGCAGCGATGCCGTGGAATAATTGAGGTGCGTAGAAACCAACTATCGTACCTTCAACTTGTTCACGTGTGAATTCTGGTTGGTTCTTTGTCACTTCGCTAAGTCGACGATATGGCGGTTCTTCTTTCGGCATCATTCGCACATGCATCATTTCGAATTTACCCGTCATCTTCACAGCGAAGAAGATATTGTCACTTGCTGCTCGACGTTTCGTCTGCGCGAGTAACGCCTCAGCATCTGTGATATGACGCACATTAATCGTTTCGTCTGTCTGGAAATCGGTCACTGTAGCAAATGGCGTAAGCTCCTCGCCTGTCAACGCTTTAAATTCACCTTGCGCATTCGCATGGTACGCATGGCCATCGAGAATGACGACTTCACCATCTGAACCGTCTAGTGTTCCGATTCCGAAATCACCATGTTTCATGACTTCACCGATTGAAGTCGTGCCCTGTAACATGCCAGCAATCAACGTCCCTAACGTTCCGTGTTGATATAACATCTCCAATTTGTCTCCCTTTCTATTTCTTTCACATACTTACTTATACTTTCACTTAGTTTCATTATACAACTTTTTGGCGCGTTGAGATATCGAAGTGCTTAAGACTAGGGTTAAAAAATTCCGAGGGGACATCGGGGTTTTTCTGGTAAAAATATTTTTAGGAGACTATGCCATTTTATAAAAGATCCATCTAAAAAAGAACCCAACCGACTTATCACTAAGTCGGTTGGGTTCTTCACTATCATTATTTCACTTTCTTCAAGTCATTTTTACCAATTAATAAAGGCTGGTCAGGCTTCACAAAGAACCACAAGATAATTGCGAAGATAACTGGGATAATCATACATTCTAAAGTATTCGTCCAACCGATGATATCCGCAAGTTTACCTGCTAAGAATGGACTGAGCATTGCTCCGATGTTACCCCATAAGTTCATCCATCCTGAAACAGAACCGGCAAAGTTACGACCGAGATCTGTGGCTGCTGCCCAACTCATCCCCATCGTTACACCGATACCGCCTAAGCACGTTGAAATCCATGCGACGTTGGCATAAAGATTGTCTGTCTTAATCGCTAAAAAGAGCGAAACTGCAAAAACGACAAAGCCAGCAATTGCGATGAGTCCACGCGCTACGAAACGGGATTTACCCATGCGCAATAACGCATCTGACACTGTCCCTCCTGTTAAGATCAGGAAGAACATCACGAGCCATGGTGGACTCGACAACCATGCAGAGTCTTTCAAGGAGATGTGATACTGTTCTGTGAAATACGTTGGTAACCATATTAAGAATAATGCGATGATAAATTGTACAACGAAATATTGCCCTGCAATCGCATAGAAACTGAAGTATTTAAAGAATGCTGACCAAGGTGCATGTGATTTCTCTGTTGCAACGATGTCACGATTCGCTTGAATGAAACGTTTCTCCGCTTCGTTCACCATCTTATGTTGTTCCGGTAAGTCTTTCGCGATAATCACCCATAGTAATGCGAGTAGAATACCTACACCACCAAAGATGTAGAATACGGAATGCCATCCGAATGCTGAAACGATGGATACTGTGATGACTGGTGCGATTACAGGTCCAAAGTAAGATCCTGCTAGCAACATACTTGAAGCGCGCCCTTTCTCATCTTTCGCAAACCAATAGGAGTTAAATACCGCATTCGATGGATACATCGGCGCTTCTCCGACACCAAAGAGGAAACGAACAGTATACATTAACCCGTGATTTTTAACAATACCTGTCAGAATGGTAAAAGCACTCCACCACACGAGTGTGACAGTTAACATCTTACGTGGTCCAAACTTCTCAGCAAGATAACCGGATGGCACCTGCATCAAAGCATAGCCTGCTGCGAAGAAAGATGCGAGAAGTCCAAATTGCCCTTTATCTAAATGGAGATCTCTCATCATATCTGGCGCAATAACTGAAATATTAGAACGGTCCATATAGGCAACAATTCCAATAACGAAAAAAACGATGGCAAACCACCATCGTACGTTTGAGCTACGTTCTTTCATGATAGTCCCTACTTTCAATTAATATCAAACTCTCGTCAATGTCATCTCTAGCAATTTCATAACATCCCTTATAGTGAATTGCTGCCCCACAAATGTCACTAACACATAGAGTTTCATTGATATTACCACAGAATGAAAGCGCCTACAAGCGTCTTTTATAACATTTTTAATGAAATAATACACTAATCGCATTTCTTTAATTTCAGTCTCGAGCCCGACTCATTCAGGTTATAAAACGGGTAAATTGAAGAATACGAACACCGATTATGTTAAAATAACATCTGTTCAAATTATTAAATGAGGATTTTAAAAAGGAGAACCGTGCCTTATGGAACATATCATAACGGAATTTATTAGTAAGTGGGGTTATTTGGCGATTACGATTCTCGTGCTCTTGGAGAATATCTTGCCTTTCATCCCGTCTGAAATTATCCTGACGTTTGCTGGATTGCTTTCGACGAAATCAGATTTATCTTTACCGATGCTGTTTGTCATCTCGACTGTTGCATCGTTTGTGGGCTTGCTTGTCTTATATTATATTAGTCGTCTGGTTTCTGAGGAGCGTCTTTATCGTTTTGTTGATAAGTATGGAAAGTGGATTAAGTTGAAGGGTAAGGATGTTGCGCGTGCGAATGACTGGTTTAAGCGGTATGGTGAGGTTGCTGTCTTGGTGTGCCGTTTTGTACCGGTGTTGCGTGTGTTGATTACGATTCCGGCGGGGATCAATCGGATGAATGTGGTGAAGTTTGTGGTGCTTTCTCTGATTGGGACGACGATTTGGAATTTTGCGTTGATTTATCTTGGCAGTCTGTTGAGTGATAGTTGGGATGTGTTGATGAATGGGATACATACGTATTCTTATGTGATGTATGTTCTGTTGGCGGTTGTGATTATTTATATTATTTATCGTTTTGTTAAAAGGAAGCGTAAGTCGTGATTGGTTTTTGATTGGGTAAAATGATGGTGTGTTGTGCTAATTTGTGTTCGATGGAATATGAGGTTTGCTACTAATTTGTATTCGATAGAATGTGGTGTTATCTACTAATCTGCAATACTTCGTATTGTGAGGTGGTGACGCTTTCCCAGGTGGTCACGTTCAACTAATTCATAACGCTTGTTGCGCGTTATGAATGGATTTTCGCTGTGCCCTTCTATCCCTCAAGAGTCTCGCCTACTCCCACCTTTTACTCGTATTGCAGGTATTTGTAGTTTAACATCATTTATTTTAATTTTAAGTAAATTACCAATCATCACACACTACTCTCTCTATTGTTTTATTTAGGTTTGTTCTAATTGGATGTTTCGAGAGATTAGAGTGTTTCTACTAATATAGTACTTATCACAGAAATCTACTTTGATTCTTTCTGTTTCGGGAAAGAAAATAGTTTCTTAGAATTTAAAGATTAATAATTACATCTATCTTCTTCTAACACATTAGTAATTACTCATCCTAAGAATCTCATGGAAGATTATTCGCTCAAAATGCTAATAATTTTTTCCCGCACACAAACTAAGGGCTCGAGTCTGCTTAATGCTTTCTCGAACCCTTTTTTGTTCTTCTAAATTTTTACCGCTATCATTTATTAAAATGCTAAGGACTTGAATACTTTTACGGCGATCCAGTAAATGAGAGCTGCTACGAATAGGCTTATGACGAAGTAAATTGCGCTGCCTATGAACATAATCATTTGGTTTGGCTCGTCGTGTCCGATTGAAGCAATGATAGTTAGGACAATGGTATAAACGATGTAAACTAAAATAACGGGTAGAATGGCGAGCATCATAATTCCGTTAGAGTTCTCACTACCGTATTTGTACATTAATGGGTACATGAGTGTCAGTTGGGCGGTAATGCCTACGCCTATAAAGAGTGCGATAAATCCTTCGATGATTGACATTTGTAAGATGCTCGTCACGACAAAGACGAGGACGCCGCCGGTAACTGCTAGTAATAAGTAAAATAGAAAGTGACTTTGAACGTACATCTTTCTGTTTAATGGTAGTGTTAAGGCGAGTTTCGGCCAGTCGGAGCCTTTCTCGTTCTTCAAATTATCGAGTGCGATGATGGCTAGTAAATAACATGGTAGAAAGCCTCCTGTCATGCCTTGTTGTCCAATATTAAATAGGACGCAGATAACAACGGCAATCGGTAAATAAATACATACGCTCTTCTTTGACAATGCCCAATGGTTCATCATTAAACCTTTCATACTCGCTCACCTCTCATTAATATCTTCGTTGCGTCATCGATAGAATGTAAGGACTCGCATGTAATGCCCTCTGTCTCTACTGTTCCTTTGACTAAGGCTTCTACTATGCCTTTGCGTTCACGTTGAGCGATGACTTGTTCTCTTGGAACTTGCGCATAAGCGTCTTGATCACCTTTGACGATATGATAGTGTTCCATGAGCTCTGATTTCGAAACTGTGAGGACGATTTGGCCTTGGCGCATGAAGATGAGACGATCAGCGATGTATTCGAGATCTTCTACGATATGTGAAGAAATAACCATGCCGACACCTTGTTCTTTACAATCTTCGAGTATTTCCAACACTTGTTCACGGCCTGAGACGTCGATGCCTGCTGTCGCTTCGTCGAGTAATAAGAGGCGACTGTGATGAGATAGTGCGATAGCGAGAGATAATTTCATCGACATGCCTCGAGAGTAACTTTCGACTTTCTGTTTACGTGGGAGTTCGAATTCTTCAATATATTTCCAGAAGATTTCACTCTCCCAGTTGCGATACATCTGTTGCATGATCTTCTCGATATCTACGACTTTGAGTTTCTTCGGCAATTTCACTGTATCGAAGACGACGCCGACATCATTTTTATACTCGTAATCGTCTTCCTCAATGGTTTGACCGAAGAATCGCACTTCACCTGCGTCTTTCGGCACATTGCCAATTGCTGTGCTTAGCGTTGTTGATTTACCTGAACCGTTTTTACCGATAAAAGCAACAACTTCACCTGGATCTACTTCAAAGCTCACGTCTTGTAATGCGAACTCTGAGTTCTTGAAAGCTTTGTTCAGGTGTTTTACTTCTAGTAACCTATGCATAGCTTTGTTCTCCTCCATCTTTCGTTGTTCTCGTTCGTCTTTCTTCTTTACTATAACATTAATTGATTGTCTTTTAGTCATGTTTTTGAAAAAGGGCTAATTCCCCCCTTTTGGAATTAGCCCTGTGAATTTTACAATATATTGAATTTCTCCCGCTTCATTCTCACTTTATTACCCCTTTTAACTCAGTGAGAAATGAAAGCACAATCTATTGATTTCATATCCTTTGTTTGAAGTGATAATTTATTTAACTTCTTTCAATGTAGATTTTACATCTTCAATTTCTTGTTCTACATCGTGGTTTGGCTTACGCGTCATTTTACTAACTACATAAGTCACAACCCAACTTGCGATAAAACCTGGAATGATTTCGTACAAGTTAAAGAAGTCGTTGTAATCTCCCATCGGTTTAATAAAGACAATCCATAGAATAACGACGATCGCACCTACGAGCATACCACTCACTGCACCTGTGCGGCTTAAACCTTTCCAGTATAGTGACAGGATCACGAGCGGACCAAATGCTGCACCGAATCCGGCCCAAGCATTACCTACGAGGTTCAGGATCGTATCGTTTGGATGCCATGCGATAAGAATTGCGACGATAGAAACGACCACAACTGAAAGACGTCCAACAAGAACGAACTCTTTCTGACGTTTCTTCGCTGCTTCCTCACCTCTAAATAGCTTGTAGAAGTCTTCTGTTAATGAACTTGATGTTACAAGTAATTGAGATGAGATCGTACTCATGATTGCAGCTAAGATGGCTGCGAGTAAGAATCCTCCAACTAATGGATGGAACAAGATTTGTCCCATTAAGATAAATAATGTTTCTGGGTCTTTCAATGTAACGCCTTGGTCACGGACGAAGACGATACCTGTAAGACCTACGAATACTGCACCAATTAAACTGATCGCCATCCAGCTAATACCGAAGCGACGTGCAGTCTTTAACTTTCTAACATGTGTAATAGACATAAATCGTACGATGATGTGAGGTTGACCGAAGTAGCCGAGCCCCCATGCAAAGAACGAGATGATTCCTACTACAGATGTCCCTTTTAGAATGTCTAAGTTCGTCGGTTTGAGATCAGCCGCTTGAGATAATGTATCTAAACCGCTGAGTTGTAACATTGCGACAATCGGTACCATGACCATCGCAATAATCATAATGACACCTTGGAAGAAGTCCGTTAATGATACGGCAAGATATCCTCCAAAGAATGTATATGCGATAACGATGACTGTTACTAGGATGAGGCCGAAATGATAATTCAATCCAAATGCACTATCGAAGAGTTTACCTCCGGATACCATTCCTGAATGTGTATAAAGTGTAAAGAATACTACAATGATGGCACCTGAAATAATCTTGATAACATTTGATTTATCATCTAATCGGTTTCTAAAGAAATCTGGTAGCGTGATTGCGTCGCCAGCTTTCTCTGTGTAGACTCTGAGACGTGGTGCTACGATAAAGTAATTTAAATATGCACCAAGTGTTAACCCAATTGCTAACCAGGCTGCTGATAATCCTGTTGTGTAAACCTCTCCTGGCAAGCCCATAATCATCCAACCACTCATGTCCGCGGCACCAGCTGATAACGCTGTGACGTACGGACCAATACTTCGTCCACCGAGCATGTATTCACTTACGTTGCTCGTCGCTTGCTTGTACCCATAATACCCAATACCAAGCAAGATGATGAAGTAAGCAGCTAACATGATATATGTTCGCCAATCAGGATTCACTTGTTGCGATAGTGTTGCCCCCAATTGAAACATAATCTGCACTCCCTCTATGTAGAATTTTGTTACATGCATTTATTATACAAAACTATCGAGAATTTTAAAGGACTTTTTTACAAGATTGTGTCATTTAGTCTCTTTTTACCACTCAAAAACTTCTATAACCCTTGATATTCAACGTTTATAGCGATTCTAAAAATTATAGTAATATTACAATTTAACAAGATTTTACACTATTTCGTATGCATTTCTTGAATAAAAAGAATGAATAATGTGGTTCATACACGATTATACTATATTTTAGTTACATTATAACACACTAACGTTTTATTCATTTATCGCGTTGAAGTGCTATCATTATCGACTTTTAGTTATTTTAACCAAAGAGCTCGAAGAAACATCATTTAATAATAAAAGCTATTATGTATTTTTATGCAATAAGTAATAAAAGGATGTAAGCGTTTAACTCACATGTTAAAATAATAGTAAAATGATTGAACTAAATCTTATAGGGGTGACGAAATAGAGATGTCTCGAACTGAAGAAAAGAGTTTCAAGCAGCGTTATCTTAACCTGCTCGCAAAGCAATACGACAATAAAGAAGAACTTGCGACAGAAATCATTAATCTAGAATCCATCATGGAATTACCAAAGGGCACGGAGCACTTTGTCAGTGATATTCACGGTGAGTATCAAGCGTTCCAACACGTGTTACGTAACGGCTCAGGTAATGTAAAGCGTAAGATTCATGATATCTTTGATGATGATCTGACCGAAGAAGAAATCAATGAGTTTGCAGCGCTTGTGTACTATCCTCAAGAGAAATTGAAACTCATCAAGAACGAATTTAAACATAAAGAAGATTTAAACGAATGGTATCGCTCTACTATACATAACCTCATCACATTCGTCACTTTCGCCTCTTCGAAATATACACGTACGAAACTTCGTAAGACTTTACCGGAGAATTTCGTCTTTATCGTCGAAGAGCTGCTATATCGCAGTAATAAATACAATAACAAGTCTTCATATTATGATACATTGATGGATCAAATTATCGAACTTGAACAATCAGATGACTTGATTATCGGCTTATCCTTTACGGTGCAACACCTCGTTGTGAACCACCTTCACGTCGTAGGCGATATCTATGACCGTGGCCCAGAGCCAGACAAGATAATGGAAACACTCATTAATTATCCGTCCGTAGATATCCAGTGGGGTAACCACGATGTGCTCTGGATTGGTGCATATGCTGGCTCGAAAGTTTGTCTCGCCAATCTACTTCGTATTTGTGCACGTTACGACAACCTTGACATTATCGAAGACGCTTACGGTATAAATATACGTCCTTTATTGACTTTAGCTGAAAAATACTACGATGGGACAAATCCGCCTTTCCGACCTAAGAACGCGGATTACCTTTCTGAATATGAAAAAGCGCAAATGACTCGTATTCAACAAGCGATTTCAATTATTCAATTTAAGTTAGAAGCGCCGATTATTAAACGTCGCCCTTCTTTCGATATGGAAGAACGTTTAGTATTGGAAAAAGTTAATTACGATACGCATAAGATTACAATTTATGGTAAGACGTACGATTTAAAAAATACGTGTTTCCAAACTGTCGATCCTCAAGATCCGACACGTTTAACAGAAGAAGAACAAGATGTCATTGATAAATTATTATTATCCGTCCAACAATCTGAGAAATTGAAGCGCCATATGTCATTCTTAATGCAGAAAGGTACACTTTACCTACCATATAATGGCAACTTACTCATTCATGGTTGTATTCCAGTAGATGAAGATGGTGAGATGGAAAGCATGTCTATTGATGGTGTGGAACATCACGGACGTGACTTGCTTGATACTTTCGAGTCTTATGTACGCTATGCTTTTGATCACAAAGAAGTTGGCGATGATCTCGCGACAGATCTCGTTTGGTATCTCTGGACGGGTAAATACTCTTCTCTCTTTGGTAAGCGTGCGATGACGACGTTTGAACGTTACTTTATCGAGGACAAAGCGTCTCATAAAGAGGAGAAGAATCCGTATTATCATTTACGTGAAGACGTGGATATGTGTAAGAAGATGTTGAAAGACTTTGGCTTGGATCCGGAGCAAGGTCACATTATCAATGGTCATACGCCGGTGAAGGAGATTAAGGGTGAGGATCCGATTAAGGCGAATGGTAAAATGATTGTTATTGATGGTGGCTTCTCGAAGGCGTATCAGTCGACGACGGGTATTGCGGGCTATACGTTGTTGTTTAATTCGTATGGTATGCAGTTGGTTGCGCATCAGGAGTTTAATTCGAAGGAGAATGTGCTGAAGAATGGTACGGATGAGGTGTCTATCCGTCGTGTGGTTGATAAGGAGTTGGAGCGTAAGAAGATTCGTGATACGAATACGGGTGCGCGGATTCAAGATGAGATTGATACGTTGAAGGAGCTTATGCATGACCACTTTCTGAAGTAGGTGTGTGCTACTAATTTGTGTTCGATAGAATATAGTGTTTTGTACTAATTTGTATTCGTAAGAATTTAGAGTTTACTACTATTTTGCAATACTTCGTATTGTGAGGTGGTGACGCTTTCCCAGGTGGTCACGTTCAACTAATTCATAACGCTTGTTGCGCGTTATGAATGGATTTTCACTGTGACCTTGATACCTCGGGAGTCGCACCACCTCTTTTTTACTCGTGTTGCAAGTATTTGTGTGTTTAATAGTATTTATTCTAATTACTTTAGTAGCTTACCAACTCCTACACATCTAGTCTCTATTTTGTGTTTTAGTTAAATTAGGGTTTTTTAAGGGATTAGAGCGTATCTTTATAACTCAACGCATTCTCTGATCTACATTCGTTTAAATATAATAGATGTACTTTAAATAATTTAGGAATATTACTATGTTATTTCGATAATATACTTAACACCATCTACTATCACCATAGTAGATGGTGTTTTTAGTGTTTAGAGACAAAATTATATTATGATTACCACCTTAAAAAGCACGCTCTCAACTCTGGAGAGCGTGCTTTTCTATTAATTAGTCTTCTTTGTCGTCGTATAAGTAAGCGTCTTTAAGGTAACCAATGACGCCTTCGTCACTATCTTCGAATTGGTTGCGTTTGTTTCTAAATGTGACTTCTTTGTCTTCGTTGATATGGTAAAGTATCATATCGTTTTCGCTGAGTTCTGGTATGTGCTCTACTTCGATTTCGTGTATGTCGTGTTCTTTGATAAATTGGTTGTACCATTTGGCGCTAAGGTTTGAGTCAAATAGGATGTGATTGCGGATGGGGCCGCTCACGTTGGATTTCATCTTCTCGTTTCTAAATGATACGGGAATCATGTTGACTTGGTTGAGTCCGAATTCGGGTACGAGTTCGTTAAAGGCCAGGCTGTTGAACACGAAGGATTGGGTCATTAACAGACATTGATGATAACGTGTTAAGTCGGCGTATATACGATCGTTGCTTGATAGTAAATTGCCTTCGAAGACTTCAAAGTCTAGGTTGCGCGCGCGTGTTGACGAACTTGAGAATAAATTAAAGGTCATGACTGGAATTTTATGTTCTCTCAATTTCGATCCTAGTTTGTATGAAAATTCGCCTTCTCCTACGAGAATAACGCCTGGAGGTTCTGTGCTTGCTAGACGCATCATTTTACTCATTGGAACGAAGCTAAAGCCGTAAATGACCACGGTTACGATGACTAGCCCAAAGGTTACGGGTGTAATGTACTCGGCTAAGGGTGCATTTTTCTCCATAAACTGACCAGCAAAGAATTGAGCTACGGTTAAGACGACAATACCTCGTGGTGCCATGATGGAGACCATCGTGCGTTCGCGTTTAGAAATCTCGGTGTTGATGGTCGCGAACAAGATAGATAAGGGTCTAACGAGCACAATCATCACTGCGCAGAATAGCACGAGTTTCCACGATAGAATCCCTTTTAACACATCTAGAGTGAGTGAAGATGTGATGAGGATAAAGACCGTTGAAACGAGAATGGATGACATATTCTCGATGAAGTGGTCAGATTCCTTAAAGATTAAATCGTGGCGTTTCATGCGTGCCATGACGAGACCAAAGATTGTGACGGCCATCAAGCCAGATTCTGGTAGGATTTCATCGCATAACGCAAAGATTAAGAGTACGAAGACGAGTTGTACGGGTGGCATCAAGTTCTGTGGAATCATGTCTTTTTTTAAAAACCACATGAACACGTATGACGCAAAGAAACCGATGCAGACGGCGATAAAGAGACGCAGGATGAAACTCAAGATGATTTCTACTTGAATGCCGTGCTCGAAAATATTAAAGATATAGAATGCGAATAAGGCAAGCATTGGGCCAATCGGATCGAGAATGATGCTTTCCCAACGCAAAATCGAATCGACGCTCTTGCGGACTTTCGCTTGTTTCAACAATGGTTGAATGACGGTCGGGCCTGTGATAAGAAATAAACCGCCCATGACAAGTGCGACTTGAGCTGAGAATCCTAGAACAAAATGGAGAGCCATTGCACCAAGGATCCACGAAATCACTGCGCCAACTGTAATGATGCGCATGACTGCTTTCGAAATACCTCTTAACTCGCGGAAGTCGAGGTTGCTGCTCCCTTCAAAGAGGATGATAGCTACAGCTAACGACACCATCGGGCTAAATGCTTCAGAGCCGAGGCTTTGTTGTGGGTTGACGAGTCCCAGTATTGGACCTACGAGTAAGCCGACGATGGAGAGAACGACTATCGAGGGCCATTTGATGCGTGATGCGAACCATTGACTAAAGATACCTAAAGCCAGGAAGATCACGATAACGAGTATAAGGGGTAGATTTAAGAGTGACACGGTCACACCTCCGTATAATTCCTTGTGTTCATTTACGCTGAACACGTAATTCTTACTTTCTTTCAATATGTATACATCAGTTCATTATAACAGATTCACCTATAAGCGGTGCGTGTTTTTCGGCCTCTGCGCAAATTTCAACAGTATCGTCACAGTTTCGCCTTGTATCTTTACATGTCAGATGAAGCTCACTATAATTGAAATTGAATTTCAATTAGTTTGAATTCGCAATTTTTAGTATGGGAGATATTAGTGTATTTGCGAGTATGCTGGAAGCAATATAACTAAACGCACTCCATCACGTACTCCTATACCACTTTTAAACAAGGAAAGGTGAAGTATAATGGAGAAGATAAATTACAAGAAATTTATACTTCCTGTTGTTGTTGGAATCATCCTCTGGTTGATCACCCCTATTCGGCCAGAGGGTTTAAGCGCGGATGCTTGGCATATGTTTGCCATCTTCGTCGCGACGATTATCGGTTGTATCACGCAACCGCTTCCGATTGGTGCCGTCGCCATGATTGGGTTCACGCTCACGGTCTTGACGGGCACAGTTGATATCGACCCAGCTGTGAAAGGCTTCGGAAATAGCAGTATTTGGCTCATCGCCATGGCGTTCTTTATTTCACGTGGGTTTGTGAAGACAGGTCTCGGCCGTCGTATTGCCCTTCAGTTCGTGAAGTTATTTGGTAAAAAGACTTTAGGACTCGGCTATTCTCTCGTGGGCGTAGATTTGATCTTAGCACCTGCGACGCCAAGTAATACGGCGCGAGCTGGCGGTATCATGTACCCTATTATCAACGCCTTATCTAAGTCATTCGGTTCGAAAGCGGATGATGGTACGGCGCGTAAAATGGGTTCGTTCCTCATCTTCACAGAATTTCACGGGAACTTGATCACTGCTGCAATGTTCTTAACTGCGATGGCTGGGAACCCGCTTGCTCAATCTTTAGCACAACATGAGCACATTCACATTACGTGGATGAATTGGTTCTTAGCTGCACTCGTCCCAGGAATTGTGTCATTGATTGTCGTGCCTTTTATCATCTATAAAATTTATCCACCTGAAATCAAGGAAACACCTGACGCAAAATCATGGGCGGATAATGAATTGAAAGACATGGGTCATATGCATCGTGACGAGAAATTTATGATTGGTATCTTCCTCGTTGCGCTCATTCTATGGGTACTCGGCAGTGTCATCGATATGAATGCGACACTGACAGCCTTTATCGCCCTATCCCTTTTACTACTTACAGGTGTATTGAGCTGGTCTGACGTACTTAAAGAAACTGGAGCTTGGAATACGCTCATCTGGTTCTCCATCTTAGTTATGATGGCATCCCAACTCAACGAACTTGGCTTTATTCCATGGCTCAGTAAGACAATCGCAGGTAGTTTAGGCGGCTTAAGTTGGCCGGTAGTCCTCGTGCTACTCATCCTATTCTACTTCTACTCACACTACTTATTTGCGAGCTCAACTGCTCACGTCAGCGCGATGTATTCTGCCCTACTCGGTGTGGCCATTGCGACAGGCGCACCACCGTTATTCAGTGCCTTGATGATTGGGTTCTTCGGTAACTTGATGGCTTCCACAACGCACTACAGTAGTGGTCCAGCACCGATACTCTACTCATCTGGCTATGTATCACAGAAACGTTGGTGGCTCATGAATGCAGGCTTGGCTATTGTTTACTTTGTTATCTGGCTAGGTCTCGGTTCACTGTGGATGAAACTCATCGGCGTGATGTAGGCATTTTACCTTTCTATAGGTTTAAAATGATGTCAAATGGTGTAAATATATAGTAATCAATATATATCAGGAGATGATAAAGATGGCTGACATTAAACAAGGCGATCACAAATTCTACACAGGTGAAGATGAGAATAATCCTGAAACAGTGATTACGTACAACGATGTGAGTGACGATCAAATCGAAATCAATCACACAGGCGTTCCATCTGAAATGGGTGGACAAGGTTTAGGTACTGCGCTCGTAGAAGCAGTAGTGAACTACGCACGTGACAATGGTAAAAAGGTTAGTGCAACTTGCCCATTTGCGGCAAAAGTTATTGAGAAACATCCTGAATTCCAAGATGTTTACAAAGGTTAATTAGAAGAAAGCGCCTGCAGTACAGAGATTGAACTCCACTGCAGGCGTTATTTATGAGGTTTTATAGTAAGGAGCTAGATCAATGGACAATATAGAAGAAGTGATTAAAAATTACTTTTGGATTGCTATTATTTCTATTATTCCAATGTCTTTAATCATGAGTATCTTACCTACAAATACATTTCTAGAACTACTTATATCGCTTGTCACAGTAATATTATCATCAATCGGACTATCTACCATCATCCTTTATATTATTTACATATATCAAAAACGGAAGTGAGCCTTTTCGAGGATATCAAATGGGCTAGCGCAGTCGGGCACTGTTACTTACTTTTAACTCAATTATATACGAGATAGCAAAAAGGCAATTTCTACGAAACATTCGATAGAAATTGCCTTCTTAATGTAATTTAAGAACTTTTTAATTCTAACTTACAACCACTCTACGACGTCTTCTTGTGGTTGGCGAATTTTTTCTTTTGGTTCTTTTTCACGATAACCAAATGCGACCATAACGGAAGGTGCAAATTCTTTCATATCTGCAATACCTTCGTCATCTAATAATTGTTCAACTGCATCAATGTCGAAACCTTCCATTGGACAAGAGTCGATGCCTAGCAATGCTGCAGAAGTCATCATGTTACCTAACGCAATGTATGTTTGCTTACTTGACCAGTCAAGAAGTGTACGTTCGTTGTCGTTGATGTGGAAATTCGTTTGGAAACCTTCAACCTTATCACCAAAGGCTTTAATACTATCATCATCGTATTGTTTCAAATCACGTAAGATGTGATGTACATGTGGTGAAGATTTCGTTACATTCTTACGCGCAAGGATGAGCACGAAATGACTTGCTGTTTCAAGTTGGCCACGTGCGCCTCCGCTGAGTTCATGTAATTTATTACGTAAATCTTCACTTTGAACGACTAAGAAACGCCAAGGCTCTAATCCAAGAGAGCTTGGAGATAGACGACCTGCTTCAAGGATCGTGTCGAAATCGCTATCGTCGATTTTCTTAGATGCGTCAAAGCGTTTCGTTGCATGTCTGTAGTTAAATGCATCAATAATTGTTTGTTGCATATCTTTATTACTCATAAACGTTTGAACCTACCTTTCGTGAATTACAAGTTATCACAATTATAATTCAACTATTCATTCAACTTAAAGTGTTGTGTTTAACTTTGCTTGCGATAAGATAGTTATTATACCTCTACTGTGATTTCAAACTTTGGATAAAATGAAGGTATTGTTGCGCATTCTCTTCGAGTGTTTCTTGGCTAGGGTTTAATGCGCCGTATAAAGTGTGATAGCCACCAAATTGTGCGCCGACAAATCGTGCGGTGCTAATGAATGGACTGATGAGAGTTTCGAACGTGTAACCAAGCGGACCATCTTCGGCATACTGTGCGGCTTGTGCGCCGACTGAAACGGCTGCAGCGAACGTCTTGCCTTTGAGTGCGTTGCCTTCGGAGCCGTATGCCCATCCGTAGGTGAATACTTGATCGAAGTATTGTTTGAGTAGTGGTGGGTAGCTGTACCAGTAGAATGGGAATTGGAAGATGATGTAGTCGTGTTCCATGAGTAGTTTTTGTTCGTAATCGATGTCGATGTTGGCGTCGGGGTATGTGGTGTAGAGTTCGTGTATGTCGAGTTGGTCTGTGTGTTGGTTGAGTTTGTCGCGCCAGTATTGGTTGACTGTAGATGTGTTGAGGTTTGGATGTGTGATGATGATGAGTGGTTTCATCTGTGGCTCTCCTTTCTGTGTGTATGTGTGTAGTCAAATTTTATCATGTTGTGGGTGGTTTTCGGATTAGGTTGCTCAGGTTTGGTGTTCGTTGGAATATGGTATTTGTACTAATTTGTGTTCATTGGAATATAGTGTCTAGTACTAATTTGCAATACTTCGTATTGGGTAGAGGTTAGACTCCCTTTCTTAGGGGCTCACGTTCAACTAATTCAAAACGCTTAGTGCGCGTTTTGAATGGATTTTCACTGTGAGCTTTTTCCCTCAAGAGTGTCGTCTCCTCTACCCCTTTTACTTGTGTTGCAATTGTATCTAGTCTTTCTAATACTTTCCTATAATCCTAAGTACTATATGACCACACCCAACACACAATCTCTATCTTTTTATTTATGGTTTTAATATTAGTGTTTCTGGAATGATAGGGTTTCTACTAATACAATACAAAGCCTCCATGGAAGATAAGTGAATTTTTTTAGGGGGCCACGCTCAACTAAGTAATAACGCTTGGTGCGCGTTATTACTGGATTTTCGCTGTGACCTTAATCCCTCAAGAGTCTCATCTTCTCCCACCTTTTACTCGTGTTGCAATTGTATCTATATTTAATACTGTTAGTTAATAATTAATAATCAAACCACACCACACATCTTACTTCTTTTAATTTTGACTTTTAATTTAGAGTTTCTTTCTAAGTGGCAATACTTCGTATTGGGGTGTGAAAGCTTTCCGCAGGCATGGCTTGAGCCTGTAGTCTCAAGACTCATGCTATTCCTGCAGGAGTCACCACATCCCCTGACTTGTATTGCAAGTATTCTTTCATAAAGTTATTTTTTGCTCTAATTATGCGAATCACATTTCACCACACACCATTATTCTTTTATATTATTATTTTTCTTTTAATTGGATTGTTTCGAGGAATAGAGTGTATCAGTTTAAGAACATATATGATGAAAGTTTATTTCTGCATTTGTTCTAAGGAAAGTATTTTTTCTATTTTGGATTAAAGTCATATAGTGAATTAAATACAATTAAGGTGGTTTAAGTTGTCGAATAAATATAGAAATGGTTAAATGTTTTACTGAATTTCTATATTCTTTAAATTAGACCTAGTCATTATGTAAGCTCTTAAAGCACTATCTTTAAAACTATATATTATTTTCAATTCGCAGAAGATGATGT
>NZ_PPRN01000035.1 GCF_002902685.1 Staphylococcus pettenkoferi | reverse complement strand
CGTAAGTGAATATAAAAAACGCACCAAACAACATAATAAAGTTGCTTAGTGCGTTTGACCCTCACCAACCGTTATTGACAAGGAGCCTTTATTTATTAAGTTCTCCCGTGTAATAATAAAGAATATTTTCAGCAATGTTGCCTATGTGATCCCCGATGCGTTCTAAAGAGCGTGCAGCGAGATGGGCTTGCCCTGCCACGTAAGGATCGTTATCGATTAAATACGTAATATTAATAATGTGTGTGTAAAGGTCATCAATATCTTGGTCGCGTTGAATAATTTCTTCTACTAAAGACAGTTCTTTACCCTTGTTAGCCGTATCAAGATCCTCTAACATTAATAGGCTTAACTGCCCCATTGCTTCTAAGCGCTTCAACACATATTCATCATCGATACGCGTTCGTAAACGAATATGTGCAATGTTCGCAGCGTTGTCACCTATACGCTCAAGTTCGTTCGCAATCTTTAACGCAGCGAGCACTAATCTTAAGTCTGATGCTACAGGTTGTTGTTTTAGAATAAGCAGAACGACACTTTCATTAATATCTGTCTCTAGCTGATTAATCAATTGATCTTTTGCAATCACTTGGCGTGCACGTGTTTTATCATTGTCATCCAGCGATTGAATGGCTCTTGTGATACTGCTATAAACACGTAGACCCATTCGTCTCAGTTTGTGGTGCAAAGCATCAATATCCGCCTCATATTGTGAACGAATTGTCATCATATTAACCAAATCTTCCTGAAATGTAATCTTCTGTCTCCTTATCGACAGGATGCGAGAACAATTTATCTGTATCGTTATACTCATTGACGTAACCGTTGAGGAAGAAAGCGGTACGATCAGATACACGCGCTGCTTGTTGCATGTTATGTGTCACCATGATAATTGTATAGTCTTCTTTCAACGTTTGAACGAGCTCTTCAATCTTTAGAGTTGAAATGGGATCTAGTGCAGATGTAGGCTCATCCATGAGTATCACATCAGGTTGAATGGCGAGCGTTCGTGCAATACACACACGTTGCTGCTGACCACCAGATAGGCTGTACGCATTACGATTAAGTTTGTCTTTCACTTCATCCCACACTGCGGCATCTTTCAACGACTTTTCGACGATGGCATCGAGCGTCTTTTTATCCTTGATACCGTGCATTTTAGGTCCGTAAGTTACATTGTCGTAAATCGATTTAGGGAATGGGTTTGGATGTTGGAAGACCATTCCTACTTTCGTTCTGAGTTTCTCAACAGGTAATTGACGATCAAAGATATTTTGTTCACGATAGTAAATCTTACCCGCTGTCTTAACAGATGGTACGAGTTCGACCATACGGTTCAACGCTTTGATATATGTTGATTTACCACAACCTGAAGGACCGATAATCGCTGTAATCGTGTTCTCCTCAATATCTAAGCTAATATTCTTCAAAGCGTGATAGTCACCGTACCATAAATCTAAATTCTGTGTGGAATAAACGATATTTTTTGATGATGGTTGCGCTTCTGTTTGATTGAAGTCTGAAAGTCGTTGTGCGACCTTGGTATTTTTTCTTTCTTGTAAAAGTTGAGACATAATTACACTCCCCTAAAATTTTTTACTAAACTTATTACGTAAAAAGATGGCTATCGCATTCATTAACAGTAAGATGATGAGCAAGACGATAATTCCGGCTGAAGCGACATTCTGGAATTCAGCTTGCGGTAGTTTCGCCCAGTTATAAATCTGCATTGGTAAAGCTTGGAACTGATCGAATATACTAGATGGTAGCGACAATAAGACAGTTGGAATACCAATGAGAATGAGAGGTGCCGTCTCCCCTAATGCACGTGATAAAGCTAATATAAAGCCAGTTAAGATACCTGGTAGTGCAGCAGGTAGAACGACACGACGAATCGTTTGCCATTGGGTTGCACCTAAACCATATGAAGCATCGCGCATTGATTGCGGGACAGCACGTATCGCCTCTTGGCTTGCAACGATAATAATAGGTAAGATGAGTAGCGACATCGTCAGTGCTGCAGCAATAATTGAGTTGCCTAAGCCAAGTGCTTCGATGCCCATACCTCTAACGAATATCGTCAGACCAAGTAAACCGAAAACGACAGAAGGAACACCTGCTAAGTTTGAAATACTAATTTTAATAATACGTGTGAACGTGTTATCTCGTGCGTATTCCTCTAAATATATCGCTGTGCCTACACCGAGAATGATTGAAATGGGAATGATTGTCACCATTAACCACAGCGTACCAACTAGAGCGCCTTTAATCCCTGCCATACTTGGTGTAGAAGAAGAAAACGACGTTAAGAAATGTAAGTTGAGATGACTCGTTCCTTTTACTAAAGTGTCGATAATCAGCACAGCTAAGACAAGCAAGCCGACTAAAGTGCAGCCTAAGAGTACATATTTCAGTATGCGATTGAGTTTGAGACGTTGACGTATGCGTTGATTTAACTTCGCGTCATCTTGCTTAAGTTGTCGAGTTGGTGCAGATACCGTCATATTAATACTCCTCTCTGAAGCGGTGTGTAATCCACTGAGAAATCAAGTTCATGATAATCGTGAAGATGAAGAGTGTGAATCCTACCGCATAAATACTGTAATAAGCTGTAGAGCCGAAGGTTGCATCACCTGTCGCCACTTGGACGATGTAACCGGTCATCGTTTGAATGGAATTTGTTAAATCGAATGATGAACTCGGTGTACTGCCGGCTGCTAACGACACGATCATCGTCTCGCCTAATGCTCTTGAGATAGCTAACACGATCGATGCCATGATGCCTGATGTCGCAGCGGGAACGATGACTTTGCGTGCAACTTCAAACTTGGTTGCACCCATTCCTAAAGCGCCCTCTCGTACTTTGTTTGGTACAGAAGACATGACGTCTTCACTCATACTCGAGATGAGCGGAATAATCATGATACCTACAACAATTCCGGGACTGATGGAATTGAAGCTATTGATATCAGGAAAGATAGATCTGAGTAATGGTGTGACGAAAGTTAGGGCGAAGAAACCAAAGACAATCGTCGGAATTCCTGACAATAATTCCAAGGTAGGTTTAATGATCTTACGTGCTGTCTTTGAGGCATATTCACTGAGATAAATTGCAGAACCTAAGCCGATTGGCACTGCTACGATTGTGGCAATGACTGTGATCTTCAGTGTGCCGATGATGAGTGCCCAAATTCCGTATTTCGGTGACGAAGTGAATGGCGACCACTCCGCTGTGAATAGAAATTCAGTCAGTGGTATGCGTGTAAAGAATGTGATGGTTTCAGTGAGCAATGTCACTAATATGCCTAGTGTAGTTAGAATTGAAATCAGCGCGATGAGTGCAAGCACTTTTGGAACGACTTTATCGCTCGTTACTTTCGATTTCGATTGTTTATCTTCAATCATCTTGCTGACGTTAATTTGTGGTGTAGTCAATAGCATCCCTTCTTTCTTCTGTAACTCCTAATTATGTAAAAAGATTGGGAAGCGTAGAAAGGTGATTTATCATGCTTCGCTTTCTACTCAGTCTCCCCAATCTTTATCTTCTACTTAGCAATGTTTTTATTTATCCTCTTTATCCTTACTGTCTTTATCGTCGTCTTTTTTATCGTGTTTGTTGATAAAATCTTTAATTTCGTTCTTTTGTTGTTTGTAATCTTTGTCTGGTAGTGCGACGAAACCAGCTTTTTCGGCAGATTTACCTTTATCATCCATGACGAATTTCATAAATTTCTGGAAGCCTTTATTGCTTTCGAGTTTCTTATCATTGGTATAGATAAAGAGTGGTCGACTCAAGGCGTAAGAATCATTTTGAATTGTTTTCTTAGTCGGTTTCGTTACTTTGCCGTCATTATCTTTGATCTTAACTTCTTTTAATTTGTCTTTATTTTGTTCGTAGAAGTTATAGCCGAAGTAACCGATACCTTCTTTGTTATCTTGAACAGACTTAACGATGACGTTAGTATCAGCATTTTTATCTGCTTTAATATCGCCGTCGTTCATCACTTCTTCAGTAAAGAAGTCGTAAGTACCGTGAGATTGGTCAGGAGAGAACGCTTTAATTTTCTTATCTGGCCATTTAGAGTTCACATCTTTCCAAGTCTTGTCTTTACCAGAATAAATATCTTTAAGTTGATCTTTCGTTAGCGTATCAACGAAATCGTTATCTTTATTGACGGTAATTGTTACGCCGTCTTGTGCAACTTTGTATTCATGATATTTGATATTTTTATCTTGTAGTTTTTTCTTTTCTTCATCTTTGATTGGTCTAGAAGCATTAGAAAAATCTGTGTTACCAGCGATGAATTTTTCGAAACCGCCACCTGTGCCTGCTGTACCTGAAGATACTGTGACATCTGAATGGTCTTTCGAGAATTTCTCATTTAACTTCTCAATGATTGGGCCGACTGTAGATGAGCCATCGCCCTTCACTTTGTTTGAACTATCGTTGCCCGAGTTGGCATTTCCTCCCCCACAAGCGCCAAGTAGTAACGATGCGCCGATAATCGATGTACCAACGAATTGCCATTTCTTCATTCCAACATCCTCCTCAGTGATATGTAATGTTTAAGTTATTTCACTGTTTATATTAGAGGTTGTTTATTAAGTTAAAATAGTTGCAGTGTAAAGATTAAGTTAAATTCTTTTAAAAAGCTGTAAAAGTATGGGTTAATAAAGTTAATTGAAGGAAGGAATGGTCTAGAGGAATGTTGTCTAGTAGAAATTATTGAGATTTTCGCGAACTATGTGTCGTTTTCAAGTTGGCAATTTTTCCTTGCTGAAGCGCTGCACTTAACTCAATCACGACATCTTAGCGGTATCATGAATAGATGTTCGTCTCAGATGTGTCGGAGTACTTCCTCCACATAAAAAAGCTTGAATTCGAATGTGAGCGCTATGCTTTTTCGAACTCAAGCTGATTTTTAAAAGCTATTCTATTTTAAACTTTAACTCATTTTATTTTTCTAAAGCTGGATTTAAAACTTTATTAACTTTCATTATCTTTCGCGATATTCCAACCTTTTTTCGTTAAACTAATCTGTCCTGTTTCGATATTAATAATTTTTCTTTTATACAAGTGGCCTATCGCACGTTTGAAAGCACCTTTACTCATGTTAAAGACTTCTTTAATAGCTTCAGGGCTAGACTTGTCCCAGAAAGGTAATTTACCGTCATATTCGATAAGTAAATCAAAGATAACTTGGCCATCATCATCTAAGCGTTCATGGGCAAGTGGTAAGAACGAACCATTGAGCTCCCCTTTCTCATTGTAACCAATGATGCGGACATTCATTAACTCGCCTAAACGTGGCTCTTCCTTACGCTCAGATTGATGCACAAAGATTTTATGTCCTTCAGTTGAGAGTAAAAATGTTCCAACGCGAAGTAAACGGTATGGACGCGCCTGGATTTCTTGATTATGATAACGATCATCATGAATTGGTGTATACATATGTTCGACAATCGTTTCTGAAGCGAGACGCGCGAACATTTGACGTTGGCTATCGATACGTAAAGTGACAAGGACGTAATCACCTTGTGCTGGCCATAACGATTTAAGTTTAGGTAGGTCTTCCCAAGGAATCAATACTTCACGAGGTAAGCCCACGTCCACATGTGCGCCATCACGGTCGGCTTTTAACACCTTAACGAAATCGTATTTGTCTTTAGTAATGTCAGGCATGTTTTGCGTAGCGAATAAATCGCCAGAGCGGTTCGGATATATGAAGAAACTATATTCTTCTCCTACTTCTAAGTCATCTTCTTCACTAATTTCAGAAGGATTCAACTTTACTATTTCATTATTGGGACCGCGTAATATATAGGTAGAACCTGACGTATCTACTACTTCTAGGAAATCGATTGTTCCTGCAATATCTTGTTCATTGTGTGCCATAATTATCTCCTTTGCACATATAATCTTAACCATTATAACACGCATTGATACTCCTAGCATTAAACCCTATCATGATTCTCATCATGACTATCGAATGCGTTCTTATTATATGTTATAATTTGTCCGGTATAATAACGTAAAGGAGTTATGACATGTTACAAGTTTCAGATGTAAGTTTGCGTTTTGGGGACCGTAAGTTATTTGAAGATGTAAATATCAAATTTACTGATGGGAACTGCTATGGTTTAATCGGTGCAAACGGTGCTGGTAAATCAACATTTTTAAAAATATTATCTGGAGAAATTGACGCTCAAACAGGCCACGTTTCTATGGGTAAAGACGAGCGTTTAGCAATATTGAAACAAGATCACTTTGCGTATGAAGATCAACGCGTACTTGATGTAGTCATCCAAGGTCATGAAAGACTATTTAATGTGATGAAAGAGAAAGACGAAATTTATATGAAGCCTGACTTTAGTGACGAAGACGGTATTCGCGCGGCAGAACTTGAAGGCGAATTTGCGGAAATGAACGGTTGGAATGCTGAAGCGGATGCAGGTTCCCTCCTGTCAGGTCTCGGAATTCCTGCTGAATTGCATGACAAGACAATGTCTGAACTAGAGAACAATCAGAAAGTGAAAGTACTCTTAGCTCAAAGTTTATTTGGCGATCCAGACGTCTTACTTCTCGACGAGCCTACCAATGGTCTCGATATTCCTGCGATTAACTGGCTCGAAGATTTCTTAATCAATTTCGAGAATACGGTTATAGTCGTGTCACACGATAGACACTTCCTCAATAACGTATGTACGCATATTGCGGATTTAGATTACGGTAAAATTAAACTTTACGTCGGTAACTATGATTTCTGGTATCAATCCAGCCAACTTGCGATGAAGATGGCGCAAGAGCAAAACAAGAAAAAAGAAGAAAAGATTAAAGAATTACAAGACTTTATCGCGCGTTTCTCAGCAAATGCATCTAAATCTAAACAAGCGACAAGTCGTAAGAAACAATTGGAAAAAATTGAACTTGAAGATATTCAACCATCCTCAAGACGTTACCCATTCGTTAGATTTACACCTGAACGTGAAATCGGTAATGACTTATTATTCGTCAATAACGTTTCTAAAACGATTGATGGTGAAAAAGTGCTTGATGACATCTCCTTCACTATGAATCCAAATGATAAAGCTGTGCTTATTGGCGATAGCGAAATTGCTAAGACAGCATTACTTAAGATTCTTGCAGGAGAAATGGAACCTGACGAAGGTTCAGTTAAATGGGGTGTGACAACTTCACGTAGTAACTTCCCTAAAGATAATTCTGCTTATTTCGAAGGTGTAGACATGAACCTTGTTGATTGGTTGCGTCAATATGCACCTGAAGACGAACAAACTGAAACGTTCTTACGTGGTTTCTTAGGTCGTATGCTCTTCAGCGGTGAAGAAGTTAAGAAGAAAGCTAGCGTCTTATCCGGTGGTGAGAAAGTACGTTGTATGTTGAGTAAGATGATGTTATCTGAAGCGAACGTACTTCTCATGGATGAGCCAACGAACCACTTAGACCTTGAAAGTATTACCTCTGTGAACGAAGGCTTGAAGAACTTTAAAGGCTCTATTATCTTTACTTCACATGACTTTGAATTTATCAATACAATTGCGAACCGTGTCATTGATATTAATCAACCGGGCGCAGTTTCTAAAGAAATTCCATATAGTGAATATCTTGAAGAAATTGGTGTCATTAAGCCTCAAAGCTAATTATCCTTAAAAAATTAATATTATCTACTTTTTTCAATGTTATGACTCTCGCTTGGTTGGGAGAAGTACAGAAATCTTTGATTTCGTAGTACTTCCCTCGTAAAGAGAGCTAGGATTCATAAGAGTTGAACCTCTTATGAATCCAGATCTCTATTGCGTAGGACCCCACTCAACTCATTCCTTTCTCATAAAGTGTTCAAAGAATGGATGTTCGTTGTAGTCTGGTTCCATCAAGCGTCTCGAGTCAACATTGAAAATTAACTTATTATTTATTTTCTAATATAATTTTCATTATCTATCATCGAACTTCTAGTGTTTATAAATGTTACTTTTATATGATGGTTCATATCAATTTCTTTATACTCATATTACCTATTCCAACTCTTCTATTGATTTTAAAACTATGCTAGGATTATCCAACGTTTCATCGTTAACGATTTAATTAATCATCACTCAACTTACATCCTTTCATCTATAACTGACCAACATTCCACTCCTTTCAATCATAATTCCTTTTTATTTCCCTAATTTTCTTACTCACACATCTTTTATTTTTACAGTTATGTAGCAAATGCATATTTATCGTACATTATTTTTCAGATTTTTTTGATTAAAAATGATATTTGAGGTTTACAGGCTATGCGCATCTATGTATAATAAAAAACATATTGAAAAGCTAATAATTCAAAGATGAGGAGCATCAATCATCAGTAAATGTTAGACGGCCTTGATTTCTTTTTTGCTAATAATTATCTGAAAAGGAAAACTATTCCCTACCTGCTAGTAGCTAACATTGAAAGGGTGCGATGCCGAAGTGGTTTCTCTTAGCAGAGGGAGATCATTGGACTTTCTTGTTAATAACAAAGAGTCTGTCATTATTGTTAGATAATGGAGTGCATCACTTGTAGATAGATTGAGGACAAGCTCGCATTCCGAACTTGTTCTTTTTTTATTACTGTGATTCTCCCCTAATTGAGGAGGATATTGAAATTGAAACGAAGTGTTTTAAAATTTGGCGGTTCTTCTGTCAGTGATTTTCACAAAATTAGAAATATTGCTGACATGCTGAAAAGTCGAGTAGAGGCAGGAGAACAACTCATCGTGGTAGTCAGCGCAATGGGCAAGACAACGGATGAGTTAAGGAACAATGTCTCATCGCTTACTACAAAGCCTAAGGAGCAAGAACTGGCCCTACTACTCACAACGGGTGAACAACAAACAGTATCATACCTTTCAATGATACTGAATGATATCGGCGTAAATGCTAAAGCGATGACGGGCTATCAAGCAGGCATTAAGACTGTTGGACATCATCTTAAAAGTAAAATTGCTGAGATCAATCCACAGACGTTTGAACATGCATTTGAAGCGAATGATGTACTCGTCGTTGCTGGCTTCCAAGGAATTAACGAACATGATGAAATTACTACGCTAGGTCGCGGGGGTTCAGATACGACCGCTGTAGCTTTAGCTGCAAGTAACCAGATTCCTTGTGAAATATACACCGATGTAGATGGTGTTTATGCGACGGACCCGCGTATCTATAAAGATGCGAAACGACTTGAATATGTCTCCTTTGAAGAAATGATGGAGATGAGTGCATTAGGCGCGGGTGTGTTAGAAACGAGAAGTGTTGAAATTGCCAAAAATTACAATATTCCAATTTATCTTGGCAGAACCCTATCAAATGTGAAAGGAACTTGGATTATGTCTAGAACAGAGTTGTTAGAGAAGAAAGCAGTAACAGGGGTTGCATTAGATCGCAACATGATGCATGTAACGATTAGTCATCCCCTACCCGATAATCGTCTGTTGACCGCCCTCTTTGATCAACTAGAAGCAGGGTCAGTCAACGTCGATATGATTTCACAAATTATTAATATCGAAGGACTTCAAATGTCATTCACTATTAAAGATACTGACTTAGGACAAATTAATGGAATTCTCGAACGTTTATCGAATGAATTTAAAGCGTTAGATTACAAGATTAATGATTCTTACGTTAAGATTTCGCTCATCGGTTCAGGCATGCGTGACATGTCGGGTGTGGCATCTCGCGCGTTTATTACCTTAATCGAGAACGACATTCCATTTTACCAAACAACAACGTCAGAAATTAGTATTTCAAGTGTGATTGATGAGGAGAATGGTGATAAAGCCGTTGCCGTCCTCTACGAAGCATTTGATATTTAAATCAATCCAGAGGAGTGTATATAGATGACAAGATTAGCAGTAGTTGGTGCCACAGGACTAGTGGGAACAAAGATGTTAGAAACGTTAGATCGCAAAGCTATTCCATTTGATGAACTCGTATTGTTCTCCTCTGCTCGCTCAGCAGGTCAGGAAATCAATTTCCAAGGACAAACGTATACCGTTCAAGAGCTCACTGAAGCGCGAGCGCAAGAACATTTTGATTATGTCCTTATGAGTGCTGGCGGAGGCACGAGTGAGCATTTCGCTCCCCTTTTCGAAGAAGCGGGCGCGATCGTTATCGACAATTCAAGTCAATGGCGTATGACAGAAGATGTGGACTTAGTCGTTCCTGAAGTGAATCAACCGCATTTTACGAGAGGAATCATCGCTAACCCGAACTGTTCAACGATTCAATCTGTCGTGCCTTTAAGACTCTTGCAAGAACGTTTCGGACTTGAACGTGTAGCTTATACGACTTATCAAGCTGTTTCAGGTTCAGGCGTTAAAGGTAAAAGAGATTTAACTGAAGGTGCGAATGGTAAAGCTCCAGAAGCCTACCCTCACCCAATCTATAACAACGTCTTACCACATATCGATGTGTTCTTGGAGGATGGCTATACGAAAGAAGAACAGAAGATGATCGATGAAACACGTAAAATCTTGAATGATGAGACTTTAAAAGTGACAGCGACATGTGTGCGTGTTCCAGTGCAAGATAGCCACAGTGTACACATGAGTGTGACGTTAAAGGACACAGCATCAGTCGAAAGCATTCAACAACTATTTGAGGAAGATGACCGTGTCGTACTCATCGATAATCCGGAACAGAATGAATATCCTCTAGCGATTCATTCTACAGGTAAAGATGAGATCTTCGTTGGACGAATTCGTCGCGATGATACTTTAGACAATACGTTCCATGTATGGTGCACGTCTGACAATTTATTGAAAGGCGCTGCGCTCAATGCAGTTCAGATCTTAGAACAAGTCATGCAACTCAAGAAATAACCGAATTGTAACAATATTAACAACTTGAAAGGAGTTCTATATCATGACACATATCTTTGAAGGCGTGGGTGTTGCTTTAACAACCCCTTTTACCAATAACGAAGTAGATTATGGTGCATTACGTGAGCACGTGACATACTTACTAGAGAATAACGCGAAAGCGATTGTCGTTAACGGAACTACTGCAGAAAGCCCTACCCTAACGGATGAAGAGAAAGAGCAAGTATTAGAAACAGTTGTAGGACTCGTGAACGGCGAGGTTCCGGTTATTGCAGGTACAGGTACCAACAATACGGCGAAATCAGTAGCAGCATCGAAACGTGCGAAAGAGTTAGGTGCAGATGGCGTAATGTTGATTACACCTTACTACAATAAAACGAATCAACGTGGCTTAGTTGAGCACTTCACGACGATTGCGAATGAAGCTCAAATTCCAGTGGTACTTTATAACGTGCCTTCACGTACGAATATGACGATTGAGCCAGAAACGGTTGAAACGTTGAGTAAAAATGAATACATCGTTGCATTGAAAGATGCGACAAATGATTTCGATTACTTTGAAGAAGTGAAACAACGTGTCGATACAGACCATTTCGCTTTACTCAGTGGTAATGATGATAACGTAGTTGAATTCTACAATCGTGGTGGACATGGCGTGATTTCAGTTATTGCGAATGTGATTCCACGAGATTTCCAAAATTTATACGACGCTAAACAAAATGAGGAAAATATTGAAGAAGCATTTCAACCAATTGGTCGCTTGTTAGATGCGACGAGCATAGATGTGAATCCTATTCCAATTAAAGCTTTAACAGCTGTTGAAGGATTCGGTAAATATGAGTTGCGTTTACCGCTCGTGCCACTTCCTGAAGCTGAGCGCAAAGGATTAGAAGATGCGTATCAAAGTTATAAAGCAGGTGATTTATAATGAAGATTCTCTTAATTGGCTACGGTGCGATGAACGAACGTGTGGCACGCTTAGCAGAAGAGAATGGTCATGAGATTGTCGGTACGATCGTAAGGGATGCGTCGAAGTCGTATCCCTACCCGACTTTCCAACATATTAGTGAGGCTAAAGAAGCAGATGTAGCCATCGATTTTTCAAATCCTGAATTATTATTACCTTTACTAGATGAAGATTTCAATCTTCCCTTAGTCGTTGCCACTACTGGTAAAAAGGATGAGATTATCGATAAACTCCAAACGCTCGGTAAACAGATGCCTGTCTTCTTTAGTGCCAACATGAGTTACGGTATACATGTGTTGACTAAATTACTAGAAACAGCAGTACCTTTACTTCAAGACTTCGATATCGAACTCACTGAGGCACATCACAATAAGAAAGTTGATGCGCCAAGTGGCACACTCGTTAAGCTATATGATGTGATTGATGAGTTGAGACAGAATTTAGAGCCTGTGTACGATCGACATGACAATGATGAGAAACGCCAACCGAATGAAGTGGGAATTCACGCCATTCGCGGAGGCACAATCGTCGGTCAACACGATGTCTTATTTGCAGGTCAAGATGAAACGATTGAACTCACGCATCGCGCTCAGTCTAAAGATATTTTTGCGAATGGCGCATTAAATGCAGCGACGAAGTTAGTAACTAAAGAGAATGGTTTCTATACATTTGATAATTTATAAACAAAGGAGAGAGATGGATGGTACAACATTTATCAGCAGAAGAAATTATTCAATATATTAGTGATGCAAAGAAATCAACGCCTTTAAAGGTTTATGCAAACGGGAACTTTAATGATGTCACTTTCCCAGAACAATTTAAAGTATTCGGTTCAGATGATTCAAAAGTCATCTTCTGTGAAGCAGCAGATTGGAAACAATTTTACGAAGCAAATGCATCTGCTATTGAAGAATTAGAAATTGAAATGGATCGACGCAACTCAGCTATTCCGCTCAAAGACTTAACGAATACAAACGCACGTATTGAGCCCGGCGCATTTATCCGTGAACAAGCCATTATCGAAGATGGCGCTGTAGTAATGATGGGAGCTACAATTAATATTGGTGCTGTCGTTGGCGAAGGTACGATGATCGATATGAACGCGGCATTAGGTGGTCGTGCAACGACAGGTAAGAACGTCCACGTAGGTGCTGGTGCTGTCCTTGCAGGTGTCATTGAGCCTCCAAGTGCTTCCCCTGTTGTCATTGAAGACAACGTGCTTATCGGAGCGAACGCGGTCATCCTAGAAGGTGTCACAGTCGGCGAAGGTGCAATCGTTGCAGCAGGCGCAATTGTTACTCAAGATGTGCCCGCGGGTGCAGTAGTAGCCGGTACGCCAGCGAAAGTCATCAAACAAACATCAGACGTTGATGATTCTAAACGAGAAATTGTTTCAGCATTAAGAAATTTAGATAATTAAGTATTATATAATGATAGCATTAAAGATAATTTAAGTGATGCTCGGTAGGATTGTGTGAATTTATCGTTAGGTAAAATGATTATTTTTTAAGAAACGCTTACACATACTTAGAAGATATTCGTCCACTTCTGCCGAGGCATATCTCACCAACTTAAAGGGATAACTTTAGAAGACTTCTAGCTTTAGACGGTTGTAGCAATGATTTTAACTATAACTTGTTTAGTGTGAGGACACAGTTATCCCTTATACATATTTTAAACAAAGGACAGGATTGTTATGAGTGAATTAGAATTTGTTACGCAACATCGTCGCCATTTACATGCACATCCAGAACTGAGCTTACATGAATATGAAACGACTGAGTATATCGTGAAATTTCTTGAAGATTTAGGTATTCATTACGAGCGCCCTCTCGATACGGGTGCTATCGCTTTTTTAGAGGGTAACGGGAATCATACGATTGCTTATCGCGCAGATATCGATGCCTTACCTATCTTTGAAGAGAATGATGTTGACTATCGCAGTCAAGAAGACAACGTGATGCACGCGTGTGGTCATGATGGACATACAACGGCGCTCATGTTATTCGTTCAAAGATGTAAACGTCTTAGTGATGAAGGACGTTTACCACAAAATGTCGTGTTTATCTTCCAACCTGCTGAAGAAACAGGCGGTGGTGCGAATCGTCTAATTAAAGCGGGTGCATTTGAGAGCTTTGATATTGAAGCCATCTTTGGTATTCATGTCATGCCTTTCGTCGATGAAGGCCATGTCGCTTTACGTGATAAGGAAATCACTGCTAGTGCGACAGAATATCGCTTTTTCTTAAATGGTCTATCTAGTCACGTAGCGGATAAAGAGCAAGGTCGTTCGTGTGGAGAAGCGTTACAGCATGTGTTGACGCAAGTAGGACAAATTCAGCAATTTCATCTCAACGGCTTGAAACGTAATATCGTGCACATGGGACACTTTGAAGCAGGAGAAGCGATTAATACAGTGCCTAGTCATGGTTATTTAGAAGGTACAATTCGTACATATGACACACAAGATCTAACGATTGTTAAAAATCAAATGGAGCGCATTGCCGAAAGTGTGAAAGCCCTCTTCAATGTTGACTGTGAAGTGAAATTTGAGGAAGGTTATCCCCCTACTTATAATGCGCCTGAACTTAGAGCGTTTGTAGATAAAGGACTGACTGAAGCAGGTTTAGGTATTATCGATAAACCAACGCCGTATCTCTTTGGTGAAGATTTCAGTTTCTATAGCCAACTTGCGCCAAGTTATTTCGTCTTTGTAGGTACGCGAGATGAAAGTAAAGGTTACGTTACAGGCTTGCATACGTCTCATTTGAACTTTAATGAAAGTATGCTGATTCGTGTCGCAGATTATTATGAACAAATCTTAATGAATTATGAAGAGGTGCTTGCAGAATGACAGCGATTTGGTCAATAGATCGACAAACGTTTATAAATAATGCGCAAAGCGTTAAAGGTAATAACAATGTGCTGGCGGTTGTGAAGAACAATGCATATCACTATGGATTAGAATTCGCTGTTGAATCCTTTCTAGAAGCTGGTATAGATACGTTTAGTACGACTTCTTTAAAGGAAGCGGTTCGTGTACGTGAACTAGCGCCAGAAGCAACAATCTTTCTTATGAATCCAAGTTATGAGTTCGACACGGTACGTCAGTACGACATTCAGATGACTTTACCTTCTTTAGATTATTATTACTGTCACAAAGAACAACTACAAGGTATTAAAGTGCATATTGAATTTGAGAATTTACTCCATCGCTCTGGCTTTAGAACGCTTGATGAGATTCATGAAGTATTAAGTGCAATCGAGCAAGAAGATGAAGATCAACGCGTGATTGTTGAAGGATTATGGACGCACTTTGGTTATGCCGACGAATTCGATGTGCCAGAATATCAAAATGAAAGAGAAGCTTGGTTGAAGATTGTCGATACACTACTTTCAGAGGGCTATCATTTTAACCTGATTCATGCGCAAAATAGTGCAAGCTACTATCGTGAAGAGGGCTTACTCCCCCACCATACTCATGCGCGCATAGGCATCGCGCTCTATGGTTCAAGACCATATAGTTCGCTGAATCAGAGTGAAATCACACAAGCACTGACACTCAAGGCGAATGTGATTCAAATCCGAGATGTACATCAAGGCGATTATTGTGGCTATAGCTTTGCTTTCGAAGTAACTGAACCTCATACGCGTTTAGCAGTCGTTGATATTGGTTATGGTGATGGCTTCCTTAAGTCTCGTGCAGAGCATGATGTGTTAATTCACGGCCGTCGTTTCTCTATTCGTGCTTTGATGATGAGCCATATGTTTGTTGAAGTAGATGAGACAGTCCATGCAGAAGATGAGGTTATATTATATAATGGTGATATACGTGTAGATGAATTTACATTTAAAGGTGTGGGCGCGAATTCTGAACAACTCAGTGCGCTCAATCATCATTCATTGATAAAGGAGATACGATAAGTTATGGCTGTTAAATATAATGAGTATGGCGAATTAACGATGGGTGGTACGAGCTTGAAGACGCTTGCTCAGAGCTTTGGTACCCCTGCTTTTGTTTATGATGAAGACGAAATTCGTAATCAAATGCGTCGTTATCATGAGGCTTTTCGTAAAAGTGGTCTGAACTATAATATTTCTTATGCTTCAAAAGCTTTTACTTGCCTACAAATGGTCAAATTGGTTGATGAAGAAGATTTACAATTAGATGTTGTGTCTGAAGGAGAACTTTACACAGCACTCGCTGCAGGTTTCGATCCATCACGAATTCACTTCCATGGGAATAATAAGACGAAACGTGAAATTCAATATGCTTTGGAAAATCATGTGGGTTACATCGTGATTGATGCACTCGAAGAAATCGATTTAATCAATAAATACGCGAGCGAGCCGGTAGATGTGGTCGTACGCTTGAATCCTGGAGTTGAAGCGCATACGCACGAGTTTATCCAAACAGGACAAGAAGATAGTAAATTTGGACTTTCAATCAAACATGGTTTGGCTAAAGAAGCGGTCGAAGCGATTAATGACAAAGAGAAATTGAATCTCAAAGGAGTTCACTTCCATATCGGTTCTCAAATCGAAGGTACTGAAGCAATGATCGAGACTGCGAAACTCGTGCTTCAATGGTTAAAAGACAATAACATTGAGGTTGATTTACTCAACTTAGGTGGCGGCTTCGGTATTAAGTATGTAGATGGTGATACAAGCTTCCCTATTGAAGAAGGTATTGCAGAAATTACGAGTGCGATTAAAGAAACAGCTGAATCATTGAATTACCTTGTACCAGAAATTGGTATTGAACCAGGACGCTCTATCGTTGGTGAAGCGGGTGTGACTTTATACGAAGTCGGAACAATTAAAGAAATCCCAGGTGTGAATAAGTATGTTTCTGTAGACGGGGGTATGAGTGATCATATCCGCACAGCGTTATATGATGCTGATTACGAAGCGCTATTAGTCAATCGTGAAGAAGAAGCGGATGAAACAGTGACGATTGCCGGTAAACTTTGTGAATCTAGCGATATTATCGTACGTGAAGCGAAACTCCCTTCCTCTGTACAACGCGGCGATTATTTAGCTATTCTTTCAACAGGGGCGTATCATTATTCTATGGCTTCAAACTATAATCAAATGCAGAAACCATCCGTATTCTTTATGAAAGATGGTAAAGCACGTGAAGTGATTAAACGTCAATCTCTACGTCAACTCATCATCAATGATACGAAATAAAGATAAAGACACAAAAAAGAGCCTTAATTAAGGCTCTTTTTTGTGTCAATTGGTATTAAAATCTATAATTATAGTTTAACAACGTTTGCAGCTTGAGGACCGCGGTCGCCTTCAACTACTTCAAATTCAACTGATTGACCTTCTTCTAATGATTTGTAACCTTCTTGGTTAATAGCTGAGAAGTGTACGAATACGTCGTTTTCTCCTTCAACTTCGATAAAACCAAAACCTTTTTCAGCGTTAAACCATTTAACTGTACCTTGTTTCATATCTGTGAAACCTCCAAGACTAAAATTCAATCAATATGCGTTATTCGCATATTACAAAAAATACGGTTTCACAGTCAAACTGAAATACAATATTCTTTGCAATATGGAATAATACTTATTGCTTGATTACCAGTATACGTTAAAGCATGTTAAAATGCAATACAATTATCAAAAAAGGAATTATTCAATAATTGGTAGATTATAATAAACTTCGTTATTATTTAATACAATGAAACTATAAAATATTTGTAGGTCTTCATCACAGTCTTCACAGAACCCTAGTTCACAGTTATTATAAAAGGCATGAATGTTGTACTTTCCTACAATGTAGTTATCATAGTATGCTTTAGCCTTTGCAATCATTTTGCGATAAGCATTTAACATCTCAGCGTAAGTTTCATAGTTGTAACGTTCAATAATACAGTCTGTCCAGTCACTAAAAAGCCACCAACCTTCGTAATCAGCTCTGATCTTTGTAACTGTCCACATCCCTTATTACATCCTTTCGATTATGTCGCTATACGTAATTTGAATACCATCATCACGAGACGATACCTAAATATTCAGAGAGTTTCACTACTCATCTCATCAAAGTGAAGATGAGCGATAGCGCACTTTACGTATGTAACAAAGTAACTATAATATTTTCAGAGTTTATAAATCAAGTTTTACGACTCATACTTTTGACCGATGTTATACTCAGCGTGCAACGCAAATATTAGTTTTGCGCCTTAAAATTTCGTATAATAAGTATATGAGGTGATATGAATGGAACGTAAGCATATGAAAGTGTATGGCACTGTTCAAGGTGTTGGATTTCGTTACTATACACAAAAGTTAGCTAAAAAGTATGGAGTAGTCGGCACAGTACAGAACGTACAAGACTACGTTGAAATATATGCGCAAGGTGACGCAGAAACACTAAATCAATTTGTCGAAGCTGTATCACAAGGCGCTTCCCCTGCTTCTAAAGTCGAAGATGTCGATATTGAAACATTAGAAGTTGACGAAAGCTTAAAGAAATTTAAAACAATATAAAGGAAGATGAAACTTGAGATATAACATTTCTCGTATTATTGGAGCTGCCTTTGCATTTCCAGTTGCTGTCATCGCTTGGATTGTCAGTTTATTTGCATTAGACATCTATGTCATTATCGATGTGTTAATCTCAATCGTGACGTTCGGAATCGTTTACTTCCCTACTCAACGTCTTTCTTCACGCAAGTATCTTCAAGAAATCGGTTTATCCCGTAGAGATTATCGATTCGTTCGTCATCAACTTAACGACGCTCAAGATAAGATTAGACGTATCTTGAGAACGTTTATGAATGTACGTTCGATTAAAGATTTTAAACAGGTCAACGAGATTTATCGCATTGCGCGAGCGATTTATTATACTGTAAAGCAACAACCATCGAAGTTCTTTATCGTAGAGAGTTTCTTCTATTCGCATATCGATAATGCGTTGAATCTTATCGAAGCTTATACACGTCTCACACGTTCACCTAAGAAGACGACGACAGAGAAGCAAAAGCTTGAGCAAACACGTATTACGCTAGATGAAGTCAAGCGTACATTGACAGCAGATTTGAGACGCTTGAACGAAGATGACTATCAAACTTTAGATGTCGAAATGGAAGTTAACCGTATGGAGCAAAAGCGCTATCGTAACTAAAATGTATGAAGAAATGGAGCGAATGACATGTCTAAAGACAAAGATATCATGAATTCTCACCCCTTAGATCAATATTTAAATGATACCTCACAGACAGAAACTCATTTGCACAAACAACAACAGAATTTTACTACTGAAGAGCAACAACAAATCGATCGTTTAGCAGAGCAAATTACTCCGATGGAACATGAATCGTTGCTGAATTATGGTACAGAAGCTCAGAACCAAATGTCTCAGTTCTCACATCGTATCTTGAATGAGGTTAAATCAGCTGATGTGGGACCTGTAGGCGAAACATTAAATGGGTTGATGAAAAAGTTAAAGTCTGTGAATCCTGATGATTTAAATGTGGAGAATCAATCAAAGCTCAAACGTTTGTTTAAAAGAGCTAAGGCATCAGTCAATGAAGTATTCTCTCGTATGCAATCAGTGGGTGCTCAAATTGATCGCATTTCAATAGAATTAGATAAGCACAAAGGTAACTTGAAACAAGATATCGATTTACTCGATGAACTTTATGAGCACAATAAACACTATTTCGATGATTTAACGCTATATATTGCAGCTGCTCAGAAGAAACAGCAACAGATTGAAAGTGAAACGTTGCCTGAATTAAGAGCGCACGCAGAACAGACAGATAATCAGATGGATGTACAAGCCATCGCCGATATGGAGCAGTTTCAAGAACGTTTGAGTAAACGTATTTATGACTTACAACTATCACGCCAAATTGCCTTACAAACTGCACCTCAAATTCGCATGATACAAAACGTAAACCAGGCTTTAGCAGAGAAAATTCAAAGCTCTATCTTAACGAGCATTCCATTATGGAAGAATCAAATGTCTATTGCACTCACTTTGATGCGCCAACGTCACGCTGTGTCTGCGCAGAAAGCAGTTACAGATACAACGAACGATCTATTAAAAACAAATGCGTCCATGTTAAAAGAAAATGCTGTTGATACTGCACGTGAGAATGAACGTGGTGTGGTAGACTTAGAAACATTGAAGACGACGCAAAACGATATTATTGAAACAATTCAACAAACCTTACAAATACAACAAGAAGGACGCGCTCAACGTCAAAAAGCAGAACATGAACTCGTGGGACTGGAGCAAGATTTAAAGCAACAATTATTATCAATGAAACAAAACTCCCCACGCAAATGAGTTAAATAAAGTAACTAAAAGAGGTGGAACGATAGCGGTTCCATCTCTTTTAGTAGTTATATAGATGTGGTTAGACGTGATTGTCTATAGTTTGTTTCATTTTTACTTTGAGCCAGTCGTATCTATGAGAGCACCCCATCCTCCCTCTCTATCCCCACTAAGCTTCTGTATAAAACGAAAAAGATGCTAGGATGACTGTTCTGATTCATCCTAGCATCGCTATCATAACGTCTATTCTTTTTCATAATGAATAGGTTCTTGTTTTTTTACAAATGTAGAAATAATGTAGCCAATAATGACTGCAATCACTGCAATTGGGAACCACTCAAGTGAATAATCTTTCAATGGTAGATTTGACATCAATGGTATTTTAACCCAACCTTGACTGTCGATTACGCCAAGAATTGAGACAATCGTCACGATGAATATCGTGAAGCGCTGCACAATAGGTTTCGTCGGTATGAAACGCGCAAGTAGTATTAGGATCACTACTGTAATAGCGATTGGATAAACCACGCTGAGTACCGGCACAGACATTTTAATCACAGAGTTGAGACCCATATTAGCTAAGATAAAGCTGATCACTGTAAATAGGATCACGTAAGATTTATAAGAAATCTTCGGAAGAATTCTATGGAAGTATTCCGATACAGATACGACCAGTCCGCAACCTGTAGTCAGACACGCAAGTGCAACGATAATACCGAGCAAGTATTTACCGAACGAGCCAAAACCGACTGTCGCAATCGTTGTGAGTAGATATGTACCGATATTCTGGTCATTTGCTTTCAACTGATGCATTTGACTATCTGAAATATGCATATGGTTACCGATTGAGCCGACACAAATATAGATAATGATTAAACCAATTGCTGCAATGACCCCTGCCATCGCTGTTTGTTTAAAAATATTATCGGCATGTGATACGCCTGTGGCCTTCACTGCGTTAACGACAATCATTGAGAAGGCAATCGCTGCAATCGCATCCATCGTTAAGTACCCTTCAGTAAAACCTTTAGAAAAGCCACCTAAAGCTGAAGTATAAGGTGATACGGCCGTACTTTGTGCATTGCCACCGAAATCAATAAAGCCTTTGATGATCATAGCTAGAATGGTGATGAGTAATAGTGGCGTGAGTAATGAGCCCACTCGATCTACCATCTTATTAGGATTAATACACAAATAAAGTACGATTAAGAAATAGATTAAACTGAAAATAAATAGTGCTAAACTACTATTTGTATGCGCGATTGGCGTTACTGTCATTTCAAATGATGTAGACGCAGTACGCGGAATTGCGAACAATGGCCCTATTGTAAGATAAACAACCATTAAAAAGATAACTGAAAACTTAGGAGAAATCTTATTTAATGAGCCGATATAACCTTGTTTATCCACTGCGCCGATAATCACAGCCATTAATGGTAAACCAATGCCTGTCAAAGCAAAGGCGATAATGGATGGCCAGAAGAATTGACCACTTTCAAGTCCTACATTTGGAGGGAATATTAAGTTCCCTGCTCCAAAGAACATTGCGAATAATGTAAATCCAATAATCCATGTATTCTTTCTCATGTTAGTACTCCTTTAATCAATTCATTAACAATATTTTATATTCTAACATGATAAAGAACGGGCGTCTATAAAAGTTTCAGAATATTTAAAAATAGTTGTGTTAATTGTAGTTTACAATGACTCTATTACTAAAAAGATTTCAATAATAGTTTCTTTAGTAATGGTGCGAGATGGCTTGGTAAATTCTGCACACCTTCAACAAAGATTGAAAATGTACCGTAAATGTTATGAATGGTTTCTTCAATGTCTTCAGTGATCGGATCTTGACTAAGGAAGACGTTGAAGACTTCTATACCCATTTTACGTGCAGTTTCAACAGCTTCATACGTATCTAATATACCATCCTGACTATAGTTGTATGCAGACGGTTCACCATCTGAGAAGACGATAAGGAAACGTTGCTGATGAGAGCGACGGAGTAAACGTTCGCTTGCGAGACGTATTGCGACACCATCTCGGTTATCATCTTGTGGTGTCAATGCCATGATGCGCGCACCTTCTCTATCAAAGTGTGAGCGATCATAATTGATAATTTCATCGATAATATTAGGGTGTTCTCGATCATCTGCTTCGAAAGCGTCTTCATTGAAAGCGAGAATCTCATGTTTTACTTTTAAAGCTTTAAGCGTTTCATGGAAGAGCACTACGCCCTTAATGGTTTCATCCATTTTGTCGTGCATACTGGCTGACGCGTCAACTAATAGCGTAAACGTGGCATCAAATTGACGACTGAGATCTTGCTTTTTATAGAATAATTTATATTGGTCGTCGATAAACCAGTTAATGAGATCCCTTTGTAGCCGTCCTTTCGTTAAGTTATGACGCTCATCTTGACGTTCACGTTCAATCGTTTTCTTAATAATTTGAGTGAGATCCTTAATTTCGTATTGTACATCTTTTTCAACTTCTAAATAGTCACTGTAATATTCGGGTAAAATGTCAGGGACATTCCAATCAACAGAGACGTTCTCATTAATGCCCTTTAACGCAAAGAGTGAATTCTGACCCACCATACCACCGAGTTCATTATCAACAGTTTGACGGCTTCCCTTGCCTTTGGTAGAGGCTACATCAGTAATATCATCGCTCGCGTCTCCTTCTCTAGCGGTATCATTGTTTGATACGCTATCGCTCGTCTCACCCTCATGTAACTCCATCTCTAGATAAGAACCGCCCTCTGATTGACTGTCTTGTGCTTTCGCTTCAATCTCTGCACTTACAATATCTTCGCTTGATTCTTCTGAATGTTGATCAGTTTGACTGGCATCCACGCGCTTCAACTGATCATCTTGCCATTCTTCCAATTCAGCGTAGACCTTCTTAGGAAGATAGTAGTATTCATTCAACATATCTTCTTTTAACAAATCATCAATTTGGAACATGATTCTTTGCGCCATATACATACTATCTTCGGAGCATGTACAGTTAAAGAAGTCTGGTAGATATTGGTACATTGCTACAAAAATATCATCTAGTGAAGGATGTATCTCAGGCACGTCGAAGAAATTCTGCTTGAGCACAGAGCGTTCTAAATGTAGTAGCACTAAATCAGTATACGTCGTCTTCGTTTCATAGACCTTGATTTGCGATTCAGTGTAACTCAATCGTGTCTGATTACGTAAATCAATCGCTGCACGTGTAGTCGGGCGTTCTTCCACGATTTGATTCAAGATACGTTGATCTTCCAACATTTTAAAAATCTGTTGATAAAGCTTAGGATGTTGAAACGCTTGTTCTTCTATCACTTCGTTGACAATCGACGTATCCATCCAGTGATAGCCATATGCAGCAAGCATGACATCCGTCTTCAAACCATTCGTTTCAACGTCTTTAGGACGATGGGACCAGAATGTACTCGTAATCAGTGTATTCTCAATCGGATTATAGTAAGGAAACTTTTGAATCTTCACTTGTGTTTGTGGATTGCGCAGTAACAACCGAGCTAAATCCTGCAACATCATCACTTGTTTCGCATCAAGTTGTTCGTCGTTAAACATGATAAAGCGTTCATTCATAGTTATCCCTCACTAAAAGTTTAGTTCAACTGCATTCTCAATGGCTTGCTGTTCCCGTTCATCTTCAAGTTTGTCGATAATTGTGCGTTGAATCGCACGTCTGATTGGCATCACTGTAGCAAGGTCGCTCAAATCAATCAAGGCACGGATACTCGCAGCATCCTCTGAGATTTGGCCTTGCTTCGTCATCGTACGTAAATCGCTATTGAATTGCACGATTTGTTTAATGAGTGCCATGTCATCCAAACGAGATTGTTGGCGAATAACATCGCTTAATATTGAACCATCGATATAATCCACTTGAATGACAACAAAGCGGTTTTTTAATGCTTCGTTCATCGGTAGCGTGCCTATGTAACCTTCATTAATCGCTGCAATCACATTAAAGCCTGGTGCAGCATGAATCACTTCGCCTGTGAATGGATTCGTTAATTTACGGCGATAGTCTAGTACACCATTGAGTATGGGTAATGTTTCAGGCTTAGCCATATTAATTTCATCGATGTAGAGAATATGACCTTGTCGCATCGCTTGAATGACCGGTCCATCGATAAAGACGATCTCTTGTTCACCTTTGTCGTTAGTTTGAATTGTCTTGAAGCCGAGTAAACTTTCAGCATCCAAATCAACGGAGCAATTGACTTGATGCATTGGGATGTCGACAGTTTCGCTGAGTGTTTCGGCTAACTTCGTCTTCCCTGAACCCGTAGGCCCTTTAAGTAGAATGTTTTTATTCAAAGCCATTAACGATTGGGCATCTTCGAATACTGTCGCATCATTATTGATATATTGTCCTTGTGCCAAGATGTAAGCACTCCTTTTACCTATAGTTGTATACAGAAAAGAGACTGGGTAACTACGAGTAAGTCACTCCCCAGCCCTTTCCACAGTTCAATATCTTTAGATTTCTTTAAAATATGTCTTGTAGTAACCACCGACTAAACCAGAGTTATCAATGATTTGATAGTACTCTTCTGTCTCGTTAACTACATCATATTGTTGACCGACTGTAAGCATGTCTGACACTGTAAACTTATCAGCATCTGTATGCACAACTTCTACACGCTTTATCGGCGTCTTAGATTTCCATTCTTCATGTAACATAACTTTCGTTCCTTTCACTAAACTAACTATTTAATTATATTCTAAAGTTAAAATGAATGAAATACCACTCGCTTCATTAATTCGTAACGATTTTGTACTTTCTTGATCTAGTGTCTGATATGGTATACCAATCTCATCAAGTTCCTCTTTAGCGAGTTGGAATTGACCTTGATCATCTGTCGCGAACTCAATTTGCTCACCAATACCATAATCAGGTAGATCTAAAGTTTCATCAGATTGATACATGTGCAGTTCTCCGCCTAAGCCACCGTCACCGATTTGGAAGACGAGGACATCTTTATCTTCATCTTCAGACAACGTATATTCCGCAAATGCTTCAATATCAAAGACTCGGCTAAGCACTGAGCGTGTGAGCAATAAATCATTCACGCGTAGCACTACTGGACCCAGGCCTTGAATTTGATGAAGCGGATTGACTGAACTGTAAGTGGATGGCGTTCCTAAAGGTTCACCGCTATTGTGTTCGTCAGAGTAAATGACGACACGATGTCCTTCTGGGCTCATGAAATGAAAGCACTTATGCGTATTCAACATCGTGATTTCACTGTATTGAATACCATGTTCCCCAAGAATCGTTTGATACTCTTGTAGTGCTTCGTCAGTAGGAACACGTAAACCTAAACTGTAAATGTGTTGGTCTTTCGTGCTGTAATGTGGTATCTCTACAAAGTGAACGCGTGTTCCTGGACTTAAATCAGCATCGCCAAAGCGCAATGCTTCCCCCTTTGTCTTCACACTCATACCCAATTGATCATGGAAGAGCGTAGAAATCTTTTTCAAATTTTTAGCACCAAGTGTTACACTTCGTAACCCTGTCATATTACCACACCCCTTTTATTTCTATTAACTTTAATTATAACGTATTCTGATTATGATTTATATGTTTAGACATTATGTGTGATGGATTTAAGTAGTAAAATAAGTTGTTGGAGAATTAACTATTTCTATATTAAAATATATTATAGAATAGTAGTAACGTTAAGTTCAGACGAAGGAGGTCTGTCAGTATGTTTAACTTTTGGGTATTGTTTGGAATAACGTTGTTGATTGCAGTGTACTGTGGTATTACATTCTTTAGTAATATGTCTCAATCTGTGCAGAATCGTAAAGATAATAAGAGCAAGAACAAGAATAATATTTATGGTATTGTGTTTGGTATTTTTATTGTGCTTGCAATTATTGAATTACTCGTCTTTATCTTTGTCGGATAATATCGCTTTATATATTTCAATGACTAGATCCAAGTTGGAAACATTACATTTCTGGCTTGGATCTTTTTTGATGAAAAGTCTTCCAATTAAAACTTATTGCTTTAGCGAAAGTATTGCTGTTTGCGATGCTTTCGCCTTATCTATAATTGAATTTCATTCGTAATAGAACATTGAGAATAGTTACAAATCGACAAAGCAAAGCGTTTCTCCATACACGCCTCTAACGCTAGCAGTAATACGGAGTGTTAATTTCTATAGTTGATGTTTAACGATTTGCATTGTGAATCCACGTAAAAAGCCCTTGAAGATGATTGCTCACCTTCAAGGGCTTTGTCTTATTCAAATTATGATTCAAGTAATAAGTCTTCAGGGTTTTCAATTAAGTCTTTAATTGTTTTTAAGAATCCTACTGCTTCTTTACCGTCGATGATGCGGTGGTCATAGCTTAATGCTAAGTACATCATTGGACGGTTTTCAATTTTATCATCTTCAACCGCGATTGGACGTTTGATGATTGAGTGCATACCTAAGATAGCAGCTTGGTTACCATTGATGATTGGTGTAGACATCATTGAACCGAAGATACCACCGTTAGTGATAGTGAATGAACCGTTCACCATGTCATCTAAGCCTAATTTCTTATCGCGTGCTTTAACAGCTAAGTCTGCGATTGCACTTTCGATTTCAGCAAAGTTTTTCTTATCGCAATCTCTTACGAATGGTACTAATAAACCATCGTCTGTAGATACGGCAATACCGATATCATAGAATTGTTTAGTAATCATGTCTTCGCCGTCGATTTCAGCGTTAACTTCAGGATATTTCTTCAATGCAGCTACTGCCGCTTTAGTGAAGAATGACATGAAACCAAGTTTAGTACCGTCGTGGTCTTTGATAAATTGTTCTTTCTTGCGTTTACGTAAGTTCATTACGTTTGTCATGTCTACTTCGTTGAAAGTAGTTAACATTGCTGTTTGGTTAGAAACTTCTAAAAGTTTCTTAGCAGCTGTTTTCTTACGACGTGACATTTTTTCACGTACAACTGGTTTAGAAGGTTTAGATGATTGAGCTGGTTTGCTGTCTTCTTTAGATGAAGAAGATTGGCTGCTAGAACTACTTGGTTGATTTTGTTTAGAATCAACGTCTTCTTTTCTAACTACATCTCCTGATTTGCCCGCTAATTCGCTAAGGTCAATACCTTGTTCACGTGCATATCTACGTGCAGATGGTGTAGCGTTAACACGTTGACCTGATTGATCGCTTGAATCATCTTGTGATTGAGTATCTTTGCTATCATCACTTGATTTAGCATCATCAGATTTAGATTCTTGTTTGCTGTCATCAGAAGAAGATGAACCTGAATTACTTGGTTGACCTTCACCTACTACAGCAATAGCTTGACCTACTTCAACAGTGTCACCTTCGTCAAACAAAGTTTCTTGTAATACGCCGGCATCTTCTGATACGACCTCAACGTTAACTTTGTCTGTTTCTAATTCAACGATAGCTTCACCTTTATCGACGCTATCACCTACGCTCTTTAACCATTCTGCAATGGTACCTTCTGTAATAGACTCTGCTAGTTCTGGAACTTTAACCTCTGGCATGTTGTACTTCCCCCTACTTATTATTTGTACTTTGTTCAAGTATCATATTTTGTACAAGTTTATGAATTTCGCCATCACCTTCTGCTGGAGCAGAACGTTGTATTCTTCCATGATAACTTAAATCGTATTTATCTGCAGTTAATTCTTTGAGGCGTGGGTAAACGAATGACCAAGCACCTTGGTTCTTAGGTTCTTCTTGTACCCATGCAACGTGTTGTAAATTAGGTAATTTATCAAGTTCAGCTTGAATTTCTTCTGAAGGGAAAGGATAAAGTCTTTCCACTGCGATAAGCTGAATTGATTCGTCAGGATTTTTAGCTAAATACTCTTTAAGGTCGATAAACATATTACCTGATGCAAGGATGACTTTCTTCACGCTATCTGCATCGCCTGATTCTGGTAAGATTGGTTCGAATGTACCTTCAGTAAATTTACTGATAGGTTGAGAAACCGTCTTGTTACGTAACAAGCTCTTAGGTGACATCACGACGAGTGGACGCATTGCATCTGTACCTAAGCTTGCTGCTTGTGCTCTGAGTAAGTGGAAATAGTTACTAGAGCTAGATAAGTTAACAACTGTTGCGTTGTTCTCGCCTGCAAGTTGTAAGAATCTTTCAAGACGTGCAGAAGAGTGTTCTGGTCCTTGACCTTCAAATGAATGAGGTAAGAATAGAGTTAATCCTGAAGTTTCTCCCCATTTAGCACGAGCACTAAATAAGAAGTTGTCAAAGATCATTTGTGCCATGTTTGAGAAGTCACCGTATTGTGCTTCCCAGATCGTCATACAGTTCTTATTCTCAACATTGTAACCATATTCAAAGCCTACAACTGCAGCTTCTGATAATGGTGAGTTGTAAACAGAGAATGTCGCTTGTTGATTAGGCACATGATGCAATGGCACGTATTCTTGGCCATTCTCAGAGTCGTGAAGTACAGCATGTCTATGACTGAAAGTACCACGTTCACTATCTTGGCCTGTTAAACGGATTGGTTTACCATCTTGAGTGATTGTAGCAAACGCAAGTTGTTCCGCTTGAGCCCAATCTACGAGACCATCTTCTTTTTCAAATGGTTCACGACGTTTTTCAAGTACTTTGTTGAGTTTCTTCAAGACATTGAAGTCTTCTGGATAAGATAACATTGCATCGTTGATTTCTTTCAGATGCTCGAATGAGAATGATTGGTCGTCACCTTTAAGTGGTTCTGCAATCGCATCTGGTTTTTGCATGTCAGGGTTATCCATTTTATCGTTTTTATCGATCTTATCGTGAGCAGAACGTAATGTTTTCTTCACGCCATCGATAACTTCGTTCATTTGGTCTTCTGAAATAACGCCTTCTTCAACTAACTTTTTACCGTAAAGGATTTCAACTGAATCGTGTTTACGGATGTGTTGATATTGAACAGGGTTCGTAATTGAAGGTTCGTCCATTTCGTTGTGACCATAACGACGGTAACCTACTAAGTCGATTACGACATCTTTATGGAATTCTTTTCTAAACTCCATAGCAATTTCGATAGCTTCAATTGTCGCTTCTACATCGTCTGCGTTAACGTGCATGATTGGTACATCGTAACCTTTAGCGATGTCAGAAGAGTAAGTTGTAGAACGGCCGTCATTTGGTTCTGTAGTGAAACCGATACGGTTGTTCGTAATAATGTGGAGTGAACCACCTGTTGAATAGCCTTCTAAGCCACCTAAGTTCATAGATTCAAAGTTAATACCTTGACCTGGATAAGCTGCGTCACCGTGAATGAGGATTGGCATAGCATCCTTAAAGTTGGTAGTCACTGCACCAGCTTGTTCAGTATCATCTTGAACTGCACGTGTCTTACCTAAGACAACTGGTGAAACGATTTCTAAGTGACTTGGGTTGTTTGCAAGTGAAATACGTTGTGTGATGCCGTAAGAATCTGTCGTCTTCACGCCACCTAAGTGGTATTTCACGTCGCCAGACCAACCTGAAGTGAGTTCTAAACTGCCGTCTTCTGGTAAGAATTTCATTGGGTCAGTGTGCATGAACTCTGAAATCATCATTTCGTATGGCTTTTCAAGCACATGAGTTAAGACGTTTAAACGTCCACGGTGCGCCATACCGATTTCAACATTAGAAATACCTTCGTCACTAGCTAGGCGTAACGTTTGTTGAAGCATTGGTACGAGTGCGTCAACACCTTCAATTGAGAAACGTTTAGCCCCTACGAAGTTTTTGTGTAAATACTTTTCGAAACCTTCTACGTGCGCTAAATTTTTAAATAATTCAATTTTTTGTTCATTGTTTAGTGAAGCTTGGTATGGTGTCTCAATACGACGTTTCAACCATACACGTTCTTTACTATTATTAATGTGTGTATATTCAAAGGCAATTGGACCTTTATAGCGGTCTTCCATGCGTTCGATAGCTTCGTATGCATTATCGTAAATATCTTCAAAGTGATCAGATACGATACCTGCAGAAATTGTTTCTAAAGTTTCTTTGTCTAAATTAAAGTCTTCAATGTTTAATTTAGGAACATGTTCTCTGACTGGACGATTTACTGGGTAAATGTCAGCTAATAAATGCCCGTATTGACGGATGTTGTCGACTAAGCGCATAACACGTTTAATCGTGCTGTCGCTTTGTGAAATAGTTGCATCCGAGCTTGCTTTGTTTACGATGTTAGCTTCACCGTCTTTAATTGTACTAAAAAGGACTTGTAAATCTTCAGGAACTGATGATGGATCTTGTAAATAAACATCATATAGGTCTAACATATATCCAAGATTTTGCCCGAAATTTACAGGTGCCTCAGTTACCTGTTTTTCGTTGCTCATTTATTACACCCTCCACAAAATAGTTGAAACGCTTACAACACAATAATAGCATTAAAAGTGTTCAAATTAAAGTACTTATCACACCTTATATAAAAAAGCAGAACTCCGAATTATAAATTTTTTAATCAAGGTGCGATGACCCAGATTGAATTTATACTTAGAGTCCTGCTAAGTATTGTTACTTACTTTATTCACAATTATTTACAATTCAAACATCAATACGTTCCCATGCGCTTAGAAATGAATCTAGAAGCGAATATGGAACGTCGTATATTCACCTACCACACTTTCAACTACAATTGAGCCTCCATTATGTTCGATGAGTTTCTTCGCTATAGATAATCCTAGTCCGTTACCACCGAGTTTGCGTGAACGTGATTTGTCTACGCGATAGAAGCGGTCGAAGATAAACTCTAAATCTTCTTGTGGAATTCCAACACCATGATCAGTAATATTGATCGAAATTTGTTTGTTGCGTAATTGAGTTTCTATCTTAATGTATTTATTGTTCTGGTCATATTTAATCGCATTATCGATGAAGATGATAAGTATTTGTTCAAGATGATAGCGATTGATCTCTTTCAATAATGGTTTAGGATAAGGTTCAAATTCGAAGGTGTAGTCTTCGTGTAAGCGTGCTAGTGATTTAATCCGCTGTTTAATTTCTTTATTAATATCGACACATTCCACTTCAGACGCGTGTTGTGTGACGTCATCTTTCGTGAGTAAGAGTAGTTCTTCAACAAGTTTCGTGATACGTGTCATTTCTTCAAGCGAAATGTTGAGTGATTCTTCAAGCACTTCCGGACTTTCCTTACCCCAACGTTTAATTAAGTTCAGATGTCCTTGAATGATTTGCAATGGTGTTCTGAGTTCGTGTGATGCATCTTCTACGAATTGACGTTGTTGGTTAAAAGAATCTTCTAAGCGCGTCATCATGGCGTTAAAGGTTTCGATTAAATTATCTGTTTCGACATAATTGGTCGGTAACTGTATCTTTTCTTGAAATCCGTTGCGTCGAATGAGCTGCATTTTATCAGACAAAGTGACTAGAGGCTTCGCAATCTGAGATGAGAAAAAGTAACTGATGAGTGCTGTGATTACTGTAGCCAAGATTCCAAATGTCACCGCAAAGAAGTATAACGAATTAACGAGCGTATTATAGTTCTCTAACGAGTGAATAACCACACTGTAGCCGTGGAATTTCGCAGAATCGATGCGCTGTGTGAGTACGAAATAAGCGGTGTGATGATTCTTAACCACTTTCACCTTGTTTAAATGATGCGTGTGTAACTGAGGATGATACGTAATCGAATTATCGTTGGAAGCATCAATCAGTTCTTTGCCTTTGTCGTTAAAGACGATGACCTTCTGGAAGTTGCCTAGAGACGCGTTTAAATCAACAGTCGAGATATGCTTGTAAGGTGTTTCTTCAAATAATGAACCAATATCATTAGAACTACGTTGTGCTTCCTCTAACTCATTGTTGCGTAATGCATTACTCAAATAGAAGATAATGATGATACTAAAGATGAGGATGGTTGTAAATGTGATGGTTGTAGTGATGACCATCCATTTGGTACGTAATCGACGTTGCTTCATTGTCGTATCACATATCCCACACCGCGTACGGTCTCAATGTATTTATCCATATGATAAGGCTTTAATTTATTGCGTAGATAACGGATGTAGACGTCGACCACGTTCGTTTCTACTTCGGTGTTGAATCCCCACACGTTTTCAATGATTTGTTCCCTATGCATGACATGATTACGATTGGTCGCAAGTAAGAAGAGAAGGTCATATTCTGTCTTCGTCAGTTCTAAAGTGTCATCATCTACCGTCACTTTGAAGGCGTCGATATCGATGACGAGACCATTAATATTAATGATATTCTTTTCTGGCTGTCTACGCATTGTTGCACGGATACGCGCCAGCAGTTCTTCTATTTCGAAAGGTTTCACGATATAATCGTCAGCCCCGTAATCAAGTCCAGTTACTTTGTCATATGTATCGCTTTTCGCAGTGATAATAATGATAAGCGTTTGTTGCTTCTGGCGGATTTGACGGCAGATTTCTAGTCCGTTCACGTGTGGCAACATTAAGTCTAATAAGATTAAATCATAATTGTGTTGGAGCGCACGATCTAGTCCACTTCTACCATCGTTCTCAATATCTACTAGATAATTCTCATGCTTGAGTTCGAGTTCGATAAAACGTGCTAAATTCTGTTCATCTTCAACAATGAGTATTCTCGTCATATTTTACACCTCAGAGTTTAATTCATATGATTACGTAATTGTTTGTAAACAACATCATATCGCAACTCGGTTAAAAGGTAAACGTCTTTTTTCTGATAATCTTTAGAAAAAGAAAAGCGTGAGATTACTTTAATAGCGCCTTTTTAAGAACGAGTTAAAAATTTTCTTGAAAAAAGTTGCCATTTCTAATTGACAACCATTCTCAGTCATGTATAATTGTAGTTGAAAATGATTATCAATACCAAATGAACTATTCCCCCCACACATATTTCGTTCTAATTGGATTGATCATTTTCACAATATCCCCTTTTATATGCCCGTAAAAGACTAACGTTGCGAGACAACGTGTTATTAAATAAAAACCGGTTTGCCATATAAAAACCGGTTTTTATCATACGTATTACAAAGACTTAAAGACACATGAAAGCGACACAAAGTTTCCAGTGAACGGAAATTGTGTCGCTTTTTTGTTGACTATACGTACTCAAACTTAAGGAGATGAACGCCCTCCTACCCTCCTACTACACGCTTAAGATTTTTTAGCTATAAAACACCGCTCTAGGTCGCTAACCTTTCTAGAGCGGTACTCATATGATATATATTCACATTGTTATCATTAATAAGATTTAATTTTACTCAGTGATACCGTCACTAAATCTGCAATTTGTGTCGCAAAATGAGTGTCGAAAGTATCAAGGAACTGCCGTCCCCTAATAGTCCTGCCATGATATCAGTCGGATAATGTACGCCTAAATAAATGCGTGAAGAACAGATACCTAGAATAAATAGCGTACAAATGATATAAACGACAATTCTTGCTTTCGATTTGATTAAACGATGTGCTAAGTAAATTAGGCTACCAAAGAATGCAATGGAGCCCATCGCATGTCCGCTCGGAAAGCTATAACCTGAGGCTTCAACGAGTCGCAATACAGTCGGTCTTTCACGATCGAAGATGTTTTTTAGTAACGGATTGAGAATCGTTGAAAGTCCCATCGTAAACACGAAGAATAGCATTTCTACATAATAGCGTTTGAGCGCAAGATAGATGACCAAGATCAATGATAAGACGGCCATCGTATAGACTTCTCCTATCTTCGTTATTCCTATGAAGAACGTAGTTGTAAGAAAGCTTTCGGATGAGAAGATGAAATGATAGACACCATTATCAACTTCACGTCCGATTTGGGCGCCGTGGTATAAGGCGATTAAACTAAAGAGTATGATACAAATGATCAATATGAGTATACGTTTCCATCTCGTCATAAATACTACCTCTTTCGTTTAACCTAATGCATCTGTAATAAATTTATTAAATAAGTCTTCTTTAGTATAGCTTTCTTTGTAATCATGCATTGCATCAATTATCGTTGAACGATGTGCTTCGATATCTTGCAACTCATCAATCAAACGATGTTCAGTGAGATGATCTTCAGCTATCATGCGTCCGTAACCTTTAGATTCAAAGTTCTTCGCATTATCAATTTGGTCACCACGTGATTGGTCTAAGCCAAGTGGAATGAGTAACATTGGGATATTTAATGTTAAAAACTCATAAATAGCATTAGAACCGGCACGACTGATAACCGTATGCGTGATAGCAAGCAAATCAGTTAAATCATCTTTTACGAATTCAAATTGCTTATAACCTTTCACATCAGTGAGTGACGAATCGAGCAATCCTTTACCTGTTAAATGAATAACTTGGTATTTTTCGAGTAATAAATCGAGATTTTGACGAATAATGTCATTTAACTTTTTACTTCCTAAGCTGCCACCCATTACCAGTAAGACAGGTTTCTTATCAGTAAATTCAGTGAGTTGGTAACCGCGACCTTTGTCACCGTGAAGTAAATCTTGGCGTACCGTGGCACCAACGAAGTCAGACTTGTCTTTCGGTAAGTATTTGACTGTGTCCTCAAACGTCGTATAGATTTTTTTGGCGAATTTGAGTGCAATTTTATTCGCTAAGCCTGGCGTTAAATCAGATTCGTGAATAATCGTTGGAATCTTTAAAGATTTCGCAGCGATAACTACAGGGACTGACACGAATCCTCCTTTAGAAAATAAGGCATCAGGACGTTCTTTCTTCAGCACTTTTCGCGCATCTAGAATGCCTTTCAGCACTTTAAAGACATCTTTAATGTTTTCGAAAGAGAGGTAACGTCGTAGTTTGCCACTTGATATTGTATGATACGTGATATTAGGAAGTTGTGACTCAATCATTTCTCTTTCTATTCCTTGCTTTGAACCGATGTAGAATGCTTGATGGCCTTGTTCGATAGCAGTGGGAATAAGACTGAGATTGACTGAAACATGTCCAACTGTTCCTCCACCTGTAAATGCTATTTTTGCCATAATTCAACCTCTATTCTTCTAGTTTTTTATAATATGCGTAAAAGGGTTCACCCTTATTGAACGGATGATAATCAATTTCTGCTTCTCCCGCTTTAGAGAATCCGAACTTTTCAAACAAGCCTTGAGCTGGCTTATTTAAAGCGAAAGTATCAGTTAAGAGCACGTGGATGTCGTGATCGAGCGCAAGATTCACCGCAAAGTCAAAGAGCGTTGTCGCTGCTCCTTTATAATCTTGAGAGCCTGCTAAGCGATGAATCACATATGCACCTTCACGATCGACAGGCCAATCAATCTTATCATACCAGTCTGATTGAACTTGGTCGATGACGATAAAGCCATATATGTGTTGATCAATATCTAACACATAAAGCGTTTCTTTCTCGATATCTTCTTCAAAATGCTCTTCCAATGGATAAGCATCATCCCACTGATGATTGTTGTCCTGTTTCATTAATGCTTTCGCTTCTTCAACAAGTTCAAGGATTGTCGGAAGATCTTCTGTCGTCGCTAATCTTATCATAAGGGCAACACCTCTTTATTATTGTAGTTTGTGTAATAAGTCATCTAACACGGTATCATGTTTATTTGATTTATCGACTAATGCTTGAGTGAATTTCTCATTTGTTGATTTATCAAACTCACCTGTTTCATCTAAATGATGATCTTTCTGGAAAGCTTTCACTTGGCGTTCTAAATTAGAATCGAACGTCTTACTTTCATCATCAGTGTGATAACCTAAGGCATTCAAACCAATCTTGATCGTTGAAACATGTTGATTGTTATCACCGACTTTTAATATTTTATCTGTCGGAATCACACTCAGTTGTTGATATTTAGGTGGTTTGATTGTTTGGTCAGGCTGAATGCCCTTCTTATGAATGTAATGTCCTTTCGGAGTTAACCATTTCATGTTGGTAAACTTCAAGAGTGAGCCATCTTTAAATTCATGGGTTGTTTGTACGATACCCTTACCGAATGACTTAGAACCATAAATTGTAGCTTTATTATAATCCCTCATCGCTCCGGTAAAAACTTCAGAAGCACTTGCTGAACCTTCGTTAATGAGGATAGACACATCCATATCTTGTGCTTCTTTAAGCGCGTTATTAGATGTTTTAATATTCTCTGTATGGTCGCCCTTTTGAAGTTCAACAGCAGTTTTATTTTTATCGACGAAGACATTAATCATCTTCACAGCTTCATCTAAGAGCCCACCTGGGTTGTTTCGTAAATCAAGCACGACCTTATGAATACCTGCTTTATGTGCTTTAAGCAATGCTGATTTCAATTCCCCTGAGGTGCTACTTTGGAATTTATTAATTTTAAGCACAGCGACCTTACCATGTTTTGAATAATCGACACTCTTCACATGAATTTTATCACGTTTAATCTTGAAATCTTGTTCATGTGTACCACGTTGAATCGTTAATGTCACAGTGCTGCCTTTTTTACCTCTAACCTTTTTCACAATCGCTTCTAAAGGTTGCCCTTTCACAGATTTACCATCGACTTTCTTCACGATATCTTTAGGTTTCAATCCAGCTTTTTCAGCAGGTGACCCTTTCATTGGACTGGTGATTTGAACGTGTTTATCCTTTTTCTGCATTTCTGCACCAATACCGACGAAATCTCCCGACACATCCTCATTGAAAGACTTTGTTTGGTCTTTTGTCATGTATTCAGAATAAGGATCGTCGAGTTCTTTCACCATGCCATCAATAGCTGCTTTCGACAATTTATCGGGATCTTTCTTTTTATAGTAATCATTCGTTAAGGTTTGATACACATTTTCGACTTTGGATAATGACTGCCGTTGATGCTTGTCTAAACCACTGCGCCAATGTTGGAAACCTAGAGTAGCCGCAACAGCGATCAAAGCAGTGAGAATGATAGTGACGAGTAAAAGTAGTACCAATCTGCTTTTTCTAATATGTAAAGGTCGAGCTGAGTGCTGTTTCTTAGAGGGATTGCTCTGTGTCTCATGTTCTTCAGAATTTATCATCGCATTCACTCCTTCCTTTTAGTATAAAATTGAAACAATAAGAAATTTATAGTTACTTCACAATAAAGTAAGCTAAGGTTAGAACATAAACTGACGTAGTCGTAATCAACTCTACCTTGCACGGGTCGGAATGGAACTACCAAAGCTTGTGCCAACAATGTGCGTGAGTCAATCACAGAACTACTACAGTGAGAATGACTGTCATAACCTTAGCTTAGAGTATGAAATTGCGTATTCATTTGCTGATAGATCTGGCTTATAATCTCACGTGTCGGAGTACGAGAGATAGACCTATCATGCTCTTCCGAGTAATGACAATTGCAACGGTTAAGTGAATTAGAATTTCAACCACTCTTGGTAGTCCTCGTACATATCATCAAAGACGGACATGGATACTGAGTAACCACCTTCTGTTTCAATATAATCACTTAGCGCATTAAAGTCTGATTCTTGTTTGGGAAATGCCAAATCATCAAAGATTTCTTCAGCGAGTACACCTTTGTCATCTTTTTGACCTCGAACTGTCATCGCATAATGATAGAATGAATGATCTTTCATTAGCTCATAGTCACATCAGCAAGTTTCGTTTCACCTTTAACTAAAGCTTGTGCATCTTCAATATGCACTGAAGCAGCTTGGTCTGAATTAGTAATAATAACTGGTGAAACAGTGGATTTCGCATTGGATTTGATGTGTTCAAGGTCAAATGTGAGTAAAGGATCTCCAACAGATACTGTATCTCCACTTGCGACTTCGACTTCGAAACCTTCGCCGTCAAGTTGAACTGTGTCTAAACCAACGTGTACGAGCAATTCAAGACCGTTATCTGCTTTCAAGCCGATAGCGTGTTTCGTTGGAAAGACGTTATCTACTTTACCATTGATTGGTGAAACGACGTGACCTTCAGTAGGGTCAATACCAAAGCCTTCCCCCATCATTTTTTGAGCGAAGACAGGGTCAGGAATGTCGTCAATCTTCACATATTCGCCTGTCATCGGCGCATAAATTTCAATATCTTTACTTACTTCTTTATCTTTACCAAATAATTTCTTAAACATGTTCTAATACTCCTTACTTTTTAAAATGAGATACTAATTCGCCATAGCCTAGCTCTTCAAGTTTATCATAAGGGATAAACTGAATAGCAGCTGAGTTGATGCAGTATCTCAGACCGCCTCTATCTTGAGGACCGTCATTAAAGACATGACCCAGATGGCTATTTGCATCTTCAGAACGGACCTCTGTTCTAAGCATACCATGAGATTTATCCGCTAGCTCGATAATTTCGTCATCATCGAGTGCTTTTGAGAAACTCGGCCAGCCACAACTGGATTCGAATTTGTCCTCAGAGGTAAATAGCGGTTTACCTGAAATCTTGTCCACATAGATGCCTTTCTCAAAGTGATTCCAGTATTCATTCTGGAATGGCGGTTCTGTGCCATCTTCTTGTGTTACAAGATATTCGATATCATTTAAATCTGCTTTATCTTTTTTAATCATTCTGTTTCCCCCAGTGCTTTTCAATAAATGCTTGTCTGCCTGAACCGCGTTGATACTGTTCGTAATGCATCGGATTCTTTTTATAAAAGTCTTGATGATACGACTCAGCGGGATAGAAGTTCTTATACGGACGAATGGGTGTAATGACAGGTTTGTTGAATATCGCAGCTTCGTTGAGCTCTTGAATCTTAGCTTCCGCTGCTTTCTTCTGTTCTTCATCGTGATAGAAGATTACTGGAGCATAGTGCTCACCACGATCGAAGAACTGTCCACCGTTATCAGTGGGATCGAACGTTTTAAAATAAATATCTAATATATTATCGAAATCAGTGATGTCTGGGTCATAAGTGATTTGTACAGCTTCTACGTGCCCTGTTTGATCAGAGCACACTTCTTCATAAGTTGGATTTGCAACGTGGCCACCACTGTATCCTGAGACGACACTTTCAATGCCTGGATAAGAAGTGAAGGGTTTCACGAGACACCAGAAACAACCACCGGCTAATGTTGCATAGGCCATAGTTAACCTCCTTTGATAAGCTGTCAGATTGATTCTCTAACAACGACTAAGCCAATCGCACCTTGTCCAGTATGATTAGAGATTACTGGCGTAGTTGTATTAACATCGAAATCATCAAACTGAAATTCTTCCTTAAATTGTGCTTTAATCTTGTCGACAAACTCAATGATATTGGCATGAGCGATGCCGACTGATTTCAATTGATGACCTTCGATAAATTGATGTACTTCTTTTTTAAGAAATTGAATCACAGATTTTTGCGTTCGTGAATTGTGAATCATCTCTAGTCGACCATCGATTAATGTGCCGATGGGTTTAATCTTTATCATATTACCAATTAACCCTTTGGTCTTACTGATACGACCGCCTTTGATTAATTGACTGAGTTGACCAATGACGACAAAGAGTTTCGTATTGTCTTGTAAATGTCGAATCTTCTTGAGTATTTCATCTACAGTTAAGCCTTGTCTTGTCCACTCTATTAAGTGTTTGATTTGATAACCTAGACCGAACGAAATCGATTGAGAGTCGACTACAGTAACGTCACTGTTACTCATATGACTCGCTTGCACAGCTGTTTGATACGTCCCACTAAGTTGTGATGTCATATGGATGCTAATAATCTTTGAGCCATCCGACCCGAGATTGTCATACGTTTCGATAAATTGTCCAATAGCGGGCTGGCTCGTCTTCGTATCTGCACCTGCTTCAAGGCGCTTGAGAAACTCATCTGACGTAATATCAAGCTGGTCAGTATACGACGTTTGATCAATCGTTATGTTTAATGGAATCACATGCACGTCATGTTGTTGTAGAAACGATGGTGGTAAATCTGACGTAGAATCAGTGACGATTTTATATTTAGTCATTTAAGGAAGTCCTCCTAGTTCTCTGTCTTACGCTTGAGGTGTAAAAATGTATGTGGGATCGTATTCTTCTCATCAAGCTCGCCTTCTTCTGAAGATACGACTTCCCAATCTTCAAAAGTATAAGGCGGGAAGAATGTATCCCCTTTATGTTTACCTTCGACCACAGTAATATACATGTCATCGACTTTATCAATCATCGCTTCAAAGAGAGATTGACCGCCGAAGATAAAGACGTGGCCTGGCAGTGCTTTAATGTCATCTAAAGAATGAATGACGTCGACACCTTCTGGATTGAAAGAATGATCGCTTGTGAGTACCACATTACGTCGGTTTGGTAGAGGTTTACCTATAGATTCATACGTTTTGCGCCCCATTACGAGTGTATTACCAGTACTTAACTTCTTCACGTGTTTCAAATCATTCGGTAAATGCCAAGGTAGTTGATTGTCTACACCAATGACACGCTGTTCGTCGTGTGCAACGAGAATAGATAATGTCATAATAGTCATCTCCTTAAAGTATAGTTCATCTCATATCTTACACAGCAATCGGCGCTTTAATAGCTGGATGAGATTGATAGTCGACGATTTCTAAATCTTCATAATCAATATCAAAGATCGATGCATCTGAGTTGATACGAAGTTGAGGTGGTTCGTAACCGTCGCGTGAAAGTTGTGTGTTCACAGCGTCAAAGTGATTACTGTAAATGTGTGCATCACCAAAGGTATGGATAAATTCTCCAACCTCTAAACCACATTCTTTCGCGATAAGATGCGTTAATAAGCTGTAACTTGCGATGTTAAATGGTACGCCGAGAAAGACGTCGGCACTCCGTTGGTAAAGTTGGCAGCTTAATTTACCATCATGAACATAGAATTGAAACATCGTATGACATGGCGGTAAAGCCATCGTATCAATTTCAGCTGGATTCCATGCTGAAACGATATGGCGACGTGATTCAGGGTGTGCTTTAATTTGCTCAATGACTTGTTTAAGTTGATCATAATGATTGCCATGTTGATCCACCCAATCGCGCCATTGTTTACCGTATACGTTGCCGAGATTGCCATAGCGCTCAGCAAACGCATCGTCCTCTAAGATGCGTTCTTTAAACTGTTTCATCTGTTTCTGATATTCTGCTTTAAACTCAGCATCTTGTTGTGCACGATGCCCAAAATTCGTCATATCTGGGCCATGATAATCAGATGATAGTACGTAGTTCTCGAAGGCCCATTCGTTCCATATATTATTATTATATTGCAACAAATACCGTATATTTGTATCTCCTTTAATAAACCAGAGTAGCTCAGTTGCTACGAGTTTAAAGGAAACTTTTTTAGTAGTGAGAAGCGGGAATCCTTTGCTGAGATCAAATCTCAGCTGATGGCCAAATTTAGAGCGTGTACCTGTCTTGGTGCGATCGTCTCTATTATTGCCACATGCAAGGATTTCCTCGCATAAGCTATGATAAGCTTTATCGAATGAATTTAACAATCGTTGGCTACTCCTTTCGAAAGTCCTTTTAACATTATCCTAAAATAAATCGCTCTGAAATGGAAATATCTTATATACCTAAGGGTCAAATTTTTCTAGAGAATAACTCATAATGAAATAAAAAAGACAAAAACATTGCGCTTGCCACAATAAGAAGAAAAGGTTTGTAATGTTAATCCTCCTCTTATTGTGATGAGCTCGTGTTTTTGTCTCCTGACTATAGCTATTTATTTAGCAATGTTCATCAAAAGCATCTTTAATATCCATACAGATATCTTGGATGTCTCGGCCTTCAATGTGTTCGCGTGGAATAAAGTGCTTAAGTTCTTGCCCTTTAAATAATGCATAAGATGGACTAGATGGCACTTGATAAATATATTCACGCATTGCTTGAGTTGCTTCTTTGTCTTGACCTGCAAAGACAGTGACTTTGTAATCAGGTTTCTTATCGTTTTGTTCTGCCACAGTTACAGCTGCAGGTCGCGCAAGCCCAGCTGCACAGCCACATGTTGAGTTGATAACTACAAAGGTAGTTTCATCATCGTTTACTGATTTCATATAATCATTCACTGCATCGGCAGATTCTAAGCTAGTGAAATCGTGTGAAGTGAGCTCTTCACGCATTTGTTTAGCTAAATCTTTCATGTAAGCTTCATAAGCATTCATCATAGAATCTCCTCTCTATTATTTGTTTCTATTAGCGATTTGTTTCCAAACTGAACCGAGTGCTTCGTCGCCACTTTCAATTCGTGAAATAGCCATCTCGATTTGCAGTTTAACTTCATAAGCTGGATCATCTTCGTGCGCTTTAAGTGCTGGTAATTGATCATGCCCACCTTCATCAAATAAGAACATCGCGGCACGCCAGCGCACGATTTTTTGTGGGTCATCTAAAGCTTTTTCCATCTCTGGAAGCGCATCTTTAAAGCCTAAATCACTGAGACAGTCACCTGCTGTACGTCTGACAGCTGGACTTTTATCGTGCAACCCTTTATAAATATATGGCAACACTTCTTGATCTTCAATCATGCCAAGTAACACGACTGCCTCACGACGAAGCGGCACTTTACTCTCTTCATCTAAGACATAACCGAGTAAGTCAAAGTCTTCTTTCGTCGGTGTAGTAAAGTTCTTCAACATTCTCAAACGCGCTTTCCAATCGTCTGTTTGACGATACTCATTTAATGTCACGTGTTGATATTGTTTTTCAGGAATCACGACATCCGTATTTAGCGCTTCAGTGACCAAGCGTTGTAATTCCTCGTCTGGATAAAGCGCTTGGATCTCTTCAGAAATATCTTCCATGATATCGTCGAGTTCTCCGTAACGGATACCGAAATCTTCCCACTTTCTTAAAAATACAACGTTATCACTATCTTTTTGAGCGCTTAACATACTATCTACGAAGCGTTCAGGTAATTGTTTACGCTGTTCATCTTCTTGTGTCGTGAGTTTAATTTGGTACGGAATCCCTTTGAACATGAGAACTTCTGCTTTAACCTCACCGTAATGTTCATCTGGTGTAGCTTCTGTAGTTTCTGCTGTTTCGTCGTTAATCGCAGCAGTGACTTGAGGTAAGACATCTTCCCAGTCAAATTTAGGTTCTTTATCGACAGCGAGAAAGTCCATAACGTGGAAGATGGATTTCACACCTTCAAGTTCAAGTACATTGTTAATATATGTTGGCTGGTCGTCTTGTACTTGTGTGTATGTGTTTGATTTATTATCTTCGCGTTTTTCACTTAAGACAATCTTCATCGTATTTGGACTCGGTGTTGGTTCAACTCGTACTATTTCCATAACGCTCACTCCCTATTGCAGTTCATTGCCTAATTGTTTAATCTCTTTGCCTATTGAGCATTCATTGATGCAGAAATAATGGGCTTGGTTTTTACCTTGGGTCTTTCTTAAGTGTGTTTTTAAAATGCAGTCTTTGCAATAATCGTTCATTAATTGATCAATTTCATTAAGTGCTCGTTGTTCGGTTGGTGAAAACAATGTATCACACTCCTACCTGCGAATCGTGGATTATCATATCTTGAATGCGTGTGAAATACAAGGATTCAGCCTAAGAACAAGAAGGCGATATTATGTCTTATTATATCATTAGTGCCCTATCTTGTTTAATATCTGAAATGAATTTTTTGGATAGATGCTGGGTTGTTTGTTAGTAAAAGCTTTGACATTTTAATTTAGGTGCTCAACATAATTTTGTTTTCAGTCTGACGACTTTCCTTTCTTACGGGAATGCATTCAACTAATTTTTACTCACTTTCCAAGTTCAAAAAAATGGATTTTCATTGCAGCCTTAATCTATCAAGCGTGTCAAGTCGTCTTTTGAAAACAATAGAGCTCGGAGCAATAAAGATATATTAATCTAACATAGCACACAAGTAATTCTGCTCGATATTAAACTACGGGTTGATGCATGGACATAATAAACACATATCGTTTCTTGTTATTTTCAAATCTGTTAGGAGATAGAAATGAATATTATTACCGTTAGTTATTAGAGTTGAATTACTTACTGCTTTCAAATTTTTAATTTTCAAGTGCTTAGGCACCCTATTGCTCAACTTATTATTGATAAATTTGTCATATCAATATCGTATTTAACTATTATCTTAATTCCTTTTAATTTTATCTCTGACGCTGTTGATTTCTCACTATTTTAGGTATAGAATGAGCAAGTTAGTTTAACGCGGTTTCTAAACACCCGCGTAACCAAAATTTAGGAGGAATTGAATTGTTTAATGAATTATTTGGTGTGCTCACTTTTCTAGTGACGTTTATCTTACTCGTCTTGATGTATCGTCTCTTTGGTAAACATGGTTTAATTGCATGGATTGCGATTGGAACTGTGATTGCTAATATTCAAGTTATCAAGACGATTGATTTATTCTCTATCTCGGCCACGTTAGGAAATGTGATGTTCGCCTCTATCTATCTGGCTACGGATATTCTCAATGATATTTATGGTCGTCGTTTAGCTAAGCGAGCAGTGTGGCTCGGTTTCAGCTCAACCTTAGTGATGATTATCGTGATGCAAATGTCGCTCACTTTTATCCCATCACCGGTCGATCACACACAACATGCTTTGGAAACGATTTTTAACGTCGTTCCACGTATTGCACTCGGTTCAGTGATCGCTTATATTATCGGTCAACATCTCGACGTCTTCTTATTCAGTATGATTAAGCGTGTTTTTAGTTCAGATCGCACTTTCATTGTACGTGCCTACGGGAGTACGCTATTGAGTAATATCGTTGATACAGCGTTGTTTGTGTTGATTGCTTTTGCAGGTTCAATGCCGGCTATGGCAGTTTTTGAAATCTTTATTACCACTTATCTACTTAAAATGATTTCAACTATTTTCAACGTGCCTTTCGGTTATGTAGCGAAGTCGATGTATCGTAAAGGTAAAATTGATCACATAGATGCCTTTGATAAGTAAGTATTTGAATCCATATCGTCAATAAAATAACTACAAAACGAAAGAGTGAAACGTGCATCATTGCGATGTTTACGTTTCACTCTTTGAGTTTGTTCTACTTATCTATGTTAACTAACATATCCTTTAAAGCTTCGAATGATGTAAAGCCTTCACGAGCAAGGAAGTGAACTTGATGATGCACGATAGTAGTTGAAATATTCAACCCATGTGACACTCTATTCGTTGCAGCTAAAGGTACAGAAGGGTCTTCGGAAGCAGCAATCGTATACATGTGTTGTGCTTGGACTTTGCTGAAGCGCACATCACAACGATGAATAAACGTATCAAGTTGTGGAATGTGTGGTAGAGGTTCATTGAAACCAGCTACAAGGAACAGCCCTTTTAATTTGGTAGATTGAGGTAAAGATGTGAGGTAACTTAAGATAGCAATCACACCTAAACTATGGGCAACGATAATTGTGTTCTGATCCATGTGTTGATCTAAATATTGATGTAATGTCGCTTGCCACTCTTCGTATTGCGGTTGATCAGAGTGAGGCAACGGTATTGAAGTCGTCTGATAACCCTCTTTACGCATTTCTTCGGCTAACCAAGGGAACCAATGATCTTGAGGTGTGGCTTGATAGCCGTGGACGATAAATAATTGTTTGTTCATTGTTCTCACCTTTTATACAAAATATTAAAGATTATAAACTCAATTCAGTCTACAGTGAGTTTATCATAAATAAAGTTTAACTTAATTTGTGCTTGATACATAATATTATATGATATGATAGTCGCGACAGATGTCGTAACATAATGATAAAGGAAGTGAACCATGGCTAAGATTTATTTCGACGCAGCGACGAGTGGCGACCCAGGACCAAGTGTCGGTGCTGCAGTCATTATAACTGAGACCGAACGCAAGATTGAAACGACGTATTTAGGTGAGATGGATAATCACACGGCAGAATGGGCGGCTTTCAAATTTGCTTTAGAACTTGCTTCTCAACACCAAGTCGACAATGCGTTGGTCTATACGGATTCTAAATTAATTGAAGATAGCATGCAGAGTGAATCAGTGAAGAATCCCCTCTTCAGACCGTATTTCGAGCAGATTCAACAACTAGAATCTCACTTTCTTCTTTTATTCGTAAAATGGATTCCGAGAAAGTCTAATCGTGAAGCTAATCACTATGCTCAACAAGGATTATTTCAATATTTAAAGAGCAATAAGAAGCGCTAATGTCGCATACGACTTCATACCATATTAAAAAACGGCTCATCGAATGTTTTACCTTCTCTTGTAAGGTGAATATCGACGGAGCCGTTTCTTTTTATGCATTTAATTATTACTAAATCACTTTTATAGAAAATGTGTCGCAAGATAACTACCTGAAACTTTGAGCTCATGGTATTCACACACATCTAAAGCATGAGAGATATCGTCATTATAAACTAAATGTTCTAGTAGATGTGTCGTATCGATAGGAACTTCTGTATGAATTGTCGCTAACGTTTTAGACATCTTAAGTGCGGCCATATCTTGTTCAATCTTCTTCTGCTGTCCTGGCGTGAGTTGATCTAAAGACTCAATGACTTGTTCTACAGAACCGTATTGTTTAATGAGCTTTAAAGCGGTTTTTTCTCCAATCCCTTTGACGCCTGGGTAACCGTCTGAACTATCGCCCATAAACGCTTTGACATCGATTAACTGATGCGGGGTAATACCATATTCTTCTTCAAATCGATGTAAGTCATATTTGTTATAAATATTGAAACCTTTCTTCGTAAGCCAAATTTCAACATTTGAATTGAGACATTGTAAGATATCCTTATCCCCGGTAACCACGAAGACGTCATGTGCGTCTGAATAGTTGCGGGCTAAAGTCCCTATTACATCATCAGCTTCGTAATTCGTCATTCCAATATTTGCAAAGCCTAAAGCTTCGGACACTTCTTTAACTTTGTCGAATTGTGGAATGAGCTCCTCAGGTGGTGCGGGGCGATGTTGTTTGTAATCTTCAAACATGTCATTACGAAACGTCGCTTGCCCCATGTCCCAACAAACAGCAACATGTGTAGGTTGGATGTCATCGATTGCTGAGAAGACGTGACGTACGAAACCTTGAATGCCATTTGTAGGTGTTCCTTGAGAGTTTCTCATAAATTGCTGGTGTAAACTTGTGGCATAGAAATGGCGAAATAGTAACGCCATTCCATCCACCAGTAATATTCTATGTGTCATAACTACGTGCCTCTTTCTAGTCGTCGATTGATATTGCAGATTTAAGACTTGTGTTTGCTTCTCGGATTTGATTGATGAGTGAAGCATCAATATCGAATGCAAGTAGTGACTCAATTTGTGATTGAATGTCAGCTTCAAGTTGATCAAAATCAGCTTCTGATGTTTGAATCATTTGGTCGACGTATTCTGCAAGTGCTTGTCTTAAGTTGCCGATTTGTGGTTTTAACAACTCAGTCGTATTGTCAGTGATGGTTTGTTGGATATCACGCTGTACTTTTGGTTGAATGATCTTTTTCTTCGTCAATGATTTAGGTAACGCATTAAACATTTCATTGAGTTCTAGGTACATATATGGTTCTGTGATGTCACTTTCAGCGAGATTGAAATCTGGGTCGATAAAGACGTGCACTTGATTGAGAAAGCGTTGAAGCGGTGCAAATTCGTCTTCAAGCTGCTCTAGATAATATTTCTTCGTACGTTCTACGAGTAAGGATTGTTCGAGATATAAACGTTGATGGATTTGATCTAAATACAATTTCGTTGAACGTCTCTTCTCTTTATTAAAGTCATCAAATTTCGTCATCTGACTATTATAAATTGATTTCACTTCATCTAATAATTGAAGATTTAAACGCTGAGTTAGATGATAAATTTGGTCTTCTACTTCATTTTGACTACGCTGTTGTACTGTGTTGAGTAAATTCGGTTTCAACACACGTTGTTGAGAAAGTTGGTTGAGTTTCTTCTTACGTTCTTCAATTTGAGATTGATTTGTTTCAAATTCATTGATCATTTCTTCAAATGCCACAGAGACTTGTTTCAACTGATGCATCATATGATCTTGAAGAATAAATTTAGATTCTACTGAGGCGAAGTGATCGATACTTTCGCGTAAAGCGTCAATCCCCTCATCTCCACTGCGCAGTGCTTCACGACTTGAAACGCCGAAGATTTGAGATTTCATATTAACTTGAGCCAGCGCATCACGGACGTAATCCTTAACCGCATTGAGGTCGTCTTCACTTTCAGCTAAGTCAGTCGCATTAATAATCATCTTGAAAGCTTGATTCTCATTCAACTGATTCATGTCTTTCATGTGTTCAATAAAGCGTTTGTCGTTATCAGTAAATGAGTGGTTAAAGTAGCTGACGTAGAGAATTAAATCAGAAGACGTCAGGATCTTCTCAGTTTCATTCGTATGACGTTGGTTGTTGGAATGTAAACCGAGTGAGTCCACGATAATCTTATCTTTCAGCCAGTCAATTGGTAGCTGAATATGCACAGTGTTGACGAACGTGGCATATTCGTCCTCTGAACTCCATTTACGTATTTCCTCTTGACCTATCGTATGTTTCTCGCCAGATTGCAACATTTCTCTGTAGTCGCTATAATTTTTTTCAATTGCGTTGATAAAGGCAAGTTGGTTCTTTTCAAGTTTTTCTTTCAATTTCTTCGTATTAGATTGTAAAAATGCTTCGACGGACTCGAATGATTCATCATGCACTTCAAATACATTGTTCAATTCTTCGAGTAATTGTTCATCTGATTTGAGTGTAATCGCACTATCTTCACCGTATGTGAGTTCCGTTGTTGCCGCCGTTGTTGGGTTCGGTGAGCTTACTAAATAGTTATCACCAAGTAAAGCATTAATCAGACTACTTTTACCTGCACTAAACGTGCCAAAGATACCAATCTTAATCATCTTATGCTCGAGACGATTCAACGTACCTTCGATATCTTTCTTCGTCTGATCGAAGAGCGGAACGTCATGTATCGCTTTGAGTCCTGCAACGATCTCGCTACTTTGATCTTGACTAGATGTTTGACTTGTATCCGCATCGTTCGCCTCTTCTGTACCGTTGTCGGCTGTAGTTGATGACGGACTGTATTGAATTTCTGTACGGTCGATCAGTTTGTCGAGTGAGTCGTGAAGATGGATGTAATAGTGTTGATAGTTGCGTGTCGTCAGTGACTCTCTCAAGTTACGCAACTGGATAAAATGCTCATAGTCATTCATATCTTGCTCATCATCCATAGCTAAGTCCTCAGCATGCGCGTGTTCAATCGCATCTTTAAATAATGGCTCTGACTCTTTCTTCACAAACTGTTTGATGGATTTCATTAAATCATCTGAGAATGTGAGCACGTATTGGTTACTGATGTGAATTTGCTCTTGATACAGAGACGTTATAATTTCAGGTTGAATCGTATAGTGTTGATTTAAGATACGTTCATTCACTTCAGTATCGTTGATAAAACGAGTGAGGAATGACATGTCTTCACGCAACGGTTGTCGGATTTGTTGATCGATTTTCTCTTGTAATTGATCGACCACATTGTTAAGTCGTGTTTCTTGTGCTTCAGCCGTCTTTTTCTTCTTATTAAACAAACCGCCTACTTTGAAATCTTTCGTTCTACTTTCAAGATAAAGACGAATCGTTTCCCGTGTGTCATGTGTCATGACGTAGGCATTATCTAATATGTCTTTACGCTTTTCTTTTAAAAAGTTATAAAGCTGATCAGGATTATTTAATAACTGCGCTTCTTCGCTGACCTCTTGACGTTGTTGGAAGTTTAAATAAGCTTGGTCGAAATCTTCCTCATGAATATCCAACGTATCGAGTATTTGTTGGATTTCAGTTTGAATATAAGACAGTTGTTCGTCTGTGATAAATTGAACGATGCGTTCAACGTAATCATCAATGCTTTCGCGGTACGTATCTTTCTCAACCATGTAATCAGAGAGTGCCTGCATTTGGTTCTCTGGGTGGTCGAATTTCGTTACGTAAAAGATCTTATCAAGGTTAAGATCCCAATCTTGAACTGACTTCTCTACACGTGATTTGAAAGTATCAAACGTAATTTCCTCTTCGTTATGTTTATCAATCTGATTAATAACGAAGACAACCGGAATTCCAGCCTTGTTGAGCTGTTTCATAAACTCAAAGTTCAACGCGGATTGAACGTGGTTATAATCGACCGTGTAGAAGATGATGTTACTTGTATACATGAACTGTTCTGTACTTGTTTGGTGAGTAGCGACATTGGAGTCTACCCCAGGTGTATCTTGGAGCGTGAACCCTTTATTGAATTTTGATGATTCAAATTTAATCTCTACAGACTCAACATCAACATTCTCACGGTTCATCACTTTCACTTGGTCATAGTTATCTAGAATGGTGTAACGTTGCTTATCTAAGTTTGCGATGATTCCCGGTTCATCTGAAACGGAAACGATGGCAGTGTTACTCGTCGTAGGAACGGGTGAACTTGGTAAGATGCTTTGTTCCAATACGGAGTTAATTAATGTAGATTTACCTGCTGAGAAATGCCCTACAAACGTCGCAGTATATTGTTCGAGATATACTTTCTTAATCACTTGGTTAATGATATGTACGAGTCGAGAATTATTTGATTTCTCTACTTCTTTCTTCAATTTATAAAGTATGTCTAATTGTTCGGTGTTCGCCATGCTTGTAATCCCCTTTATTACCGATTGTTGATTAGTTTAATTGTATAATAAAAAACGATGTGTCTAAAGTGTTAAATTCAGTGAGGGTAGATCATTGACTATAGAAAGAGACAATTTCTATAGCCTGTCCATAGAAATTGTCTCTTTAGCGTTAATATAGTGATATAAGATTCAATGTCTTAATAAAAATGTAATACTTTTAAATTAAAGATCTCTTGGTGCCTCGCCATCGGTATTGGGCTTGTTTACGCCGATATCTTCACGTGAATAGAGCTCTGGATGTTTCGCAATTTCCACCATGAGCGCCCCTATACTTTTACGAGAAACCTCAGTGCCTTTAAATGTTTCGTCCTTTTTAGTGATTTCGTAATCGACTTCGTTTAAGTTCGTTAACCAAGCAGGACGAATCAATGTGTAATCAAGGCCAGATTGTTCGATCGTTTGAGCTGCTTTACGGTAAATCTCTAAACGATTACCTAAATGTTCTTCAACCCAATCTTGGAACGGTTGAGGGACTTCGTTATTCACACCTAGCGCAGTGACGAAGAGCAGACGTTTCACTTCGTTCTCTTGCATAGCTTGGACAATCGTTTCAGCTTCTTGATCTAAGTCACCTGAAAGACTTGCAATAACGATATCGACATCTGCCATTGCTGCACTAACAGCTTCAAAATCTGTCGCATCGCCCTCTCTTACACGAATACGGTCAGACGCATAGTCTGGCAATCTGTTTGCATCTCTGAGGAAAAGTCTTAAAGTATAAGTTGTATTTTCTAGAAATGAATTGATAGCGGCTTTAGAAACTTTGCCATTTGCCCCTAATATAAGTACACGTCGTGTCACTATTAATCACTCCTATTCTAAAGATAGATATACTAC
>NZ_PPRN01000034.1 GCF_002902685.1 Staphylococcus pettenkoferi | reverse complement strand
TAGAACTTTACAAAAATTAGAGATGAATTTATACTATACCATATTATAGTATTTCTCAATAGGACAATTGTATTTTATACAAAAACGACATGGGAGGTTACATAGTATGAAAGAATTGAACTTAGCGATTCTAGGACTAGGCACTGTGGGTTCAGGTGTTGTAAAAATTATCGAGGAGAACCATCAACAAATTAAAGATACGATGAACAAGGACTTAAATATTAAAAAAATTCTAGTCAGAGACGTTAATAAATCAAGACCGATCAGTACTGCACGGTATGAATTAACAGATGATATTGACGATATTATCGAAGATGACAGTATTGATATCGTCATTGAAGTAATGGGAAATGTGAGTCCAACCGTGGATTGGTTAAAGCAGCTCATTCAAAATGGTAAGCACGTCATTACTGCTAATAAAGACTTACTTGCTATTCATTTGAAAGAGCTAGAAGATTTAGCGGAACAACAAGGTGTTGCGCTTAAATTTGAAGCCAGCGTAGCAGGTGGCATACCTATTGTAAATGCTATTAATAATGGTTTAAATGCGAATAATATAAGTAAATTTATGGGGATCTTTAACGGTACATCGAACTATATTCTCAGTAAGATGACGAGAGATCGCGCATCATTTGACGAAGCTTTATCTGAAGCACAAGAATTAGGGTTTGCTGAAAGTGATCCGACTGATGATGTTGAAGGAATCGATGCAGCTCGTAAGGTTGTAATTACATCTTATCTATCATTTAATCAGGTTATAAACCTTAAAGATGTGACTTGCAAAGGCATTAGCGATGTTTCAATCGGTGATATTCAAGCAGCAGAAGCATTAGATTTCAAGATCAAGCTTATAGGTAAAGGTACTTACGCTAATGGTAAGGTAACAAGTTCTGTTGAACCTACTTTAATTCACAATACACATCAACTTGCTGCTGTTGAGGATGAGTATAATGCAATTTACGTCATTGGGGATGCGGTTGGTGAAACAATGTTTTATGGCAAAGGCGCAGGCAGTTTAGCCACAGGAAGTGCAGTAGTGAGTGATTTACTCAACGTAGCACTATTATTTGAATCTAAATTACACACATTGCCACCGCACTTTGAATTGAAGACAGAAGAAACGAAAGAAATGATTGAAAGCGATTCTCCAGTGACACTTAAGGAGAAAGAAAGTTTCTATGTCGTATTACACATTACAAAGCAAGATATCGACCAGTTAGAGAAATCACTTAAGCAAGATTTACCATTTCATAAATCTTTAAAGTTAGTTAACAGAGATGACGAAACAGTAGCAGTACTCGTTGTAGGAATAGACGAGGCACCTGAGAATATTTTATCAACTAAAGGATATGAGATTGAAAAAATCTATCCAGTCGAAGGAGTTTAATCAATATGGACAAATGGCAAGGCTTAGTTAAAGAATATAAAAACTTTTTACCAGTAGAAGATAATACACCGATAGTCACTTTGAATGAAGGACATACACCTTTGATATATTGTGAAACATTGTCGAAAGAGCTTGATATCAATCTTTATGTAAAATATGAGGGGGCAAATCCTACAAGCTCTTTCAAAGATCGTGGCATGTGCATGGCTATGACGAAAGCGAAAGAAGCAGGTAAAAAGGTAGTCATCTGCGCTTCCACAGGCAATACTTCTGCCTCAGCAGCTGCGTATGCGGCTCGTGCAGGTTTGAAAGCAATTGTCGTCATTCCTGAAGGGAAGATTGCATTAGGCAAGCTCTCTCAAGCTGTCATGTATGGTGCGGAAATCGTTTCTATCGAAGGTAACTTTGATGAAGCATTAGAAATTGTGCAAGAAATAGCTAAAGATGGTGATATAGAACTCGTCAACTCAGTGAATCCATACCGTCTAGAAGGACAAAAAACAGGGGCATTTGAGGTCATCGAACAACTCGGAGGTCAAGCACCTGATGTTCTAGCCATTCCTGTAGGTAATGCAGGCAATATTTCAGCATATTGGAAAGGATTTAAAGAGTATCATGAGCGCAATCAAACGACACTGCCAAAACTTTATGGTTTCCAAGCTGAAGGGGCTGCGCCTATAGTGCGTAATGAGGTAGTCAAACAACCAGAAACAGTAGCCACTGCCATTCGTATAGGTAATCCAGCAAGCTGGAGTAAAGCAACAAAGGCGTTAGAAGAATCACAAGGGCTTATTGATAGCGTTACAGATGATGAGATTCTGGAAGCTTATCAAATGATGACGAGCAAGGAAGGCATATTTAGCGAACCTGCGAGTAATGCGTCTATCGCAGGGCTCATCAAATTACATCGTGCAGGTAAGTTAACTAAAGGTCAGACTGTTGTCGCTGTGTTGACTGGTAACGGTCTGAAAGATCCTGATACTGCCATATCACTTCTAGATAATCCTATCCAACCTTTACCTAATGATCGAGAAAGCATCGTAAATTATATTAAAGGAGTCTTGTGATATGTCAGGAAAGCTTCATTTAGAAATACCGGCTTCAACAGCCAATTTAGGGGTAGGATTTGATTCGATTGGGATGGCACTCAATAAATTTTTGACTTTAGATGTCGCAGAAATTGAAGGTTCAGAGTGGCAATTTCATCATTTTGGTCCTCACATCGAAAGTTTACCAACAGATGACACACACTATATTTATCAAGTGGCTCAACAAGTAGCTAAGAGGTATAACGTGTCCTTACCTGCGCTTGAAATTAAGATGCACAGTGAAATTCCTTTAGCGAGAGGATTAGGCTCTTCAGCCGCAGCACTTGTCGCTGCCCTCTTTATCGCTAATTATTTCGGAGATATTGAGCTATCTCAATATGAGTTGTTACAACTGGCTACTGAATTCGAAGGTCATCCTGATAATGTTGCGCCAACGATCTATGGTGGACTAGTGCTAGGTTATTATAATCCTGAAACACGTGTAACAGACGTCTCATACATTGATACGCCGAAAGTAGATATTGTGATTACGATTCCATCTTATGAACTACAAACTACGGAGTCGCGTAATGCCTTGCCTGACCAGCTCACACATCAACAAGCGGTGCGTAATAGCGCGATTAGTAACACGATGATTAGTGCATTAATTCAGCACAACTATGCACTTGCTGGTAAAATGATGGAACAAGATGGTTTTCACGAACCGTATCGTCAGCATTTAATTCCTGAATTTCGTACTGTTAAAGCGATGGCGAAAATGCATGGCGCTTATGCGACAGTCATTAGTGGAGCAGGGCCCACGATGCTAACGATGGTCCCACCAGAAAAAAGTGGAGAATTAGTCAGAGCTTTGAAAGAAGAATTTAAAAATTGTAAATCAGAACTTGTGACAATTAATGAAGCGGGCGTGAAACAACAAATCATTTATTCAACTTGATATTTATTTGTTAAAGGAGCTAAGTCAATGCAGTCTCGTTATAAAATGATTGTCTCAGACATGGATGATACACTTTTAAACTCAAATCATACGCTATCAAAGGCTACACAAGAATATTTGTTAAATCTTCAACAACAAGGCTATTATATGGTTCTCGCTTCAGGCCGACCTACAGAAGGCATGTTTGAAGTTGCTGATCAGTTGCAGTTAGCACGTCATCAAAGCTATATTATCAGCTATAATGGCAGCGAAACGATGCGCTATCATGATCGTAAAGTAGTGAATGAAACATCTATTTCCAAGGGTAATTTTGATGAGATTATTGATTTTTGTAGAGCGCAAAATTTATTTATCCTTACTTACGTTGATGGAGAAATAATTTATGAAGGACAGCATGAGTATATGAATATAGAATCAGAACTCACTGGCTTACCAATGAGAAAGGTGCATGACTTGAAAGAAGATGTGACCGTGTCTGTACCTAAAGTGATGGGTGTAGACTACGTAGCTCGCGTAACTGCTGCTAGACAACAGTTAGGTGAGACGTTTAACGATGAGATCGATTTAACGACGAGTAAACCTTACTTTCTTGAGTTTGTTCCTTCAGGTGTGTCTAAAGGAAATGCTATACAACGTTTAGCTCAAGATTTGGGTATTGCAATGTCTGAAGTTATTGCTTTTGGAGATAGTATTAATGACATATCAATGCTTGAAGTTGCCGGCCAAGGTATCGCTATGGATAACGCGCGTGATGAGGTTAAGAGGGTTGCGGACCGGACGACATTAAGTAATGATGAGGACGGTATTGTTCACGCATTAAAGACAGTGCTTGCATAAGCACGAAGGTATCTACCTAGTAGAATGAGAGATTAAATTTTGGATAGTAAAAAATAACACACACCCCGTTGTATTCAGTTGTGACAACACTGATACTTCGGAGTGTGTTTTTTCAATAAGTTGAATATTTATTTTATTAAAGCAATTAATCTATTTCGCTGTATGTGTCCATTCTTTTTTACCACGATGACGCTTAACGTGTGCATAAACTTGATCGGCAGCATAATCAAGATTTGTATAAACAGTTATTGAAAATGCGGATTGTTTCTCTTCAAAAGAGGCTTCGAGAAATAGATCTTTTAAATGTTCGAAAAGATTCTCCATTTGCTCATGTGTTAAACTATTATATTCTCTTAATGTTCGCTTAATTAAACGTCCTTTTTGTTCTTCAAGTGACTGCACGACAATGACAAAACGTTCTTCTGTCTTCATAACATCATCAAATAGATTCGTCTGACCAACCATATACTCCACCTCAATCTTCATTAATATCTATACTAATTATACTATAAGTTTTATCAAGATAAAATGTAGAGTACTAAGTATGTAGCGAAGTTATGAATGTGTGAGCAGAAAGAAACATCTCCACTTGATAATAATCGATCAAATCGTGGGGATGCGAGACATCATTTAAGATTTAGAAGGTGGATCGAGCTGAATATCTTTTAATTTGACGATGTGTGTCTTTTTAACTAATTTATGAGCAAAATAAATAATTGCAATAATAATCATTGGCAGGAAGTTACGTATGATTCCCAAAATATCACCGGCCATTAGGGCACCAAATGAATTGCCTATAAATAAGAATAATAGCGTACAAATCACGATGATGGGCCCTAAAGGATAGAGTGGAGAGCGATATGGTAAGACTTCTTTAGGAGACTTGCCTTGCTTTTTAATCGCTAAACGTAACCGAATTTGACTCGCGATACTTGAAGCCCATACCACGATGATTAAAGAGCCTATAATGTTGAGTAAACCAAAGACAATACTAGATTTAAATTGCGCAATGACGATAATTAAGAGAACGATGATTGATGTGATCACAATGGAAACAATCGGCAGCTTGGTTACTTTATTCAACTTACCTAATAATTTAGGTGCTTGTCCATCTTCAGAAAGTGAGAATAGCATTCGACTCGTCGTGTAAACACCTGAATTTGCTGCTGATAAAAGCGATGTGAGAATAACGGCGTTTATGACCGAAGCGGCGAATGCGATGCCGACTCTATCAAAGACGATGGTGAAAGGGCTCTGGCTTACCGATTCATGTTTATTCAATAATAATGGATCAGTATAAGGGATGATTGCAGAAATAACCGCTATAGAAAGTACATAGAATAATAATATACGCCAGAATACTTGTTTAATCGCTTTAGGCATGGATTTATCAGGATGTTCGGACTCTCCCGCAGTCACAGCGATGACTTCTGTTCCACCCACTGAGAAACCTGCGACAAGTAGAACTGCTAAGAATCCAGAAATACCACCAACGAATGGTGCTTCATCTACTGTATAAAAATTAAGTCCATAAGTTTTACCACCTAAGACGCCTAAGATCGTTAATATCCCTACAATGATAAAAACAAAAATAGTAATCACTTTGATTAACGATAACCAGAATTCTGTTTCTCCAAAGGCTTTGACCGAGAAAATATTAAGTAAAAATAATAAAACTAAAAATATGATACTCCAAGTCAAAGGGGAGAAGAAGTGGAAAGTGTCCCAGTAGTACAACACATTGGAGGCGATAATAATATCGACACTCGTGACGAGCGTCCAAATTGCCCAATATAGCCAACCCATGGTGAAGCCTAAAGACTTATCAATAAAACGTGTGGAATAAGAACTAAACGAACCAGATACAGGATAGAAAGTAGCTAATTCGCCAACACCAGTCATCAAGAAGTAAAGCATAACCCCGATGATTAAATACGCTAATATCGCACCACCTGGTCCTGCATGAGAAATAACGCTGCCTGTTGCTACGAATAATCCTGTTCCAATTGCGCCACCTATCGCAATCATAGAAATATGACGCGAACTAAGTCCTCTTTTCATATTATTTTGTCCCATAGCATGTCTCCTATGTCGTTTAAATTTAGATATTTAACATTTTAAGCGTTTTGTGCAAGACAAGCAATAAGTTTTGATATATAACCTAAGAAATTGATTGTGAGAGGTTAGTGAAGAGAAGTTGAATTTTGTGTTATAGCTGAAAGAAGAAAGAAAGTTGAACTCAATATGAAATGTAGAGTGAGGGAATCAATTAACTCTAGTAGATAGTTAAGATTAATTGTTCTATCTCAATATCTATTCTTAACAATAACGCTATTGAGCCCAACTTTAGTGCCGTATTATCAAGACATAGCACGTAAATGATTATTTAGTTTCACGGTGTAAAGTATGCTTGTTAAGTCTTGGACAATATTTCATCATCTCGATACGTTCTGGATTATTACGTTTGTTCTTTGTAGTGATGTAGTTACGGTCGCCACATTCAGTACAAGCAAGTGTGATATTGACGCGCATCTTAATCATCCTTTCTTATTTTGAAAGTAGTAATGTTTACGATTTAGAATTATATCACGGTCTAATGATGAGTGCAATATGAAACGAGACAGAAATAATATCCTTAGTGTAATTAAATAATCTGTTTAGACAATTAATGTATAGGCTTAATCTTAGTTTAGATAATGAGGTTACTCAATAATATTTTAAGCTAGTGATAGAAGTTTAAGTTAAATCAGTGAAAAGAAATCATTTGCAAAAGGAAAAGTCTATGCTAGTATTAAAACGTAATAATTACGATTTAAGAAAAGAGGTAGAAAATAATGGCTAAGAAGTCAAAAATAGCAAAAGAACAAAAACGTGAAGCACTCGTAAACAAATATTACAACTTACGTAAAGAGTTGAAAGCGAAAGGAGATTATGAAGCATTAAGAAAATTACCGAGAGATTCCTCGCCAACACGTTTGACACGACGTTGTAAAGTGACAGGTAGACCACGAGGTGTATTGCGTAAATTTGAAATGTCACGTATTGCGTTTCGAGAACATGCACATAAAGGTCAAATACCTGGAGTTAAAAAATCAAGTTGGTAATAATTTACAACCGACAAGAAAGGAATTACTATGTAAATAACTAAATTTAATTTCCTATTATAAAAATATGGGTAAGGTAGGTGCTTATAATTAAAAGGTTATTTACTTATGTCGTTCTTCTCTTGTTACTTGTATTGATTATCCCTTTCAAAGAGCCACATTTTTTAACAGAACTCCATGACAATGCTCAAGCTAAGTTAGAGAAATGGACACGATCAACTTCAGTAAGCAATGAAGCTTTAAAGGTACCAAGTAAGCAGGAATTTGCAGTCAACAACATTCAACTTAACATGACGCAATCAGAGGTAGAGAAAAAATTAGGTAAAGCGCAACGTACAACGAGTAATGAATACGGAACTAAATGGTACGCATATCACGACGCGCATTATAAGAACTTTGTTATGGTAAGTTATTTAGATCATAAAGTTAACGCTTTATATACGAACCAAAATTTAATTTCTTCTAAACAAAAACTTAAATACGGTAGTCCTAAGTCTGTAGTCAGAGATAAATTAGGCGATCCAATCAAATATAAAGAAAAGAATCATGTTAGATATGAAGAAAACGACGACGGTTATGATACATTCCATAAAGATAATATCTACACGACAGTATTTTATGACAAACATAACCATAATAACGTGACGGCATTACTTCAAGTTAGCGACAAGATGGAACAACGTTTGCAGTCTAGATACGGGCAACCTTCGTCGCATCTTGCTCGCGGATTTGAACAACAGAACTATGATTTAATCAATGCTGAAAGAGCACAACGCGGTTTGAATACATTAACTTTTGATGATGATATCGCTACAGTGGCTCGAAAGCACAGTAAGGATATGGCCGATAATAACTACTTTGATCATACTAATAAATCTAATCAATCACCATTTGACCGTCTAAAGCGTGATGGTATCAGCTTCAATGGGGCTGGTGAAAATATCGCTTCTGGTCAGCAAAGTAGTATTTATGCCCACCAAGGTTTAATGAATTCATTAGGTCATAGAAAGAACATCTTGAGAAAAGAGTTTAAAAATATCGGTGTAGGTGTAGATTTCAATGATGGGGATCAACCATATTGGACAGAAAACTACACGTATTAAACTGAGATTTATTGAATGTTTGAAAGTGACGAACAAGGGTAAGTAACTTTTGTGAGGATGAGTAAAATATGTCTAATAAACAGAAACAGCAGACTGAAGATATTTTAGATAAAATTAAAGATGTATTAGATAAAAAAGACGATTAAAAGGGAGTTAGGCTAAGCTTAGCTCCCTTTTAATCGTATATAATGAAACGTCGTAAATTATTTAGATGAGAGTGTCATGGAAGTAACGTCATTTACATTTCTCTAAATAATCCTACTACCTTTCCTAATACACTTACTTGGTCTAAATATATTGGATCCATTGTACTATTCTCTGGTTGTAAACGATAACGTGTTTTTTCTTTAAAGAAACGTTTAACAGTCGCTTCTTCATCTTCTGTCATCGCTACGATAATATCTCCATTTTCAGCTATAGATTGGCTGCGTACAATGACTTTATCGCCGTTTAAAATTCCAGCTTCTATCATACTATCTCCTACGACATTTAATATGAAGATATCGCTATTATGTGTTGATGTAAAATGTTCAGGTAATGGGAAGTACTCTTCGACATTTTCGACTGCTGTTATAGGTACACCTGCAGTAACCTTACCAATGACAGGGACTTGTATTGTTTCTTCAATATCAATAGCATCTTCTAATTCTTCATTAACAATTTCAATGGCTCTCGGCTTTGTTGGGTCTCGTCTAATATAACCCTTTTCTTCTAATCTTGATAAATGGCCATGTACAGTAGAACTAGAAGCAAGTCCAACTGCTTCTCCTATTTCACGAACACTTGGTGGATAACCTTTGTTCTGTACGACATACTTGATAAAATCGAATATTTCACTTTGACGTTTAGTTAATTCTTTCATTATAGGCACTCTCCTAAATAGGTTTGAGTCAATTATAGCATGCTTTATAGCCTTTTACAAACGTTTGTTCGTTTAAGTGTTGACAGAGAACTTATGTTCTGGTAAGTTATTAATACAAACAAACGTTCTAGGAGTGAGAGTAATTGACTTTGATAAATAAATTGCATTTAAGTCCTTATATTGCGGTGTTTATTGCCACTGTAGTCCTTTGTACTATATTTTTTATTAGCGCAAATGTAAATGGAACAACGGAACAGACGTACGAAATGACGGATCATAGTATTTCTAGCTCTACGGCTCAACACGAACAAGAAAAGCGAACTGAACACTTAAAAGCTCAAGATGACTTATCGAGTCAATATAAAGAAGATGAAAATGTCTCTAAACCTTTAATTGCTAAAGCAAATTAATATATCATATATTAGGAAGATTAAGAGTGAGCGAAACTGTTTTAGTTTGGCTCACTTTTTTGGTATATTCTTCGTATAAATTCGTCACGTAAGGAGGTTAATTATGTCAGGTAAAGATAGTCTGAATATCGAACGTATTAACGAATTAGCTAAAAAGAAAAAGGAACAAGGATTAACAGAAAAGGAAAAGAAAGAACAAGAGAAATTACGTAAAGAATATTTACGTTCATTTAGAGAAGGATTTAAGAAACAAATTGAAAATACAAAAGTGATAGATCCAGAAGGTAATGATGTAACACCGGAGAAAGTCAAAAAAATGAGAGAACAAAACCAAGATTCTGAGAAGAAAGATTAATTTATATTAATAGTGAAAGTGCTTATATTATTAAAAGGTGAATCTTTTGTTAAGCTATTTTCAATTAAGTTATAATAATTGATAAGTAGATGTTTAGAAAGGAAGTCATATAGATGTTTAACGAACAAGATCAATTAGCTATTGATACAATTAGAGCACTGAGTATAGATGCAATTGAACAAGCTGGCTCTGGACACCCAGGCCTACCTATGGGTGCAGCACCAATGGCATATACATTATGGACACGTCACTTAAATTTTAATCCCCAATCTAGTAATTATTTCAACAGAGATAGATTCGTTCTATCAGCTGGTCATGGTTCAGCTTTACTTTATAGTTTACTTCATATTTCAGGTAGCTTAGAAATGGAAGAAATGAAGAACTTTAGACAATGGGGCTCTAAGACACCTGGGCACCCTGAATTTAAACATACTGAAGGCGTAGAAATTACTACTGGTCCGCTAGGTCAAGGATTAGCTATGTCAGTTGGTATGGCCTTAGCAGAGAAACATCTTGCTGGTAAATTTAACAAAGATAACTATGATGTTGTAGATCACTATACCTACGTTTTAGCATCAGATGGTGACCTCATGGAAGGTATTTCTCACGAAGCAGCATCGTTTGCTGGTCATAATCAATTAGATAAACTGATTGTTCTTTATGACTCAAATGATATTTCATTAGACGGTGACTTAAATAAAGCGTTCTCTGAAGATACGAAACAACGCTTTGAATCATATGGTTGGAACCACATCTTAGTTAAAGATGGTAATGACATTGAAGCGATTGATGGGGCAATTCAACAAGCTAAAACTCAAAATGGTCCAACTATTATTGAAGTTAAGACAATCATTGGTTTTGGTGCTACAAATAAACAAGGAACACATGGTGTTCATGGTGCACCTTTAGGCGATGATGAAAGAAAAGTAGCATTTGAAAATTATGGTTTAGATCCTGAAAAACGTTTTAATGTACCAGATGAAGTTTATCAAATCTTTAAAGATACGATGTTAAAACGTGCGAATAGTCATGAAGATGAATGGAATAAATTAGTTGAAGCATACACAAATGAATATCCTGATTTGGGTGAAGAATTCAAATTAGCTATTAGCGGTAAATTACCATCACAGTATGAACAAGAGTTACCTCATTTTGATAGTGAGCACAACGCAGCATCACGTGCTGATTCTGGTGAAATTATTCAAGCACTTAGTAAAAGTGTTCCTTCATTATTTGGTGGTTCAGCCGACTTAGCTGGTTCAAATAAATCTAATGTTAAAGAAGCTATAGATTTTGACAAAGATCATCCTGAAGGTAAAAATATCTGGTTTGGTGTACGTGAATTTGCTATGGGTGCAGCGGTAAATGGTATGGCTGCTCATGGTGGTATTCATCCTTATGGAGCGACGTTCTTCGTGTTTAGTGACTACTTGAAACCTGCATTAAGACTTTCAGCGCTCATGGGATTAAATTCTACATTTATTTTCACTCACGATTCTATTGCTGTCGGTGAAGATGGACCTACACATGAACCAATCGAACAATTAGCTGGACTTAGAGCCATTCCTAATATGAACGTGATACGTCCGGCTGATGGTAACGAAACACGTGTAGCTTGGCAAGTCGCATTAGAATCTGAATCTACACCTACTTCTCTAGTATTAACACGTCAAAACTTACCAACATTGGATGTAGATCAACAAGATCTTGAAAAAGGTGTACGCAAAGGTGCTTATGTTGTGCATGAATCAGAACAAGAAGTAGAATACTTATTATTAGCATCTGGTTCAGAAGTAAGTCTTGCTGTTGAAGCGGCTAAAGATTTAGAGGCTCAAAACAAAGGTGTCCGTGTTGTTTCAATGCCTAACTGTCACGCATTCGATCAACAAGATGAAGAATACAAAGAACAAATCTTACCTAAGCATATTACTAAACGTGTAGCGATTGAAATGGCTTCCTCCCTAGGTTGGCACAAATATGTCGGTACAGAAGGTAAAGTCATTGCTATTGATGAATTTGGTGCGAGTGCGCCAGGTGGCTTAGTAGTTGAAAAATATGGCTTTACTAAAGAAAATATCCTAAACCAAATTCAAACATTCTAAGTAAATAATTAATCTTTGATTTTATATAGGAGTAGAGTATAAATACTGTTATGTTCTACTCCCTTAAAAAAGCATGTTTACAATATCTCACCATAGTTGGTATACTTTAAAAGTTAGTAACTGTAGATTTGATGATAATCTTGAATTAAATCTATTAATTTAGTAAAATGCAAACGGATAAAGAAAGTGGGTGAGATTATGGCAACATGGTTAGCAATTTTATTAATTGTCCTTGCTCTCATCATCGGTTTAATTGGCGGTTTCTTCTTAGCTAGAAAATATATGATGGACTACTTTAAAAAGAACCCACCAATTAATGAAGAAATGTTACGTATGATGATGATGCAAATGGGTCAAAAACCTTCACACAAAAAAATAAATCAAATGATGACAATGATGAATAAAAACATGGATAGCAAGATGAAAAAAGGTAAATAATTTGGGCTCCTTGTCAATAACGGTTGGTGAGGGTCAAACGCACTAAGCAACTTTATTATGTTGTTTGGTGCGTTTTTTATATTCACTTACG
>NZ_PPRN01000033.1 GCF_002902685.1 Staphylococcus pettenkoferi | reverse complement strand
AGCTCATAAAAATAAGTGTTATCAATAACACGTTGTGTTTATTGGAATTAACGTTGACATATTGTCATTTAGTTTTCAATGTTCATTTCGGTTGCTAACTTATGTTAACATCTCTTTAGCACGCTGTCAACAAAAGTTTTAATTTGTTTTCAAGTGATTAACATCACTTTTACAATATTAAATTATAAAATTGATTTTGACAAGTATAAGTTTTACACTTTTTTGTTGCTCAACTTTATAATTTCTATGTCGTTTTTGACGACTTTTATAGAGTACCAAGAAAACAATAAAATGTCAATAAAAGATTTCAACTTTTTTATTTAGCATTTCGTTCTTCATTTCTTTCGACTCACAAGAACTAATTCTAACATCTATTTCTTATAATGCAAGAGTCTTTCTTATCTTTTATTAATAGAAGTTTACAATTTATTAAGCTATTATTCCACAATAAGGTTATACTACTATCAATCCTGAAGCTCAACTGGCTTTCTTATGCTAAAAGTTTACTATCCCTCTACACTACTTTTTCTATCTAATTTGTTTTTATTTCTACCTTAATGCATTATTCCTTTCTCTATACTTTTTATTTTTCTCGCTCACAATAAAAAAAAGACTAAGCAAGCATGTCACTCACTTAGTCCTAGTCTCTCTATAAAAATTCTTATTCTTTATCAGAAGTTTTCTCAATAATACTTTGTGCCATTGATTGATAAATCTTACCTAGACGATCATCCGGTTGATAAATTGATGGCGCGAAGTCATTTGGATCCCATGAAGGCTGCTCTAATGGGAGTTGACCGAGAAGTTCTGTTTTCAACTCGTCGGCAAGTTTCTCTCCGCCACCTTTACCAAAGACATATTCTTTATTGCCTGTCTCTTTACTTTCGAAATAAGACATATTCTCAATAACACCTAAGATAGAGTGCTCAGTATGTTTCGCCATGGCACCTGCTCGAGCTGCAACGAATGCTGCAGTAGGATGCGGTGTAGAGACGATAATCTCTTTACTTGATGGTAACATCGTATGCACATCTAAAGCGACGTCACCTGTTCCTGGCGGTAAGTCGAGTAATAAGTAGTCAAGTTCGCCCCATTTCACTTCTGTGAAGAAACTCGTTAACATCTTACCTAACATAGGTCCACGCCAAATAACTGGTGCATTTTCCTCTACGAAGAAGGCCATTGAGATGACTTTAACTCCGTGGCGTTCAACAGGTACAATTTCTTTACCTTCCACAGCAGGTTTGCCCTCGATACCCATCATGTCTGGTACACTGAAACCGTAAATATCTGCATCGACTAATCCTACTTTCTTACCTTCACGTGCAAGTGAGACAGCTAAGTTGACTGCTACAGTAGATTTACCTACCCCACCTTTACCAGATGCGATTGCGATAAATTCTACAGGATTGTCTTTAGATAAAAGTCCTTCGATCGTTTGAGGTTCTTCTTTCTTCTTACCTGTGTATTTCTCGACAACTTCAGGCGGAAGTTCTTCGAAACGAATTCCCACAGTCTTCGCTCCGTTATCTTTCAACGTTTGAACGACTTTCATTTGTAAGTCTAATTGAGGCTGACCTCCAAGTTGTGCCATTGCTAGTTTCACACTAACATGGTCAATCTCCTCTTTGATTGAAATATTAACGATACCATCTGTTTCCGATAGTGGTACATTGATGATTGGATCTTTGATTTCCCCGACAAGTTCTTGAACTTGTTCTTTAGTTAACACGATTAGTTCCCCCTCATGCAATATCTATAACATATGTATAGTTAACAAACGTTATTTTTATATGCTTCTAGTCCTAGTATATACGTTCATTATGCTTTATAAAAAGACTTAGCTCAATAGTTTCACACAATTTTTCTCACAGATGATACTATTTTTTACGATTGAGATTTTCACTATCTGGATAAAAGATTTCCTTGCATAGAAACAGAAATCCTATAATAACTAAGATTACCCAAAAGTCGATGTGAATATATTGATAGTGAATATGAATCACAAAATAGAACATAATCGTAGTCACGACAAAAGAAATTAAGTGAAAAGTAATGCCTTTCAGATACTCACTTTCAGGTGCCCTTTTACGAAAATAGTCCATTAAATGTTCAACAACAAATAACGTGAAGTAGCCCAATACTATATAGCTGCCGTAATAAATAGAATTGTCGATGAAGTTTTTATTATAAGTAAAATCAGCAAGATGGAAATAAATCAGTATGCGACTTAACCCAAACATACCGAAACCTAAAAATGCTAAAAATACTGCTCCTGATAAAACAAAAATAGAGAGCATGACTAGCGTGGTTAATAAATATCTAAAATATCTCATCACTAATCACCTCTCTATTTGAGTTCTTATATAAAATTGATTTACTAAAACCGTTGTTCGAAAGCAATAATCTTTATGGGTTAATTAAAGCTATGCTCGTGTCTATAGTAAGTTGCCCATACAATAAATAGAATGATGAGCAGAATTAATGTCGCAGCTAAAATATTGTAAATACTCAATGACATAAATGGCAAGCTCATCGCATATAATGCGCCCATAACACTTGAACCGATAGAATTACCTAAGTTCTTAGTCAATGTGTAAAGAGACATCATCCGCTTCATATTGCTTGGGTCTGTCTCTTCTTGTGTAATAACACTATCTTTTGTATAAACAGTACCGAAGCTCACACCAGCAAGAATGAACGTTGCAGCCATAAATAGCGGTGCATGTGTACCAAAGAATAAGAGCACACTACATACAAATAAAGCTGTAAATGCTGCAAGATAAAGTCCCTTACGTGTAAGTTTTTCCTCGATTTTATGCAAAGTAAAGTTCAATACTAGCCAAGCTACCGAAATAGGAAAGACTACGAAACCACTTTGTAATGGAGAGAGTCCGAGATGGTCTTGCAAGTATACCGGCATATAAATATTATAGCCCATGAGCATAAAGGCATAGAGAAAGTCTGTGAAGAAGACGAGCCCTATCATCTTATTAAATTCTTTCACGGGTAAGAACGGACGCGACACTTGACTTTCAATACGGACTAACCAAACGATAGCGACCACTGCCAAGATAATTGCAATGATCACACCGTAAATTGGCAAATGACCCATGATTGCGAGTAAGAGTAAAAAGATAAAGCAATAGAATAAAGTGAGCCCTTTAATATCTAGCTTGTTCTTCGTCGTTGTAGATTCATTCTCGAAATGGAACGTAATAGCAACAAGTATAATCGCTAATATAGCTATAGGTATATTGACAAAGAATAACCAATGCCAAGTAGCAAATTCTAGAATCGCGCCACCTAGTAATGGACCAATAATACTAGAGATGCCCCATACACTACCTACTATTCCCATAATCTTGTAACGTAATGGTATCTCAAAGGCGAGCTTTGGAACAACTTGACCTAAGGCCATCATAACACCAGCGCCTAAACCTTGAACTAAACGTGAGATAATGAGGAATGTAAAAGTAGGGCTCATTCCTGACATGAGACTACCAACGAGGAATAATGCTACACCTATAATCGTGATATAAAGAATACGCATGCGATCTAGCAGTTCCCCTACGATGGGGTTAGCGATAACAATGGCTATGAAATAAACTGCAAACACTAATGAAATCGAGCTAGACACATCTAAGTCTTCTCTAATTGTTGGTAGACCTAAAGACACAATAGATGTCTCAATAGCTGACATAAACATGATAAGAATTAATGCAGCTACTACACCAATTGATTTCAGCTTCATAAAGCACCTCCATATATAATTTCACGTGTATAGACTTTCATATGACGCTACTCATCATCATTTCAGAATTAATGGAGTAGCGCCTATCTTAAACCTGATATATTTTATCAAATAAAATACACGATTGCTATAAAATGAAATGCTGAAGCCAAGACGATAAATAAATGCCAAATCATATGGAAATATGGTCGATCTTTCTGAGCATAAAACCATGCGCCTACCGTGTATGCAATACCTCCAAATAGGATAAAGAGCATAAATGGAATCGACGTACGTGTGACGATAACTGGAATAAATAGTAAACCTATCCAGCCCATCACCAAGTAGATGATTAAGCTTAGCTTATGATTAACATGTTTAGCTATCGATTTGTATAGAATTCCCCATATCGTGAGTCCCCAGAGCAATAGCATAACTGACCAACCTATCCAGCCGCCAACCACAATCATACAAACGGGTGTATAAGTACCTGCTATAGCGACATAAATCATACTATGATCGATGATACGCAGAATATACTTATGCGAAGAATCGTTAGCCATCGTATGATAAATGGTTGATGACAAGAACATCAGAAAGATGCTAATTACATAAATCGAAACGCTAAATGATTCAAGAATTGAACCACCTATATAGCTACTAACTGCTGCATAGGGTAGAGCACACAATGTAATTAAAGCTGCTGCACCATGAGATACACTATTACCTATTTCCTCCCCAAATGATAAAGGGATAATTTCTTTAAATGCACTTCTTACCTTTTTAGACTTGCCTTTAGTCATATCTTGCATTGCATCTCCACCTTATTCTTACACTAAGCCTAGCCGTTTTAAATCTTGTGTCGCAGTTTCTACACTATCTTTCCCCTCTTTATTCTTGAGAGGTGAGAATTCTTCATCACGTGGAACCTGCAATGTGATAAAGCTTGTAGCATATTTAAATATATCAAAGTAAAATAGTTCAAATTTCAAAGTTGGTTGTTTAATCACACCAAAATCTTCATCGAGCTGTTCTAATTCTTTAACAGCAAGATGATATGGTAATGGACGATCTACAACATTATCAATAAAAGCAAGTTTGAATGCATGAATACCAATATTTGCATTGTCGAATTGATTAGCAATCTCTGGATCTAGCTCTGAATATTCTAGCACTGTATCTTTGTGATCTTTATTGACTAATCTACCTACGCTCTCACCTGATTTTGGCTGAATCGATTTCGTTGTCACGTCTTTACTATGTTGGTAAGTAAATCCAGCAAACAATGGATCTAATACTTTTACCAATACATTGTCGACGTTATTGAGATAGATATACTCAATACCTAACTCTTGCATTTCCTCTAAATATCCCGCTTTAGCTAGCGACTTGAAGACGCCACCGTTCCCATTTGGTGTCTCTAGAATATTGTTTTCTACATCTAGAACAAGTTTACCTTCTTTAGATAAAGCAACGATGTTGTCCTGTTTGAATATATGTATATAGTCTTTGTCGTAGCCAAAATAATTTTTATCTTCTAGATATAAACGTGTTTGATTATCATTGATGTCACTTGTCATGATATACCAATGAACTTTAGTTCCAGTACGTTCAGCAAGCTGGATGAGCTGACGTGCTTGAAGTTCAAATAAACTGACACCTTCAATTTCAAATGTCCCTTTAGGTCCTTTGTAGCCAAGTCGTGTGCCTTGTCCCCCTGCGAGTAAGACAACTGCAAACTTGCCGTTTTTGATTGCTTCTAAACCAATATCCTCATACTGCTTCGTTTCATCTTCAGTTAATTGAGATTTAATATCGTATTGAACTTCAGAAACGTTGGAAACATCGTTAATCATTTCTTTGTTGAGATATAACTCCTCATACATATCGTTAATCTCATCTAGATCAAGTTCGTCTACTTTGTCTTCTAAAGCTTCTTTTTCATTAGAACTCATTAATTTTTCATATTCAATTAAGTGTTCTTGTCCATGTTTCTCTAAGCTTTTCTTGTCCACTTGTACTTTCTCTCCCTTACCTATCATTCGTTAATTATGCTGCTATTTTATTAAAAGTTCTTATATCTTCAATCTTTTATTCATTTTAACATATTATAGAATACCTCTTGCCAGAACGAACTAAACAAGAGATAGACCGCTCCAATAGTCAAGGCTGTAGCTAACGCTGCATCCACAGCGCCGCCTGTCTTGAAAGTCACTGGAAACTTAACATTTATCGGCAAAGGATACAACAATTTCACTCCTCGTGGTGTAAGCATATCTAATATAATGTGTGAGATCATACCTGCAATGATTGCAGATCCATAATAAATAGGTGCGTGGAAAAGATAAAGTAGTAAGCCTATAAGAGCGATAAAGCTAAGAGAGTGTGTAAAGGTTCGGTGGCCAAATAGTAGACGAATGATCCAACTAAGGAGTTTAAACTTTCTTCCAACTTTACTACGCGTATGACAGATATCAGGAAAGATGCTACTTAACGCGGCTAAAGTCACAACTGTAATTGAGGTGAAGAGGTCTGTATCACAATAGGATACAATACTTGCACCCACTAGGATGCCACATGATAGATGTGTCTTACCTGTCATAACTGATACTCCTTTAAGATATATTCTATTCTACCACATCTATCTCTATAATGCGAACATACTTTCGCTTTTTAGTATGGTAAAATTTACACCCCCTATATTACGTATACGTTTCGCTTCTATGTCTTGATAACTTTGTGCTTTAAATTTGAAATATCTATGTGCGAATAAAGGCGCTATGACGCGTCTGTGACACATTTATGATAACTACAGCCTATTGCTTGAAACCGATTGCATATTCTTTTATGATGAAATTACAAACTAATCAAAAGGATGTGTTCAAGTTATGGCAATGACTGTTAAGAAAGATAATAATGAGGTTAATATTCAATGGCGCGTTGCAGATATCAAGATTCCTACTAGTGAAATCCAAAATATTTCACAAGACCAAGACATCCACGCAGTACCTAAATTAGATGCTGATAAAGTATCTCGTATCGGTTCTACTTTCGGTAAGACAAATCGCGTTATTATCGATACTAACGACCATGAATACATTATTTATACGCATAATGACCAAAAGGTTTATAACGAATTAACGAAATAAATAGAAAATCAATTTGACGCATAAATAATACTCCAGGCATCCATTATGGGTGCCTTTCTTTTTACTTTATTCAACAAACGATAGGAGGAAGACATAAGTATGTATGTTGTAACGAATAGAATTAATCTTAAAGCAGGTTATGCTGAAAAAATGGCGCCAATGTTCACTAAAAATAGTGGAATTAAAGAAATGAAGGGATTTGTACGTACAGAAGTATGGCAAATTGATAACGAAGAATCATATGACCAACTTTACGTGAATACTTGGTGGGACACGGAAGAAGATTTCAAAGCTTGGCGTAATAGTGACGCTTTCAAGAATGCACATAGTGGCCCTAAGAAATCCGGAGAATCACCTGTTCTTAGTAATGAAGTTGTGAAAGCACATGTGTTAACACAATTAGATTAACTATTTCTACGCGAAGCCCTTACAGAGTGATATTGATCTCTGTGAGGGATTTTTTAAGCTTGACTTACAAAAATTGATAAAAACGCTATATCCTACTATTTCCTATTCTAGTTATGAAATCACTTTTTTCAGTAATCCTTGTCCTCCTTTTACAAAAAGAAAAAGGACAGAAACCTCGATCGATTTCTGTCCCATACTTTTAACTTAACTAAAATATAAATGCGCCATTAGAGAAATAATTGGCAATGCGATAATCGTTCTGATCAAGAAAATCACAAAAAGTCTAAAGATACTCACTGGAATCTTAGAACCTAGAATTACTCCGCCTACTTCTGACAGGTAAATCAACTGTGTAATACTTAAAGCACCAATCGTGAATAGCGTGATCTCACTATGCGCACCATCAATTAAGATTGACGGTAAAAACATGTCTGCAAAGCCAATTAAGATAGTTTCAGAAGCATGTGTCGCTTCAGGAATTTGCAACAGTTCAAGATATGGCACGAAGGGTTTACCTATAAATTGGAATACTGATGTATAAGTTGCGATAACTGTAGCTAGCGTACCTATACTCATCACTATCGGTAAGATGACAAACCACATATCAATCACAGTCTTAAAACCAGATTTAAAGAATTCGATAAAGTTCGGCGCTTCAATCCCAGTTTGTGTCGCTTGGTCGAAACCATGCTTTAAAGGATTCGATCCTTCTGGTAATTGCTCTTGACGTGCTTCCTCAGAAACATCTTGAGCATACTCATCAGGAATGCGATTAAGCGGCCAAATACGCGGCAGGATAAATGCACAAACGATACAAGAGACGATGACTGTAAAATAGAAATAGAAGAAATGTTTCTGCATATGAACGGTTTGTGCAATAACGATTGCAAAGGTTAGCGATACTACGCTAAATGTCGTTGAAATTACTGTCGCTTCACGACGTGAATAAATCCCTTTCTCGTACTGTCTACTAGTGATCAATACGCCTACCGTACCGTCACCGATAAACGAAGCCAAGTTGTCGACCGTTGATCGTCCTGGCAAAGTAAATAACGGGCGCATCACAGGTCTAAAGATGGGGCCTAACAATTCGAGTAAGCCGTATTCCATCAATAACGGAAGGAATAACGCCGCAAAGAAGAATACAGATACAAGCGTGGGTAGTAAGTCTCCAAAGACGAGACCACCAGTATCTTCTGAATAGATCATCTTAGATCCTGCCTTGAGATAGACCATCCACACGAAGACCACTGCAAGTATGCGTAAGACAAGCCATATCCAACTTACATTGAAAGCGTCATTGAGCAATTGCCCTTTCTTTAATTTCTTCCGTAAAAAGGTTGAACAAATCACAGAAATGATACCTGAAAGCGTTACAATCACAACGATGAGTAATGGCATCGCTGGCCCGATCAAGTCTTTCAGTAAACTTGCTAAATATGCTACAGGCAATGAAGTTTGTGATTCACCGTCCATTTTTACAGGAATAGGGATTAGAAATAAGATAATCCCTATTAAGGACATAGTTATAAATTTGAAACGACCTTTTCGTATTTGTTTATTACTATAGTCTTTCACTTTCCATCACCTTTCCGGTGTTACCTCAATATTAACAACGAATATAATTATAACTCATTATGTATAAATATGTATAGAACTTATAGGAAATTTGTTCTTAATATCACTCATATTTTATTTAAGTTTCATTATATATATTCAAGTATGTTACTACTGTATAGTATTACAACTACTTATTCAATTAATGTTAAAAGACCATATCTTCTTATCACTCAAATTTACACTTATTTAACTCTCTAACCTTAGAAATTTAAACAAACTAAAAAGGAACACAACAGGTGTCATATCGACTCGACTGTTGCATTCCTTATCTTTTACTAACGTAAGCGATCAATTTTTACACAATACTGCAGTTAACCTTGCACGTATAATGAAAACACGCTCTTCCAAGTTTATATTGCTGTATATATATTAGACTCCAACCTAATGTATACACCATTAATGTTACTCAAATATTCAATGTAAGACTGAACTGACTATCACTACATCATTTCACTCATCGTCGCACACCTGAACACGCATTGACACTAAAATTTCTATTGACCGCTTCAATCCCTTTATCTTCCTCATAATTCCGCTCTAACTGATCTTGGAACATACATAAACTTAAAGCAGAATAGCCAAGACTAAAATGAATTGTATCACCTACTTGATAGAAATCTTGACCTTTTAAATCGAGCATCAATTGATCACTTGTTGCTCCAAGAATTTCAATCTGATGTGCAATAGGCTTAAGTTCATTAACCATCGTATCTAACTGACCGATATCTACAATCGCTTGAAGATATTTGTCACCTGTTTCTAAATAAATACGTGGTTGAATTTCTAATATTTCAGCTTCCAGTGTGATGCAGTCTTGATAAAGCGATGCGATACCTACATTCGTCGTCGTATCAATGCCTCTGAATAACGTTTCACCGATACGCAATTCATTGATGCGCTCTAAATCACTATACATCAACAATGGCAACATACTTGAGTTCCCGCCTGAAATCACTCTGAAATGATGCCCTGTATCGGATTCCACTGCGTCAACTACCTGCGTCATCATCGCTACATCATCCTCAGTAGGCGCGATAGAATTGAAACACATGAAATTAAACGCGAGGCCAACCAAATTGATGTGACGCAGAGGCAGAATTTCTTTAACATAGTGCGTCAAATCATAAGTTAGTATGCCTTCACGACCATCTTTCCAATCTACCATTAGCATGATTTGATGTTTCTTACCTAAACTCGCCGCTATCTCATTCAACTCACGAATCACAGATAATTCAGTTTGGATGCTCATTTTACAAGTTTCAACCAACGCTTTATATTCACTTGCACGGGAAGGTCTCAATAGTGTAAAGGTATTGTCTGTATCTCGGAAAGGAGTCAGATGATTGAGTCTCGAATCAGCAAAGTGCGTGAGCCCTACTTTATTGAGCCGTTCAATCACGCGCTGATCACTTGCGACACTTTTTAACACAGGTGTGAGGTGAATATGTTTACGCGTCAACATTTGTTGCAGCACGCGTGCATTATATTCAATTTTAGATAAATTAATATTTAGTTGCGCCATGAGTCGTCCTCCTCTCGCAACGGATTTGGCAACGTAATCGTCTCATACTGCTTGACTTGTTGCTTCATCCGCATACGCATGAGCGCTTTGACCGTAATCGTCGGACCAAATAAGACATCCTTCAGTATTTGTGCATGAGGTGCATCGTCATCAATCGCCTCTCGCACCTGTTCAGCAACAATACGATATAACGCTCTTTCTTCTACACCTTCGTATTGAGTGAAGTGATAAATGAGTTCACCAAACTGGTTCTGAATCACTGAGTGTTGAAATTTTTGAATGACAGCCTCCATATCCTTAGCGATCAAGCTCGTATTTGTGATATCAACATTGTGAAGCGCTTGTTGTAATGCAACTAAGTCTAGACGCGCACCACCCAAATCTCGGATCAAGAACGTCATCTCATAGTGTGGGCCCAAGTTGACCACTGTATTCTGCATATGAGCTTCAAGTGCAATCCCGTAATGCTGAATATAAGCAATAAGTGGTCTCACTAACTGGCGCGCATATTCCGTGATGAAGCGTTGAATTGTTTGAGGCGTAACATCTTCCCGCGACCACTCAAGATAACTATCCACGATGACTTGTTGATCTACAGGATTACGATTGACAAGGCTTGCAGCGACGACCGCTATACCATTTTGTGTAAAAGTCGGTTTCTCCCTCACGATACATGCAAGCTGACGCGCGCGATCATCTTCAGTGTGCGCATAAATGCCATAGGGCTCTTTCGCAATTTGCATATGCGGAAAGCGTTGAAATAATCCTTGCAACTGATAACTCAAACGCGGGCCATCTACCGTAGTCACTGGACCGACCGTTCTGACTGCACTCGTCATTTGTATATTAACAGGTAGCTTAATATGATAAGGACGTCCCACGAGTTCCATTGTACGGAAAGATAGCGTTGCTTTACTATCGATGTTAAAAGGTGTCGGTAACAATATTTGGCGGTCAATCCATTCAATGTAATCGTGCAAAATCACGTGCTCATATTGCCATGGATGAACGAAAATAACGTAATAATCATCGAGACTAAGACCTAAGGGTTCAATAAAGGCGCGTAGTTTATAACGATAATCAGGAATAACTTGATTAAGTATCATTTGTGTATCTTCAACAGGAGATGTCACACCTGCATAGTCCTTATGTATGAGCATCAGTTTCAACGGTATCGTTTTTTCAAACTCCGGTGAATATGCTGCTACCTCTTCTTCTGTCAGCGGTAATTTCGTCTTTGACAGTGGATGAGTGGGATGCCCTTCGACAGCTAAACTTTCACTATAAAGCAAAGGATCGAGTTGTGAGGCATCAGCCATATGTTGTAACCAACTGAAGAAATTAATAGCTAGCGGCAACCGTGCATATTTCAAACTGGCTTTAACCGTCGACGCTCTACTTTCCATCACGCGATATACTGAAACGAACCCATCCCTACTTGAGATGAGCTCTTGATTTAATCTTTCATTAATAGGTATATCGAAATGTTGAGTGAGAATGTCAATGAGCTGTTCAGTTGAGTCAATCTGTTGGGTTTGATGACCTCTTGCGTAAGTAATCGCACCACTTAACTGATAACGTTTAAATGCGGCCACACGTTCTAACTTAACTTTAAGCACGTGCGCATGAAATTGAATATCTAACTCGTCGTCCTTCTCTGTCACAATTGTCGACTCAGGGAAGATACGTTCCTTAACGAGGCTATTCATTATACGATATTGTTCATTCTGATCAGCCTGTTTCCATAATGCGCTTGTCATACGACTTCCCCTCTCTTCATTCTCAATTATATATTATTTACCCTTTTTAATTTGCGCTTCAAACTTTTATTATTTTCTGAGTAATAGTGTGAATTGACTCATATCATTTTTTCTCTGCTTAAAATGCTAAACTTAGGTTGTTACGATGGAATAATATCTCTTCTTCACTACGCCATAGTTTTTCTCTAAATGTTTGAGTCCCCTCAACTTCTGTCTTAATCGTAAAATTGTTATGATAGATGTAATAAAAGGTTTCTTTTAATTGATAATTATTATCAATTACTACTGACATTAATTATACAAATATCAAATCGATTTGTAAAATAATCTTTCGAGGTGCTTTATGAAAAAAACAATAAAACATAAAGAGCTTGTAATTGACTTAACTCCAACTGAATCTTTAGCATACGACTACGTAGCTCAACAATCATCAGAATGGTTATCTTATTATGAAGCGACAATCATGACAGGCAGAGATAAAATAACACAACGCCTCATCGCTTCAATGTATCGTGAGAACTTAGTAGACGCCTACGATCATAGTGAGCTTATCTTAAATCACCATCTTACTCCCCATTTGAGAGAACACATCAATTCAGAATATGCACTCGTTATTCAATTATCGTCTCAACAATCACTACTTGCACAAGTCAGTGGCACATATGCTTACGATCGCATGGATGTACGTGGTCCTTTTTACCTAATAAATAAAGAGCAAGTTCAACGCATAATGAGTCCACTTGAAGTGCTTGAACTCATCTTGGAAGAGGATTCGAGCTATCGTACTGAAGCAAGCAAGCAATTTAAGGATGATCTTGAAAACAGTATGACGCATATGGGGTTAGGTTTGAGTTATCGTCTATGGACTAAGAAGGATAGACATCAATCTCTTTATGACGATTTGCAAGAGAGTCAAGACCCTTATTTGGCTTCAGAACAAGCAGTGATAGAGGGACACCCATTGCATCCAGGTGCTAAATTAAGAAAGGGTATGTCTGTCGCGGATACAGTGCGTTATTCTTCTGAGTTTAAACAAACGATTCCATTACACTTTGTATTAGTGAAACGTTCTATGAGTCGCCCGAGAGCATATGATAATGACTATAATCGTGCGCTACTTGCTGCTTTCCCAGATTTGGAAGCACATATTGAAGAGAAATTAGGATTACATGTACTGTCAGATTTCGTCATATTCGCCGTGCATCCTTGGCAATATCAAGAAATTGTGCAACGTGATTATCAATCTGACATTGAAGAAGGTAATATAGTTTCATTGTCTTATAGTCTGCCGTATTATGCAGGTTTGTCTTTCCGTACATTGATGCCGAAACAGCCTGATATGTATCCTCATGTGAAATTACCGACAAGTGTCCATATTACAGGGGAAATTCGTACGCTATCTGAACAAACGACATATAACGGACCTTTGATGACGCAAATTATAGGTCGAATTATTGAAGAAGATCCTTTATTTCACCAGTCAAATATCGGAATATTAGATGAGTTTGCGGGAACGCATTATTATTATCCAGAAGTTAACGACGCCGTGACATTGAGCGAACAACTCGGTACACTTTTCCGTGAAAATCTATATGAGAAAGTAAATTTAAATAAAGAACAGCTACCCGTCATCTGTTCAAGCTTAGCAATATCAGATGTCTATGAGTCGACGCCGTTCATCATGTCGCTCATCAATCAATATAGTAGCTCATTCGACAGTAAAGTTGCTGCAATTATCCAGTGGTTTAAGATTTACGCCCAAGCTTTATTAAATATCGCCCTCCCCCTATATGTAAAATATGGAATCGCTTTAGAAGCACATCTTCAAAATACTGTGGGTATCTTTAATAGTGACGGTAGTCTTGCTCAGATGCTCGTACGTGACTTCGAAGGTTTACGTATAGATCAACATCAGTTAGCAAAATATGGCTTTGATATCGAGAACTTTCATGAAAAATCACTTATACTTACTGATAAAGATCAGACAGTATTTAATAAAGTCTTTTATTCAACATTGCAAAATCACTTAGGAGAACTCGTTACGACGATTGTTGCTCATACTGATTGTGAAGATTTAGAACAAGAATTGTGGACAGTTATTCGTGAATTAATTGAGGAACGTTTAGAAAAAGTAGAAGAAACCTTACCTGAGGAAACGCAACGCTTAGCGTCTATTCGAGAGCGTCTCTTTGCGCCACTCATTGACTATAAATGTGTTACGACGATGCGATTAGAAGACGAAGCAGATATTTATACATATCGCCAAGTACATAATCCACTTTCGCAGTACAACTAATCACCAGACCCGCACGCTCTTCTAATGAGACGAAAAGTGCAATCAAATTTAAATACCAGTTCACACAAATTATAGGAGCAAGACAAAGAATTCAACCGTTTTCTGTCTTGCTCCTACTTTTTACTTTGAAATTAACCCACTCTCAAAGGGTTTTTATGTCGCCACCAAAAAAAGGTGAGCCCTCAGCAGGCTCACCTTTCATATTAGAACGACTCTGGATTATTGTAATCCTTTGTCTTCATTGTTATTTTTTTGGTTCTTTTCGTGTTTTTGAGACCATTCTTTCTTAGTCATTACATCGTCAACTTGCATGTTCACTTCAACTACTTCTAAACCAGTGATGTAGTTGATTTGTTCTTTAACGATGTCTTGTACTTTTTTGAAGATTTTAGGTGCAGATTCACCGTATTCTAAGATAACGCGTAAATCTACTGCTGCTTGTTTTTCGCCAACTTCAACGCTAACACCTTGTGTTACGTTGTTGCCGCTACCGAATGAGTTAGAAATGTTGTCGACAAAGCCGCCTTTCATTTCTAAGATACCTTTAACTTCACGTGCAGCAATACCAGCGATTTTTTCAACTACTTCATCAGAGAAAGTCAATTTGTTTTGGAATTGTTGCTCTTGGCTTTCTTCGCGACGTTCTTGACGTTCTTCTCTTTCTTTTTCATTCACGCCTGATTGATTGTTGTATGCTTGTTTAGCTTTATTGTTATCTACTGCCATAATACATTCTCCTTTATTTAAAATATTTCTTTCTTATCGAATAATTCTATTTTTCTCTAACTCCATCGATTTAAAAAGTTCATAAAGTCTTGCTTTCTGTCTTTCATATACCCGATTCCTATTCCAATCAAACATAATAAAATAATTAATATTGTCTTCCAGAATCCGAGCGTTAGGAATAAAATAGCGATAATCAAGAATGCTAGGAAACCAACTACTCGCCATTTATAAGCTTTGAGGAAATCGATTACTTGCTGTAGTGAATCTTGTTCTTGTTGATTATTGTTATTAGCCATATTAACCCTCCCTTACAACACGCGTTGTCCTGCGGCTTTCTGATCTCGTACGTTAACCTCTAATTTTTTAACAGGAATTTCAGCAAAATGTTCTACGTTCTGTTTAATATCATTGCGAATCGTTTCTGTCAGTTGTTTCACTTGTACATCACCAGGCACGAAGAAATCTGCCTTCAATGTGATATATGAATTATTCTTCTTGTTATACAACTTAGCAACTACGTTTGGCTGTCTAATTGCATCATATTTAGTGACTGTGTCATAAGCTGTCTTCTCAACAGCACGACGGGACACATAAATATGTCCATCTTCGTAGTCTTTGTATAATCCAGGTTTGCGATACGTAGGTTTAAACAAGCTAAATACGAGTATTAGACCAATAAGTATGAGAAAAGCTGATAAACCAATAAGTAATGGTTGGAACCAGTTAAATTGTAAGAAGTAATCTTGGTATTCGCTAATTCTTGAGTCATCGATGTACATGAAGAGTAAGAAACCAACGATTACTACAATCAGTAGGCCTAATATGAAATTTTTAAGTCGTTTCACCTCGTATGACACCTCCTATGCATAGATTAATTATGTTCTCTTTGTATGGTCTTAATACCCTAAATTTTTTACAGAAAACATTGTTATTAATTTTTAACAATAACGCCTTACGTCATATTATTGTTGCGAAAATATTTTATAGTCATATTATCTTTCTGACTGTGCTTCGCGCGCCTCCGCTTCTAAATCTGATTTACGATAATGCAAGACTTTGTAGTCTTCACCGAGAATCTTCTGATGCGTCCGTGGCTTTTCATGAGACAGAGCTTTAAACAGACCCCAAATCATAAAGATAATGACTACGGAGAATGGTAAAGCTGCGATGATGAGCAAGTTCTGGATGGATTGCGTTCCGCCAGTATAAATCATAATCATCGCAAACAATGCGAGAATGACACCCCAGCTCACTTTAACGAACGAACTAGGATTGATATCGCCTTTAGAGCTCAACATACCAAGTACATATGTCGCAGAATCGGCTGAGGTCACGAAGAAGATCATGATCACGACGAGCGTCACGATACTGAGAATAAAGCCTAATGGGAAATGCTCTAACGTCGCAAATGTCGCTGTTTCTGTCGCTTCTTTGGCAATATTAGCGATGTGATGCTCTTGTAAGTAAATCGCTGTTGCACCAAACACCGCGAAGAATAAGAAACATACAAGAGCCGGTACGAAGAGTACGCCGAGAATAAATTCTTTAATCGTACGACCTCTTGAAACACGGGCGATAAAGATACCGACGAATGGTGCCCATGATACCCACCACGCCCAATAGAAGATGGTCCAGTTCTGCATCCATTGGAATTTCTCTCCACCGCTCTGTGGAATACGTAAACTCATATTAAAGAAGTTAGCAATGTAATTACCTAATGAATTTGTAAAGGTATTTAAGATTTGCAATGTCGGACCGACGCAGAATAATACGACGAGTACAACGAAAGCGAGTATCATATTGATATTACTTAAATTTTTAATCCCTTTATCAATACCTGACCAGGCTGACCAAGTAAAGAGGATTGTCGCGATAATGATGATTATCACTTGCACACCAAAGTTTGACGGTGCGTGGAACAAGTAGTGAAGTCCTTCGTTAATCTGTAAAGCACCGAAACCAAGTGTAGCTGCAACACCTGTAACCGTTGCGATAATCGCAAGTACGTCGACCGCTCCCCCTAGTGGTCCACGCATCAAACGTTGCCCGAACACAGGCACAAGCGTTGCACTTACGAGACCTGGATAACCTTTATGGAAGTTAAAGTAAGCAAAGACGAGTGCGACGATGCCGTATACTGCCCACGCATGAATTCCCCAATGGAAAAAGGCAAATTGCATAGCATCGTTAATCGCACTTTGTGTGCCTGCTTTATGGATGGGTGTCAGCGTGAAAGCGTGACTAATTGGCTCTGCCGTTGTCCAGAATACGAGACCAATCCCCATTCCGGCACTAAATAACATGGCGAACCATGATTTAAGTGAGAACTCTGGGTCTTCCCCTTCTTCACCCAGTGTAATGGATGAGAATCTTGAGAAGAGTAAATAAACACAAATCACTAATATCGCTAACACAAGTAAGAGGTAATACCAACCGAAATGTACGGCGATAAAGTTAGTGATATTCTGTGTGTACTTCTCGAGTTGTTTAGGCAAGATTGCCCCATACATCACAAAGGCTGTACAAATTGCCAAAGCAACCCAGAAGACAATCGTCAATTTCTTTTTTTGCATGACCTGATACACTCCTTAGTTGAGATGTACTTCACATACCCTCTCAGACGCAGAGTAATCGAGTTTCACGGGATTAAGTGGTCTGGCGAGACTAACTTTTATATAGGATAAAATGAATTGATAGAAACGCTACATATTTACGGATAAAAAAAGAGAGGAGCATCCGACTTTACATGAGTCGTTGCTCCCATCTTCAGCGCTTAGTTTTACTTTATATGATTACTCGTGTTCCTCTTCTAAATTAATTACAAGTTTACCAATCATTCTTTGGTCTTCTAGTATTTGATGGGCACGGTAAATATTCTCGCTCGTTAAACCATGCATGACTTGAGTCACTGTTGGTTGATATATCCCTTGCTCAATCTTCTTAGTAATATCAGTTAAATACTCGTGATGTTTAACCATATCATCTGCTTGATGTACGATACGTGCATACATGTACTCATGAGTAAATGTGATGCTTTTAGACTTTAATAAATTTAAATCTTGTTTCTCTTGAAACGCCACAATTGTCGCAATCGTACCTCTTGCTTTAACTAAATCAATCATTGTCTCGTAATACATATCGGTGTTAAATGTACAGAAAACATAATCTACTTCATTGATATCATGCTGCTTCAATTCATCTACGAGATCATTATGATGATTCAACACGATGTCAGCGCCCATATCTTTATTCCAATGTGTAGTCTCTTCACGAGAAGCCGTCGTAATTACTCGTAGTCCATAAGCTTTGGCAATTTGTGTGGCAATGCTACCAACGCCACCAGCACCATTGATGATTAATAATGTTTTACCCTTATTCTCTTCCGGATTAGATGAGATTTGGAATACATCAAACAATGTTTCTGAAGCAGTTAGACCTGTTAAAGGTAGACTTGCCGCTTCGTTATAGGATAAATTTTTAGGCTTATGAGCTGCGAGACGTTCATCAACAAGCTGATATGTTTGATTCGATCCTTGATAATTTGGAGAACCAGAGTAATAAACTTCATCCCCCTCTTGAAATAGAGTGACCTCATCTCCCACAGCTTGAACGACACCTACCGCATCAAACCCAAGCACTCTTGGTATTTCTGACGGCGTTGTTTGACGTAGTTTCGTATCCACTGGATTCACACTTATTGCTTTAACCTGAACGAGCAACTCATGTTGTTGCGGTTCTGGTATATCTCTGTCATATTCATAGAATAAATTTCCTTCATCTAGCGTAAAAACGCGATCTGCACCTATAGCTTTCATCTTCTCACCCCCTCATTAATCACGCTCAGCAACTTTTACTACTTGTTTACCGAAATTATCGCCAGTAAATAAGTTTTTGAAAGCTGCAGGAACCTTGTCAAAGCCTTCTTCAACTGAAGTTCGCACTTGAATGTCACCATTTTTTACCCAATGTGCTAAATCTTGGGCCGCATTTGCGAAATCATCTTGATAATTATGAACGACGAACCCTTTCATTAAAGCTTGATTTTTAATTAAAATAGGTTGAATCCGTGGGCCATAATCAATTTCAGTATCATTATAGTTAGAAATAGAGCCACAAACTGGAATACGTGCAAAAGTATTCAAATGCTTGAAGACTTCATCTGCAACGGTACCTCCAACATTTTCATAATAAACATCTATACCTTGAGGCACGGCTGCTTCCAATTGATCAGCAAAGTCGTCTGCCTTGTAATCAACAGCCGCATCAAAGCCTAACTCTTCAGTTAAGAAGTGTGTCTTCTTAGTACCGCCTGCAATACCGACGACGCGAGCACCTTTCAATTTCGCAATCTGACCTACTACTGAACCTACAGCGCCGGATGCTGCAGAAACAACAACGGTTTCCCCTTGTTGAGGTTGACCAATCTTAAGTAAACCATGGTAAGCCGTTTGCCCTGGCATACCTAACACGCTTAAGTTTAAGTATTCTGGAACATCTAATTGGGGAACTTGGCGTACTTCATCTGCAGAAGCAATCATTTCTTTACGCCATGGTAAGATGCCTACAACAACGTCTCCTTCACTTAATTGTTGTGAGTGTGAATCAGTTACTTGAGCCACTACATGTCCGTGAATGGGTTCGTTAAGTTCGAAAGGTTGTACGTAAGAGTCACTGTCACTCATACGGCCACGCATATAGGGGTCAACTGAGATATACAGTGCTTTCAATTTCACTTCACCCTCTTGCGGCTTCTGAACTTCTACTTCCTCAAAGCGAAATGTCTGATCGTCTGGCATTCCTTGGGGTCTTTGTGCAAGTACAATTTGTTCTGTCTTCATAATAAACCTCCTCTTTTATTAAGAGATTTACCCGCTTTCTGTATTATAAAAAAGTTGTCTAACAATATATCAAGCGCACGAATAGATTTAAAACCGTAACTTAATCATGTCCCCATAAGAACTGATTAATGTGTTGAGCTACCTTCGCGCTATCATGTAACTCACTATGGTCGCCTTCCTTACCGGTAATCTTTAAAGTGTCGTAGCTATCGACTACATCACCTATGATATATTCCAAAGATTGAGAAGAAACGTTACTCACACGACGATCTGAATGCGAACCATCTTCGACATCTCCATATATATTTAATACTTTGATATGTTTGTCACGGTAAATTTGTTTTAACGGTAGAATATGACGATACTCTGACGTCATTCGTTCAGGTTTACCATTCTGATCGAGGTGATTGTCATTCGCTTTATCATCCATACCCAACACGCCGTCAAACGTACCTGCAATGTTAACTTGTTTGTTTAATTTCGGTAAGTCTTTATCATTACCATGCTCAAGCATAAAGTAACTAAACGACATATTAGCCATTGAATGCATGACCATATTATAGTGATCAAATTTCTGTTGGTCCTCAAGCTTCACTAAGACATTTTTAATCCATTGTGCATTTGTGTGATAATCACCATTCTCATTGTCTTCGAGCTTGATGATGACGAGCGGATGACGATCATGCTTGGAAAGTGGTCGATCAACTTTCACATGGCCTTGAGCATCGACAGTGGCATAAATCTTGTCATGATGATGATCTTTCGTAGCACGCTGAACCAAATATTTCGTAGAGTTTAACGTCCCACTATAACCGTGTAGATACAATGTTGGCGTAATCTCATTAGATGTATAGGTAGGTTGCTTATGCTTATTTTTGAACAACGCACATGCACTCACCGAAGTTGTGAAGAGTATGAGACATAAAATCATTGCTAGCTTTTTCATATGTTGACTCCTTTAAGTGTTATCACACTTAAGTATAGACTAATTTAAAGTAATCGCGTACTTTAAAGCATGCTAACCAGTTGTAACACACTTGAAAAAATTAATCGTTATCATATCGCAAAATGCAGAGTTCGATGAAGTCATACTACCTCACCAAACTCTGCACTTCCTTATCAATTATAAATGTTTCTGTTCTGCGACTTGCTTATACCAATACGCACTCTCTTTCGGATAGCGTTGTTGCGTGTTAAAGTCCACATAGAATAAACCATAACGTTTCTCGTACCCATTCGACCAAGAGAAGACATCCATCAATGACCATAGGAAGTAACCTTTTACTTCAGCACCGTCACGTATCGCATCTTGTATTGCCGATAAGTGTGATTGAATGTAATCGATACGCGTTTTATCATGAACCGTTTGCTGTTCTGCATCAAATTCATCTTTATAACCTAGGCCATTTTCAGTAATGTAAATCTTATTATAATTAGGATAATCATGTTTAATGCGCATAATTTGATCATAGAGTCCCTGAGGATAAATGATCCAATCCCAATCTGTACGTGGGATATCCATATCGAATTCGCGCTCACCTACTCCTTTTAAAGCATAGCGTGAGCCGCCTTTCACACCTTTAGAATTATGTGTGATTATATTCTCTCCCTCATACGCTTTCATCCAATCACTCATGTAGTAATTGATACCTAAAAAATCGTTCTGATCTTTAGCTGCACGTAATGCCTCGAAATCCTCTTCGCGTAAATCTAAAGTCCCGCTGTTGACTTCAAGAATATGATTGACACCTGACATAGTAGCATCAGAATATTCACCCAAGTAAGTCGCATCTAAAATGAACTTATTGTGAATGATATCTTCAAGCTCTGCAGCTTTCACATCCTTAGGATCTTCAGGATTTAAAGGATATTTCGTTGGTAAAGCATGAACAATGCCTATTTCACCTTTGATGTTATGCGTTCTAAAGAGATTAACTGCTTTCGCGTGAGCCACCATCATATTGTGATGAGACTGAAAGAGCTTCTCGAAATCGTATTGAATACCTGGCGGAAACTTACCTACTAAATATTGCCCATCTCCTATAGGTCCTATTTCGTTAAAAGTCGTCCAGTAGTTCACTTCAGTAAACTCTTTGAAGCAGAATTCTGCGTAGTTTACAAAGTGCTCCACATTCTCTCTGTTAAGAAAGTCACCATTTTCATGTAAAGCTTCAGGTGTATCGAAATGATGCAACGTCACAAAAGGTTCAACATGATGCTCGTGACATCTTTCAAACAGGCGATGATAGTATTCTACACCTTTAGGGTTCACTTCACCGTAACCTTTGGGAAAGATACGTGACCACGCAATCGAAATGCGAATGCCATTGATATTGAAACGTTCGCATAAGTCTAAGTCAATGGGATACTGATGATAGAAATCACTGGCAGGTTCAGCAATATACCAATAATTCTCTTTGAGATAATTGTCCCATGCGACACGTCCTTTACCATCTATGCGTGTTGCACCCTCAGCTTGATACGCAGCTGTAGCCCCACCAAATATAAAGTCCTCTGGAAATCGTTCTACCATCTCTATCTCTCCTTCGAATTAATTAAATTGTTTTTGTACAAATTCTAGAGCTTCTTTACCGATTCTAGTCAAATTAATATATTCTACACCTTGCGTTTTAGCTAATTTAATACCTAAGCGATCGGTGTCACATTTAATATCCTCATAGTTGGATGCTACTTGTGGTGCGAGAATGACAAGCTGATAGTCTTTCATAATATCCATATGTGCACCGTAACTTCCTGCCGCTGCAGTGATAGGTTGATGGTATTCTGCTGCTGCTTTGTTTAAAGCATTTGCTAGCAAACCACTCGTGCCCCCACCTGCACATAGGACGAGGACATTCGTTTCTTCTTGAATAGATGAAGTGTTTGCGGCAACCGCTTCATGCTCCTCATTTAATTTCTCTGTTGCTTGCTGTTGATTACTCATGATTTGTTCTGCTTTTGTCGTGTCAAAGTTTGCTTTCACCTTTTCTTCTAACGCTTTCGTTGAGGTATTATCAGCATTCTCTTGTTCTTCTAAATAGATACCTTTGTCGTATACTTTTAAGAAAGGATAGTAAATCGTAACATCTACAAATATCAGAACTGCAGCAAGTACAAAGGACCATACGCCAAATCCAGTACCCATGATAATACCTAGTGGTCCTGGTGTCGTCCACGGTAAGTTCACACTAAAGCTGTTCATCCCTAATACGTCAACGAAGAATTTAAAAATCCAGACGTTGGCAATCGGTGCAAAGACAAAAGGTATGAAGAAAATAGGGTTTAAGACGAGTGGCGCACCGAACAGAATAGGCTCATTCACTCCGAAGAATGTAGGAACGACTGAGGCTCTTCCGATCGCCTTATTACGTTTCGATTTTGTTAACCACATAAACATGAATGGAACGACAAGTGTGGCTCCCGTACCTCCTAATGTAACGATAAACATTTGTGTACCTGACGTAATAACTTTGTCTGCGTGCATGCCTGCGTGTAAAAGTTTGAAGTTCGTTTCGATATTCGCATAAGTAATAGCAGAAATAGCTGGTTCTACTATAGACGGACCATGTATACCGACGAACCAGAAGAACGCAAAGGCACCAAAGATAATTGTGATACCAATCCAGCCATCCGCAGCAGTAAAGAGTGGTTCAAATAATTTAAGAATGGCTTCAGCTACTGTAGTATGGATGAATGAGTGAATGAGTAAATCTAAACCATAGAGTATAAGGATAACGATAGAGAAAGGAATGATATCCTTAAACACTTGAGAAATATTAGGCGGTACCTCTTTAGGCATCTTTATCGTGATGTTCTTCTTCATACAGAAATTGTAAACAGCTACTGTGATAAACGCTGCTAAAAATGCCGTTAATAAACCTTTCGTACCCATAAAGGCATTTAAATACCCGCCCTCTTTAGCTTGTTCAGCAGAAAGTAACAAAAATCCACACATAGCAGCTAACATAATAGAAATAAAGTTCAGTTGCTGGTTCGCTTTAAGCTTTCGATTGTAGGAGTCTGTCAAAGACTTCGCTGTCGTTCCAGCTACCAGAATAGCTACTAACCCCATCGTGTAATTGTAGGGTTTCATCAAGATGCCTTCCATATGTTTAGACCACGTGAAACCGAAGATATTTGGTACGAAAGCGATGAGTAAGAATAAACTAGAGAATAAGATTACTGGCATCGCTGCAATAAAGCCGTCTCTGATAGCTCTTAAGTAAATATTTCTTGAGATTTTCTCAAAAAATGGCTTTGCTTTCTCAATTTGTGAAATCAGTCTGTTCATGCTGTTCACCGCTCTCTTTGATATAGTTCAATAATATGCGTCATTAAATCTCGAATGGCAAGCGTCGTCATCAAGTGATCTTGACCGTGCATCATTGTTACACTGTATGGAATATCGTTGCCTTGTGCTTCGTTCGCTAACAATTCCGTTTGTGCATTATGCGCTTTAGTGATGACTTGATTTCCTTCTTCTATGAGTGACTCAGCTCCTGCAATATCTCCATCTTTAGCAGCTTGGAGTGCCTCCAGAAACTTAGATCTCGCTTCACCTGCATATGCGACAATTTCAAAACCTAACATTTGTACGTCTTCTTTTTGCATCTTAATCACCCTTTTAAAGTTATTCAGTTGTCAATCTGTGTATTCGCCGTTGTTCCACTTTTCCAGCAATGAATCAAAGACATGAGCGTCACTATTATACTCTCGTGCCTTATCCAATTCAGTCATCTTATCGATCAATAGCTGGTTCTCAGGCGTCGGTTGATACTCCGCTGCAATAAATGCATCGATTAAATCGAACAGCAGTAATTCTCCGATGATTCGGCCGCCGAAACCTATAACATTTGCATTCAACTGTTCTTTAGAATAGCGTGCAGTCATCAGGTCTTTAACTAAGCCTGCTCTCACACCAGGCACTTTATTCGCAGCATTCGTTATGCCTACACCGGTTCCACAAATACAGATTCCAAGATCCGCTTCGTGATGGACGACCGCCTCGCCGACCTTTCGACCAAATATAGGATAATGCGTGCGCGCGAAGTCATACGTTCCTACATCGATAACTTCGTGGCCTTGATCTTTCAAGTATTTAGAAACATTCATCTTCGTATCTGTGACAATATGGTCACAGCCAATCGCAATCTTCATAATCATCTTCCTTTAGCACATTTGATTTAACATATCTACTCTGATTTGGTGTCGTCCTCCGTCATACCCTGCTGTTAAAAATGCTTCGACGATGTTGATGGCTAACGTATCACCCACAATTTCACTACCTAAAGTGATGAGCTGACAGTTATTATGTGCACGTGTCATATATGCTGAGCGTTCGTCTGAAACTTCAGCAGCAATAATACCCGGAATTTTAGTAGCTGTGATAAAGCTCCCTACTCCATAGGCATCGATCGCTATAGCTAAAGCATCCTTATGTTGCTTTAATGCTTGAGTTACAGCTAACGTCGCCTCTACAAAATCCAGCTCTTGATCATGCGTGGCATCCACAACTTCATAATCTTGTTGCTTTAAGTGCTTAATGAGTAAATCTTTCAATCTGACACCTGTATTGTCAGAACCAATAACTACAATCATGACGATTCCTTCCCACTTCGAATATTAATCAATGATGAAAGCGCTTTATTTGATCACTTTTAGTATAAACATAAACAAACAATAAATCAACATAAAACAACATAAATAAACATTAAATGTTTACTGATGTTGAATGAGACTAAAACTTGAACTATTGAATTGAGTCTAGAATCTACACCCTCGCAGATATCTATCTTGAAACTCTCGGCACTATACATATCTGTGAAACATAAAAAAGTAGAACAGCAACACTTTATTTGTCACCACTCTACTTATACATTCTTCTTAACTTTTCATTTTATCCAACTCGCCAGCACTATAACCATCTCTACCTATCGTCGCAATAAACCCATTACTTTAAAGTTTCAGTATTTTCCATACCATAACAGCCAACTTCAAACAAAACTTAATAATAAACCTTCTTATTGTAATCCATCAAATAATCAATGGCATCCTTACGTAGAGCATCTGTATATATACCTGTCACTTCTGTAATGTCACAGAACTGATTGAAATCCTCTTTGAAGACTTTAGAACTATCTACAAGCAAATACGTTTCAAGCGAATGATTTAACGCGAGTTGTTGCGTGTAAGCTTCCTCGACTGAAGATGTCATCGCATAGCCATTGTTCACCGCATTACTGCTAAAGAACATCTTATTGAACTTCAGATTACTCAATATCGTATTCGTCATCTCCCCTACGAAGGACTGGGTAATGTCACGCATAGTGCCACCTAGTAAGAAGACTTTAAAATCGAGTGATTTCTTCTTATTTAGAATTTCGAATACTGGAAGACAATTGGTAATGACGGTTAACTTCTGATGATCAATTTCTTCGGCCAGAATTTCAATCGTTGTACCCGGCCCTAAGAAGATATTGTCCCCTTCTTCAATAATTGCAGCCGCCTGATGGGCAATAGTTCTTTTTTCCGTCACATGTTCCGTATGTTTCTCCTTGTGAGAACGCTCTCTGTATTGAGTTAAATCATTACTGCGCGCGCCTCCATATATCTTCGTTAGCACGCCTTGTTCTTCAAGTTCACTCAAATCTCGTCTCACTGTCATATCCGATACATTTAAATCCGCGACGATTTCATTTGTCGTCACTGACCCTTTTTTATTAATCAATTTCGTAATTTCTTCGAGTCGTTCAAATTTATTCACATCAATCCCTCGCTCTGCGTATCAGCGTTCATTATTGTCCTATCAATATGTCATACTATACCATACTCTAAGTCATTTTTCTTAAATAGGTAAAATGTCTCATATGTATTATAATAAAGGTAATAACTCTGATAAATATCAAATAGAGGTGTTAATGATGACAGTTCAAATCACTAAATTGAAGACGATTATCGATGAATCGGAACGTATCGTGTTCTTCACAGGTGCGGGTGTGTCCGTAGCTAGTGGTATTCCGGACTTTCGTTCAATGGGTGGTTTATTCGATGAAATTTCCAAAGACGGCTACTCTCCAGAGTATTTGCTCAGCCGTGATTATTTAAATGCAGATCCAGAAGGCTATATTAACTTCACACACAAACGCTTACTCATGTCGGATAAAGCGCCTAACCCCGTCCATGAATGGATTGCACAACTTGAAGATGAAGGACGTGCGCTAGGTGTCATTACGCAAAACATCGATGGTTTGCATAGTGATGCAGGTAGCCATAATGTCGATGAACTACATGGGACATTAAATCGTTTCTACTGTTTAAATTGCGACGCTGAATATACGAAAGAAGAAGTTATGGAGAAGACACTCAAAGAGTGTGAGCGTTGTGGTGGACCTATTCGTCCAGATATCGTGCTTTATGGAGAAATGCTCAATCAGGAAACGATCAGTCGCGCATTAAACAAATTAACATCTGCTGACACACTTGTGGTATTAGGCACTTCTTTAGTTGTGCAACCTGCAGCTGGACTGGTTTCCAACTTCCAAGGTGACCATTTCGTCATTATTAATCGAGATCAAACACCTTACGACAATTCAGCAGACATAGTCATCCACGATGATATGGTAGATGTGGTCGAAGCATTAAATGATAAATCATAGTTCATATTTCAAGATAAAAAAAAACACTTCCCATCGCTTTGGGAAGTGTTTTCGTATCGAACCACAAATTAACGTTTTGAGAATTGTGGAGAACGACGTGCTTTTTTAAGACCTGGTTTTTTACGTTCTTTCATACGTGGGTCACGAGTTAAGAGACCTGCGCGTTTTAAAGAACCTCTGTATTCAGGGTCTGCTTCTAATAATGCACGAGCGATACCGTGACGGATAGCTTGTGCTTGTCCAGTGAAGCCACCACCATGAACGTTAACTAATACATCGTAGTTACCTTTAGTTTCAGTTACATCAAATGGTTGACTTAAGTCTAAGATTAAAGATTCGAATGGTAAGTAATCGCGTACGTCACGTTCGTTTACTTTGATGTTACCTTCACCTGGTACTAAACGAACACGTGCTACTGAGTTTTTACGACGGCCTGTGCCTCTATATTCAACTTGTGCCAATGTAATTTCCTCCTTCTAATTAACCACGTAACTCGTAGTTTTCTGGTTGTTGTGCAGCGTGTGGATGTTCAGCGCCACCATATACAAATAATTTCTTGCCTTGTTTTTCACCTAAACGTGTGTTTGGTAACATACCTTTGATTGAAGTTTCTAATAAACGTTCAGGGTTATTTTTTCTTAATTCACCAGCAGTGATTGATTTAATACCGCCTGGGTGATTTGAGTGATGGTAGTAGACTTTATCTTTGTCCTTTCTACCAGTGAATTGAATTTCTGAAGCGTTGATGATGATGACATAGTCACCTGTGTCAACGTGTGGTGTGTAAGTTACTTTATTTTTACCGCGTAAAATAGCTGCTACTTCTGAAGAAAGACGACCAAGCGTTTGTCCAGCCGCATCAATAACATACCATTTGCGTTCAATATTTGATTCGTTAGCCATAAATGTTTGACGCATAATATTGTCCTCCTAGTAAATAAATGGTTATCTCATTAAATGTTGTTACGATTTAAAGCTTAGATTTCATTTATTAATTACTGTTAGTTCTACCTGCTTCTATATCTTGTAACACAATAAGTTTCCGGGGCTTATCGTGGGGTGATATAAAACAATACCGTTAATAATCGTATAATTTATAACCCATTTTGTCAATGTCATTCAGTCATTTTCTAATGATTTTTTTCGATGTATTCGTATATCTTCGCCAAAGTCTTGTATTAACGATTCTGGCGATAAATAGACTTTTTCTAAATACAAACCTGCTGCCGGAGCAGTAAATGGCATCTGGTTACGATCTTTAGCTTCCAATAGCCGTGGCACATCTTCAGGACGTTTCTTACCTTGTCCTACTTGGAGTAAAAAAGCGACCAGTACACGGACCATATTATAAAGAAAGCCTGAACCTGTCACGACATAATCAAAGCCATCGTCAGTAATTTCTACACGACTTTCATAGAGCGTTCGCACTTTACTTTCAACCTCTGTCTTTTGAGAACAAAAGCCTGTGAAATCATGCGTGCCTACGAAAGCTTGTGCCGCTTCTTGCATCGACTCAATATCCAGCTGATAAGGAATGTACGTCTTTAGCCCACTTTGAAAAGGATCTTTGTGTGCGTCTTGATAGATCTTATAGCGATACGTCTTCCCTACACAATCATAACGGCAGTGGAAGTCATCACTCACAAACTGAATATCGTGCACGTAAATATCATCTGGCAAAGCACTATTCATCGCATATTGCCACTTCTCAGGTGTGATATTCAATTCCGTATCAAAGTGAAAGTATTGATTTAACGCATGTACACCTCGGTCAGTACGACTTGTTGGGTGGATGCGTACATGACGTTTGTGCATACGTTTCAATATCTTTTCAAATTGTTGTTGAATCGTTCGACCATTCTGTTGAATTTGAAATCCTAAATAGTCGCGACCCATATACGCTATATTAACTAATACACGCATTCGTAATTACACTCCTAAGTATTTTAATCCAAATAGAATAAGCGCGATTGGAATGATCGATAGTAGGAAGCAAGTATCCTTGAATTTCCAGTGGAGTCGACGGTAGTTGGTACGTTCTCGATCAACATCATAACCTCTCACTTCCATCGCAATCGCTAAATCTTCTGCTCGTTGAAATGCCGAGATAAATAGCGGGATCAATAAAGGTACGAACGCCCGCAACCGTGTGATGAGACTTCCTGAACTGATTTCAGATCCACGCGATTTCTGCGCAAGAATAATCTTGTCTAACTCTTCCATTAACGTCGGTATAAAGCGTAAAGCAATCGACATCATCAAACTCAACTGTTGCACGGGTACTTTGACCAACTTTAATGGCGAAAGTAGTTTATCAAAGGCATGTGTTAAATCTAATGGGCTTGTAGACAATGTTAAAATGGTTGAAATCATCATGATGAACATCAATCGCAGCACGATGTAGATTCCTTCAATAATCCCATTGGAATCAATCGAGATCATGCCTACCTGAATGAGTCGCGTTCCTCCCTTAGTTAGGAAGAGATGCATCACAAAGGTGAGCGCTAAAAATATCCACAATGGCGTTAGCCCTTTTACAATATACCATGGTCGAATCTTCGCAAGCTGCATGGCTGAAAAGATCAGCAGGAATAGCCATAGATAAGTCGCAACCGAGTGAGCGAAAAAGACGAGTATAATAAACAGAAAGACAAAGATAAACTTCGCGCGTGGGTCTAAACGATGAATGACACTGTCTAACGGTAAATAGCGGCCGAGTATAAATTTATCTTTCATGCTGCCACTCCTTATACATCGCTACAAATTCTTCTTCAGTTAAAGCGGTACGTTCGAATTTTATTTGATGACGATGTTCAACATCTCTCTGAAGTTGAACGATATCAGGCAACTCTAAATGGAGCGCTTCAACTCTAGTTGGGTCGCTAAACAACTCACGTGGTGTCAATGTCTCGACCACTTGACCCTGTCGCATCACTTTGACTTCATCCGCATATTGAGCTACATCATTCATCTCATGTGATATCAGAATGATCGTCTTGCCTTCTTCTTTCTGGAGCCTTTTAATCAACTGCATCACTTGTAACTTACTATGTGGATCTAGGCCTGCAGTAGGTTCGTCGAGTATGATCACGTTAGGATCCATAGCTAATATTGAAGTTAATGCGATCTTGCGCATTTGACCCCCAGACATCTGGAATGGTGAGCGTGCCATAATATCTTCCTGAAAGCCAAACTCTTTGAATAAAGCTTTCGCCCGCTTGAGCACCTCTTCTTGATCCATCTTGAAGTTCTGCGGACCGAAGCGAATTTCACGTTCTACATTGTCTTCGAATAGTTGAGATTCAGGAAATTGGAAGACCATTCCTACATGTTTACGAATATCTCGTAAAGCCTTGTCTTTCGTCTTTGCGGTAATACGCGTGCCATTGACATCGACTGACCCTTTAGTCGGTTTCAGCAAGCCATTAATATGTTGGATAAGTGTGGACTTTCCTGAGCCTGTATGGCCGATGATCGCGTAATATTTACCTCCGTCAAACTGTGTAGTGACATTTTTTAATGCGACAAACTCATGAGGTGTCTTTGGTTGATAGACTTGCTCTACTTCTTGAAAATGAATCATCATAACATCTTCACCAACTCGTCATAGGTCACATATTGAGTCTCATGCCCTAAAGCTTTATACATACGCATCGCAAAAGGCAAATCGAGACCAATGTGTTCTAAATCATGTTGTGAATCAAAAACAGATTGGGGCGATCCTTCTGTATAAACGCGTCCTTGATCAATCACGATCATATAGTCAGAATCAACGACTTCACTTAAATCATGTGTGATTGAGATGATTGTCACGTTCTTCTCTGCCTGTAGCCTTTTAATCAAAGTGATGAGCTCATTGCGACCTTCAGGATCTAACATAGAGGTTGCTTCATCTAGTATGATGACGTCCGTATTTAGAGCAAGCACGCCTGCAATTGCGACGCGTTGCTTTTGTCCACCAGATAACGCGGAGGGTTCGCTGTCTTTGTATTGAAACATATTTACATCTTCCAACACCTGTGGAACGATTCGGTGCATCGTTTCGTAATCTGTCGAATGATTCTCCAAACCAAACGCAACATCAAATTCAACAGTGGAACCGACAAATTGGTTCTCAGGGTTCTGAAAGACAATTCCAATATGTTTACGCAACGTTTCTAATTCCATATCGGATATCGGTTGTTGATTGAAATAGATCTGTCCTTCTTGAGGATGTTCTATTCCCATCATTAGTTTAGTCAAAGTTGACTTGCCTGATCCATTATGTCCCACTATGGATGTCCATTTGCCACGTGGGATATCAAAGTTAATATATTCTAATATTGCGGGTCCTTCCTCTTGATATCGAAAGGAAATATCTTCAAACGTGATTACCGAATCGAAGCTTTCCATGCTTTGAACCTCCGTTTATCTTGCACTTGCTATATATTGTACACGAATTACCCTTTAGTGTATATGACTAGACGATGGACGAGTCTGTGTACGAACATGATGGGCTACATTCTGTCAGACTAGTTCACTTCCACTATCTTTAAAGTTTCCCAGTTTGAAACGATTTAACCCGCAGATGATGTTGTGAGTCATCCACGGGTTATGTCGATATGTTTCACTATGCCTAAATTATGTATGAATAAGCTCATTAAATAGATTGATGAGCTCATTACCTGACTGCTCTATAACGATAAAAGGGTTTCGTTATATATTGCTGAATATAAAAAAGCGCGCACCCCATCATGAGTTCACGCTTAGTTCAAATTTAGTTGGATGAGGTGCTCTGAGCTAGACAATATTTGTATGTGGCAAACATTATCATTGCACTCATTTGCTTTAAATATAGTAGTTAGTGTATTTAAAGAATCGTTTCTATCTTAATTATACGAGTTCGATGATTACTGATTCAGCACCATCACCACGACGAGGACCAACTTTAAGGATACGAGTGTACCCGCCTTGACGTTCAGTGTAACGTTCAGCGATTTCGCCGAATAATTTTTGAAGTGCAGTTTGAGTTGTTTCATCTTCGTTTAAGATTTTAACGTTGCGTAATGTTTTAGCAGCGTTACGACGAGATGCTAAATCACCTTTTTTACCTAAAGTGATTAATTTTTCTACGATTTTGCGTAATTCTTTTGCGCGAGCTTCTGTAGTTTCAACACGCTCACTTACGATTAATGAAGTCGCTAAGTCGCGAAGCATTGCTTTACGTTGATCAGAAGTGCGTCCTAGTTTTCTGTAAGCCATGAGTTAACCTCCTTTATTCTATATTAATCTTCTTTTCTGAGTCCAAGTCCTAAATCTTCGAGTTTGTATTTAACTTCTTCTAGAGATTTACGACCTAAGTTACGTACTTTCATCATATCTGCTTCAGATTTATCTGCTAACTCTTGAACAGTATTGATGCCTGCACGTTTAAGACAGTTATAAGAACGTACTGATAAGTCTAATTCTTCGATAGACATTTCAAGTACTTTTTCTTTTTGGTCTTCTTCTTTTTCAATCATGATTTCAGCATTTTGTGCTTCATCAGTTAATCCTACAAAGATGTTCAAGTGTTCAGTCATAATTTTTGCTGCTAATGAAACTGACTCTTGTGGCGTAATAGAACCGTTAGTCCAAACATCTAGTGTGAGTTTGTCGAAATCACTGCTTTGTCCAACACGTGTATTCTCTACTGTGTAGTTTACACGTTCAACTGGAGAATAAAGTGAATCAACAGGAATAACTCCAATTGGTAAATCACTAGTGTTGTTTTGTTCTGCTAATGCGTAACCTCTACCCTTGTTTGCAACTAGACGGATTTTTAAATGACCACCGTTAGAAACCGTTGCAATCTTAAGATCAGGATTTAGTATTTCAACATCACTATCGTGTGTAATGTCGCTTGCAGTTACTTCGCCTTCATTTTTAACATCGATTTCTAGCGTCTTATCTTCTTCAGAATAGATTTTTAAAGCTAGTTTCTTGATGTTCATAATAATTGTTGAAACATCTTCAACTACATTATCGATTGCTGAGAACTCGTGTAATACGCCTTCGATTTCGATATATTTAACGGCTGCACCTGGTAATGAAGATAGTAGGATACGACGTAAGGAGTTTCCTAGTGTAGTACCGTAGCCACGTTCAAGTGGTTCAACAACGAACTTACCGAATTTAGCATCTTCACTAATTTCAATTGTTTCAATTCTAGGTTTTTCGATTTCTATCATTTAATAATATCCTCCTCGAATACGTCGACTTATTATTTACTGTTGCTCAGTGCCCTCGGACAATAACAATCAAAAATTATACGCGACGACGTTTTGGTGGACGACAACCGTTATGTGGAACTGGAGTTACGTCACGGATAGCAGTAACTTCTAAACCAGCTGATTGTAACGCACGGATAGCTGATTCACGACCAGGTCCAGGACCTTTAACAGTTACTTCTACAGTTTTTAGACCATGTTCCATTGCAGATTTTGAAGCTGTTTCTGAAGCCATTTGTGCAGCAAATGGTGTTGATTTTTTAGAACCTTTGAAACCAAGTGCACCTGCTGATGACCATGATAATGCATTACCGAATTCGTCAGTAATAGTTACGATTGTGTTATTGAATGTTGAACGGATGTGCGCTACACCGTTCTCAATATTCTTTTTGACTTTACGTTTACGAGATACTTGTTTACGTGCCATTTATATTCTGCCTCCTTTACCTATTATTTTTTCTTATTAGCTACAGTCTTAACTGGGCCTTTACGTGTACGAGCATTGTTTTTAGTCTTTTGACCACGAACTGGTAAGCCACGACGGTGACGGATACCACGGTAAGAAGAGATTTCCATTAAACGTTTAATGTTTAAGTTTTTCTCACGACGTAAGTCACCTTCAACTTTGTAACCGTCTACTACTTCACGGATACGACCTAATTCGTCATCTGTTAAATCTTTTACACGAGTATCTGCTGAAACGTTAGCTTCTTCAACAATTTTGTTAGCAGTTGAAGTACCGATACCGTATATATAAGTTAATGAAATAACAACTCGTTTTTCACGAGGAATATCGATTCCTGCAATACGTGCCATATTTGATTACACCTCTCTTTTATTATCCTTGTTTTTGTTTGTGCTTAGGATTGCTACAAATTACCATTACTTTACCTTTACGTTTAATGACTTTACATTTTTCGCAAATTGGTTTTACTGATGGTCTTACTTTCATTTTTATACCTCCCTATATTATGGAGTGACGATTATTTATAACGGTAAGTGATTCTACCTTTAGATAAATCGTACGGAGACATTTCAACAGTTACTTTGTCACCAGGTAGAATACGAATATAATTCATTCTAATTTTACCACTCACATGTGCTAAAATTTCATGACCATTTTCTAATTCTACTTTAAACATTGCATTTGGTAAAGTATCTAATACTGTACCTTCAAGTTCGATTACATCTTGTTTTGCCATCGGTTACTTCCTCCTTTTGCAATAGTTCATGATCTTGGATGGATAATACTGTGTTAATGAAATTTCTTTCATTTTAAAAGTGCTAAGTGTCAGCACTTAAACATCAAGAATGTACATATCGTCACTCTCGTAATGATTAAATGAGTCTAACTTAACTTTCACACATTATTTTAAATCATCTAAGATTTGAATCACATCTGAAGTGACATCATCGATATCTTTAGCTCCGTCAATATTTTTCAATACACCTTTTTGATCATAGTACTCTAAGATCGGTTTAGATTGTTTAATATTGACTTTCAGACGATTTGAAACAGTTTCAGGGTTGTCATCTTCACGTTGATATAATTTACCGCCATCAAGATCACATACACCTTCAACTTTCGGAGGATTGAACACAAGATGATACGTAGTACCACATTTTTCACAAATTCTGCGACCAGTTAGGCGATTCATCAATTCCTCTTCTGGAACTTCAATATTGATCACAGCTTCGATTTCACGATTTAAGTCACTCATAATGTCGTTGAGTGCTTCTGCTTGATCAATTGTACGAGGAAATCCATCGAGTAAGAATCCTTTCTTAGCATCGTCTTCAGAAAGTCTTTCTTTAACGATACCAACAGTCACCTCATCTGGTACTAATTCGCCACGATCCATGAATGACTTCGCTTTCTTACCAAGCTCAGTTTCTTCACGAATCGCTTTACGGAACATATCACCAGTAGATATATGAGGGATTGGGTATTTCTTTACGATTTCACTCGCTTGAGTTCCTTTTCCTGCACCAGGTAAACCCATTAAAATGATATTCATAAGTGCCCTCCTACAGATTATCTACGACCAAAGCCTCGATATTCTTTCTGACTCACTTGCGCTTCTAAGCTCTTCATCGTTTCAATGGCAACACCGATAACGATGAGTAAGCTTGTACCACCGACCTGGATGGATTGTGGTAAGCCCATAAGCTTCGTAGCTAGGATTGGTAATATCGCTACAACTGCTAAGAAGATAGAGCCAACGAAAGTTAAACGATACAAGACTTTAGTAATATATTTTTTAGTTTGTTCACCAGGACGAATTCCTGGAACATAACTTCCTTGTTTCTTAAGGTTGTCAGCCATCTTTTCAGGGTTAACTTGAACGAAAGCATAGAAATAAGTGAATGCGATGATCAAGATAATATAAACTATCATTCCGATATTATTTGATGGATTGGCTACACTAGAAACTTTCTGTGCCCAATCTGCATCAGGGAAGAAGAGCGTTAACGTTCTTGGAAGTAAGAAGAACGCCATCGCAAAGATTACCGGAATAACCCCTGCAGAGTTGACCTTTAAAGGTAAATACGTTGCTTGTGAACCTATTCTTTGTGCTGATTGTTTCTTCGCATACTGAATTGGCACTTTACGTAGCGCTTGTAGTACGTAAATCGCACCAATAGTTAAAAGTATCAAACCGACGACAAGACCAATAACTTTCAACCATGCCATTGAGACATCTTCAGCGCCTACAAAGGCTTGTTGATAGAATTGGTTGATTGACGACGGTAATGTTGACAGGATACCGGCGAAGATAATAATTGAAATACCGTTACCAACACCAAATTGAGTGATTTGTTCACCCAACCACATAAGAAATGCAGTTCCAGTCGTTAACACTACTGCGATGAGTAGATAACTCATGATGCTTTGATCAATGAGCAAAGCACCTTTCAAATAGTTGTTGAACTGGAATGCCATACCAATAGATTGAACGAAAGCAAGTATAACGGCGAAATAACGAGTTACGTTCGTTAATTTCTTCCGCCCTACATCACCTTGTTTTGCCCACTCTGAGAACTTAGGAACAATGTCCATTTGTAATAACTGCATAACGATAGAAGCAGTGATATATGGCATAATTCCCATCGCAAAGATTGAAAAGTTCTTCAAGGCGCCGCCACCGAATGTATTTAACAGATCAGTGACACCTTGAGAACCTTGTTGCTGATCAAAGGCATTAGGGTTTACGCCCGGTGCTGGTATATAAGTACCAATTTTGAAAATAACTAACATCGCGAGAGTAAAAAATATTTTATTACGAACTTCTTTAGTCTTGAAGAAGTTCACGAGCGTTTGAAACATTAAATCACCTCGTGTACTCCGCCTTTAGCATCAATTGCTTCTGCTGCAGAAGCAGAGAATTTATGAGCTTTCACTGTTAATTTTTTCTCTAGTGAACCTTTTCCTAGGATTTTAACACCTGATTTCTCGTTCTTCACTACACCAGATTCAACTAAAAGAGCAGGAGTTACTTCAGTACCATCTTCAAATTTATTGAGTTGGTCTAAGTTAACAATAGCATACTCTTTACGGTTGATGTTAGTGAAACCACGTTTAGGTAAACGACGGAATAGAGGTAATTGGCCACCTTCGAAGCCTGGTTTGATATTACCGCCTGAACGTGCTTTTTGACCTTTTTGTCCACGACCACTTGTCTTACCATTACCTGTAGCTGCACCACGACCTACGCGGTTGCGTTCTTTACGAGAACCTTCTGCTGGTTTTAACTCATGTAATTTCATTTCGGCACCTCCTTAATTATTTTTCTTCAACAGTCAATAAGTGACTTACTTTGTCGATTTGACCACGAATTGCTGGGTTGTCTTCAACAACTACTGTAGAGTTAGTCTTTTTTAATCCAAGTGCTTCAACTGTTTTGCGTTGAGTTTCTGGACGACCAATCACACTACGACTGAGGGTAATTTGTAATTTAGCCATAACTTATATTCCCTCCTTAATTGTAAAGTTCTTCAACTGATTTGCCGCGTAATTTAGCAACATCTTCAGCGTTTTTAAGATTTTGTAAACCGTTAATTGTTGCACGCACCATGTTGATAGGTGTGTTTGAACCTAATGATTTACTTAAAATGTCAGTGATACCTGCTAATTCAAGTACGGCACGAACTGGACCACCAGCGATTACACCAGTACCAGGAGCAGCTGGTTTCATGAAGACATTTCCTGAACCGTAGCGTCCTGTGATTGTGTGAGGTGTAGTACCTTCAACACGAGGAACTTCGATAAGTTCTTTCTTAGCATCTTCAACAGCTTTTTTGATCGCTTCAGGTACCTCTTTAGATTTACCAGTACCGAAACCTACGCGACCATTCTTGTCTCCGACTACAACTAATGCAGTGAAACGGAAATTACGTCCACCTTTTACAACTTTAGCAACACGGTTAATCGTTACAACGCGTTCTTCAAATTCTTTAGTTTCTTCATCTCTGCGAGCCATTTAAGTGTCCCTCCTTTTAAATTAAAATTCTAATCCGTTTTCACGTGCAGCTTCTGCTAAAGCTTTCACGCGACCGTGATATAAGTAACCTCCACGGTCAAATACAATTGTAGAGATTCCTTTGTCTTGAGCTCTTTTAGCGACTGCTGCGCCTACTTTAGAAGCCATTTCAACTTTAGAACCTGATTCGTTAGCAAGTTCTTTATCTTTAGTTGAAGCTTGTGCTAAAGTTTCGCCTTTCACATCATCGATAACTTGAGCATAGATGTGTTTGTTTGAACGATAAACGTTTAAACGAGGCTTCTCAGCTGTACCAGATAATTTAGTACGAACACGAGCATGTCTTTTTAAACGTACTTTGTTTTTATCAATTTTGCTGATCATGTCAATACTCCTTTCTATAGAGTGTTATTTATTATTTACCAGTCTTACCTTCTTTGCGGCGAACGTATTCATCTTTGTAGCGAATACCTTTACCTTTGTAAGGTTCTGGAGGTCTTACTGAACGGATGTTTGAAGCAGTAGCTCCAACTAATTCTTTAGAAATACCAGATACCGTCACGTTTGTGTTCTTTTCAACTGAGAAGCTGATACCGTCTTCAGCTTTGATTTCTACTGGGTGAGAGTAACCAACGTTAAGTACTAAGTTCTCACCTTGCATTTGAGCACGGTAACCTACACCAACAAGTTCAAGAGACTTGCTGAAACCTTGTGATACACCAAGTACCATATTGTTGATTAAAGCACGAGTTGTACCGTGTACTGTTCTGTCTTCTTGAGAATCAGTAGGTCGGATAACTTCTAATGCGTTATCTTCTTGTTTGTAAGTCATTCTCTCACTTAATGTTTTTGATAATTCGCCTTTAGGACCTTTAACAGTCACTGTATTGTTGTCGATAGAAACTGTTACGTCATTAGGGATTTCGATTACTTTTTTACCAACACGACTCATGTTATCGCACCTCCTTGTTAATTATTACCAAACGTAAGCTAGGATTTCTCCGCCGATATTACGTTTTCTAGCTTCTTTATCTGTGATAACACCTTCTGATGTTGATACTAATGCAATACCTAAACCGTTTAATACTTTAGGAACTTCATCAGCTTTAGCGTAAACACGTAAACCAGGTTTAGAAATACGTTTTAAACCAGTGATTACACGTTCGTTGTTTTGACCATATTTTAAGAATAAACGAATAACACCTTGTTTATCGTCTTCTACAAATTCAACATTTTTGATGAAACCTTCATTTTTTAAGATTTCAGCGATTTCTTTTTTGATATTTGATGCAGGTAACTCTAATTTGTCGTGACGTACCATGTTAGCGTTACGCACGCGAGTGAGCATATCTGCAATTGGATCTTGCATTGTCATTGATTGTTGCCTCCTTTCAGACTTGTTTGTATTACCAGCTTGCTTTACGAACGCCAGGGATTTGGCCTTTGTAAGCTAATTCACGGAAACAAATACGGCATAATTTGAATTTACGATATACAGAATGTGGGCGTCCACAACGTTCACAACGTGTGTATTCACGTACTGAGAACTTCTGTTTTTTCTTTTGTTTAGCTACCATTGAACTTTTAGCCATTTAATTAGCCTCCTTTAGAGTTATTTTTGAAATGGCATACCGAATTGAGTTAATAACTCACGAGCTTCTTCGTCAGTGTTAGCAGTAGTAACGATGACGATATCCATTCCACGTACTTTGCTTACTCTATCATAATCAATCTCAGGGAAGATAAGTTGTTCTTTAACACCTAATGTGTAGTTTCCACGACCATCAAATGATTTTTTAGAAACACCGTGGAAGTCACGTACACGTGGTAATGAAACTGAGATAAGTTTATCTAGGAATTCGTACATTCTTTCACCGCGAAGTGTAACTTTCGCACCGATTGGCATACCTTCACGTAAACGGAATGTAGCGACTGATTTTTTCGCTTTAGTTACTAATGGTTTTTGACCAGTGATTTGTTCTAACTCTTCAACAGCATTGTCTAATACTTTAGAGTTTTGAACAGCGTCACCTACACCCATGTTCACTACAATTTTATCAATTTTAGGTACTTGCATTACTGAACTATAGTCGAATTTTTTCACTAAGTTCTCAGTAACTTCTGAGTTAAATTTTTCTTTTAAACGGTTCAAAGTGGATCCTCCTTTCACTAATTATTAATTATTAGATTTGATTTCTTCGCCAGATTTCTTAGCTACTCTGACTTTTTTACCATCTACAAATTTGTAACCAACACGTGTAGGTTCATTTGTTTTAGGGTCTAATAATTGTACGTTAGAAACATGGATTGCTGCCTCTGTTTCTAAGATTCCACCTTCAGGATTGAATTGAGTTGGTTTTTGGTGTTTCTTGATTACGTTCACACCTTCAACTACGACACGGTCATGTTTAGGTTGAGTTTCAAGTACTTGACCTTCTTTACCTTTGTCCTTACCTGCGATAACTTTTACGTTGTCACCTTTTTTGATATGCATGTGGGCACCTCCTTAGTGTTAATTGATTAAGTTAAAATTATAGTACTTCTGGAGCTAATGAAACGATTTTCATGAAGCTACCTTCACGTAATTCACGTGCAACAGGTCCGAAGATACGAGTACCACGTGGGCCTTTGTCGTCACGAATGATGACACATGCATTTTCATCAAATTTGATATAAGAACCGTCTTTACGACGAACGCCTGATTTAGTACGAACTACAACCGCTTTAACAACGTCACCTTTTTTGACAACGCCACCTGGTGTAGCATTTTTAACAGTTGCAACGATAATATCGCCGATGTTCGCAGTTTTACGACCAGATCCACCTAATACTTTGATAGTTAGTACTTCACGCGCACCAGAGTTGTCTGCAACCTTTAAGCGACTCTCTTGTTGGATCATAGTTAAACCTCCTTTATCTCAATGTTTTATTAAATAATTACTGATTCTTCAATAATTTCTACTAAACGGAAACGTTTTGAAGCTGATAAAGGACGAGTTTCTTGGATTTTAACAGTGTCCCCTAATTTAGCTGAATTGTTTTCGTCATGTGTTTTATATTTTTTAGAGTATTTTACACGTTTGCCGTATAATTTGTGTGTTTTGTAAGTTTCAACAAGAACTGTGATTGTTTTATCCATTTTGTCAGAAACGACTCTTCCAACATAAACTTTACGATCATTTCTTTCGCTCACTTTTGTAACCTCCTCTTTCATTTAATTATTGATTAGCCTTACTTTGTTCAATCTCTCTTTCACGAGCGACAGTTTTTAAACGCGCAATAGTTTTTCTAACTGTGCGGATACGTGCAGTTTCTTCTAATTGACCTGTAGCTAACTGAAAGCGTAGGTTAAAAAGCTCTTCTTTGGAAGATTTGATTTGTTCTTCGATTTCTGAAGTGGTTAAGTCTCTAATTTCCTTAGCTTTCATTTGTTTCACCACCCAATTCTTCACGTTTTACAAACTTAGTTTTAACTGGAAGTTTGTGACTTGCTAAACGTAATGCTTCGCGTGCTACTTCTTCGCTAACACCTGCTACTTCGAATAAGATACGACCTGGTTTTGCAACAGCGATCCAGCCATCTACTGAACCTTTACCAGCACCCATACGTACTTCTAATGGTTTAGCAGTGTATGGTGTATGAGGGAAGATTTTGATCCAAACTTTCCCGCCACGTTTCATGTAACGTGTCATAGCAATACGAGCTGATTCGATTTGACGAGAAGTAATCCAAGATGTTGTTGTCGCTTGGATACCGTACTCACCAAATGTTACATAGTTACCGCCTTTAGAACGTCCAGTTGTTTTCGGACGATGTTGACGACGATATTTTACACGTTTTGGTAGTAACATTATTATTTTCCTCCTTCACTAGTGTTCTTAGTAGGAAGAACTTCTCCACGATAGATCCATACTTTGACACCTAACTTACCGTAAGTTGTGTCTGCTTCAGCATGTGCGTAACCGATGTCAGCACGTAGTGTATGAAGTGGAACAGTTCCTTCTGAGTATTGTTCTGCACGAGCGATGTCAGCTCCGCCTAAACGACCTGAAACTTGAGTCTTAATACCTTTAGCTCCTTGTTTCATAGCTCTTGAAATCGCTTGTTTTTGTACACGACGGAATGAAGCACGATTTTCTAATTGGCGAGCGATGTTTTCAGCTACCAATTTAGCATCTAAATCGATTTTCTTAATTTCAACTACGTTGATGTGTACTTTTTTATCAGTTAAACCATTGATTTGGTTACGTAATTTTTCAATTTCTGAACCGCCTTTACCGATTACCATACCTGGTTTACCTGTATGGATAGCAATGTTAATACGGTTCGCAGCACGTTCAATATCCACGTGAGATACTGAAGCCTCTTTTAATGCTTTATCAATAAATTTACGGATTCTTAAGTCTTCATGTAATAATGAAGCAAAATCTTTCTCTGCGTACCATTTTGCTTCCCAGTCACGGATGACACCGACACGAAGTCCGATTGGATTAATTTTTTGACCCACAGTGTTCCCTCCTTAAAGTATTATTAAGCTTCTTTCGCTTCTTCTTTACCGTCACTTACGACGATTGTAATATGGCTTGTACGTTTGTTGATCGCACTTGCACGACCTTGTGCACGTGGACGGAAACGTTTAAGCGTTGGTCCTTCGTTAGCATATGCTTCTTTAACTACTAATTCGTCTGTGTTCATGTCATAGTTATGCTCAGCATTTGCTAAAGCGGAATTTAATAATTTTTCTACGACTGGTGATGAAGCTTTGTTTGTTAGCTTTAAGATAGCAAGAGCTTCCCCAGCACTTTTTCCTCTAATTAGATCTAATACAAGTCTAACTTTACGAGGTGCGATTCTAATTGTTCTTGCAACCGCTTTTGCTTCCATTGGATTGTCCTCCTCTACTTGTTAGATATTATCTTCTTGTTTTTTTATCGTCTGCTGCGTGACCTTTGAAAGTACGAGTTGGTGCGAATTCACCTAATTTATGACCAACCATGTCTTCGACAACATATACAGGTACGTGTTTACGACCGTCATGTACTGCGAATGTGTGACCGATAAAGTTAGGGAAAATAGTTGAACGACGTGACCAAGTTTTGATTACTTGCTTTTTGTCATTACCGCTTTGCGCTTCAACTTTTTTCATTAAGTGATCATCGACAAAAGGTCCTTTTTTAATACTACGAGCCATTTTGGCGCCTCCCTTCTTATTATGGCGTGCAGCGATTACGCCGCACACACTAATAAGTTTTTAGAATTATTTTTTCTTCTTCTTACGTCTACGAACGATAAATTTATCAGATGATTTTTTACCGCGACGTGTTTTCTTACCAAGCGTTGGTTTACCCCATGGTGACATTGGAGATGGCATACCGATTGGAGCACGGCCTTCACCACCACCGTGAGGGTGATCGTTAGGGTTCATTACAGAACCACGAACTGTTGGACGGATACCTTTCCATCTTGAGCGACCTGCTTTACCAACGTTAACAAGTTCGTGTTGAAGGTTACCAACTTGACCAATCGTAGCACGGCAAGTTGAAAGGATCATGCGTACTTCACCTGATTTTAAGCGGATAAGTACGTATTTACCTTCTTTACCAAGTACTTGTGCGTTTGCACCAGCTGAACGAGCAAGTTGTCCACCTTTACCTGGTTTAAGTTCGATATTGTGAATTACTGTACCTACTGGAGTGAATTGAAGTGGTAATGCGTTACCTACTTTGATATCTGCATTTTCGCCACTTTCTACTTCTTGTCCTACTTTTAAGTTTCTTGGAGCAAGAATGTAGCGTTTTTCACCATCAGCGTAAACAAGTAATGCAATGTTTGCTGAACGGTTTGGATCATATTGAATTGAATCAACTTTAGCAGTGATTCCATCTTTGTTACGTTTAAAATCGATAACACGGTATTGACGTTTATGTCCGCCACCATGATGGCGTACTGTCATTTTACCTTGGTTGTTACGTCCCGCTCTTTTCGGTAGCGGCTGTAATAATGACTTTTCAGGTTTAGTCTTCGTAATTTCAGCGAAGTCTAACGTAGTCATATTACGACGACCATTTGTTATTGGCTTATATTTTTTAAGAGCCATTGTCGCTTACCTCCTTATTGGTAACTTATTTTTAGTTGAATAGATCGATTGATCCTTCTGATAATTTAACGATAGCTACACGGCGTTTGTTTGTGTAACCTTGATAACGTCCCATACGTTTCTTCTTAGGTTTATAGTTAATGATATTAACTTTGTCCACTTTTACATCGAAGATTTCTTCAACTGCAATCTTAACTTGTGTCTTGTTTGCAGTAGTCGCAACATCGAATGTATATTTATCTTCTGCCATTGCTGCAGATGATTTCTCAGTGATTACGGGGCGCTTAATAACATCTCTTGCTTCCATTATCCGAGCACCTCCTCAACTTTTTTCGCAGCTGCTTCAGTAATGATTACACTGTCAGCGCTTGAGATATCTAATACGTTTAAACCTTCAGCTGTAGTAACTTGAACGCCTGGGATGTTGCGTGCTGATAATTCAACGTTTACATCTTCGCCTTCAACTACTACTAATACTTTCTTAGGTTGTTCTAAATTAGTAAGTACGTTTTTGAATTCTTTAGTTTTTGGTGCATCAAAGTTGAATGCATCTACTACTGTGAATCCATTTTCTTGTACTTTGTAAGATAATGCTGAACGTAAAGCTAAACGACGCATTTTCTTAGGCATCTTGTAGCTATAGCTTCTTGGTGTTGGTCCGAATACGATACCACCACCACGCCATTGTGGAGCTCTGATAGTACCTTGACGTGCACGTCCTGTACCTTTTTGTCTCCATGGTTTACGGCCACCGCCTCTTACTTCAGAACGATTCTTTACAGAGTGCGTACCTTGGCGTAATGAAGCGCGTTGTAAATTGATAGCTTCGAAAAGAACATCGTTATTTGGTTCGATTGCAAATACTGCATCATTTAATTCAACTGAACCTGATTTAGATCCGTTTACTTTTACTACATCATAATTAGCCATTATGCATTTCCTCCTTTCGTCCGTTATTATTTATTACCTTTTTTGATTGAAGTTGTGATTTCTACGAATCCTTTTTTAGGGCCTGGTACGTTACCTTTAACTAGGATTACGTTATTGTCAGTATCGACTTGAACTACTTCTAAGTTTTGTACTGTAACTGTGTTACCGCCCATGCGACCTGGCATTTTTTGACCTTTGAATACTTTAGATGCGTCAGATGCCATACCTACTGAACCAGGTGATCTGTGGAAGTGAGAACCGTGTGAACTTGGTCCACGTCCTTGGTTATGGCGTTTGATAGCACCTTGGAAACCTTTACCTTTAGATACGCCTGTTACATCAATTACATCGCCAGTTTCAAATGTATCTACTGAGACTTCTTGACCTACTTCGTATTCATCAACGTTAACGTTTCTGAATTCACGAATGAAGCGCTTAGGTGCTGTGTCAGCTTTTTTAGCATGACCTTCAGCTGGTTTGTTCGCAAATTTGTTTGATTTACGTCCTTTTTTGTATCCTTGTTTATCTTCAAAACCTACTTGGATTGCGTTGTAACCGTCAACCTCTTCAGTTTTCTTTTGAAGGACAACGTTTTGTCCTGCTTCTACTACTGTTACTGGGATTAAGTCACCGTTTTCTCCGAATACTTGTGTCATCCCAATCTTTCTTCCTAAGATTCCTTTGGTCATCGAAAGTCCACCTCCTATAGTTATCTATTATAATTTAATTTCGATGTCTACACCTGATGGTAAGTTTAAGCCCATAAGAGCGTCTACTGTTTTTGGTGTAGGGTTTACAATGTCGATTAAACGTTTGTGTGTACGTTGTTCGAATTGTTCACGAGAATCTTTGTACTTATGCACCGCACGGATAATTGTGTAAACTGATCTTTCAGTTGGTAATGGGATCGGTCCAGAAACATCTGCACCAGAACGTTTAGCTGTTTCAACAATCTTCTCTGCTGATTGATCAATCACTCGGTGATCATAAGCTTTTAATCTGATTCTGATTTTTTGTTTTGCCATAATTTACCCTCCTTATTCGTCTACATTTAAGTGATAGACTTCTCCACGAAAACTATCTCACACAACGCCATGGCAAAGCGGCCGGGTGTGTCAGTAACCTTTCGCTTCATCGCGTTTTCTAAAAGTCCAACATTAGCTATAATACACGAAATGCGTTGATTTATCAACCTTTCGCTTACCTTTAATTAAACTTTTTGTCTAACACATACCCTGTTATTGTACTGTATATTAGAGCGTACTTCAACACCTTTTCCAGGATTTTTTCTAAGATTCATCTTACCAAACTTCGTATCACTCTAATATTCTTTTTTAATATGGTATATTATAGGTAAGAATATTACAAAGGTGGTTAATAATTAATGAGAAATGGTGTGCGATTAACACTAATTATACTCAGTATTATCCTTATTATAGATGAATGCGTGTACGGAATCCCATTTTTAGGTGGACTCATTATCGTTCACGGTGGCTGGTCCCCCCTCTTCTTTAACGCGTTCTTATATGCAGTCGTTCTAATCATATTACTTGCTGATCGTCAGAATTCAATAAAACCTATGGCAATCATTCCATTTATTGGTCTTATCGGTTCGATTATTGCGATTATCCCTATCGTAGGGTTGATAACACACTGGATTCTATTCTTCTTGATGATTTTCTTCCTATTTATTGTGTTCTCAGCACCTGTTTATATTCCGAACCGTCATGCTAAGACAATTTATAATGATGAAAAACGTCATTAATTAAAATTATCAGCTCGTAAGATGTTAACTTTAAGATGAAAGTAACTCATGCGAAACATAAAATTAGAGAATGGGATAATACTAAAGCGATTTTGTGCTCACATATACTATTCTCTTTTTACTATCTCAGACGAATAAAAATAGGGTTTAGGTTCAACAACAACGTTGTTAGACCTAAACCCTTCTTAATTATCCATGCACAAACACGAAATATAGAATAAAGAGAATCATGAGTACATACATAATCGGATGAATTTGCTTATGCTTTTTAGTGATCAACATTGTGATCGGATAGAAGATAAAGCCACATGCAATCCCTGTCGCAATGGAATATGAGAGTGGCATCATGATAATCGTCACAAATGCTGGCACTGCAATCTCAAACTGTTTCCAATTGATTTCAGCAAAGTTTGCCGCCATAAGCACACCGACCACCACAAGTGCAGGTGTCGTCACTGCACTCGTAACGACGGCCATTAATGGACTAAAGAAGATTGCTAACAAGAAACAGAATCCCGTAACTACACTAGCGAAACCTGTACGCGCACCTACTGCTACGCCTGAACTTGACTCGATATAAGAAGTAGTCGTTGTAGTACCAAAGATCGCACCTACGATTGTCGCTAATGAGTCAGAGAACAATGCACGTCCTGCACGTGGCAGTTTGTTGTCTTTCATGATGCCTGCTTGCGTTGCCACTGCTACGAGCGTACCTGCTGTATCAAAGAAATCAATAAATAAGAACGTCAGGATGACTATTAAGAATTGGACTGAGAACAATTGTCCAGGATCCTTAAAGGCATCAAATGCCGCACCAAAGGTAGGTTCGATACTAGGAATTTTACCTACGATACTCGTTGGTGTATGTATCTGACCTGTAATCATACCTGCAATTGATGTAATAACCATACCGATGAATATCGCACCAGGTACTTTCAAGGCATATAGAATGACCGTAATGATAATCCCAAAGATGGCTAGTAATACAGCCCCATCTGTAAGTTGTCCTAAAGTGACGAGTGTGGAATCGTTCTTAGTGATAATCCCGGAACTTTGTAAGCCGACGAAAGTAATAAATAAACCTATGCCTGCCGATACCGCCATCTTCATCTGATAAGGAATGGCATTGATGATAACCTCACGCAAACCTGTCACTGTCAGTATCGCAAAGAAGATACCGGAGCAAAGCACGCCCGTCAAGCCGACTTGCCACGGAATGCCCATCGTTAGTACTACGGTAAAAGCAAAAAAGGCGTTCAGCCCCATGCCAGGAGCTAGACCGATTGGATACCTAGCAATCAGCCCCATAAATAAAGAACCGACGAAGGCAGCTAAGGCTGTCGCCACGAAAATAGCGCCTTGGTCCATCTTCATGCTATCAGATACACCTTTAACACCAGCAAGGCTCAACACTTGTGGGTTGACCGCTAAGATGTAAGCCATGCTGAGAAAGGTCGTTAATCCACCGAGAATTTCTCTTTTGAAGTTCGTCTCATGTTCTTGAAAACCAAAGTATTTTTTCACTGTAAGTTCTCCTTTTATTACACAAATACTCTAACAGTTTAATACTAAAACGTTGATATTACAATAACCGTCAGCAATTTTTCTAAGATTTTAAACCGTCTCAAACTATAATTTCAAATCTTTGAGCGCATCTGCGAACGGGTTATTCTGCATCGATTCGTCTTTCCCCATGTATTTCTTCATATCTTTCTTAGATACTCGATCTGTCTTTTTATTTTTATGACGTTGATCCATCTGTGCTTGCGTTTCACTATGGCCACAGACACAACGATAAACGGCTTGTTTCCCTTTACCAAAGCGCGTCAATTTCTTCTTACAGTTCGGACAACGCGCATTTGTCTTCTGTTGTACATTCTTCTTCGTCTTACAAGCCGGATCTGGGCACGCTAACATCTGGCCATGTTTCGTCTTCACTTTAATCATAAACTTCCCACATGTTGGACATTCAGTGGTAGTTAGATTATCGTGTTTATATTTTTGCTCGCTGGCCTTAATCTCAGCTACGATCTCTTGAGTGAAAGCTTTCATCTCTTTCATGAACTGACCTGCATTGTAATGACCACGTTCAATTTGGCTCAACTTATCTTCCCACTCCGCTGTCATAATCGGAGAAGTTAACTGTTGAGGTGCCAATTCAAGAATTTGTCTTCCTTTGCTAGTAACTTTAATTTTTCCATTATTTTGCGTAATCGCATTCATGTTAAATAATTTCTCTATAATATCTGCACGCGTAGCTACTGTACCGATACCTCCCGTAGACTTCAACGTTTCAGCATACTTCTTGTTCTGCACCTCAATATATTTCTGAGGATTCTCCATCGCTTTTAACAAACTACCTTCGTTAAAGTATTCAGGCGGCTCAGTATGATGGCTGTGAATATTAAAGTTTGTGACAGCATAATCTTTCCCTTGAGTAAAATGCACAGTGGACGACGCAACCGCTTTATCTCCCTGACTCACTGATTTATACCCTAACTCCTGAGTCACACGCTCTTTGAAAACGAAAGGATGCTCACCAATTTGTGCAGTAACTGTAAGCTGGCTATAGCGCTCTGGTGGAAGTAAGTTCTCAACGAAACGTTCAGCCACGAGCATATAAAGCTTCTGTTCTCTCGCCGACAAAGCATTCAGATCTACACGCACCTCAGTTGGAATGATGGCGTGGTGATCTGACACCTTACTATTATTAATAAAACGGCTCTTCTGAGTGTAATGCGTCTGACGACAAACTTTCGCAAGCGGTTTCAGTGACGTTGGCATCACCGCTTCTAAACGTTCCTTTAACGTGCCTAGCATATCATCCGTTAAATAATTTGAATCTGAACGAGGGTACGTGACTAGTTTGTGACGCTCATAGAGATTCTGAAGTGTATTCAATGTTTCTTTAGCAGTGAAACGATAGCGTTTGTACGCTGCTTCTTGTAAATCCGTTAAACTAAATAAATGTTGCGGATAAGATTTCTTCTGTTTCTCATTCACTTTGACAACCTTCGCCTGCTGCCCTTTCAATTGTTGAATGAGTGATTGCAACTGCTCTTTATCAGAAACGTTGCGCGGTTGTTCACATTTGAAGTCTGCTCCGTTAATGCGCGCACTTAACGTGAAATATTCTTGAGGTTGAAAGTGATTAATCTGTTCTTGTCGCGTTTGAATAAGTTGAATCGTAGGTGTCTGTACACGACCGAGTGAAAGTTGTGCATCGTATTTCGTAGTCAGTGCACGTGTCGCATTGATACCTACAATCCAATCCGCTTCGCTACGAGCAAGTGCCGCTCGATACAGTGAATTATATTTGCGCCCATCCTGTAAATGCTTGAAACCTTCTTGAATAGCTTTACGCGTCACAGAACTTACCCATAAACGCTTGATTGGCTTTTTATTGTTAACTTTATCCAGTATCAAACGTGCGACAAGTTCTCCTTCACGTCCTGCATCTGTAGCGATAATAATCTCCTTAACATCTTTACGCGTCAGCAAAGATTTCACCGTGTTAAATTGGTGTTTCGTCTTCGGTATAACGACAGATTTCATATATTTAGGAATGATAGGTAGATCTTGTAAACGCCATTCTTTCCAGCTTTTATCGTACTGTTCTGGTGTAGCATTCGTCACAAGATGTCCCAACGCCCACGTAACGATATATTTTTTATTCTCGAAGTAACCTTTACGTTGTTGATCGATATGTAAAGCCTGTGCAATATCTTTACCTACAGAAGGCTTCTCTGCTAATATTAATGATTTCATAACTCTTTCCTTTCTCCTCTAGTTAGTCTATTGTAACACGTCGATTTGATACGTTAGCCGTTTCTACATATAATAAGGTTAAGTAAGAACCCAAGATTACGCAATATCAAACTCATACGGAGGCCATTGATATGAATATAATTCAACTCACTGATACTCAGACCATACTCAACTTTGTCGAACATGCAGATTATAACAAGACGTCATACCTTTATAAACTTCCTCAAGAACATGCACATATCAATCAAATGCTTGAACAAGCGATAGACAATCCAGGTGTCTTTGCGTTAGTCGAAGATGATGACATCAAAGCCGTCCTCTTTGCTTTTACATATGATACCCAACGCTTTAAAGTCATCGGCCCTATCGTTCAAACAGGTTACACTTTGTCGATTGAAGATCAAGATGCTCTGTTTAAGCACATGTATCAAGCGCAACCACCAGAAGCGAATTTCAATTTCTCTTATGAAGCACAAACTCAAACGTATGCACGTGAGATGAAAGCGCTGGACGTCGCTTACAACTTTACAGATTATTACTTAGAAGCTTACCCTGAACAATCCGAAGCACTCGCATCATCCCATCCTACAATTACTGAATATCACAAGGCTTACTTTAGAGCGTTTCGCAAACTACATGACAAAGCCTTTAAGCGAGCAGAAATGAGTGCAGAAGACATTGTAGACGCATTGGATGAGTATAACCGTTTGTTTATTTATATGTCTGAAGGTTTATTAAAAGGGTACGTTTATCTTCAAGTGAACCCTAACAATCGCATCGCAGAGATCAAATATTTCACGAGTCATCGTGATTATCGCTTTAAAGGTATTGCGTTTGACTTATTGAAATATGTCCTACATTTTGCTTTTACACACTATGAGCTGAAAAAAGTCTACTTTAAAATTCGGAGTAAAAATAGTAAGCTGGTCGAACGCTTTAACGAACTTGGTTTCGTGGTTAATAACGAGTATAAGAAATTTAAATTCGTCGCTAACAATCTTCAATAACAACGTAGAAAAGGTCGGAAGCAGGACGCATACACCTGTACTTCCGACCTTTATTTTTAACCGTCAAACTGCGATGGCCTGATAGAGATAGAGGATAATAATGCTGATTAATATCGTACTATTCGACGCCATACCGATTAACGGCAAGGTCTTGTATCTAAACTGAAGTGCATATGGGATAATTGCTACGCCAACAGGTAACAACCAAGCCACTTGTAGTGTGGATTTAATCATCGGATCGCTCACTGGTAAGAAGAAGTGAATGAGCAGTCCTGCGATAACACCGAGTGCATAATGGCAAAGAATATATTTCCAGGCAAGCGGTAAGAAATGTTTCTCGATATTAAAGTTCAACATTAAGCCTAATAATATCATTGAAAGTGGCATATTGGCCTTTCCTAGTACATCGAAGAACTGAATCATCGCGGAAGGCAAATGGATGTTACACATATTTAAGATAAACATCACCACGTAAGTTACGAGTGGAACAGATTTAACTAAGCTGATCACGAGTTGTTTAAAGCTAAACGGCTGACCATTGCTGCTGTAATGACTGCCCACGAGATACGTGATACCAAACATCACAATGGCGCCACCAATATCAGCCATACCGAAGTAAATGAGCCCTTTGTCAGGCCAAATCGCTTCCACTAATGGATAAGCAAAGATACCAATGTTAAGTGATGCTATCATCATACCCATCGTTCCTCGTACCTGCTTATTGTGTTTCATGAACAACCAGAGCATAATTCCTTTCGCGATCACACCATAAAGAATCATCATGATAGGCAGAATAGATAAGGAAATATCTAAATCGGCGCTATTCAGATTAACGATTACGAGTGAAGGCAAGGTCACATTAATCACGAGTGTGGCAAGTACTTGACTATCGTTCGCTTTAAAGAAATTCATACGTTTCAAGAAATAGCCGAGTGCAATTAAGACGATGATTATAATAAACTGAAGCGTCACACTATCCCTTCTTTCAAACATCAGAAATTACCATACTGATTTACTTTAACACAGATGACAGTTAGTTTAGAAGCAATCTATTTCATGTTATAATCATGGAGAAATGCTTAGTCTCAAATGATTAGCAATTAGCGTTACAAGTTATATGAGAATGTTTTATTATCACTGAGTAAAGGAGTATCTTTATGGATTTAAATTCACAATTAGAAGAATTGAAATACGACTACGTTCGTTTGCAGAACGATTTAGATAAACGTGAATCTGTCGGACTTGAAACAGATCCACTCATCAAACAGTTAGAGGACATTGAGCAACAAATTTCAGACGTACGTGCTAAGATGAGAGAAGAACAATAATCTTCAAACGTCGATTCTAACGTTTTCATCACTTAAGAAAGGATATCATCCCATGCAACTTTACTTGATTCTATTACCTATTTTATATTTAATCGTTGCTTACATTAGCATCTTTAAGATGAAGACCATCTTCACTACAATATTGCGCATTATTATGGCTTTATTATTACTATTTGTCGTTGCGCTAACGACGGTTTCATTCCCAGCAGCCAACTGGTGGGTCTTCGTCGTCTTATTCTTACTAGTGGCGAATGTGGAAATCACTGGTTTCAAACATAGTAAACACGATAAAAAGGGTGTGCGTTTACTCAATATTCTTACTGTCATCCTATTCGTGATTTACTTGATTTTAACGATTGTAATGTATTAAAAATGAGTGACAGCAATTGGACTCACTCGTGCTTAGTGAAATCACATTCAACAAGAGCCTGGAACTAAATTAAAACTTATTAATTTTCAATGTTATAACTCTCGCTTGCTTATGGGACCACACTCAACTAATTCTTTTCGCTCAAAGAGCTCTAAGAATGGATTTTCGTTGTGGTCTAGTTCCATCAAGCGTCTCGAGTACACATTGAAAATCTATTCAAGAATTGAAATCAAACGTGCTTATCATTTACCTCAGAAGTTAATTTATATAATTATTCCAGGCTCACATTTTTATTGTGACCTAATACTCTCAATCGTTACGAGTCGACATTGAAAACACTATAAATTAAAATAAACGTTAAATTTTTAACCTCTCTTCTATTACTACTGATTAACTTCCATACAATATTAAAACTCAAATCAAATAGATAAATCACTAAGAAACCCATTAGCTACTATATACTTTTACAATAAATCTTACTATATTATTTCATTAGCTTCTTGTTAGCTTCGAAATTGTGGGTGATTTTTAGTTCAATCACTCACAATTCGTTCTAGCAAGGAGCTTTTTTTAGTCCTCTTTTTTAAAGCCTCAAATTCAACCTCAATCTGTCAATCCATAAAAAAACCGCCCACCACTCGGACAGTGGGTTCTCAACGTCATAACGGCTGTTGATAATAACCGCTGGCGTCACACACTAGTCCGAGCAATGAACGGTAAAAGTTTGTCATATGAAATTGTTCTTCAACTAGTTCGTGGCCACAATCACTTATTTATCACGAGGTTTCACTATCTTGTCTTTTAACGTGAACAGAATTTCATAAATTACTGGTACTACTATTAAAGTTAATAGTGTAGATGAAATGAGTCCACCAACGACCGCAGCTGCTAAGCCCTTAGAAATCAATACAGAACTGTCTTGGCCGAATAATAGTGGTACTAACGCTCCGATTGTGGCTAAAGCAGTCATTAAGATTGGACGAATACGTGTGCCACCCGCTTCTAATAACGCTTCTTCTGTCGTCATACCTCGTTGTTGATTGTTCACTACACGATCGATTAAGACAATCGCATTAGTCACAACAATACCAATCATCATCAACATACCAATCATCGTAGATACTGAGAATGTCTCTCCTGTAATGAGCAACGCGATAATCACACCGATAATTGTATATGGTAATGAGAAGAGAATCGTAAACGGTGCAAGTGCCCCTTTAAATGTGAGGACGAGCACGAGATAAACGATGATAATTGCTGCAATCATTGCAATAGAAAGTTGCGTAATCGCATCTGTAATATCATCCGTGGCCCCACCAACGTCTATGCTGACATCTTTCGGCTTATCAATCTTATTAACTTTTTGAATGATCTCATTCGATACGCCACCCACGTCTTTATTCGTTATCTTACCAGTCACAGAAGTCATGTAATCGCCTGATTCTGTTTCAAGTTTATTTGGTGTCTTGCCTTTTTCTAACGTCGCAATATCACTCAATTTCACGACTTTACCTGTAGGTGTAGGAAGACTGATGTTCTCAAGTTTCTCTTTAGTCCAATGTGTTTCTTTGTCTTGTTTGACTTTGACATTGATAGATTTGCCACCATCTTTAACAGTCGTTAGCGTCTCTTCTGGTGCATTCTCGTTCAGTGCGAGCGCAAGTTGTTTCGCTTTGATGCCGTTATCAGCTGCTCTGTTGTGATCCACCTTCACTTGATACTGTTCGTACGTTTGAGATAAGTCTGATTTCACATTAGCGAGCGATTTCTGCTGTTTCATCAATTTCTCAACTTTAGCTGAAGTCGCTTTAATTTTATCAAGCGATTCACCTTTAACTTTAACCTCTAAACTGTTGTTGTCGCCGCCAGTTCCTAAATCTTGGTTCTTCCATGTACCTGGTTGTTTAAAATGGTCAATGCGTTTCAACACTTTATCTGGTTCTTCATCAAAGTGAGGAGTATTCTTATCATACTCAACCATGATCGCTAAGCTGTTGGTACTTCCCGTCGGATCAGTTGGTGTTGCTCCTCCTACTGAGTACTGTACCGTCTTCACTTTATCTTTGTTATTTAAGTATTTCTGAACTTGTTCTGCATGATCAAGCACACCCTCTTCGGTTTCACCGGGTTCAGGAGTATAAGTTAAAGCAAGGTATTTATCTTCGCCTGTAGAAATAAAGCTCGTTCCGATCCGTGTGCCACCGAATGCAATTGTTAATACTAATACAAGTGTACTTACAATAATCACAATCCATTTATGGCTGAGAGACCAAGAAAGCACTCGACGATAACCTTTACTTACTGAGCCTAGTGAAGATTCAAATGCTTGCTTACGCACACCTTTTTTAAATAAAGTCGCACCTAAAGCTGGCACAATCGTAATTGATACGAGAAGTGACGCCAATAAACTAAACGCGATCGCAATCGCAAACGGTCGGAACATTTCTCCAACTGATCCCGTTACAAAGGCTAAAGGTAAGAACACGACAATCGTCACGAATGTTGACGACATAATCGGTTTAAATACTTGTCGTGTCGCATCAATTATCAGATGCTCTCCACGTGCTTCCTCATCTGGTTTCGTCAACCGTCGATAAATATTCTCGACAACCACGATAGAGTCATCTATCACACGACCAATTGCGACCGTTAAGGCACCGAGTGTAAGGATGTTGAGCGAAATATTACATAATTTCATCGCTACAAGTGCTATAAGCAAGGACATCGGAATAGACACGATAGAGATGGCTGTCGTACGAATATTTCTCAAGAATAAGAGAATAACGATAATCGCGACAATTGTACCGATCGCAGCCTTTTCAACCATCGTATAGATAGAATCTTGAATCGGTTTCGCTGTGTCCATGACTTTCGTTGCTTTCAAGCCAGGATTATCTTTCGTAAATTGTTCAATCTTCGCTCTGACATCGGACGCGACTTGTACAGTATTCGCATCTTGTGCTTTCGTTACTTGAACGTTCACCGCATCTTTACCATTCGTTCGAGAAATGGAATCACGCACGTCGCCCTCTTTGACATCCGCTATTTCAGACAACGGCACAGTTGAAGTCTCACTCTTCTTAGAAGCGCTAGAGCTTTGATCGTCAGAACTTTGTCCTACATCTAAAGGGATCTTCAATTGCTTGAGATCATCGACTGAACGGAACTGACCGTCGACTACGATGGACTTCTCTTTCTTATCAAACTGGAAGAGTCCAAGAGGCGTCTCATCGGACGAATCTTTGATATAGTCTTGAACGCTTTGTGCATCGAGCCCTTTCTCTTGAAGTGCTTTATTTTTAAATTTAATCGCAACTTCGCGCTGAGTTTGTCCATTCGTTTGTGCGTTCTGAACGCCACTCACAGTCTGTAACTTCGGAATCAAATTCTCTTTCACTTTCTTAGTCACATCGTTGAGATCATTATCTTTATTTGTAAAAGAGTAAGCCACAACCGGGAATGTATCCATATTGTTACGAACGAGCTCAGGTTCTTTGACCTCGTCTTTAAATTTAATCTTATCTATTTCTTTCTTGAGATCATTCTCTGCCTTATCCATATCAGTGCCATTCTCATATTCTACCGTAACCATTGAGGCATTGGCTGTTGACTGTGCACTGACGTTAGATACTTTCGACATTGACCTCACTTGTTCATCAATCTTATCACTGATATCTGTCTTAATCGTCTCTGGCGTTGCACCTGGTTCCGTCGTTTGAACTGTGATCATCGGTTGTTCAACGTCTGGAATCAGCTCTAGTTTCATCTTCACACTAGCGTACACGCCGGCTAATATGACGAGCAACACCATTAGGAAGATTGCAAATTTGTTTCCTAATGAGAACTGCAGTAATTTCTTGATCATCCGTTATGTAACCTCCAACTTCTATGTATTACTTTAAATTTACCACAACTCTGCGTTAAAGAGTATAGCGGTTATACAATTGCATCCGCGTGTTCATATTTATTAATGTTAAGGGCTCCTTTTGTGTGAAAGTGCTATGACCTAGCTTTTCTTACATATTAAAAAGAGCTAGCTAAGAGATGGCTAAGTCGATCTCTTGGCTAGCTCTAATCTTATAAAAATATATGACTGCATCCTTACTTCAGTAACATGGGTGATGACTCTTGATCCTTGAAAATGAAAGCATCTTATTATTCAATATCTCATTCCAACTAAAAAGCCACTCCCTATTATCAACCGCAATTATTTCTTACGTTTTAATTTACGTGATAATTTAATCTTCGCATTCGTGAGTTTCGGTTTAAGGTTCTCAATTGCAAGATATAACGGTTTATTTAAGACGTAGTCAAATTCACCAATCTTCTCGCTTAAGTACGTACCCCAAACCTTTTTAAACGCCCATAGACCATAATGATCTGAATCTTTATCAGGATTGTTGTCTGTACCGCCGAAATCATACGTTGTTGCACCATGTTCACGCGCATATTGCATCATCGCGAACTGCATGTGATGATTCGGCAAGAAATCGCGATAGTCGTTGGAAGAAGCGCCGTAAAGATAGTAAGATTTCTCACCACAAAACATGAGTAGCGCACCAGAAAGGTAAACACCTTCAGGGTGTTGCACCTCTAGCTCTTGCATATCTTTATACAAGTCTTCTGTCTTCGCAGTCTTGTTCTGATTGTCGTTCAATTTATTCTGCGTCTTCTTGTCTTGTTTCTTGTTCTGTAACTTCTCGCGCTCTTGACGAAGTTTCTCTAACTCCTCACCTAACTCTTGCAATACAGGCTTCGGTTCAAGCTTAACGAGGAACAGTTCTGCATCGCCATCTGGGTGTAAGGCATCATAGATATTCTCGAAATAACTGACATCACGAGTAAGGAAACCATCACGTTCACCCGTAATCTTCATCAATTCAGCGAACGTCTTTAAGCCGTCGCGACTCGCACGTTCTACTTTCGTACCGCGTTTCAATGACGTACGCACTTTAGAACGGTTACGACGTTCAAAGCTTTGGATAAGCTCTTTGTCAGACTTGTCAATCGGCGTAATCATCGTCATGCGCGGTTGAATATAGTCTTTAGATAAACCTTCTTTAAAGCCTTTATGTTTAAAACCAAGTGCTCTCAGATGACGCAAAGCTTCAATGCCATTATTGACCTCTACATCTGGGTCAATCTTAATCGCGTACGCTTTCTCACGTTTCGCAACTTTAATCGCTTCATCACGGAGCGCTTGTAGAGCTGATTTATTCGTATAGTCTGTTACGAAACCACGAGAAACGTAACATAATGTATAGGGCAGTTTAGGTATCTTTTTAAACAATAGTTGACCTACACCTTTAACTTCTCCATTCTCACCTACAGCGATACGTTTCGAATACCAACCTGTTAACTTCTTCGTCTCGCCCCATTGCGTGAGCTGTAGTAAGTCGCCATTGGGATGAGATTTCACGAACGCATCATGTTCTTGATTTGTGATATTCATTCTTTCCATCAATTTAAATGTCTCCTTTGTATCTGAACCAGTAACTATTATTATACTTAAAAAAGCCTGCGCTTTCACGTACGAGGTTGTGATTTGTTATTCTAAATATAACATGTTAGACAGAGGAGTAAATTATGCGAATTATCATACTTTCTATCTTAGCCATCATTAATTTGATCTTCGTTGTGCAAGCTTTCACGCATCCATTGACGATTAATAACTTTAGTTTAAAAGTCATGCTCGTCGTCTTCTCGCTCGTCATGACCATCGTCTTTCTCCTTATTCGCACAACGCGATTGACGACATGGTTGAGCGTCATCACACTCATCATCGCATTAGTTCATGCTGGTATCATCGCTCACACAGCTTATACCTATATCTATTGACGACTAGACGAAGCGATACTCTCCACCTCGAATGATAAAGGAATACGGTGAAGTCGTCTCTTCATCACGTATCACTATGGATTTGTATGACGAATGCCCTCCATCAAAGATACGATAGACGACTTCATCGCCTCCTATCTTCAATTCAGTGAAGTCCTCATTATCTTCTGAGACCTCCATCTGGTACCATTTTTGCCAACGTGCCACTGTCATAGCTCGATCCGTACTTTCAATATTAATGGACTCGATAGTAAAATGATTCTGTCTTAACGGCGCGAGTTGTTCTGCTCGCTTATCCGCATCTTGATCCCACTGAATAAAGAACGGTGGTTTAACCAAGTAATCATTGTCAGCAATATACAATAACCGCCAAGTCTTCTTATCACCTTTCTTATTCTCTCTGTCCATCTTGATAGGACCAATCACTTCAACACTATTCGCTTCCAAGCGTTGCTTTTCTTTCTCGATATCATCCGTTTCAAATGCGAGTGTTTTAAAGCCTTGTCTAAACCCATCTTGTACAATCTTAGACGGGAAAGACACACGTCCTTCTTCAGATTTCACGATTTTTTGTAACTGTTCAATTTTATAAATATCTAACAGCTCAATATAAGCATTTGATAAGTAAACCAAGCGATTGTGTGTACCTAGTCGTTCGTGTTTACCCCCTGAATGAATCTTCAATACATCTCCAGGGAAATTAAAGTCTTTCAAACGTTGTACATAGTGGATCATGTGATCTAACTTTAAAGTCATCCTACCCCTCCGTCCTATTTCCTGCTCTCTTAACTTTATAGTACGCTAACTTGTCATCTAGCATAACAGAAACCGCTCTACATTGCTTTCTAGATGGTGTTATATTAAAAAATTACTATTAGCCTATTGAAATTCCTCTTTTTACGTCGTATACTATATAAGTCGAATTTAGTTAGCAAGGCTAACCATTTTAAAAATATAAGGAGTGCGTTATGAACAATTCAGACTTATTTAATAGCATCACGTCAATCTATCGTCCGTATGTTAAATTCTGTCGCCCTATCTTTGAAAAACATGAGCTCTATAACGGGCAATGGCTCGTCCTTAAAGATATTGCATTGCATGCGCCGACAACACTCGTACAAATTTCTCAGCGGAGAGCAATTGAAAAGCCAACTGCGCGTAAGATTCTGAAGGTATTAGCAGAAAAATCCTTGCTCGAAGTTACGCCAGGTACCGATCGTCGTCAAAAATGGCTGACACTTTCTGACAAAGGTCAGGCACTCTTTGATGAAATTTATGGCGAAATTGCCCAAATACAAGAGCGTCTCATTAAAGAGACAAATTTACCGACAGAAGATATCGAAACGACGATGCGCACGTTAATTACGATATACGAACAAATCCATTCAATAGAGGAGGAATCTTAATTGCAACCAACCGATCAACTCAAGACACCTATTTGGACTAAGAGTTTCAACATTAACTTCTTAACTAACTTCTTAGTCTATCTCAGTATGTATTTACTCATCGTTATCGTCGCAAGCTATACAGTTGATGTTTATCACGCCTCAACGAGTATCGCTGGACTGGTAACTGGACTCTTTATCATCGGTTCACTTATCGGCCGATTCGCAACAGGTAAATACGTTAATCAATTAGGGCCGAAGAAGACACTCTTAATCGGTCTAGGATTCTTGCTCATTACGCAACTCTGTTACTTTATTGAGGGTTCACTCACTTTCCTTATGTTCACCCGTCTTATCAACGGTATCGCTACCGGTGTAACAACGACAGCGACAGGTACAATTGCTGCTTACGTGACTCCGCCTGAGCGTAAAAGTGAAGGTATCAGCATGTTCTCTCTAAGTTTAGTTATCGGAACTGCTGTCGGACCATTCTGTGGACTCTTCTTATCTAATCTTTATCCAATCGAAGTCTTATTTGGTCTCTGTCTTGCATGTGGTATCGTAAGTTTCGTCACTTCATTCTTTATTAAAGTTGAATTCGATACGACATCTAAAGAAGAAGACAAAGAGGACAAACAACCAGCTAAGAAAGGCTTTAGCTTAAGTCACTTTATTGCGAAAGAAGCAGTGCCAGTGGCGATTTTAATGGTACTTTCAGGTTTGACTTACTCATCTATTTTATCTTTCATCAAAGATTACGCGCAGGAAATTAACCTTGTAACAATTTCAAGTTACTTCTTTATCTTCTACGCAATTTCATCTCTTGTTACTCGTCCTCTTGCTGGCCGTATGATGGACGAATATAACGAGAATGTCGTGGCTTATCCGTCATTCATCTGCTTGATCTTAACGTATGTATGTCTGTACTTTACTTCAAGCAGTTGGTTACTCGTAGTAGCTGGCCTGCTGTTAGGTGCTGGTTACGGAACTATTTCTTCTATTATGCAAGCTGTAGCAATCAAAGTGTCACCACCTGAGAAATACGGTGTAGCGACATCCACTTACTTTATCGGCTTGGACCTTGGTTTAGGTATTGGACCTTACTTGCTTGGTTTCTTAATCAACGTTATGTCCTATGCACAACTATACGGTCTTATGGCTATCGTCGCACTATTCACTACTGTGCTTTATTTCGTCTTACATGGCCGTAAAGCTAAACAATATGAGGTTGAATAAGCTTTCGCTTTAGTTAAAATGAAAAAACAACCCGCGAATGATTGAGATATAATCTTTCTTCTCATAATCATTCGCGGGTTATTTTATTTATATTATAAGTTATGTTCCATTAAGGTCCCAGTCTCGTTGAATGCAGCCCCCTAGGCAAACGAAAGTTGTTCAAATAAAACAAAGGTATAACCACTTTTTTATCTTATTCATATATCATAATTTAATCAACTGCCGGTAGCTATCTGAATTCATAAAGGTTTTCGCTTTTATGAACTCTAGCCAGCCTCGCGGTGGTAGAACAACGAAATCATAGATTTCTGTTCTGCTCCCTAACCACCTATATAATTCATATTAATCTTCTTACGTTTACGGTTCGCAACAGTCTGTTCTGTCCGCTCATCAGAATAACGATTATCACGAATATGCCACAACGCTTTAAACTGATCCTCCAACTCTTGATCAGTTGCGCCATTACGCATCAATGCTTTCACATTAAAGCCATCGACTTCACTAAAGAGACAACCATAGAATTTACCGTCAGAAGACAAGCGAGCACGCGTACAAGTTGAACAGAAAGATTCAGAAACACTTGTAATCAATCCAAATTTCGCTCCATTATCATTATGACGATAATATTTCGCAACTTCGCCATAATACTTCGGTGGAACAGGTGAGATATCAAACTCAGACTTAATCATCTGCAGCATTTCATCTTTAGAAACGACTTTACTAAAGTCCCAGCCGTTATCATTGCCGACGTCCATAAACTCAATAAAGCGAATCTCAATATCTTTATCTTTAAAATATTGCACCATTGGCAAGATTTGATCATCGTTCACACCTTTTTGAATGACCACATTGACTTTTACATGGAAACCAATACTTACTGCATAGTCAATTTGTTGTAATATAGTAGACGCTTTAATGTTACGATTATTAATCGCTTGAAAGACCTCATCTTCAATAGCATCTAAACTAACGTTAATTCGACGTAAACCAGCGTCATACAGTTTTTGTCCATGTTTTTTCAATAATAAACCATTGGTCGTTAAACCAATATCTTCTATCCCATCAATATGATTTAACCGCTCAATTAGTTGATACAGATTCCGTCTGAGTAAAGGCTCGCCGCCTGTAATGCGGACTTTCTTCACACCTAACTTAGTATAAATCCGTGTGATTCGTTCCATCTCTTCAAACGTGAGAAGCTCATTCTTAGGTAGAAAGACATAGTCATCACCAAATATTTCTTTTGGCATGCAGTAATCACATCGGAAATTACACCGATCCGTTACTGATAATCTCAAATCTCGTATCGGTCTGCCTAACTTATCTGTGATTTGTGCTACCATGCGTCTCCCTCCTCTTCTTAATCTAATGCTTCTCGCAACTGTTCCAAATCTTGTTGATAATTAATATTCCAATACCAATACGGTGGTTGAGGTATCTCTCCAACATCAATCCATGCCGTTGAGACCTGTTGGTATAGATGTTTCATACTGAAATCATCTGACTCCAATACCTCTTGCAACTGCGGCTGCACACTAGAATGATAGAACGCCAGTGTAGGAATCGCGTACTTATCATCCTGATATCCGACTATGTCAACGCCATCATTTTTAACACGCTGTTCAAACGCCTCGTATAGATGCTGAATCGCTTCTACTGTCACCATAGGCGTATCGACAGACACTACAAACAACGCATCAGACTGTTGACCATAATGAAACGCTGTGTAGATACCGGCTAACGGACCTTTATCTTTGTGCTCATCTATATCTGTCACCACATGTTCCGCCTCAAACTCATGAGCTAACTGCGCGTTCGTACTGATAAGGATATCATCAAAGCATTCCGTCTTCGTCAACGATTGTATGAGCCTTTGGTAAAATGTCTCTCCATTAATCTTCGCAAAGGCTTTAGGCGAACCGAAACGCTCTGAATGTCCTCCTGCTAGAATGACTGCTCGCATACATCAACCTCCACTTACTGGTGGTATTAGTGCCACTGTATCATTCGGTTGTACCACATCATCATCTCGTACAAATTCTTCATTCACCGCAATTTGAAAGGCTTTATCTTGAATTTCAGGATGACGGTCACTTAAATCCTTTTTAAAATCACTTACCGTTAAGTCATAACTTAAATCGATATCTTCATGATCCATATTTAATATTTCTTTAATTTCAGCAAAGTATAAGATTCTCATTATTGATCACCCCTCGTCGCGTCATCATGATAACCCCGTTGGTGCCCTTGCCATTCTGCACCGTCTTCCCAAATCTCTTTTTTCCATATCGGTACAACTTCTTTGATACGATCGATGGCATATTCATTTGCCGCATACGCATCTTTACGATGTGGCGAAGAAACACTGATTAATACTGCAATATCTGAGATTTGTAATGGACCTATACGATGAACGATGGCTGTAATCGTTCCTGGCCAACGTTCTTCGATTTCTTTTCCAACTTGCGCGAGTTTCTTCTCTGCCATCGGAACGTAAGCTTCGTATTCTAAATACTCCGTCTTGACTCCTTTCGTCCACTCGCGAACATGGCCTGTAAAGACCACTACTGCACCTTGGTGTGGTGTCACTACGAAATCGCGATATTGTTCTGTTTGAATAGGCTCAGTCACCACTTCATATTGTTTCATTTACTTCAATCCCTCTAATTCCTTTAATAACCATTGGTCAAAGTGTTGTAATTCTGGATCTGTATCCCAATTGAGTTGATATTTCACTTCTGTTAGTTGACTCAATTCTTCCATCTCTGCCGCTTCACGTGCGACGATAATCTTTGGATACGCTGCTTGTTTAAATCCTTCGACTAGGATGAGTTGACAATCTATTGTAACAGATTGATTGATGATTTCTGAAAGATTTTGTTTCGTACTGCGCGTAACTGTTTGTTGATAATCGTTACCTTGTACGATGCTTTGATCTGCGCCTGCATTAAAATGTTTCATGTGATCTACATTCGCTTCTTGAAGTGCTATATCTTCTCCTTGGTGACCATGATGTTTAACCGTTGCGACAGCTAGCCCTAATGCCTTAGCTTGTTTCACGATATGTTGCATCAAAGTCGTTTTCCCAGAATTTTTATAGCCAACGACTTGCAGAATCATAAATTAAGATCCTCTTCATAAGCATGCGACTCAGTTAAAATAACATTAACTGTATAACCTTTCTTGAAACCTCTCGTACCTTTCGGCAAGACGATCATCGCATTGCTATGCGCGATAGATACAACCGCACCTGATTTATTGAAACCAGCAGGAGTGACTGTCATCTGTTGACCATCAAGTGTTGCTTCTGCTCGGATAAAGCGTGTAAATGGATTCGGTTTACCAAAGTCTTCCATCAATGTTGCCTGAATCACTTGAGGATAATACGCTTTCGCACCCATCATCTTATTCACAGCAGGTTTGACGTAAAGTTGGAAACCAGTGAAGCATGCAGACGGATTACCTGAAAGCCCAAAGAGATATTGACCGTTCGCCACAGCGACCGTCGTTACACTTCCGGGACGCATGGCAATTTTATTAAATAAGACCTCTGCGTCAATCGCTTTATAAATTTCTGGTAGGTAATCGAAATCGCCGACAGATACGCCTCCAGTCGTGATGATAATATTGTGCTGTTTCATCGCATCTTTCACCGCTTCAATACTACTTTCGAGATCATCCTCTTGAATTTGATACGTCTCGACTTCCAAACCGAGTTGCTGACTCAGTGAGGCAATCATCGGTCCATTAGAGTTACGAATCTTACCTTCTTCAAGTTCATCATCTACATTAAGCAATTCACTACCTGTCGCTATCACACCAACGCTCGGTTTCTCATAGACAGGCACTTCACTATAGCCATACGTAGCAAGTACTGCAATCGCACCTGGATTAATACGTTGACCACGTTCGAGCACTACGTCACCAATTTGAGTTTCCTCACCTTTGCGCGCGATATTGTCTCCTGCTTGGAATGATTTACGAATGGTGAAACTTCCTTCACTTTCCACTGTTTGTTCCAGCATGACGATAGCGTCCGCACCTTCAGGAACTTGCGCGCCCGTCATGATACGCACCGCTTCTCGTTCTCCAACGACTTTCGAAGATACTGAGCCGGCGCCGATGTGATCGATAACTTTAAATTCAAGGCGGTTATCTCCGCTCGCGCCTTCTGTATCTTGTGCTCGCAATGCATAACCATCATACGGCGATTTATCGAAGCGCGGAATTTCATATGTGGCTACGATATCCTCTGCTAAAATGTACCCCGTGCTATCTGCTAATTTCACTTGTCGTGTCGGCATCGTGATATCTTGTTGAACGACACGGTGAATCGCTTCGCTTACTGGAATCGGTGTTCTTTTTTCTACTGACATTTGAATCAGCTCCTTCTCTTTTCAATTCGTGATATACTAAACTCGCATAAGGAGGTATAACATGTCTGATTTTACACATCTTAATGACCAAGGACGTGCAAAGATGGTCGACGTCTCACAGAAAGACGTGACGAAACGCACAGCAACTGCACACTCAAGTATTACAGTGAATCATGAAATTTATCATCAAATCGTTAACAATACTGCTAGCAAAGGAAATGTGCTCAATACCGCACAAATCGCGGGTATCATGGCTGCCAAGAATACAGCAGATATCATTCCGATGTGCCACCCGCTACCACTCACTGGCATCGACATTCACTTCAACTGGCTTACAGATAACGATCAATATATCTTAAATATTGAAGCTACCGTTAAGACGACAGGTAAGACGGGTGTTGAAATGGAAGCACTCACTGCCGCTTCGGTTACAGCACTCACCATTTATGATATGACGAAAGCCGTCGATAAAGGAATGATTATCGGCGAAACCTATCTTGAAGCTAAATCTGGCGGTAAAAGTGGAGACTACACACGCTCAGATTCATAATATAGATCGAAAGCCCAGCTTGCATGAAGCGATGTCACTCATGAGCTGGGCTTAACTTATACATGCTAAGATTTCGTAGCTTCAGATACGAAATGATTCAATTCAGGTTTAATAAGTCTGTCCATAGCTAATTTCACTGCCCCAGTAGAACCAGGCAAACTGAAGATAAGTTGGTGTCCACGTTCACCAATTGTACCTGCTAACGCTCGAGATAACATCGCGCGCGTACCTACATCTTCTGTGTAACTCAAGTATCTAAAGAGCTCTCCAAAGCCTTCAATTTCTTTGTGTAACAACGGTCGAACCGCTTCAATCGTCACATCACGTTTAGCTATACCTGTACCTCCTGTAACGATGATGGCATCGATATCCGTATCTTCCCATGCTTTAATTTGTGCTGGAATTTCTTCAATATCATCTTTCACGATTTGATAATTCTTTTTAACTACACGTACATCACTCGTACCCAACGCCTCAAGGACTTGTTTACCGCCCTTGTCTGTCTCAAAATCACGTGTATCTGAAACTGTGAGTACTGCACATTCAATCGTGCGCTCGAGTTGTTCATGTTGATGTGTCATATCAATCACTCCCCTTTGTTGATTAACCAAACAACTGTCCAATCAGTGTCGCTGCTTGGTTTGGATCTCTCATGCCATGTATGAGCATACGGCCACCTGTAAAACTAATGATGCGATGACCTTTAAACTCAAACATGAGCATGTAATCATTCTGTTTATATTTCATACCTTTGGTTCCCAGAAATTGCGCAATCATTTCCTGGGAAATATGTTGATTGTAGTATTGGACGGTATCTCTACCGCAAAGGACTGCATATTGACGTTCAGCTTGTTTGAGATAAGGGTACGTAGGGTTGGAACCACACGTTTCACAATTCTCGCGATGCATTCGGCTGAAACCAATCGTATGATGACTGCCTTCCCAGATATCTCCAAAGGTCAATTGTGGTGCTACTTCTTTATTTGTGAGCAACTTCAATGCGTCACGAATCTGTAGACTCGTCGTCATCGTCACAGCAGGTTGAATCACTCCTACCGTGTCACATGTCATGCTGATCGAAGGAAGGTTCGGCATGACACAGTTAAAACATGGTGTCTGGCCTGGAATAAACGCTGCTTCCGTGTAAGTGCTTTGCACTACTGCACCATAAATCCATGGTATGGATTGTTGATAAGCAAAGTCGTTCAAGCGCTGTCTCGTTTCAAAGTTATCTGTCGCATCAATAATCAAATCCACATCTTTGCCATGCTTATCTAAGAAGATTTGATCTACATGAGCGATATAACTATGAATATAGATATCACTTCGAATTGCTTCTAATGCTTTCTGAGCCGCAACAACTTTTGGCAGTGCAGACTGAGCGTCCAATTCAGTGAACAGCGTTTGTCTTTGCAAATTACTATATTCGATATAGTCTCTGTCCACTATCGTTAGCTCACCCACACCTGAACGAGTTAAACCTTCAGCAACATGTGTGCCTAAAGCCCCCATACCTACGATGAGCACATGCGATTGAACCAGTTGTTCTTGACCCTCGCTCCCTATATTTTTATACAAGATTTGTCTAGAATAACGCGTCTCCATTACTCCTTACCCTTTCTACATCACTTACTGTTCTTATTATAGGTGTTCAAACGTGAACTCACAAAGGATTGACTTACCTTTCTCATTGTAAAATGATTCAGTTAATATTGTTAGGTTTGTTCAATAAAAATTTAATTAATTTTACAAATGGATATATAATCGTGCGTGTTCATGGTACAATGAAAGTAATCGTATTTGGAGGTGTAGGTATGCCACGTTCTACAAATTATCAACAAAAGCTGGCCCATGCGAAAGATCATGTCATTAACTCAATCGGTGAGACGATGGACCTTTACGGAATGAACCGCAGTGTCGGTAATCTCTACGGTACTATGGTGTTTGGTCAACAAGCCATGACGCTCGACGAAATGCGTACTGAGTTACAAATGAGCAAGCCAAGTATGAGTACCGGTGTAAAGAAACTACAAGAGTTTGATGCTGTGAAACAACAATTTATACGTGGTAGTCGTAAACAACACTTTGTAGCTGAGAAGGACTTCTTTACTTTCTTCGCTAACTATTTCTCTATGAAATGGAATCGTGAAATCAAGCTTAATATGGAAGCGATACGTAAATCTGAAGATGAAATCGAGACGATTCTCGAAGCAAATAATGTCGATGAAGACACGAAAGAACAAGCGCAAATCATCTATGACCAAATGGAACATTCGAAGCGCTACTATGAGTGGTTAGGCGACTTAAGTGAAGCGCTCACTTCAGGTAAGATCTTTGACTACTTCCCTATTCCTGAAGAGGAAGAGCACGATAAATAAGCGACGTTTAAATTAATAGATAATCCTAATGACCTACAGATGAACAAACCGTTCATCTGTAGGTTTTCTAATGATCAATTAATTCCTTTTGATACTTGATTTATCGTTCATTGCGCTTATTGTTAGCACTTCATCTGCTAGGCTTTCTGCTTCGTAATTGGAATGTGTCACGAAGATAATTGGGATATGCCACTCATGAAAGATACGTTTCACTAGTGCGATGCCTTCTTCTTTCGTCTGATCATCTAGACTGGAAAAGGGTTCATCTAACAAGATAAGATCTGGTTTCGTACTCAAGGCACGAGCCAAGGCTACACGTTGAGATTCCCCACCTGATAAGGTCATGGGATATTTATCTTTTAAATGGTGAATATTTAACTCTTTCATCAACTTACGTATGTGAGCATTCATTTCAGACATAAAGGTCAAATTACGATGTACCGTCATATTAGGAAATAATTGATAGTCTTGGAAGAGATAACCTAAATTACGCTTTTGAATCTTCACATTCACACCTTGTTCAGTATCTGTGAGCACGCGGTTATTAATTTGTATCTTCGCTTTGTCAGGATGTTTCAAACCTGCAATAAAGTTAAGTGCAGTCGTCTTCCCTATTCCTGACGGCCCTTTTAACGCATAGATCTTGGGTTCTTCATCATCAATATTAATATCGATGAAAGCGCGATCAAGTTGGTGTTGTAATTGAATCTTCAGCATCTAGTCCACCTCCCGGTAACGGTCGCGATTGAGTAAGTTGATAGTACTGATGACCACTATAGCAAAGGCGACTAAAACGAGTACCCATAACCATGCTTGATTCTCCTTGCCCTGTTCAACGAGGAAATATATTTCGAGTGGTAACGTATTCGTTTTATTAGGGATATAACCTGCAACCATTAATGTTGCACCAAACTCACCAATCGCTCTCGCGAAACTCATCATAATCCCAGAGAGAATAGAGCGTTTAGATAACGGTACAACGAGACGATAGAATATCTTACGTTCGCTTGCTCCCATCGTACGTGCAGTGTTCAACATCTTGCTATCTATACCTCGAAAGCCTTGCACCGTATGTTGGTACATAAGCGGAAAACTAACAATGACAGATGCAATTACTGCACCTGTCATCGTGAATACTACCGGGATGTGTAAGACATTCGAGAAGAATCGTCCCACTACGCTATGAGGCGAGAAGATGATAAGTAAGATGAAACCCATAACAGTAGGGGGTAACACAATAGGTAGTACAATAATACTTTCGAGAATTCTAGCAATGATGCCCTTTCTTTCATATAACCATTTAGAAACGAGGACACCGATAATCGTTACGATAACTGTACTGATTAACGCAACTTTAATCGAAATCCAGAATGGTGTGAAGTCAGGCATTGCTACAACCTCCTAAGCTTCAAATTCGTATTTTTTCAAGATTTCTTTTGCTTTGTCTGATTTTAAGAAGTCCATCCACTCTTTCGCAAGTTTCTTATCAGAAGTTGCACCTGCTTCATAAGTGATTGGTTTGTCTAGTTTCGCTTCGTTAATTTCTTTAACGTTGCTATTACCATTTTTTTGATCTTGCGCTAAGTCTGTTTTGTAAACATAACCGAGTTGCGCATTACCTTTTTTCACGTAATTTAATACTTGGCGCACATCTTTCGCATACACTAAGTTAGATTTAACATCGTCGTATAAGTTGTTCGCTTTTAAGTATTTTTCTGCATATTTACCAGCTGGTACAGATTTCGCTTCACCAACCGCTAATTTGTCATCTCTTTTAAGATCCTTAACTGATTTGTAGTTACTATCTTTGTCTCCGATTAAGACAAGTTTATTCTTCGCATAATTGTATGTATCATGCGCTTTGTCTTTATCTTTCAACATATCTACGTCTTTCGTGTTCGCTGACATGATAACGTCAGTTGGCGCACCTTTTTCAATTTGTTGTCTTAAGGCACCTGAACCACCATAGTTAAACGTGATGTTAGCGTCTTTGTGATCTTTCTTGAATTCTTTCTCTAAATCTTTAGACGCGTCAGTTAAACTAGCTGCAGCTGCAATTTGCAATGCATTTTCGTCATTTTTGTCTTTCTTGTCTTTATCATCTTTCTTATCTTTATGTGATGATGTTTGGTGTGAGTCATTTGAACTCTTTGAATCTTTTGAGCTATCGCCTGAGCCAGAACAGCCCGCAAGTACTAGGCATAGCGCAAGTAGTGAAACTACTAGAAATCTTAGTTTCATGAATATCCCTCCTCGCAAGCTATTATATACTTATTTGACACAAGATAAAAGTGCTTTCGCACAATATTTTCTGAAAATAGACTATATTAGGATAATGGATTATAAAACGCTATCAAATCCCCTTATATCAATAGTTAAGAGACCTTAAGTTACTCCTCTTTAATTAGGGAGATGACTAATATATTAAGTATATTTAACATATTTCTCACATGATTAACTACACATGAATATCACTCTGATTGCTTACTTTTACGATAAATCTGCTTTAATTGACTCACTATCTCTTCGTAATTCTTAAGACCTTGAAATTGAGGACAGTCAATAATTATATTCATATAATGTTCTATCGTCTCCTCATAATCTAAAGATAACTGTCGCCCCACAGGAAAATGCTCAAACCAAGGTCCAACAGCATCGAAAAACGAATCCGTTCGAAAAGCGAAATGTTCAACTAATTGCTCGTAACAATTGATATAGCACTCTAAAAAGCGTTGCGCTTCTTTCGGATTAGTGTCTACATAATATCGTGCAAAGTGATGATATAGTGGCATGGCAAAAAATGGAAATAGTTTATCGATATTGAAGGCGATATTTAAATGCTCATATTTGCGCGCTAACTCCTCGACTGATAAATGATGTAATTCTTGTGTCACAAGTAGTAGAAATTCTTGTACCATCAAATTTAAATTCTGATACATATCCGATTCAAGTACACTTGTCGCTTTCTCTTTATTTCCTTTGGCTAAATAAGACATCCCTAATATCAAGTTCTCCCCCAAGTTCACTTCATAATCAGAAAGATGCTTGACGATTTGATTAAACGCTCCATTCGCATACCAAAAAATGGCTTTATAACCATACGCTTTACGCATTAGAGCAGTGCTTGTGCAGTTACTTTCAATTATATGTATGATTTCAAAAGCGAGCGCTATCGCTTTCTTTCATATCGTTCCCTCTTTAAATAGCTGTATATTACTACTCATCACACCTAATAACGCAACGAGAAAGTCATAATCGTGACTCCCGGTATGAAAGTGTGCTTCAATCGTTGCTACAAAGTCTTCTTTACTACGGCTCAATTTATCTATCAAATCAGAAATAATCGCTTTCGTTTCCTCACGTGAGTGCTTGGATGTGACATTAAGCATCTCATCCACACTCGTGTTAAAAAGTCTTGCGAGAATAGGTAATTGCGTAATATCAGGTAGTAAGTGACCTGTTTCCCACTTTGAAATTGTCGTTTTCGTTGTCTTTAAATGATGCGCTAATTGTGTTTGATTCCAACCTAGTCGCCGTCTTTCTTGTCTAATTCGGTTCGCAAGGTGTTGCACGTCTATCCCTCCTCAAACACCATATTAACTCACTCTAACGATTAAGCGAAGTTCTTATTCAGCAATTTCAAGAAACAAAGTTTCCGAAAGAGAAACATATGCTAACCTTATTTTTCAACATGCCCCTTTTAACATAAAACAAGCTCCCCACGCACAGTTGTTAAACCACACGTGAGGAGCTCTACTCACTCAACCTATAATTGATCGATAAAACGTTGAAAGGCCGCTTGTCCTTCTTTCGTATTTTTAAACACACCCGCGTCTTCTAACACACGCGTGAATTTACGCCCTACCTCATCGCGAATAATCTCATCTACATTCGCCTCACTAATATCATAATGCTGAGCCATGTCAAGCGCCCAAGTTTCATGAACACCTAAGTCTTGCTGCACTGAAGTATCGCCTAACAAATAGCGTTTCACGACTTGCAGTTCCTCTTTCAATCTCGCTGGAAGAATGGCCGTCCCCATCACTTCGATGAGCCCGATATTCTCTTTCTTAATATGTTGCACATCCGGGTGTGGATGGAAGATACCGTCTGGATAACGTTCAGAAGTTTGATTATCGCGCAAGACGACGTCCATCTCATATTGCCCATTGCGATAACGTGCAATCGGTGTCACTGTATGGTGGCGTTCGCCTGAATCGCTATACGCACGAATACTTACCGCTTCATCTGAATACACATTCCACTCATTAAGAATGTGTGTCGCCGCTTCAACGACCTCATCTGACGACTGGCTACGTAGGCGAATGACACTCATCGGCCAGAACACTCGACTACAAGCGACATTAGGATACCCTTGCATAGTAAAAGGTTGGCGCTCTTCAGCATGATCCATAGGAAACGAATGTCGCCCTGCTTGATAATGATTGTGAGATAGAATAGATCCGCCTACCAATGGAATATCAGCATTCGAACCGATAAAGTAATGAGGCAACAAATCAATAAACGCAAAGAGATTGCGAAACGTTTGACGATTCATCATCATAGGCGTATGTGTTTCTGAGAGTACAATGCTATGTTCTCTAAAGTACGCATACGGTGAATATTGAAAGCCCCAAGTCGCACCGTCTAAATCCATTCTTACAACACGATGATTCGTTCTCGCCGCTTGTGTGGCGGAACCTAGGTAACCTTCATTCTCTATACAAAGTGCACATTTCGGATAAGACGTTGCCATCGCTTGTTTCGCCAAAGCAATATCTTTCGCACTCTTTTCCGGTTTAGACAAATTAATCGTCACTTCTATCGATCCATACGGAGTTGGACTCGTATATGCAATATTTTTACGCATCGCATCTTCTTTAACGTAGTGACTACGCTTCGACAATGCGTAGAAGTAATCTGTAGCCGCAACAGGATCTTCTGCTAACTTATCATGAAAGGTACGATTGACGAGTGACGGGCGTGGCGTAATCAAATCGAGTAGTTGCGCTTCGAGAATTTCTCTTGCGGCCAAAGTATCTTCAATTTGACCTTCAGCGACTGCCTCATTTATCCAATGCTGGACATAGTCGTTTGGTTCCCACTGTGCATCATCCTGCTCACCTTCAGCCGTTACATCTGCAGCTTGTAGTAATCGTAATAACTGATTCTGTAGATATAGCCTATCGAGTTCTTCGTATTCATTATATTGAATAATATAGTCTATATAATGATTGACTAACGTTTGATTAAGTAACACTATAATTCACGCTCCGATTGATCTTGATAACCATGTGGGTGTTGTCTGTGCCAGTTCCATGCTGAACGAATAATCTCGTGGATATCGTCATGTTGCGGTTGCCAACCCAACATTGATTTCGCCTTATCACTAGCAGCGACTAACTTACTTGGATCTCCAGCACGTCTTGGCCCAACTTGTGCAGGGATGTCTTTACCTGTCACTTTACGCGCTGCTTCGAGAATTTCAAATACAGAATAACCTTGACTACTTCCGAGATTAAATGCGCCTGATTCTCCACCGTTACGTAAGTATTGATATGCTAAAATGTGCGCATCGATTAGATCGACTACATGTAAGTAGTCACGAATACATGAACCGTCTTCTGTATCATAGTCATCACCGAAGATTGTCAGTGTATCTCTTTGACCTAGCGCAACTTCTAACACGATAGGAATAAGATGTGTTTCTGGATGATGATCTTCACCAATTGAACCTTCAACATGCGCGCCTGCCACGTTAAAATAACGTAACGCCGTATAGTTCACACCATAGGCTTCGTGACACCATTTCATCATTTTCTCCATCATCAATTTACTTTCGCCATACGGATTCGTTGGTGCTTGTGTATCTGTCTCCTGAATCGGTACAGTATCAGGCTCACCATACACTGCTGCCGTAGAAGAGAAGACGATATGATTCACATCATGGTCTTTCATCACTTCGAGTAAGACTTGTAAACCATAGACATTGTTATTAAAGTACTGTAACGGAATTCCTACTGACTCTCCCACGAGCGAGAATGCACAGAAATGAAAGACTCCCTCTACATCTTCTTGTTCGAAGACGCGATTGAGAAATGCTTTATCACGAATATCCCCTTCGTAGAATTTCGCTTGGGAATGTACTGCTTCACGATGCCCTTTTACTAAATTATCTACGACAACGACATCGTAATTTGCGTCGATGAGTTGAGCAACTGCGTGACTTCCAATATATCCTGCGCCACCTAAGACGAGTACTGACATAGTTATACTTCCTTTCTTTATCTAGCTATTGTAGTTCACTTTTTCAGATAAAAGTCATTTAACACAATCTCTAAAAATGTGCGATTTCCAACCTATACTTTAAAGACTTTTAACACCATCACCAATTGAGACATGGTAGAATGACGGCTCGTAACCGATACGCTCGACATAAGCTGTAGTCACGTCACTTTCAAGCTGTTCAATACTATCTTTATGAACGAGCGCGATAGCACAACCTGCAAAACCGGCTCCAGTCATGCGTGCACCTAAAACGCCGTCAACTTGTTGCGCTGTTTCTGCTAACGTATCGAGTTCTTGCCCCGTCACTTCGTAATCTTCTTTGAGCGACTGATGAGAAGCGTTAAGTAACTGACCAAATGCGACGAAATCATCTTGCTGTAACGCTTGGTAAGCATCTTTCGTGCGTTGATTCTCAGTCACAGCATGACGTGCACGACGTCGATTTGTCTCATTCTTAATGTAGTACGCGTTAGCTTCAAACGTATCGACACTTAATTCACCGAGTGATTGGATGTCTAAATGTTGCTGAAGTTCTTCAAGTGCCGTTTCGCACTCTGTACGTCGTTCATTGTATTTGGATTCTGTTAATGATCTACGCTTATTCGTATTCATAATTGAAATGACGTAGTCGCCAAATTGTGCTGGAACTTCGTGATACTCTAACGTCGCTGTATCAAGAAGTAACGCATGATCTTTCGCGCCCATCCCTACGATAAACTGATCCATAATACCTGAGTTCACGCCGATAAAGTGGTTCTCTACGCGTTGACCTAGGTGGATTAACTGTAAACGATCCACAGATAAGTCAAAGAGTGATTTTACTAACCAACCACTTAACATCTCGAGTGAAGCTGAAGATGACAAGCTGGCACCATTCGGAATATTACCTTCAATCAATATGTTCATCCCTGTATTGATATCAGGATAGTCCTCCATTAAATAGGCAATCATACCTTTAACATAGTTACCCCAATCATGATCAGCATTGAAACTCAAATCATCAAGTGAGAAGACAAGTTCTCCTACTGATTCGAAATTATTGGAATATAAATGTACCTCTTTATCTTGACGTTTGCTTGCCACACCATACGTTCCTAAAGCAATTGCTGCTGGAAATACGTAACCCCCATTGTAATCAGTATGTTCTCCGATTAAATTGATACGTCCGGGCGCGAAGGCACGCGCTTCTGGCTGAGTGTCATAGCGTTCTTTAAATTGTGCTGTTAATTGATTAATCATCGTCTCACACCTTCGTCAGTCTTTGTTGTCGAGAAAATATCTACGACGAGTTATTCCATCCGCAACAAAGTCCACTTTTTCTTTACTTATCTTTAGTGTACTCCATTATCTTAACGAAATAAATCATCTCTCTTACATTTTACCTATGTGGGTGGAAAAACCCTTCAAGTTATACTCTAGATCAACGTGGATATTTCAATTCACGAACTAAATAGTATACAATAGACGTTAAGTGTAAATGGGGGGTTACTATGGACAAAGATGTACTCAATAACCAGAAGATCGTGCGCTATCAATCTGGCAAGCTTTATGAAACCAAAGATAGTTATGCCACAGAATTTCCATTGACGATCATGGTTAACAACGAAGAATTTGCAACGGTAATATGTAGTCCGAATCATCTTAAAGAGTTAACGATTGGTTTCTTAGCTTCAGAAGGCGCGATTTATAAGTTAGCAGAGGTGGACTCTGTTGAGCTCGACGATAGTAAAGGGTTCGCACATGTCCAATTGAACAAGCCTTTAAGTGACCGCTTCCAATATTCTACCAAGCGTATGGTGGCTTCCTGCTGTGGTAAAAGTCGTGAATTCTACTTTCAAAATGACGCAGCTGTCGCGAAAACGTCGATGTCACACATTCGCCTGCACCCTGAACAAATCCTCACGATGATGGATAATCTGCAAAGCGCTAGTGAGGTCTTCAAACAAACGGGTGGCTTACACAATGCGGCGATTAGCGATGGGAATGATTTCTTTGAACATCGCCAAGACATCGGCAGACACAATGCCTTAGACAAATTATATGGTTATTGCCTCCAACAACATATCCCCGTTCGTGACAAAGTATTAATCTTTAGTGGACGCATCTCGTCTGAAATCCTAATTAAAGCAGCTAAAATTGGTGTAGGTGTAATCCTGTCTAAGTCGGCACCGACCACTCTAGCAGTACAATTAGCACAAGATCTCAATATCACTGCAGTCGGCTTCATTCGTGATGGCAACTTTAATATTTATAGTCATCCCGAGCGTATTGAAATGCCAGAAGAGTGATTGGGCGCAAGGTGGAACTTTATAGATTTCGCCTTTTTTCTCGTGAGAAGAGGTAGAGTTTGAGAAAGCTCGCCGCGAGCGCTCATTCAACTCGCTCGTACGGTTACCTTTTAATTACCTCAATAAAATAAGCAGCTCGTTGATGCTAATCATTCATCTACGAGCTGCTTAATTTTACTCTATTCAATTTCTTATTCATCCATAGATTCTTTCAAAGCTTGAAACATATAACTTAGAAAGACATAGCCTTGCTTCACATACATATCTTTCGCTGTGTCCTCACCATCTGCAACGAGTATCATCGTGCGCCCCTCTGCTAAACGTGCAATTTCTCGTTGGATGGCGCGCCCTATCCCTTGACATTGATGAGACGCAAGCACCCCGAAACCGTCTAATTCCACTGTTGAATGAGTGAAGATTAAATCCACAATACCGAGGGGTTGCTGCTCGACATACGCCACAAACCGAGAAGGCGGCTCCTCTTCGTAATGCTCTCTCAGCTCCCGAATACTTTCTACAGTGAATTCGTGACCAAACGGTACTAAGAATTCACGATAAACTTCGATATAATCCTCTAGCGTCGTTTTATCCACTTGCATCAAGTGAACTTTCTTTTGAGAAGGATTAAGCTCTAGAAACGTTTCAGGTTCGACTGCATAAAGTTCCAGAATTCCGAGCTGAAACCCTTCTTTCTGCAATACTTCTTTCCATGTAGCATCGAGCTCACAATTTTCAGGAAAGCTAAAGCTGAGATGTGACGAGCCTTGCCGTTGATGCACGCGCTGTTGCTCATCTCGATCCCTTGTCCACGTATCAAGGTCAGGCATTTCATGATAGACCCAAGTATTTTTATAAAATGTATGCGGCGTACTAGGCGTTAAATAAATTGTTCTACGCGCATCTTGATCAACAATCGTCCCATTGTTAAAGATGTCGCGCATCGTAATCGTCGACATATCGTTCACGTCTCCTCATATCATTGACGTTTAATGAGTTGTTGGAAACGACTATGGTTGAGTAGTATGTTACCGATTAAGGCAGCGAGTATCGCTTTAATAATGTCCCCTGGCATAAATGTCAGTGATAGATAAATCGCTTTGCCTACAGGAATGTGAGTAATGATACCCATCACAATCGCTCCTACTAAGTCCAATAATACAACACCAAATAGGAGGATGGTAATCAATAACACCAAGAAATTGATACGCGTTAAGAACATATCACGGATAAGACCGATAAGATATGCGCAGACTGGGTACATAATCAAGAAACCAACGGATGGTCCTTGGAAGACGCCAATACCGCCACGTCCTCCTGATAACAGTGGCATGCCAGCTGCTACAAGAAGTAAGAAAACGATAACACTAAGTGTGCCGTATTTACGTCCAAGTAGTACAGCGGCTAAGAAGATACCTAAATTCTGTAACACAATCGGTACAGGAATAAAGGCTAGTGGAATGGGGGGCACCATTCCTAACACAGCAATGACCGCAGTCATCAATGCTGTATACACTAAAAATTTCGTAGACATATGTAGTTCCTCCTCAATCTCAATACTGGTATTATAGCACAATTGTAAACCTGTAAAAATATCTAGTTTACAATACATCCAAGAAAAAGCTGAAATGTGAGCGTGCTAATCACTTTCTGCACATTTCAGCTACTGATAACATCATTTTCATACTCAATTTATTATTTTAAGAATTTCTCTTTTAAGTCTTTACGCATGTAATCTAGTGTATACGGATCGTTGTACCAATAAGTTTCAGCTTGAACTTTAATCACGTGGTTGTCTTTAACAGCTGGTAAGTTGTTCCAAATATTCGTTTTTTCATATCCTGGCGCTGCTTTACCTTCACTTGTAGACACGATGTAGTCGCCAGCGAAGTCAGAGATTTTCTCCTGTTTCACTTCAGTCCAGCCTTCTTTTTTCACTGCTTTTTCTAATTCAGTTGGCATTTTCAATCCGAATGCTTGGTAAAGGACTTCGCCACCACGACCCCAGTTTGGTCCGTAAGTGTAAAGTTTTTTGTCGAACTCGTCAAAGATTGAAACAGTTTTGTCTGCACCAATTTTATCTTTGATTTCTTTACCATCTTTTTCAGTTTGTGCTTTCCATTCTTTTTCCCATTTTTTCTCTTGATCTTCTTTACCTACGATTTTAGCCAATTCGCGTTGTTGCTCGAGGTATTTATGTTTACCATAATCGAAGACGATCGTTGGCGCGATTTTTTCGTATTTTTTGATGTTTTTATCTGTTGAGTAAACGATGATTAAGTCTGGTTTCGCTTTTGTGACTTTTTCAACGTCATTATCGCCAATTTTCGTTACGCCTTTGAACTTGTCTTTCAATAATTTGCTTTGATCGACTTGTTTGTTCACAGCTACGATGTTAGCTCCTAAGTATTTTAAACCGCCAGCGTATGTAGGTGCGACAACTGCGATTTTTTGAGGATCTTTAGGAATGTCGATCTTTTTACCACTATCGAGTGTATATGATTTCGTTTCTGCTTTGCCTGACTTGCCAGAACCGTCGTCTGATTTGTTGCCGCAAGCTGCTAAGACAAGCATTAACGCGATGATCGGAATCAATAATTTCTTCATGTCTTTTCTCCTTTGTTGAAAATGATTATCATTATTGCTATTATATTTCGTCCCGCACATTTCTGCAATACTTTTTTGAAGCGATTGTTCAATTTTTTCGAGTAAAATGGTTAAAATCTTAGCAAGGCTTATAACCTACCTGTTTTCAATGTTAATACTTTATTGAGACAGAAATTCCCGATCATTACTTAAATTTTAACAAAGCGAAATCAACTCACATAAAATCAGCTACTACACTATCTATACTTATGAATAACTCCCCTTTACCATATCATTTCACTTGTTCCCTCCTTTAACACGTCATCTTTTAGGATTAAACTCCTTGCAGAAATAAGATAAACACAAAAAAAGCCCTCCCTATCTTTGTACAGATAGGAAGCGCCTTCGCATTATTTCAAGCGGTCTACTATAGACCCAGCAATATTCAACTAAATTCGACCTAATATTGACTTCGCTATATTTGTATAAGCCATGTCTTCCATCGGTGGATTGTGAAGACCCGCACGCATATCGCGATAATAGCGTTGTAATGGACGTTCCATTTCAAGGCTCTTCGCACCGACGATACGCATCGCTAAGTCAATCACTTCAATACCTTGATTCATGACGAGCACTTTGCTTGCTGAAGTTTCATTCCAAAGCAGCGCGTCCTCCACATCTTCATGATACATACGCGCAGTACTCCATAAGAAATGACGTGCAGACAATAGGAGCGATTCCATTTTACCTAAATTCTGTTGCACCGTAGTCAAATCGCCAATGGTACCTTCAATACTGTTCGGACTGTATTCTTTCGCAAAGTCTACAGCGTAATCACGTGCTGCCTGCGCAATTCCTAAATACGTACTTGGAATGTGTAAGATCCAGCCATTTGGTTTCTTACCTCTTGCACCGCGAACCTCTACAAAGTTCTCTTTCGGAATTTGCACGTCGTTAAGTACGAGATCGTGACTTTCTGTCGCTCTCATACCTACCATATTCCAGTTGTCTGCGATTTCGACACCTGGCATATCTCTTTCTACTAAGAAGAAACCAACGTCTTGGTCGCTTTCAGAATAGGCACTCACGATATAATGCGTTAATCCTTTACTCATAGATGTAAAGGTCTTCACGCCATTCAATAGGTAGCCTTCATCATTCTCAACCGCATGGGTACCTGGACGCCCACCACGTGTAGGACTTCCTGTTTCCGCTTCACTTACCGCACGATTGACTAAAGCACCTTGCTTCACTTGTTCTGCAAAGCGGTCAAGCATAGATTGTTCCCACATTTCTTGTTCAAACAATTGACCTACGACACTCAAGTGCCATCCGATAGATAAGGCTGTCGCTCCGTCAATACTTCCAAGATAGGATTGTAGCACGACCATATCTTCAACCGTACAACCTTCGCCACCATATTCTTTCGGCAACGTTAATAATGTGTAACCTTCTTTCACAAGCCAGTCAATATTCTCATACGGAAAACGAGAGTGTAAGTCGTTATATTCCGAATGTGATTGAAATTCGTCTTTCACGCTTTCTAATTTCGCCAACCATTTACGTTGGATATCAGATTGAATTAATCCCGATTTCATTCCTTGGTTCACCTCGTTGTAAATAACTTCATTCTTAGTTTAACACTCAGCTTTAACGAATAAAAGTATCAGCATTGTCTAATCCCTACTTTACCGATAAGAATTATTATGGTAATTTAACCTTAATGAACTTGAGGAGGGACTTCCATGATATCAGTAGAGAATATCATCCATTATTATAGCGACAAACGTATACTCGATAACGTGAGTTTTACGCAGGACACTGGGACAGTCACTGCGATTATCGGGCCAAGCGGATCGGGTAAGACAACATTACTTAGAACGTTGAACGCCTTGACGATGCCAAAGTCAGGCGTAATTCAAATCAATGATCAACGTTTCGATACCGCGCAACATACGAAGAAAGACATCTTGAGATTGCGTCAATCCTCTGCCATGGTCTTTCAGAACTACAATCTTTTTAAAAATAAAACGATTATCGACAATATTACCGAGGGATTGGTGTATGGTCAGAAGAAATCTAAGAAAGAAGCGCGCGACATCGCTCGTGACTATCTTCAACGTGTAGGTATGCTCGAGCACCAAGATAAATACCCTGCGCAACTTTCAGGTGGACAAAGCCAACGTGTCGGTATCGTTCGCGCACTCGCACTAAACCCTGAAGTCTTGCTGCTTGATGAACCCACTTCAGCACTTGACCCAGAATCGATTCAAAGTATCTTAAATCTCATCAAATCGATCGCACAAGAAGGTATGACGATGGTACTCGTCACACACGAAATCAATTTCGCAAAGGCGATTGCAGATCAAATCCTCTTTATGGACGAAGGGCAAATCCTTCATCGCGGTACACCTTCAGAAGTATTAGATCATCCTGATTCTGAGCGTGTGAGCCGCTTCCTCAATAAAGTTGGAACTGAGGTGAAAGAGTGATGCGTTTGAAATCAATCACTTATCTACTCGTGCTTCTCGCAATCATGGTCGTAGTCAGTGGCTGCGGTACATCCTCTACTTCTCAGAAAGCGACCGCGAAACACCCTCGTGAAGTGAAAGTGGCTTTATCTGCAGAAGTGAACCCACCTTATCTTTATACTAATAAAAATAATGATTTCGTCGGTTTAGATATGGATTACATGAAGATGTTAGAGAAGAAATTACCACAATATAAATTTAAATACGAATTGGGTGAAGAAGAATCCAATCTCGTCGGTTTAGGTGCAGGTAAATTTGATATGGCAGTTAACTGGTTCTTCAAAACACCAGAACGCGAAAAACAATTTCTGTATCAAGATGAACCTTATAGTTACGCCTTACCTATGCTCGCCGTCAATGAGCATAATAACGATATTCATGAATTAAGCGATTTACCTGGCAAACGTCTTACACCTATGGCACCAAGTGGTGGTTTGTACTCTATCTTATCTCAATACAACAAGACACATGATCCTAAGATTTCGATAGATAAGATTCAAGAGCCTTCTAATGGTGATAACTTAAAGATGTTAAGTCAGAACCGTCGTGATGCTATGATCATCAACTGGAATACGTATAAAGCAATTCAAGAACAAATTCATACGAAAACTAAAATTAGTGGCATCGTCAAACGCGAACCATTACATGTCGTTTATAACAAGAAGAATAAAAAGTTGCATGACGATATCGATAAAGCGACCAAAGAATTGAAAGAAGAAGGTAAACTTCAAGACTTGTCTAAGAAATATTTCGATATCAACGTCTTTGAAGATATTGATGAATTGAATAAACATAAAGATCGATTGGAGGTTGACCGTTAATGAAGACAGATTGGCCAGATTTATTCCAACAGGTATTACAAGCGCTTCCGTTAACGCTATTAATGATTGTCATTGCGCTCATCTGTGCAATCATCTTAGGACTAGTGCTTGCGATCATTCGTATTCAACGCACACCGATATTGTCACCGATTGTACGCGTGTATCAATCCTTTATTCGTAGTACACCCTTACTATTGCAATTATTCCTGGTTTACTTCGCCTTACCGCAAGTACTGATGTTGATTCATATTGATATCAACCATTTTAGTCGTCTCTTCTTCGTCATCTTAGCATTCACTTTACACACAGGTGCTTATTTGTCAGAAGTCATGCGTGCGGGTTACTTGTCAGTGGATTATGCGCAAATTGAAGCGGGTCTTACAGTTGGCCTCTCTTATCGACATATATTAACGCATATCATTACTCCACAAGCCTTGCGTAATAGCTTGCCGAACTTGACGACACAAATCATTGAACTGGTAAAAGATACATCTTTAGCCTTTACTATTGGCCTCGTCGACATGATGGGTCAAGTTCAACTCATTATCGGTAACAACTATGGTTTAGGTATGCTACAAGTTTATGTTGTTATTTCAATTATTTATTGGATAATCGCACTTATTATTCAAGGTACTTTGGCGCTTGTTGATAAAAAAGCACAAAAACCTTATCAAGCTTAAGGAGGTTTCAGCATGTCATTTATACTGCATACGATATGGGAAGTGCTGAAAGGTGTACCTAACACGATAATCATCTCTATCGTCGCCATGATTATTGGGCTCGTGATAGGTACCATCTTTGCGATGATACGTTTAGCTAAGATTCCTGTATTGTCTCAACTTATCGTTGTTTATAATTCATTTATACGAAGCACGCCATTAATCGTGCAATTATTCGTCTTATATTATGGTTTACCAGCTCTATTAATCTTTTTTAATGATCAATTACACACACATTTTAATCCCGATGCTTTATCGCCTCTAACTATCGCATGTATCGGTTTCTCGCTACATGCTATCGCTTATCTTTCAGAGAGTATGAAAGGTGGCTTGCAGTCTGTTGAATATAGTCAGATTGAAGCGGCAAAGACCATCGGATTGTCGAAATTTGATACGTATCGTCGTATCGTCTTACCTCAAGCATTCGGCTATGCGTTACCGAATATTGAGAACCAATTTATTATGCTCATTAAAGGGACATCGTTAGCCTTTGCAGTACAAGTGACTGAGATCATGTCAGTAAGTCACGTTATCGCTAACGAAGGCTACCGCTTTATTCCTGTATATTCAGTAGCAGCGGTCTTCTATTGGTTATTAGCTATCGTGCTCGAGCTCATCTTTAGTCGATTGCAACACCGTACCGTTCGTTACTTAAAGCCAACTTCATAAGCTATTGATGTTATTGATAAAAAAAGTGTCTCATATCACGTTGCAACTCCCCCACTTACTTTAAGGGGGGGGCGTTACAGTGTGACGAATGAGACACTTTTCTTCTGACTTAGAACAATCAATCTATGAAATATTGTAAATCTGTAAGCAACGATTGAATCATGATGCGTTGTTCGTCTGTCACTTCAATATATATTTGACGTTGATCTATTTGACTTCTCTTTTTATCCAAATAACCTTTATCTTTAAGTTTTTGAACCGCTTTACTTAAAAAGTACGGTTTCAAGAATGATCGTTGTGCAATGTGGCGAACTGGGATGGTATTCTCATCACTTTGTGCAACGTAGTATAAGACGCTGATTTCTTCGTAAGTGAGTTGGCGTTCTTTCTTAACTCTACGGTAGAAATCTTTAATTGTCGGTGTGATATGAATGAGCTCATCCAAGGTATATTCTTCAGTCTTAATCATGTGCATCCTCCTGCTAGTCTAGTCTCGTTGCTTTAATTTAATTATAAACTGTAATGAAAATAATTCAATATCTGAAACGTTAAATTCTCAAAATTTCTTCTTATCAGAAATTTTTACTAGTTAAAATGTCAGTGTTGTTCTACTAAGTAAAAAATCGACAATTAGCAATTAACAAAAAAACTCATTTTCAATGCTTTAACTCTCGCTTGCTTGGGAGAAACACAGAAAGCTTTGATTTCGTAGTACTTCCCCCGTAAAGCTGACTAGAGTTCGAGAAAGCGATAGCCATCTCGAATTCAGACAGCAACTACGTAGGACCACACTCAACTAATTCCTTTCGTTCTACGAGCTCTAGGAATGGATTTTCGTTGTGGTCTAGATCCATCAAGCGTCTCGAGTTAGCATTGAAAACGAATCAATCAAAAGTACTGTAATTCGTATAATATTGAATTTTAAATCTAATCATTTCTTAAAAGTAAAGATAGACAATTTCTGTTTAGAACTTGATAAGTATCATCTTCATTAATAAAGAGAATAAATGTGAGAGGGAATAATTGCATTAACTATTAGAACAAATTGAGTAGATTAAAGAACTATCGCAATACGAGTGAAAAAGAGCTAGTGCGACTATTAAGGAATCTAAGTCACAGTGACAATCTATTTATAGCTTGCAACAAGCGTTATGAATTAATTGAACGTGACTTAATAAAGCACTTAAAAAGCCCGCAGATGAACGTTAATCATTCACCTACGAGCTCCTATTTAAGACGCTATTACGTCCTCATTTTCACACTAAACTCAAGCGTTCTCTTATTTGTCTTTCTTGCAATTTAAAGTATCTAAGAAGCTTAATGCTGCTAGTCCGCTCACGTCCATCGCATGTTTCGCGCCTTCTTTACCGTGACCTGCTTGGAAGTGTTTGAAGATAGCGCCACCGAGCACACCTAAAGTGATAAGTGAAGCTAAACGTGAAATCTTCTTGCTTGCGAAACTGAATACAAATAATACTGAACTGATGGCTTCAGCTGCACCGATGATAGGTACCATTTTAGAAGGTAAACCAAATACATTCTCAAATGTATCTTTCATGTCTTGGTCACCTTTCAATTTAGGTTGTGAAGCGTTAAATAATTCTTTAGCTACCTTTAAGTTTGTTAAATAACGTAAAATCATTCTACATACTCTCCTTACTATTTATCCTCAAAATATTTATCTACTATAGGCTTTACCCGTTTAGCGAAAAGTTTAATACTTCGTAGCGTGCGTTCATGTGGTATCGAACCTACAGGTGTGTGCAACATAAAGCGTGAAAGTCCTAGTGTTTCTACTGTTTCAATAATCTTATTAGCTACAGTTTCAGGACTTCCTACATAAAGCGCACCATGTGGTCCCATTTCGCGATGATAAGCATTTAAGTCGTACGCAGGCCATCTTCGTTCTTTCGCAAGTTGATCATGGCTAACTTTAACGGCGTGATAGAACTCACGCTCTGCCTCTTCATCTGTTTCGGCTACATAACCCCACGAATGTGTTGCCACTGCGAGTTCATTAGAATCGTAACCGTTAGATCGTGCCATCGCACGGTACATTTCAACGTTACGAGCAAAGCGTTTAGGATCACCACCAATTATAGCATACGTAATAGGTAAACCGAGCGCACCTGCTCGCAATGATGATTCTGGCGTACCACCTGTCGCAATCCAAATCGGAAGTGATGTTTGTTCGGCTCGAGGGTATACTGCTCTGCCGTCAATCGAAGGTGTTAATCGTCCTTCCCAATGCACAATTTCATGTTGATTGATACGTAGTAAGAGCTCTAACTTTTCCTCAAAAAGCGCCTCATAATCATTGAGTTGATAACCAAATAATGGGAAAGATTCGATAAATGAACCACGTCCAACCATGATTTCTGCCCGACCATTTGACAGTGCATCTAGCGTCGCAAATCGCTGATAAACACGCACGGGATCATCCGACGACAATACTGTCACTGCACTTGAAAGTTTGATATGCTCTGTCGTTCTTGCTGCTGCTGCGAGTACAGAAACTGTATCTGAAACAGCATAATCTTGACGATGATGCTCGCCTAAGCCATAAATATCCAACCCATATTGGTCTGCTGTTTCAATTTCTTCTACTATATTACGAATACGCTCAGCTTTACTAATGGCTGGTTGAGGGCCGTCTTCTGTTTGTATTGCTGTATTGTCAGCAAAGGAAGTTAACCCTAGCTCTATTTTCATATTTATCACTTCCATTTTTATACTCGGTATAACTTTTATACCTGTCTCTTATACACATCT